>NZ_QQRQ01000015.1 GCF_003425665.1 Evtepia gabavorous
GCCCGTCTTCACCGCCATGATCGACACCCTCACGGTCAACCGGGCCAACATGCGCCGGGCCGCCAACGGCGGTTTTATCTCCGCCACCGACTGCGCCGACTACCTGGCCAAAAAGGGCATGCCCTTCCGGGAAGCCTACGGCATCGTGGGCAAGCTGGTGGGGCACTGTATGGACACCGGCCACTCCCTGGAGACCCTCCCCCTGGAGGAGTATCAAAAGGTCTCCCCCTATTTCCAGGCCGACGTCTACGACGCCCTCTCCTTAGAAACTTGTGTGGAAGGACGGAAGGTCTACGGCGGACCGGCTCCGGAGGCAGTGAAAGTCCAAATGGAACACCTCAAGCAGTTTATCCAGGAGCGTGAAGCATGAAACCTGTGATTTTCATCGACGGACGGGAGGGCACCACCGGCCTGCAAATCTACGACCGGCTGACCCCCCGCCAGGATATCGAGCTTCTTCTCATTGACGAGGAAAAGCGCAAGGACCCGGCGGAACGGAAGAAATGCCTCAACGCCGCCGACCTGGTCTTCCTGTGCCTGCCCGACGAGGCGGCCCGGGAGGCGGTGGCCATGATTGACAATCCCAACACCCGGGTGATCGACGCCTCCACCGCCCACCGCACCGCCCCTGGTTGGGACTACGGGTTTCCTGAGCTCTCCCCCCACCATCGGGCGAGGATCGTCTGTTCTAAGCGGGTGGCCAACCCGGGCTGCCACGCATCTGGCTTCATTGCCTCCGTGTATCCCCTGGTCCAGTTGGGTCTGATTCCCCCGGACCATCCCCTGTGCGCCTACTCCCTGACCGGTTACTCCGGTGGGGGCAAGAAGCTCATCGCGGAGTATCAGGACCCCCATCGGGACCCCCGGCACGCCTCCGCCCGCATCTACGGCACCAATCTCCACCACAAGCATCTGCCGGAGATGGTCCACGTCTGCGGTCTGGCCGCCCCGCCGGTCTTCCACCCCATCCTGGGGGACTATATCCAGGGCATGGCCACCACCGTCCTGCTCCGCAACGACACCCTGCCCGGCCGCCCCACCGCCCAAGAGATCCACCAGGCGCTGTCCAGCTATTATGCGGGGCAAACCTTTGTCTCCGTGGCGCCTTTTGGCGGAGATGAGCCTGTGATCTACTCTGACACCCTGGTGGGCACCAACCAGCTGCGATTGATCGTCTGCGGTCACGAAGCGCAAACCACTGTGACCGCTCTCTTTGACAACTTAGGCAAAGGGGCCTCCGGCGCGGCGGTCCAAAATATGAATCTGATGCTGGGTTTTGCGGAGACCGCCGGTTTAGAATAACCGGCCGAGAGGGGCTCACTTCCCTATGCTTTTCTACACCATTCTCACCAAGGAGGTTTTTCTGTTATGAACATTATCACCGGCGGTGTCACCGCCCCCAAGGGTTTTCAGGCCGCGGGCATCCACTGCGGCATCAAAGACAACTTCACCACGCCCCAGCCTGACAAAAAGGACCTGGCCATGATCCTCTCCTCCGTCCCCTGCGCTGCCGCGGGCACGTATACCCGCAATGTGGTCAAGGCCGACCCGGTGATCCTCACCAAGGAGCACCTGGCCGACCACCAGGCCCGGGGGATCATTTTTGACAGCGGCAACGCCAACGCCTGCGCCCCCAAGGGCAGGGAGAACGCCCAGCGGATGGCCCAGGCCGCCGCTGCCGCCACCGGCCTGCGGCCCCAGGACTTCGCCGTCTGCTCCACCGGCATCATCGGTGTGGAGCTGAACATCCAGGCCATTGAGAAGGGGGTTCCCTCCCTGGTCGCCGCTCTGGCGGACACCCCCCAGGCCTCCCTGGACGCCGCCCACGCCATCCTCACCACCGACCTGAAGGTGAAGGAGATCGCCGTCACCGTGGAGCTGGGGGGCAAAACCGTCACCATCGGGGCCATCGCCAAGGGCTCCGGCATGATCCACCCCAACATGGGCACCATGCTCTGCGGCATCACCACCGACTGCGCCATTGACGGGGCCCTCCTGCAGGACATGCTCCGCCAGGTGGTCACCAAGACCTTTAACCGCATCACCGTGGACGGGGACACCTCCACCAACGACACCTGCGTCGTTCTGGCCAACGGCCTGGCGGGCAACCCCGCCATCACCGGTCCCGGGGAGGACTACGACATTTTCTTTGCCGCCCTGCGCCACGTCTGCGAGTACGAGGCCAAGATGATCGCCAGCGATGGCGAGGGCGCCGGCCGGCTCATCACCTGCACCGTGATGGGGGCCGAGACCGAGGAGCAGGCCGAGCAGATGGCCAAGGCCGTGGTCCGCTCTCCCCTGGTGAAATGCGCCGTTTTCGGCACCGACGCCAACTGGGGGCGGGTGCTGTGCGCCATCGGCTATTCCGGGGCGCAGTTTGATCCCAAGGACGTGGAGGTGAAGTTCCTCTCCCGGGCAGGAGAACTGCTGGTGTGCGCCGGAGGGCAAGGGGTGGCCTTCGACGAGGCACTGGCCAAGCGGGTCCTGTCGGAGGACGAGGTGGTCATCCAGGTGACCCTCACCAGCGGCAGCGCCACCTGCTCCTGCTGGGGCTGTGACCTGACCTACGACTACGTGAAAATCAACGGCGACTACCGCAGCTAATCCCAAAAGAGAGGACTCTCCCATGGACATGAACAATTATATGGAGCGCTCCACCGTCCTGGTGGAGGCGCTGCCCTACATTCAAAAATGGTACGGAAAGACCATTGTCATCAAGTACGGCGGCAACGCCATGATCTCCGAGGAGCTCCGCAGCGCGGTGATCAGCGACATCATCCTGCTCCACCTGGTGGGCGTCCGCGTGGTGATGGTCCACGGCGGCGGGCCGGAGATCGGCCACATGCTGGAAAAGGTGGGCAAGCAGTCCCGGTTCGTGGACGGCCTGCGGTACACCGACGAGGAGACCATGGACATCGTCCAGCAGGTCCTCTGCGGCAAGGTGAACAAGCACCTGGTCTCCATCATCAACAATCTGGGAGGCAAGGCCATCGGCCTGTGCGGCCTGGACGGGGCCCTCTTCCAGGCCAAGAAGCTGGACGAGAAGTACGGCCTGGTGGGTAAGATCGTCAAGGTGGCCCCTCAGGTGGTCAACGACGCCCTCAGCTGCGGCTACATCCCCGTGATTTCCACCGTGGCCCTGGGCATTGACAACGACACCGCCTACAACATCAACGCCGATACGGCGGCCGCCGAGCTGGCCATCTCCCTGGGGGCGGAGAAGCTCATTCTCCTCACCGATGTCCGCGGCGTGCTCCGGGACCCCAAGGATGACAGCACCCTGATCCGGCAGATCCGCCTGGAGGAGGTCCCCTCCCTGCTCTCCAGCGGGGTTATCGGCGGTGGGATGATTCCCAAAATCCAGTGCTGTGTCAACGCCCTGGAACACGGGGTCCACCGCACCCATATTTTAGATGGACGGATTCCCCACTCCATCCTCACTGAGATGCTGTCCCATCAGGGAATTGGGACGATGCTGTGGGAGTGAAAGAAGAATTTTGGGACCCGCTGCGCTTGGCTCCCAAAATGGGGAGACGACAGCCGACTGCGCGCACGGCCCCTCTGGGGCCGCACACTTGCGGCTGAGAAGTATGTTTTTCCCGGCGAAGCCGGGGAAAACATGGATTAGAAATTCTTTCCCACCCTGCGGGGCGGGAAACTCTGCGAGGCTTTTTGTAAGAGGAAAGGAGTGTGGGGATTGTGACCTTTGCAGAATTGAAGGCCCTGGATGAGACCTATGTGATGCATACCTATGGGCGGTTTCCAGTGGACATTGACCACGGGCAGGGCGCCACCCTGTACAGTCTGTCGGGGCGGAAATACATCGACTTTACCAGCGGCATCGGGGTTAATTCCCTGGGATATGGCAACCCCAAGTGGATGGCCGCCATTACAGAGCAGATTGGGAAGCTGGGGCATATCTCCAATCTGTTTTATACCCAGCCCGGGACCTTGCTGGCCCAGCAGCTGTGCACCCGCAGCGGAATGGACAAGGTCTTTTTCGGCAACTCCGGGGCGGAGGCCAACGAGGCCATGATCAAAGTGGCCCGGAAGTACAGCTTCGATAAGTACGGCAAGGGCCGCAGCACCATTCTCACCCTGAACCGCTCCTTCCATGGGCGGACCATCACCACCCTCACCGCCACCGGGCAGGAGAGCTATCACAACTATTTCTTCCCTTTCAACGAGGCCTTCCGCTACGCCGACCCCACTCTGGAGAGCATCCAGGCCCAGGCGGGGGACGACGTGTGCGCGGTCATGGTAGAACTCATCCAGGGGGAGGGCGGCCTGCGCCCCCTGGAGGTCTCCATGGTCCAGTCCCTGGCCGCCCTGTGCCGGGAGAAGGACTGGCTGCTGCTGGTGGACGAGGTCCAGACCGGCATCGGCCGCACCGGCAGCCTGTTCGCCTTCCAGCAGTTCGGCATCCAGCCGGATGTGGTCTCCTTCGCCAAGGGGATCGCCGGCGGCCTGCCCTTGGGTGGTATCCTCACCAACGAGAAGTGCGCCGGGGTCCTTACCCCTGGAACCCACGGCTCCACCTTCGGAGCCAACCCCGTCTCCACTGCCGCGGGCCTGGCGGTGCTGGAGACCATGGACCAGCCCTTCCTGGACCAGGTCCGGGAGAAGGGCGCCTACCTCCGGGCGGGCATCCAGGCCATCGGCAGCCCGGAACTGGGGGATGTTGTGGGCCTGGGCCTCATGCTGGGCATTGATGTAAAGGGCCCCCGGACCAACAAGGAACTGGCCGCCCTGCTCATCGACCACGGCCTGCTGTGCCTCACCGCCGGGGACCGGCTGCGCCTGCTGCCGCCCCTGGTCATCACCAAGGAGGAAATGGACGAGGGCCTGGCCATTCTGAAGCAGACCCTCATGGGATAAGAGAAAAAGGAGAACACATCCATGAAAAAAGACCTGCTGAAGCTGCTGGACCTGTCCAGCCAGGACATTCTCACCATTTTAGACACCGCCGACCAGCTCAAGGCCATGAAAAAAGCGGGCATCCAGCACCCCTTCCTGGCCGGGAAAACCCTGGCCATGATCTTTGAGAAGAGCTCCACCCGCACCCGGGTCTCCTTTGAGACCGGCATGTACCAGCTGGGGGGCAACGCCATTTACCTCTCCGACAAGGACAGCCAGATCGGCCGCAACGAGCCGGTGGAGGACACCGCCCGGGTGCTCTCCCGGTTCTGTGATGGCATCATGATCCGCACCTTTGCCCAGGAAGAGGTGGAGACCCTGGCCAAATACGCCTCCATCCCCGTGATCAACGGTCTGACCGACTTCTGCCACCCCTGCCAGGTGCTGGCTGATCTCATGACCATCCGGGAGCACAAGGGCAAGCTGGCCGGCCTGAAGCTGTGCTACATCGGTGATGGCAACAACATGGCAAACTCCCTCATCGTGGGCGGCCTCAAGTGCGGCATGACGGTGTCCATCGCCTGCCCCGATGCCTACCGCCCGGACCCTGCCGTTCTGGACTTTGCCCAGCAGTATCCCGGCATGCTCCAGTGCACCCCGGACATCCTGGCCGCCGCCAAGGACGCCGACGTCCTGTACACCGACGTGTGGGCCTCCATGGGACAGGAGGGCGAGTCCAGCCAGCGTAAGCTGGTCTTTGAGGGCTATCAAATCAACGACGCCGTTATGGCCGCCGCCCATCCCGGCGCCATGGTCCAGCACTGCCTGCCCGCCCACCGGGGAGAGGAGATCACCGCAGCGGTCTTTGAGTCCCACGCCGACGAGATCTTCGACGAGGCGGAAAACCGCCTCCACGCCCAAAAGGCCGTGCTGTATCTGCTCATGAAATAACGGAACCTGCCGTTCCATCCACGCCCGCGCCCTTGCGCGGGCGTGGATTTTTTCTTATAAAAATACCCATAAAACACGCCGCTCAGAACTATGTTTTTTCCTTGCTTTTTTGAAAGTTAGGGTTGACAAACTCCGAAAGAGGAGATATACTATGCAAGCAATTAGTTAGAGCTAATTACTTCTCTTTGCTTCACAAGTCAGCCGGCAGTTCGCGGCCGGAGCATGACCCGATTATTATATTTTTAATGGTGATAAAATGAATTTAAGAGATGCAGTAGAAGGTAAGGAGTATGTCGTCCGCCAAATTGACACGGAGGACGAGGATTTGAATGCCTTTTTATTTTCCCTGGGCTGCTACAGCGGAGAACATATTACCGTGGTCTCCCATTTGAAAGGCGGCTGTATTGTCTCCATCAAAGACGGACGCTACAACATTGACCATCAATTGGCCGACGCCATCATCATTTGAGCGTTGGGCGTTGTTGTGCGTCTTCTTCTTTTCGCTATAAGTTAGCTTTTGCTAATTTATAATAGGTATGCGCATCCGAGAGAGAGTCAAATCCAACAAACGACACGGGAGGAATCTGTCATGAGAATTGCCTTGACGGGCAACCCGAACTCCGGTAAGACCACCATGTACAATGCCCTAACAGGCAGGAACGAAAAGGTGGGCAACTGGGCGGGTGTCACGGTAGAGAAAAAGGAACACCCCATCAAAAAAGCCTATTACGGCGGGGAGGAGCAGCTGATCGCTGTGGACCTGCCCGGCGCCTATTCCATGTCTCCCTTCACCAGTGAGGAGAGCATCACCAGCGCCTACGTAAAGCACGAAAATCCCGATGTGATCATCAACATTGTGGACGCCACAAACCTCAGCCGCAGCCTGTTCTTCACCACACAGCTGCTGGAGCTGGGCATTCCCGTGGTGGTGGCCCTGAATAAGAGCGACATCAACGAGAAAAAGGACACCAAGATCGACGTGGACGCCCTGTCGGCCAAGCTGGGCTGTCCGGTCATCCGGACCGTTTCCACCTCCGCAGAGGGCCTGAAGACCGTGGTGGAGACCGCCGTGGCCCGGGCCAACGAGAGCCAGCTCGCCCCATACAGCGAGGGAAACATTGATCTGACCGACAAAAAGGCGGTGGAAAATGCCGACCGGGAGCGGTTTGATTTCGTCAACAAAATCGTCTCCAAGGTAGAGACCCGGAAGGTGCTGACCAAGGATAAGAATTCCGACGACCGGATCGACGCTGTCCTCACCAACCCGGTGGCGGGCATCCTCATCTTTGCCGGCATCATGTTCCTGGTCTTCCAGATTTCCCAGGCCTGGGTCGGCCCCCTCATCGCCGACACCCTGGTGGCCTGGCTGGAGACCTTCCAGGCCTGGGTGGGCACCCTGCTGGAGAATGCCAACCCCTTGCTGTCCGCCTTGCTGGTGGACGGTGTCATCGGCGGCGTGTCCGCCGTTATCGGCTTCCTGCCTCTGGTCATGGTCATGTACTTCCTGATCGCCCTGCTGGAGGACTGCGGCTACATGTCCCGTGCCGCCGTGGTGCTGGACCCCATCTTCAAGAAGGTGGGTCTGTCCGGCAAGTCCGTCATTCCCTTTGTCATCACCACCGGCTGCGCTGTCCCCGGCATCATGGCCAGCCGTACCATCCGCAACGACCGGGAGCGCCGGGCCACCGCCATGCTCTCCCCCTTCATGCCCTGCGGCGCAAAGATCCCCGTGATCGCGCTGTTTGCCGGCGCTTTCTTCGACGGAGCCGGCTGGGTGAGCTTCGTGATGTATGCCACCGGCATCGTTCTGATCTTCCTGGGCGCTCTGCTGGTGAACAAGATCGCCGGCTACAAGGCCAGAAAGTCCTTCTTCATCATGGAGCTGCCGGAATACAAGGCCCCCTCCCTGTGGGGCGCCTTTAAGTCCATGTGCAACCGCGGCTGGGCTTACATCAAAAAGGCCGCCACCATCATCCTGCTGTGCAACACCGTGGTGCAGGTGATGCAGACCTTCGACTGGAGCTTCCAGGTGGCAGAGACAGCGGACTCCTCCATCCTGGCCTCCATCGCCGGCCCCTTCGCCTATCTGCTGGTGCCCATCGTGGGCGTCCTCAGCTGGCAGCTGGCCGCCGCCGCCGTCACCGGCTTCATCGCCAAGGAGAACGTGGTGGGCACCCTGGCCGTCTGCTTCGTGGGTCTGGAGAACCTGATTGACACCGATGAGCTGGCGATGCTGGAGGGCACGGGCGCTGAGATTGCCGGCGTCATCGCCATCACCAAAGTCGCCGCCCTGGCTTACCTCATGTTCAACCTGTATACACCGCCTTGCTTCGCCGCCATCGGCGCCATGAACTCCGAGATGAAGAGCGGCAAGTGGGTCTGGGCCGGCATCGGCCTGCAGCTGTGCACAGGCTACACGGTGGCCTACCTGGTCTACACCATCGGCACCCTGGTGACCGCCCCCTCCACGCTGAACGTCGGCGCCGCTGTGGCTGGTTTGATCGCTGTCCTGATTATGGCCGCTGTCATCGTCTGCATGGTCCACAGAACCAATCGGAAGATCAAAGAGGACTATGCCCTGGCCGGCAATCAGGCTGCCATGAGCCGGTAAAGTTATGGTAGACGTCATCATTGTGGCCATCTTGGTCTGCATCATCGGCGGAATCCTGTTTTACCTGTATCGGGCCAAAAAACGGGGGGAAGTCTGCATCGGCTGCCCGTATGGCAGACAGTGCACAGGACACTGCGGCGGACATGGCCAAGAGACCAAACACAAGAAGAAACATTGATCCATTGACGGAAGGGGATGTGCGCCTTGGGGCCGCATCCCCTTCCCCCAAAAAGGAGGCACTGCAATGGGAACGGAAAATATCATCCTTCTCGTCCTTGTCGTCGTGGTTGTCGCCATCGGGCTCTGGTCTACCGTCCGTCACTTCCGCGGCAAGGGCGGCGGCTGCTGCGGCGGCGGAGATTACAAGCCCCGGAAAAAGAAGCTGTCCCATGTGGCCGGACAAAAGACCTTCCAGGTGGAGGGCATGCACTGCGAGCACTGCAAAGTCCGGGTCGAAGAAGCCGTCAACGACATCAAAGGCGCGGCCGGCAAGGTTGACCTGAAAAAGGGGCTTTTGACCGTGTCATACGCCGAATCCCTGGATGATGAGCAAGTAAAGCAGAAAGTCGAGCGAGCGGGCTACCACCTGACAGGCACACGTTAATCCCCAAAGGTGCCCCTGTCTCCTTTCTGTCTCTTTCCATTTCGAAAACAGCAAACCCCTGTCCCAGGCACCGTTTGGCCTGGGACAGGGGTTTTTCACTTGGGAAGCCTGCCAGACGCCTCTCCCCTGAGAGAAGGCCGGCAGGGCGGGATGTAGGGCAACGTCTCACCGGGCTCTCACCCCCCGTTTTCCCACCCGTCTGGGCGGTTTGGACTCTGGGATGGAGAGCCCTTCCAGCCTCAGCAGAAACCGCTTGCGCTCCACTCCGCTGGAATAGCCGCCCAGGGTTCCGTCCGCGGCGATGACCCGGTGGCAGGGGATGAGAATGGGCAGGGGGTTCCTCCCGTTGGCCTGTCCCACCGCCTGGAACGCCCGGGGAGACCCCACTTGGGCCGCCAGCTCCCGGTAGGAGATTACCCTTCCGTATGGGATATCGCACAGGCTCTGCCAAACCCGGCGCTGGAATGCCGTTCCATCCGGGTTGAGGGGGAGGGAAAACGCTTGCCGCTGACCGGCGAAATACGCTTCCAACTGGCGCTTTGCCTCTCGGAAGAGAGGCAGGTCGTCATAACTGCCATAGTCCCCATAGACCAGGGCAGTCAGGTGGTCGTCTTCCGCGAACAGGGTCAGAGGGCCTAAGGGTGAATGGATCACAGCTTGCTCCATGGCGTGCTCTCTTTCTTGGGCAGGACGCGGAGCCCTGGTTGCTGGGCTCCGCGTCCGTAGGCAAAGACGTTCACAGGTTTAGTTTACCAAATCCTGTCCCGAAAGTCCAGCACTTCCAGGGCCGAGAGAAGCATTTCCGCCGCCTGGGCCCGGGTAAGGGACGGGCTGAGGGACAGAGACCCGTCCTCCTCCGGGTTCAAAACCCCCACGGCCTCCAGATTGACCACGGACTGGTAGGCCCAGGCGGGGGCCGCGTCCTGGGACAAGGCCCCCGTGGCCGCCACGTCAGAGACCTGGAGCAGGCGGTTGAGCATCACCGCCGCCTCCGTCTGGGTAATCACCCGGTCAGGAGCGAATTCCGCCCCGTCGCCGTCCCCGCCGCTTCCCTGGACCATCCCGGCCCGAAGGGCTGAGGCCACATAGGGCTTGGCCCAGACGGAAATACTATCGTCGTCGGCAAAGCCGGTCATGGTGGCCTCGGGAAGGGTCTCCAGCCCCACCACGTCCATGGCCATGGCCAAAAACTCCTCCCGGGTCACAGGGGCCTCCGGCCGGAAGAACCAGGTCTCCCCCATCTGTTCCCCCACAAAAATATCCCGCTCCGCCAGGGCAATGGCCGCCTTGTGGGCGGGGTTGCCGGCCATGTCGGAATACGTGACCTTGGTATCCGGCTTCTGAATCTTGATCGAAACCACTGCGGGCTGGGAAACATTCCCCTCCCCATCCTCTGCCACATAGGTGAAGGAGTCCTTCCCCGTCTTGTTCTCATAGGGGGTATAGGTGAAGCGGGCCGAGCCCTCCTCGGCAAAGGTGATGGCCCCCCGGGCAGGGTTTTTGGTCACCCGGAAGGTCAAGGGGTCCCCTTCCGGGTCCACCGCGGAAAAGGTCCCACTGACCGCCACATCACGGTAGGTGGTCAAGGAAAAGTTCTCCGCGATGGGCAGGGACTGGTCTCCCCTCGCGGTATCGTCCTGGTCAAACAGCGCAAACGCCGGCAGGACCATGGAAAAGGAAAGGGCGGCGAGGATCACCAGGAACCCCAGCCGCCGGGAAAAACGGGACTGTGCCATTGGAATGACCTCCTCTTTGGAAAGTTGTCCTTAGTCTGTCCCCGGCCCGGGGGCTTATGCGCCCGGCCAATTGCCGCTTCCTCCCAGCTTCTCCTGTTTCATGGACATGACAATCCCCACCCCGCCGAAGGCGGTGAGCAGGGAGGACCCGCCGTAGCTGAAAAAGGGCAGCGTCACCCCCACCACAGGGGCCACGTACAGACACATGCCAATGTTCAAAATCGTCTGCGCGCCAAAGACGCCCGCCACGCCCATGGCCACCGCGGCAAACAGCGGGTCCCGGCTTCGGTGAGCCAGCCAGACGCAGCGAAACAGAATGGCCCCCAGCAGGGCCAGGATCAGCAGGCAGCCCACCAGGCCCAGCTCCTCCCCCGCCACGGAAAAAATGAAATCCGTGTGCCGGGCGGGCAGGGCCGACGGGGAGGGGCTCTGGGTCTGGGTCCCCTGGAGGTATCCCTGGCCCGTGACCTGGCCCGAACCAATGGCCAGCAGGCTGCGCTCCTGCTGGAATCCCTTTCCCAAGGGGTCCAGCCCATGGTCGAACACCACCAAAAACCGCATGCGTACATACTCCGGCAGCCGGGGCCAGAGCAAAACCACCGCTCCCACGCCCGCGGCCACCTCCCCCAGGAGCCAGAGGGGATGAACCCCCGCCGACCAGAGCATCACCAGGTAGACCGCCAGATAGACCGCCACCATGCCAATGTCCCCGGACACCCCATAGAGCAGCGCGCACAGGGCCAGGACATGGAGCAGCAGCAGAAACACCGCCTTGGGCCGGTTCAATCCCTTCTCCCCCAGCTTTCTCAGCTGAAGAGCCAGCAGGAGCAGAAAGGAGATTTTGACCACCTCCGCCGGCTGCAAATTGAATCCGCCCCCGGGCAGGGAGATCCAGCTCTTGTTCCCGGTTCCGTCGTCATTGCCCAGGGGGACCAGCAGGAGCAGAAGCCCCACATTGACCACAGGCAGCAGCCACCACAACTTCTCCAGCAGCTTTCTCACATCCAGCACGGACAGAAGCAGGCACAGGACAACCCCTCCCCCCAGCGCCACAGCCTGCTTTCCCACCAAGCCATGGAGGGTTTCCTCATACCGGGTGGCGCTGAAAATCAGCGCCAGGCCATACAGCGCCGCACTGAGGCAGAGAAAAAACAGCGGCCACTCCCGCTTTTTTCGTCCCACGGCACACGCCTCCCTTCCCATTCTCCCGGGGCTTGTCCCCCAGCGGGTCGTTTCTCCCTTCATCATACCCTGAACTGGCAATAAATTTTGTCGCAGAGGGGTGCAACTTTGCTCATTTTATGATAAAATACCCTCAATCTACTGGCGTCCCCCATGGCCGCCAGGAAAGGAACGGAACTGCCATGGAACGATATTCAGCAAGCGAACAGGAAACCGAGGCCATCGGCCGGGAGATGGCCCAGCGGCTGGCCCCGGGTGCTGTGGTGGCCTTCACCGGCGACCTGGGGGCGGGAAAGACCGCCTTTGTCCGGGGCATGGCCCAGGGCCTGGGCATTTCCCAGCGGGTGACCAGCCCCACCTTCACCATCGTCAACGAGTATGAGGGCGGCACCCTGCCTCTGTTCCACTTTGACATGTACCGCCTGCGGGACGCCGATGACCTGTTTGACATCGGCTGGGAGGATTTTCTCCGCCGGGGCGGCGTCTGCGCGGTGGAGTGGAGTGAAACCATCCAGGAGGCGCTGGAACCGGACACCATCTACGTGGACATCCGCCGGGGGGCAGAGACGAACCAGCGGATTCTCACCATCCGGGGACCCGGATGGTGACCCCCCAAACCAAGGGAAAGGACGGGTCTCATCCTGTGAAAATCTTAGCTTTGGAATCCTCCGCCGTGGCGGCCTCCGCCGCCCTGTGCGAGGACGAAACCCTCATTGCCCAGGCCTTCCAAAACAGCGGCCTGACCCACAGCCAAACCCTGCTGCCCATGGTGGAGCACCTGCTTCAGGGCTGCTCCCTCACCCCGGCGGACCTGGACCTCATCGCCGTGGCGGCGGGCCCCGGGTCCTTTACCGGGCTGCGCATCGGGGTTGCCACCGCCAAAGGGCTGGCCTGGGCCGCCCAGCGCCCCTGCGCCGGCTGCTCCACCTTGGAGTCCATGGCCTGGAACCTGGCTGGGTTCTCCGGCCAGGTCTGCGCCGCCATGGATGCCCGCCGGCATCAAATCTACAACGCCCGGTTTCAGGTGGATGGGCAGTGCCCCCGCCGCCTGACGCCGGACCGGGCCATCTCTCTGGACGACCTGGTTCAGGAGCTGGCAGGGACCCAAACCCCTCAACTGGTGGTGGGGGACGGCGCCCAGCTCTGCTATGACGCGTTGACCGCCGCGGGCATCCCCGCTGTTTTGGCCCCCCCCAATCTGCGGATGCAGAGCGCCTGGGGGGTGGCCCGTCAGGCCCTGGCGCTGGCCCAGGCCGGCCAGACGCTCTCCCCCGCGCAGCTTGTGCCGGTTTATCACCGGCTGTCTCAGGCGGAGCGGGAACGACTGGAACGGGAGCAGGCCGCCCAGACGCCCCATCCACAATAAATAGAAAGGGAGAAATGGAACAAATGGAAATGGTACACGTATTGGATCACCCCCTGCTGCAGCACAAGCTCTCCATCCTGCGGGATGAGACCACCGGGGTCAAGGATTTTCGGGAGATTGTCTGCGAAATCGCCACCCTCATGTGCTATGACGCCACCCGGAACCTCCCCCTCCAGGCTGTGGAGGTGCAGACCCCCGTGGCCAAGGCGGTGACCTACCAGCTGGCCGGTAAAAAGCTGGCCATTGTCCCCGTTCTCCGGGCGGGGCTGGGCATGGTGGAGGGCATCCTCACCCTCATCCCCTCCGCCAAAGTGGGGCACATCGGCCTGTTTCGGGACCCGGACACCCTGGAGCCTGTGAAATACTACTGCAAAATGCCCACGGACATCGCCGATCGGGACGTCATCATCCTGGACCCCATGCTGGCCACCGGCGGCTCCGCCTCCGCCGCCATCTCCTTTGTCAAGGAGTACGGCGTGAAAAACATCAAGCTGATGAACATCCTGGCCGCCCCCGAGGGCATCGCCCGGGTACGGAAGGACCACCCTGATGTGGAGATCTACGTGGCCGCGGTGGACGACCAGCTCAACGACCACGGCTACATCGTCCCCGGCCTGGGGGACGCCGGGGACCGGATTTTCGGAACCAAGTAAGGAAGCGATTCCCTCTCTCCGCCCCGGGCGGGCCCGGTCCGCCCGGGGCGGAAAACTTTTTCCAAAAAATCTGAAAAAAGTCGAAAAAATCCCTTGACAGCTGCCCACCCCTATGGTATTATAAGTCTCGCACTGAACGAGACACGGAACTCCGACAGAGCAAACAACGCGCGAGTGGTGGAATTGGCAGACTCGCTAGATTCAGGTTCTAGTGTGCAATACGCACGTGCGGGTTCAAGTCCCGCCTCGCGCACCAAACAGCCCTAACCAAACGGTTAGGGCTGTTTTCTTTCTCTCTTCCCTGGGCATTCCCCAGGTTCCGCTCCCAAAGGATTGACTTTTCCAACCATTTCCTGTAAAATGGCCCACCATAGGAGAGGACGGTGTTCCGATGGACTTAAACAAGAAAAACATGAAGCGGATAGCCCTGCTCATCGCCTTCGGGCTGCTGCTCTATTGGGGGCTCAACCACCCTGGGCAGGCCGGACAGATGCTTTCCACGGTCTTTTCCATCTTCCTGCCCTTTCTGCTGGGCGGCTGTCTGGCCTTTCTGCTCAATGTCATTCTCCGCCCCGTGGAACGGGGTTGGCGGCGCGCCTGGGGAAAACGGTACGGCCCCCGGCAAAAACGGGCCCAGCGGCCGGTGTGCCTGCTGGTGAGCACTCTGCTGCTGGTGGGGGTTGTCTTCGCCATCTTCTTCATTGTGGTCCCTGCCCTGAAGGACAGCGTGGTAAACTTTGTCAGCCTGCTCCCCAGCCGGCTGACCCATCTGGAGCACTGGTGGAACAACCTGGCGGGTTTTCTGGAGGCCCACTCCATTCAGCTGCCGGAATTCTCGCTCAATTCCGCAGAGCTGCAAAACAACATCACCTCCTTTCTCTCCAAGTATGGAGAGGATTTTCTCAACACCACCATCGGCATCACCTCCTCCATCTTCTCTCTGGTGGTCAACCTGGTGCTTGCCCTCGCCTTCTCCCTCTATCTGCTGGCCCAGAAAGAGACTCTGACCGGTCAGGCGAAAAAGGTGGTCCGGGCTCTCTTCTCGGAAAAATGGGCCCACTGGATCACCGACGTGGCCCGCATGACCAACCGGACCTTCTCCAATTTTGTCACCGGCCAGCTCACAGAGGCGGTTATTCTGGGCACCCTGTGCTTCCTGGGTATGCTGATCTTCCGCCTGCCCTATGCCGGGGTGATCTCGGTCCTGGTGGGCTTCACCGCCCTCATCCCCATCTTCGGCGCCTTCATCGGGGTGGGCATCGGGGCTTTCCTGATTCTTCTGGTCAGTCCCATAAAAGCCCTGTGGTTTATCCTCTTCTTCGTCATTCTCCAGCAGCTGGAGGGCAACCTCATCTACCCCCGGGTGGTGGGCAAGTCCGTGGGGCTGCCCGGGATCTGGGTCCTGGCCGCGGTGACGGTGGGCGGCAACGCCTTTGGGCTGGCGGGCATGCTGCTGGCCGTTCCCCTCTGTTCCGTTCTCTACACTTTGGCCAGGCAGGGTGTCAACGCCCGTTTGGCCCGCAAAGGGCTGTCCTCTTGACGTGGGCAGCCCCTTCGATTTTTCCCCATCCCCCTTGCCTTTGGGATGGGATCGTAGTATAATGGTTAGCAAACGCAAACCATCTAAAAGAGGAGGCCGCCGATGGGGGAACAAGATCAGCAGACCAGACAGCGCCTGCTGCGCTGCGCCAAGGCGGAGTTTCTCTCCCGGGGGTTTGAGCACGCCTCCCTGCGCCGCATCTGCGGGGCTGCCGGGGTGACCACGGGAGCGGTCTATTTTTTCTTCCAAAACAAGGAGGATTTGTTCGCCCAGATCGTACAGGACACTGCCCAACAACTGACCCAGCTGGGACATGAACTGGCCTCGGAGGAATTGGAACACCCAGACACTGGCCCCGACTGCGACCTCCGCTTCATGGCCTTTCTGTACCGCCACCGGGAGGAGGCCCTGCTCCTGCTGGAAGGGGCCAAGGGGACGCGATATGCGTCCTTTCGAGAGGAACTGTATGACACGATGCGGTCCGCCTTTTCCCTGTTTTTTCACCGGTACGGCGCACCGGACGCGGATGCGGAACTGATCCGGATTTTGGTGGAAATGCGGATGAAGGGAACTCTGGAACTGCTCAAGGGAGAGTATTCTATGGAACATGTGCTGCGGCTGACCCAACAGACCGGAATTTACGCCGACGGCGGTTTTCGGTCTCTGATCGCTTTCTTACAAAAAAACAGCAAAGGCTAAAGCCCGGAGCGAATGCTCCGGGCTTTTTACATAACAAAACATAACAACCGTTATCTAAGGAGGAACACACATGGATCAGAAGAAAACAGACTATGGGAACTGGGTCCCCCTGGCCCTCATGAAAAGGCTGGCCGCCATAGCCGGTGCGCTTCTGGCGGGCGAAGTCCTGCTGATTGTTCTGGATGGCCCCACGGCACTTACGCTCCTTGTGGGGGGATTGCTGGCCGCCGCCGTGATACTCTGGCTGTACATGCTTCGCTGCCGCGTTCTGTTCGACTTCAACCGGGGCGGTCTCATGGGACAGGTCCACCAGTATTTGACGGACCATCTGCCCTGGGACGGCCGGGGCACCCTGCTGGACATCGGCTGCGGCTCCGGCGCCCTCACCATCCGCTGCGCCAAACGGTTTCCCAACGCCAGCCTGGTGGGGGTGGACTACTGGGGCGCGGCGTGGAGCTACGCCAAGGAACAGTGCCAGCAGAACGCCGCCGCCGAAGGGGTCTCCCACCGGGTTCGCTTCCAAAAGGGGGACGCCGCCCACCTGGCCTTCCCCGACGAAACCTTCGAGGCCGCCGTCAGCAACTTTGTCTTCCATGAGGTCCGCACCCAGCCGGACAAGCGTGAGGTGGTACGGGAAGCCCTGCGGGTGGTCAAGAAAGGGGGCTGCTTCGCCTTCCAGGACCTCTTTGAGAAGGAATCCTTGTACGGAGACATGACGGACTTTTTGTCCCAGCTTCGGCAGGCAGGGGTGCAGGAGCTCCATTACATCCCCCATGTGGAGCGGCAGGGTTTTATTCCCCGCTATGTGCAGGCCCCGTGGATGCTCTCTGACGTGGGCCTTCTGTATGGGAGGAAATAGCCTTCTCTTTCCTTCCCCTCCGGGTCCCGGAGGGGAAGGTTCTTGCGCTTTTGTGTAGAATATGGTATGATATGATGTCTTAAAAGCAATTCAGTCTGAACACCTTCTGGTAGATCGTTTTCATCCCAGAACGGTTGTTCTCCTTTTGGGAGGCTCCTGAGATGCTGCAGAAAAACGTTTTAGACTATTTGGACTCCTCGGCCGCCCGGTTCCCCCATAAATTGGCTTTTGCCGATGAAGCCCGTTCCTTCACCTTCGGCCAGCTGCGGGCCTGCGCCCGGGGCCTGGGCACCGCGTTGGCCGATCTGGGTCCCCAGCACAACCGGCCCGTGGCGGTGCTGGTCAACCACACCGCGGCCAACCTGGCCGCCTTCTTTGGGGTGTTGGAAGCCGGACATTTCTATGTCCCCCTGGACCTTCAAATGCCTCTGCCCCGGCTGCGGGGGATTCTGGAGACCCTCTCCCCTGCCGCGCTGGTCTACCCCGCCGGGGAGGAGACCCTGGCCCAGGCCCTGGCGGACCTGTGCCCGGTGCTGTGTGCGGAGGAGGGATTTGCCCATCCCCCCCAGGACGCCCTGCTGGATGCCCGCCGGGGGCGGGTGCTGGACATCGACCCGGTGTACGCCATTTTCACCTCCGGCTCCACCGGCACCCCCAAGGGGATCGTCATCGCCCACCGCAGCGTCATTGACTTCACCGAGTGGATGGCCGACGCCTGTCAGTTTACCCACCAGGACGTGATGGGCAATCAGGCCCCCTTCTACTTTGACCTGTCTGTAAAGGACATCTATCTGACGCTGAAATGCGGGGCCACCACCCACATCATTCCCAAGAAGGATTTCCTCTTCCCCACCCTCCTCATGGATTTCCTGGAGGAAAAGAAGGTCACCGCCCTGGTGTGGGCCACCTCCGCTTTCCATCTGGTGGCCAACTCCGGCGTGCTGGAGAAAAAGGTTCCCTCCCACCTGCGTACCGTCATTCTGGGTGGAGAGGCCCTTCAGGCCAAGCAGCTCAACCGCTGGCGGGCCGCCCTGCCAGCGGTGCAGTACACCAACCTGTACGGCCCCACGGAAGTCACTGTGGACTGTACCTGGTACCCCATCCAGCGGGAATTCGCCGACGGCGAGAGAATTCCCATCGGCCGGGCCTGCGCCAACAAAGAGGTCTTTCTCCTGGATGAGCACCTCCAGCCCGTGCCCCCAGGACAGCCGGGGGAGCTCTGCGTCCGGGGCATCGGTCTGGCCAAGGGATATTTTGGCCAGTGGGACAAGACCCGGTCGGCTTTTATTCAGGACCCCCGCAACCCCAACTACCCCGATCTTATCTACCGAACCGGCGACCTGGCGGTGATGGACGAAGCAGGTCTGTTCACCTTCCTGACCCGACAGGACGGCCAGATCAAGCACATGGGGTACCGCATCGAGCTGGGTGAGATCGAGACCGTGCTCAACAGCATCCCCTCCATGGAAGAGGTGGCCTGCCTGTTTGACCCGGAAAGAGACCGGATTCACTGTATCTACACCGGCAGCCAGGAGAGCAAGGACATCGCCAAGCTGGCCCGGGCCAGCCTGCCCCGGTATATGGTGCCCAATCTCTACCATAAGGTGGCGGTGATGCCCCACAATCCCAACGGAAAAATCGACCGGCCCAAGCTGAAAGAGGAATGGATTCATGGAAACGATCACCGCCTATGAGGACCTGGCCCGACTGGTCACCGGACACTTCCACCGGGGCGTGCGGACCAACACCATGGTCAGCCCAGAGGAATATGGACCGGCCATTGCCGCCGGCACCCTTCGGGCGCAGGCCACCCCGGCGGGGCTGCTGCTGCTGCGGGACCGGGGGGACCACACCCGCCTCACCTTTTATCTGGGGGATCTGACCGTTCCCCTGGGCGCGGAGCTGCCCCCTCCCACCGTCACCGAAGTGGCTTTCCGCCCCCGGGACACAGGACTTCGGGAGACCGTCTCCTATCTGACCGCCCAGGGCTTTGTCCCTGTGCTGGAGCGGCTTCGTCTCTCCCGCCCCGCGGGAGAGACGGGAGAGCCGGCTCTCCCCCTTTCTACCCCGGCGCCGGAGGCGCTCTCCTCTGTGCAGGCCTTTTTGCAGTCCAATTTCTCCCCCCTGACCGGCTGCCTTCCCAACCGGGAAGAACTGGACCGGGACCTGCGCCAGGGCCGTGTACTCACCTTGGAGGAAGGGGGCGCGATCACAGGTCTGCTCCACTTTTCCCTGGTAGGGAACACCGGAGAAATCCGTCATTTGGCGGTCCGATCCGATCTCCGGGGCACCGGGCGCACCCGCCCTCTGCTGGACGGGTATCTCCGTGCCATCGGCGGTGTCAAAAGTGTTGTGTGGACCCGCTCTGACGATTTGGCCGCCCAAACCGCCTATCAGCGGCGGGGCTTCGTCCCGGACGGACGCCGCTCCGTTGTGCTGTGCTATCCTGAGAAAGAAGGTATGAAACCATGAAAGAAGAACTTCTCCAAATCTTGACCGAGGCAGTGCCCGGCGTGGACTTTGAGGCTGAAACCGCCTTGGTAGACGACGAAATTCTGGAATCCCTGGACATTGTCACCATTGTCTCTGAGATCAAAGACGTCTTTGACGTGGAAATCACGGTGGATGACCTGGTCCCCGAGAATTTTAACTCTGTGGAGGCCATTCTGGCCCTGATCCAGGCCCGAAAAGCGTAACCATGTCCTTTACCACACTCCCCTTTCTGGTCCTGGTGGCCCTGTCGGTGGCGGCGTATTACCTGCTGCCCCAGCGCGTCCAGTGGATGGCCCTGCTGGCGGCCAGCATGGTTTTCTACTGTGTGGGCGGGGGCAAGACCGTCCTCTATGTCTTCTACACCGCTGTCATCGTCTATGGGTCGGGGCTTCTCCTGGGGCGGTTCAATGACCTGCGCCGGGCCGCCCCCAAAGAGGAGAAAAAGGCGATCACCGCGCGATACAAACCCTATCGCCGGGCTGTGGTTCTGGTCGCCTGCCTGGCGAACTTTGGCCTGCTCTATGTGCTGAAATACTGGAACTTCACCGCGGACCTCTTCCAGCCCCTGGCCGACCAGCTCCGCCCCGGGACCCAAATCCCCCTGTCTGAGCTGGTTCTGCCCCTGGGCATCTCCTTTTTCATGTTCCAGTCTGTGGGCTACGTCATCGACGTCTACCGGGACAAGTACGCGCCAGAGAAGAACTTCGCCAAACTTCTTCTCTTTGTCTCCTTCTTCCCCCAGATGGTTCAGGGTCCCATCAGCCGGTTCAACGACCTGGCGCCCCAGCTCTTTGCCCGGCGCAGTTTGGATTACACCGATCTAAAGTACGGCATCCAGCTGATCCTTTGGGGGTATTTCAAAAAGATGGTGATTGCGGACCGGGCCGCCGTGCTGGTGAACACCGTGCTGGACGACCCCTGGTCTTACAGCGGCAGCATTCTCGCGGTGGGTGTTCTCTTCTACTGTATTCAGCTGTACGGGGATTTCTCCGGCGGCATTGACATCACCCGTGGGGTGGCCAGGCTGTTCGGCATCGACCTGGCGGAGAACTTTCGCCGCCCTCTGTTCTCCACCTCCCTGACCGACTTCTGGCGGCGCTGGCACATCACATTGGGGGCCTGGATGCGGGACTACCTCTTCTACCCTCTCTCCCTGTCCAAGCCCTTTGGCAAGCTGGGCAAGTTCACCCGGAAGCATCTGAAGGGCAAGCTGGGGAAAATTCTCCCCACCTCCCTGGCCACTTTCCTGGTCTATTTTGTCATCGGCATCTGGCACGGCGCCAACTGGCGGTATGTGGCCTTCGGCTTCTGGAACGGCGGAATCATCACCCTTTCCCTGCTGCTGGCCCCGTATTTTTTGCGCTGGAAGCAGGCCCTACGTATCAACGACAAGTCCAAAGGCTGGCATCTGTTCCAGCTGGTCCGCACCAATCTTTTGGTCTTTTTCGGCCGGTACATCACCCGGGCGCCCCGGTTCCTCACCGCGGTTTGGATGGTGAAGGAGACCTTTCTCCACCCCAACCTGCCCGACCTTTGGAACGGCACCCTGATGACCCTGGGACTCGGCGGCGGAGACTTTCTGATCCTCTTTTTGGGCGTGGCTACCCTGCTGCTGGCCGAATGGTATCAGGAGAAAAAAGGCCCCATCCGTCCCATGCTGGAACGGCAGTCCCCCTTCCTGCAATGGGTGGCCATTCTGGTGCCGCTGGTGGTCCTGTTCTGCTTCGGCGTGCTGCGGGCCGACTACATCTCCTCGGATTTTATCTACAAGCAATTCTAACAACAGGAGGTTCCCATGGATTCCAAACGATGGCTGGCCTGTTTTCTGGCTACGGTTCTGTTGCTGGGGGCTGCCGTGGTCGGGTTCAACTACTGGGTGGACCCCTTTGGGGTCTTTTCCCATAAGTCCCTGGAGTGGCCCTCCTACGAGATGACCATAAACCCCCGCACCGCCAAAATCACCTATCTGAAAGACCATCACCAGGACTATGACTCCTATATTTTAGGCTGTTCCTCCACCAGCTCCTTCCCGGTAGAGTCCCTCAATTCCTACCTGGACGCCAGCTTTTACAACATGATTATGTACGGTGCGGACATGCTGGATGTGGAAGAGCAGGCGTTCTACCTGGTGGAGAACTATGAAGTCAAAAATCTGGTGGTCAACGTCTATCTGGACAACGCGAAAGACTACAACACCGAGCCAGACCCTCTGTCCTACGCCATGCCCCCGGAGACCACAGGGAAAAACGCCGCCGCGTTTTTGTCCAAATACCTCTTCATGGACCCCCGCCACAGTCTGGACAAGCTGAAGGCCCTGCGGAAGGACACCTACCTCACCCAGACCTTCGATGTCTTTGACCCTGTTACCGGCGCCTACGACAAAAAAGTACGGGATGCCGAGCCCATCGGAAATATGGACCGATACCTGGAGGCATATCCCGTTTTCGCCAACTACCCTGAGGCCACCAACACCACCAACGAGGAGGCCATCACCGGAACCCTGGAGAGTCTGACCCGCATCCGGGACCTGTGCCAGGAGAACGGGATCAACCTCATTGTCCTCTGCGCCCCGGTGTACGCGGATTACATGGACTATTTTTCCTGGGACCAAGTGGCCGACTTTTACACCCGTCTGGCCCAGGTCACACCCTACTGGGATTTCTCTTACAGCTCGGTCAGCTTTGAACCCCGGTACTTCTACGACGAGACCCACTTCCGCAACTGCGTGGGTGAGATGGCTCTGGCCCGGATATTCGGGGATGACTCCCTGTACATTCCCGATGACTTCGGTGTCTATGTCACCTCGGACAACGTCCAGGAGCACCTTGCGGACATGGCCCAGGCCGCGCCTCTGGCCGCACAGTCCTATACCGCGGAGGTTCCCGTGCTCATGTACCACCACATCGACCAGGAGGGCAACGACTCCACCGCCATGACCCCCGCGCTCTTCGAGGCCCAGATCGCCGCCCTGGCCCAGGCAGGCTACACCGCCGTTTTCCCGGACGACTTGGCCGCCTATGTGAACCAGGGCAAGGCCCTGCCGGACAAGCCCATCGTCATCACCTTTGACGACGGCTACCTGAGCAACTACGAATATGCCTGGCCCATTTTGGAAAAGTACGGCATGGTGGCCACCATCTTTATGGTGGGGGCCACCACGGGAAATACCGAGCACTACAAAGACACCGCGTACCCCATTACCCCCCACTTCTCCTACGAGCAGGGGGCGGAGATGGTGGCCTCCGGGGTGATCTCCCTGCAGAGCCACACCTATGACATGCACCAGTGGGGCCCCTACGAGTCCACAGACCAGCCCCGGGAGACCATCCTGCCCTTAGAGGGGGAATCGGAGGCGGACTACCGGGCATCCCTCTCCGCCGACTGTCAAAAAATCCGGCAGGCCATTCAGAACGGCACGGGGGAAGAAAACGTCCACGTTATCGCCTATCCCAGCGGCCGGTACAATTCCCTTGCCCAGGTCACCTTGCTGGAAAACGGCTTTGACATCTCCTTCACCACCGAGGAGGGCACCAATACCCTCATCAAGGGGCAGCCCCAGTCTCTGCTGGGCTTGCACCGCTACAACATGAACCAGTCTGTCTCCGTGGAACAACTGATGGAATGGGTTTCCCCGGCACGGGGATAGTCCCTCTCTAACCGTGAAAGAGCCCCCAGCGCCCTTCTGGCGCTGGGGGCTCTTTCGGTTTTCTTCGCCGCAAAACCCTGATTGATTATTCATACTGGGACCAGTCGGGGGTCTCCCGCAGCTGGATCCAGGTCTCATAGATGCCTGTGGTGCGTTCATAGTCGTGGCTGTTGGTGGCCTCCTGGATGGCCAGGTAGTACCACTGGCTGGGGTCCTGGTTGTCCGGCCAGGTAACCATGTCCTTCAGCAGGACCTCGGGGCTCTGGGGATTGCGCTGGAGGACGCGGTTGATCATGGTCACCGCCTCAGCCCGGGTGATGGCCTTGTCCGGCCGGAAGGTGTTGTCCTCATAGCCCATAATCCAGCCCAGGGACACCGCCCGTTCCACTTCCTCCTTGGCCCAGTGGCCCGCCAGATCGGGGAAGGTGGCGCCGTCCGCGTTCTCCCCGGTGTCAAACCGGGCGCAGATGGCCGCGAATTCCGCCCGGGTGATAGGGGCATTGGGGACGAAGGTATCCGGGGTCCGGCCCCTCAAGATGCCCAGCTCCGCCATGGTGGAGATGGCCGTGTTGTACCAGTCACCGGCGCCAACGTCAGCAAAGGCGCTGTCAGTGGTCAGGTTCTCCTGGCGCACCTGGTCCTGGAGCAGCCGGAAGAAGATGGTGGCCACTTCGGCCCGGCTGATGTTCCCGCCGGGGCGCACTGTGCCGTCCTCATAGCCCACCACATAAGCGTAGTGGTCCTCTCCATTGAGCATGCCGGGGACATCCGTCTCTTCCCAACCGGCGTAGACCGTTTTGTTCGAGGTCATCTTGATCTCCGTGATGGCCTGGGTCAGTTCCTTGTCGGCATACCAGCCGGTGAAGGTATACCCCTCCCGGGTGGGCACCTTGTCCAGTTGGACCACAGTATTTCTGACGTACCGTTCGTCTTTGTACTGCATGCCCCCGTTGGAGTCATAGGACAGGGTATACCGGGTGGTCACACCGCCCCCCGAAGATTCCTTCACCCAGGTCAGCGCCATGGCACCGATGGAGTAATTTTTCTCACTGGCAAAATCGGCAGGCACGGTAAACTTGATCCCTGCTTTCTCATTCGTGACCTCAACTTTCCGAATGGAAGTCTTTTTAATATTGTCCAGCGCGCCTTCTCCGCTGTCTGCCTGGGTATAGGTGCGGTTCAGGTCGTCGAAACGATAGAGCGCAAATTCCGTGTTCTGGTCGGTTCCCGCAGGATAGGGCAGATAAATGTCATACGCCCCCTGGGCGCAAACCAGCAGGTTGCTGTCGTTGGCGTCAATCAGGTCCAGGTATTTCATGGCGTACTGGCGGTTGGGGTCGGCCTCTACCTTGACATCACTTGTTGTCGCACCCTCCAGTGTGCCCTCCAGACGCTGCTGCAATACTTTCATAAAGGGGTCTTCCGCCGCCGCAGCACTGAGCAATTCGTCGTGGAGCAGACGAATATCCGCGTCTGCGTTCGGTATCTGGCCCGCAAGGTTGTTTACCAGGTAGTTCGTGCTATCCGGAATCACCGCGGTCGCGTCCTTTACCGCGCCGGTCGGCTCGCCGGACTGAATCGCGCTGGCGAACTGATCGATATTCTCAATACCAGCTACGTCGGAAACATTGCGGATGTGCAGCAGACTGTCTTCTGTCTTGATCTTGCAGCCATTGATCGTAATATTGGTAAGCTTAATTCCATCGCTCGGCTCCACTTTGGCAACATAGGTGCCCGGCTTGTGGTCATCTTCCAGCAGGGTGCCATCTTTATCGTAATAGTTGATTACGAACGGATATTGGCCATGGTGCTCAGACTTGTTCCAAACATTGCCATTCACTTTGATCTCTGCATCCTCATCCAAGCCAACAAAGCGCGGATCAGGGAAGCAGTTGGAAGCTGTTGGATCATCGTGGTTGTGCTCGCCGCCCGCGATGTACTTGGTCAGCTCGATTGGCTTGAGGATAAAGGGCTTGGCGGCCAGCTTCCACTGATGCTTGGCCACGAGTAGAGCGGTGCTATCCTCTGCCACAAGCTGAGGGCTGATAGTCGTACCCTGCGGGAAAGCAAAGAATGTACCGCCAACATCGTGGGCAGTCTTGGAATACAGAAATACACGGCCATCACGGATAGGACGATCGTAGCCAGTCGTTTCACCATTTTCATCCGTTTCAAATGTTACGCCATCCGCCGTTGTTACCGTGCCGCCAACAGTAAAATAATTTGCACCGGCAATATACAGCGTGCTGTCTTTCTTCATATCAAACGCGCCGCTGATTTCATTACCAGAACCAGTGAGGTTCAGTTTAGCACCTTCACCCATGTTCACGTTTTCATTCAATACTCTGTCATGCTTATCAAGAAGAGTCTCTTCCGAACTATATTGCTGCAAAGTACTGCCATTTGTAATGTTAACGTGCTGGAAGCCTCTCAACTGTGTGAGCGGAACATTGCCACTGATATGAACCGTTGCATTAGGATGTCGTTGGGCAATACCATAGGAAGTATCGCTGTTATAAATATATTCGGCGTTACTTTCGGTAGAGCCTCCTCCATTAACAAAAATCTCAACCTTGTTAGCGGTACCAGCGCCGTCACCGGTGGCGTGAATATAGTTACACTTGCATTCATTCAGCGTCAGCGTTGCGTTGCCCAGAACCATGTCTCCGCCAGCTTGGTTTTTATTCTGCCCACTGACAAAGATACCGCGATGCATATAGGCTCCGTTTGAATCCGCGCCGATGCTGTTTGTCAGCGTTATATTAACATCGCCGGTGACCAGAGGCAATGCGGCTGTGATACCGCAGCCACCGCCATAGAGATACTGTACCGTAGAATGGTCCACAGTAATCTCAACGTTGCCTTTGACCTGAATGTCTCTGTTGTTCCCTCCCCAGGCAACATATCCGCCGCCAAAAATACGATGGAATTGGCTTTCAAAGCGGCAATTATCAATGTCAATCTTGACTGGCCCCGTCGTGCCCGTAATCTTCTCTGCGTTCGACTTGCCCGCGTCGTAGCATCCGCCGACAATACAGTCCACCAAATTGCCGGTGATTCCATTCAGAGTAATATGTACCTCACCGCCAACGTTGGTCGTCGCGGTTTTAATATCAGAATTGGTGCCGATCATGCTCGGATCATTGCTCAAAATGTGGCCGCCGCCCGCAACAGCAATCTTATCTGGTTGAGAGGAAGATACCTCGGTATCGCCGGCCCACGCGCCACCGCTGATGGTAATGTTGGTGTTTTTGCCAACATTTGCGGCCCCTTCATCCTCATCCACCAGGCCGCCGCCGACAACGGAGTACACATGAACGCCTTCGCCTTTCAGTTCGACGTTGGTGTTGCCGGATACGTCGCTGCATCGGCCGCCGCCATAGACATATACGATGGATTTTTCGTTTTTAAGTTGCATCTCCAAAATCAGATGCGTGTCGCCGGTAACATCGTTCTCCCGGTTGCCGCCACCGAAAATGTATACCGAGGACTTCACCATATTGGAGCTGGAACTATTGGGGGAGCTTTTCCATTCTGGTGTATCGATCACAGAGGACTCTGTCAGGTGAAGCGTATGGCC
Organism: Evtepia gabavorous; assembly: GCF_003425665.1. GTDB lineage: Bacteria > Bacillota > Clostridia > Oscillospirales > Oscillospiraceae > Evtepia > Evtepia gabavorous. The sequence continues at coordinate 26,778 of NZ_QQRQ01000015.1, forward strand.
GTTTGCAAAAATAAAAGTAGGAAGCGACGCTCCGCCATTCGCTTGTGCGTATTGCTGCTTGGAGAATGCCAGGGTCAAATTTTCAACTGTGAGATCTCCCTGTAACGAAAGCCAAACATTTTCTTTGCCATAATACCCGGCAAATTTTAATACAGCGTTCTCGTTCGCGCCGCAGATCGTAATATCTTTCTCCGGCGTCGTCCAGTTCTCCATTTCTACCGTGCCGACAACGACGAACACATTGCCATCTTTGGCATTGGCCATTGCTTCATCAAATTTCAACGCGCTTTGGGCAGATTGGCCATCGCCGTCTGCAACACCATCCTGCGACACATAGATCGCCCCTGTGGGAATATCCGGCGCAGGCCCCTCCTCCGCCGCAACTGCCACAGTCGGCACCATCGTCAGCAGCATGCAAAACAATAGCAATACCGATAAACCTCTCTTTTTCATTGCTTCCTCCTCCATTTTTGCAGCTGTCAAAACGTGTACCTTTTGACAGTGTTGACAATCTGGCGAAATGACATGATTGTTTAATCAAAAATGATAATTTTTCAGGAGAAAACTCTTGCATTTTCTGCCATTTTGTTATAAAATCATCCCAACAAAAACAGCTATCAAAAGGTACACCTTTTGATAGCTGTTCTATCTTTCTGACACCTTTCCCCTTCGGACACGCACCCCACTCCCTTAGGATTCCTCTCCCTGCACCAAGGCCCGCCGCCAGACCCCAGTCCGTTCATAGAGGTACCCCAGGGGCACCGAGGAGGCCGGCGCGATGGCGCAGGCCCAGAAAATTCCCACCAGGCCATAGAAATGGTTCAAAATCAGGGCCAGGATCACCCGGACCACAATGCAGTTGAGCAGGCTGGACCCCAAGGCAAACATGGTATGCCCCGCCCCCATGGGCAGGGCGTTGTACACCATAAAGCTGGCATAGAAAATCTGCCCTAAAATCTCAATGCGGAGATTCCTCACGGCAATCTCCATGGTCCCCTGGTCGGGGTGAAACACCGACAGAATCTGCGGGGCCAGGAGTTCAATCCCCAGAATGAGCACCGCCGTAACCGCCAGGGACAGGCGCATGGCCACATGGACCACCCGGCTGGCCCGGTCAAACTTTTTTGCACCCAGACACTGGGCCACCATGGTGGTGGCCGCAGTATAGAGGGCGATGGTTACCAGCAGAGCCACGTCCTTTACCTTGGCGCAGATCCCGCTGGCCGCGGAGGCCTCCACCCCGTAGGCGTTGATAAGAAAGGTCATCGCCAGCCAGGACAGCCCCACCACCGTCATCTGCACCGCGCAGGGAATCCCCAGCTTGAGAATCTGGACCATCTTATCCTTGTGGAAAGAAATCTGCCGCCGAACCAGGCCAAACAAGTCCCGGTGACGCAGCACATACACCAGGCAGACCACAAAGCTGGCCCACTGGGCAAGCACCGTGGCCAGGGCCGCGCCCCGCACGCCCCATCGGAAGCCCCCCATAAACAGACAGTCCAGCGCAATGTTGCAGCCCGCTGTCACGGCCACACAGTAAAAGGGCTGCTTGGAGTTGCCCACAGAGCGGAGCATGGCCGCCAAGGCATTGTATCCGAAGATGGCAATGAGACCGGCGGAACACACCTGGAGATAGGCCGTAGCCTCCTCCAGCGCCGGCGCCCGGAGGGCCGCCAGAATGGGACGGCTAAGCAGGAAGAGCAGCACGGACAGAAGCGCCCCCGCAGACAGGGCGAAACCGAACATCGTCCGATTCGTCTTGACCCGGTTGGACCGGTCCTTGCTGCCAAAATACTGCCCCATGAGAATGTTGCCCCCGGTGGTAATTCCCATGATAATTTGGGTTAAAATCATCATAACCTGACTGGCGTTGTTGATGGCGGAAATGCCATCCTTGCCAATAAACCATCCGGCCACAATCAAGTCCGTTATGGAGTAGGCCGACTGCAGCAGGGAAGAGAGCACCACCGGCCCGGCGTAAAGGATCAATTTTTTCCAGATGACGCCCTCCGTCAAGTCCATTTGATGCATAATCCTTCCCCCCTGCTTCCACATTTCTCAGGGCAAACCCCAACCTCTTCTGTATCATAACACAGTTTTTCTCTTTTTCAAAGAAAAACCCCCGTTCCCGCCCAAAGATTGGACAGCTTCTTAATTGCTTCTTAATCTTATCTGTGCTATGATAATACAATCTTTATGCGACAACTTTCTCATTTCAGCGGGTTCCCTCCCGCTTTTGGAAAGGCGGATCTGCTTTGAACATTCTTATCGTCGGGGCGGGCAAGGTGGGCTCCACTTTGGCCGCCTATCTCTCCCGGGAAGACCACAACGTGACCATCATCGACCAAAACGACACCGCCATCCACCGGGCCAGCGACACCCTGGATGTGATGTGTATCAAGGGCCCTGGCGCCGCTCCCTCCGTGCTGCGGGAGGCCGGGGTGGAGGATGCCGATCTGGTCCTGGCCACCACCAACCTGGATGAGGTCAACATGCTCTGCGCCCTCACCGCCAAGCGTCTGGGCGCCAAGTTCACCATCGCCCGCATTCGGGACCTGGCCTACACCGACGACCTGCCCGCCCTGCAGAAGGACCTGAACATCGACGCGGTCATCAACCCTGAATATGCCACCGCCCTGGAGATTTCCCGGCTGCTCCGCTTCCCAGCCGCAGCCAACGTGGACACCTTCTTCCGGGGAAAGGTGGAGATGCTGGGCATTCGTGTGCAGGAGGGAGACCCTATGGTGGGGATTCCTCTGTCCGACCTTTTCCGTCGGGCCAGCAGTCTGTCGATCCTCTTCTCCGCCGCAGAGCGGAAGGGAGAGGTGATCATCCCCAACGGAGACTTTGTACCCCGGGTGGGGGACAAGCTGTATGTCACCGGCTCCCCCAAGGACCTCTCTTCCTACCTGCGCACCCTGGGCCGGGACCTGCCGGGAATCCACTCCGCCTTTCTCATCGGCGGCAGCCGCATCGCCCATTACCTGTCCAAGATGCTCCTCTCCATGGGGGTGCGGGTAACCTTGGTGGAGAGCAACGAGGCACACTGCCGCCGGCTCTCAGAGTCCCTCCCAGAGGCTCTCATTCTCCACGGGGACGGTACCGACCAGGAGCTCTTGCTCTCAGAGCACTTCACCAACAACGACGCTTTCATCGCTCTGACCGGGCGGGATGAGGACAACCTGATCTCCGCCCTCTACGCCCAGCAGCAGGGACTGCGCAAGGTGGTGGCCAAGTGCAACCGGGTCAACTACTCCTCCGTGGTCCAGGCCGCCGGTCTGGACTGCGTGGTGGCCCCCAAGCTCATCACCGTGGCCCGGATTCTCCGGCTGGTTCGGGGCTTTGAGGATAAGAGCGGCAGCGTCATGACGGCCCTGTACCGCATCTCCGACACCGATGTGGAGGCCGCTGAGTTCATCCTCCACGAAAATACCCCTCATCTGGGCATTCCCCTGAAGGACCTGGAAATTCGAAAGGGCTTTCTGATCGTCGCCCTGCTCCACGAAAATCAAGTGGTTGTCCCCTCCGGCGGCACGGTGCTCTCCCCTGGGGATCGGGTAATCGTCATTTCCCATGGCCAGGGCATCCAGACCTTCCGGGATATCTTCTTAAAACCATAGCAGTCCCCGTCCCTTCCACTTTCTCGGAGTCGTTCCGCCCCTCCCCTGCGGTCAAAGGGCGGCCCCTCCCCGCTCTGTCTGTGACATAGATTATGAATTACAAACTGATGCTGCGCACGTTAGGACGTACTTTGCAGCTGGAAGCTCTGTGCCTGCTGCTTCCGCTGGTGGTCTGCCTGATTTACCGGGAGGACCCCAAGCCTTTTTTGTATACCATTGGATTGGTTGGCCTGCTGGGCAGCCTGCTGGTTCGCCTTCGGGCCCGGCCGGATTTCTTCTCCCGGGAGGGCTTCGCCGTGGTGGGGCTCATCTGGGTTTTTCTCAGCTTGTTCGGCGCCCTTCCCTTCTGGTTCTCTGGAGAATTCGCCTCTTTTGCCGACTGTTTCTTTGAAATTGTCTCTGGTTTCACCACCACCGGCGCCTCGATTCTCACTGAGGTGGAGTCCCTCCCCCGCGGCATTCTGTTTTGGCGCTCCTTCTCCTCCTGGATTGGGGGAATGGGGGTATTGATCTTCACCCTGGCTTTCCTGCCCAAGGTGGGGGGCCGGACCCAGGTGCTGGTCCAGGCGGAGGCCACAGGCCCGGTGAGCAACAAGCTGGTGCCCAAGACCGCCCTGTCCGCCCGTATCCTCTATCTGATCTACATCTCCCTCACCCTTTTGGAAATTCTCGCCCTCTGCTTGGCCGGCATGCCCTTCTACGACGCTGTGGTCAACACCTTCGCCACCGTCTGCACCGGCGGCTTCTCTGTGCGGAATCTGAGCATCGCCTCCTATGGCCTGCCCGCCTGTGAGGTCATCATCACAGTCTTCATGCTCCTATGTTCCCTGAATTTTGCCGTTTTTTTTCTGGTCCTCACCGGGCGGCTGCGCCAGGCGCTGGGCAGTGATGAGCTCCGGTTCTTCCTTCTCGCCGTGGCGCTGTCCTCGGCCATTGTCTTTTTCAACGTCCTTCCCCTGTATGAATCCGCCGGCCATGCCCTGCGGGACACCCTATTTCAGGTGTCCTCAGTGGTCTCCACCACAGGCTTTTCCACGGCGGACTTCGCCCTCTGGCCCACCGTCTCCCAGTTTGTCCTGGTGCTGCTGATGTTCCTGGGCGGATGCGCCGGCAGCACCGCCGGCGGTCTCAAAGCCTCCCGGGTGCTGTTGTTGCTCCGCTGCGCCCGCCGCTCCCTCCGCCGGCTCTCCCATCCCCGGGCGGTGAAGGTGGTCAAGCTGGACGGCAAGGCGGTGGATGAGGAGACCCTGAACACCGTCTTTGTCTTCTTCACCTGCTTCTTCCTGGTCCTGGGCGGGACCTGTTTGGTGGTGAGCCTGGACGGCTTTTCCCTGACCACCTCCTGCTCTGCCGCCCTGGCCTGCATCAGCAACACCGGCCCCGGTCTGGAGGCGGTGGGGCCCTTGGGCAATTTTGCCGCCTTTTCTTCCCTGAGCAAAGTGGTGCTCTCCATGGCCATGCTGGTGGGACGTCTGGAGATCTTCCCCATCTTGATTCTTTTCCAGCCCTCTACCTGGGGCCGGAATTGAGGGGAAAAAGAGCCCGGAATTCCCTCTTTGTAACTCTGCCCTTTTTCGCCAATTCCTCCCTCTCTTTTTTGTGGTTTTTGTGAAATTTATTTGAATTCACAAAAAAAAGAGGGAGAGACTTGCAAATCCTTTCGGTTATGCTAAAATTGGTGTGTTATTCGTTTCCGCATTGTCTTTCCCAGGCAATGTGCAAAAAGAAAAGGAGTGTCGTTCGTGGAAAATTATCTGTGGATCGGCTTCATCGGCGCTGTTCTGGCGCTGCTGTTTGCCGCAATCCAACGCAAGAAAGTCATGTCCTACTCAGAGGGCAATGCCACGATGCAGAAGATCGCGCAGTCCATCCGCGAGGGTGCCAACGCCTATCTGAAGCATCAGTACTCCACCGTCGCAAAGGTCTTTGCTGTGGTCTTTGTGGTTCTGGTGATCATCGCCTTTGCCAGCGGCGGCGAGATGCTGTCCAAATTCACCCCCTTCGCGTTCCTCACCGGCGGGATCTGGTCCATGCTGGCCGGCCTGATCGGCATGAAGATCGCCACCAATTCCAACGCCCGTACCGCCCAGGCCGCATCGGAGAGCCTGAACCGCGGTCTGCGGGTGGCTTTCTCCTCCGGCGCGGTTATGGGCTTCACCGTGGTGGGCCTGGGCATGCTGGACATCAGCATCTGGCTGATGATTCTCCACTTCGGCGCCGGCATCACCGATCCTGTCCAGCTGGGCAACATCATCGTGATGAACGGCATCGGCGCCTCCTTCATGGCTCTGTTTGCCCGTGTGGGCGGCGGCATCTACACCAAGGCCGCTGACGTGGGCGCTGACCTGGTGGGCAAGGTGGAGGCCGGCATCCCCGAGGATGACCCCCGCAACCCCGCCACCATCGCCGACAACGTGGGCGACAACGTGGGCGACGTGGCCGGCATGGGCGCCGACCTGTATGAGTCCTACGTGGGTTCCATCCTGGCCACCTTCGCGCTGGGTGCCTGCGCCGGCTACGGCTGGCAGGGCATGCTGCTGCCCATGGCGCTGGCCGTGTGCGGCATCATCTGCTCCATCATCGGCTCCTTCCTGGTCAAGACCAAGGAGGACGCCACCCAGAAGAGCCTGCTGACCTCCCTGCGGACCGGTACCTACACCGCCGCCATCCTCTCCGCCATCGTGGCCGCCCCCCTGTGCTACTTCATTCTCGGCCCGGAGAACAACTGCTGGGGCATCTTCATTGCCATCCTCTGCGGTTTGATCGGCGGTACTCTCATCGGCTACTTCACCGAGTATTTTACCTCTGATAACTATAAGCCCACCAAAAAGCTGGCCGCCGCTTCCGAGACCGGCGCCGCTACCATCATCATCGGCGGCATTTCCCTGGGCCTGATGTCCACCATCGCCTCCATCCTGATCGTGGCGGTGGCCATCCTGATCTCCTACTTCGCCGCAGGCGGCACCACCTCCATCCTGGATGAGATGGGCGGCTTCAGCCTCTCTTTCAACCAGGGCCTGTACGGCATCGGCATCGCCGGCGTGGGCATGCTCTCCACCCTGGGCATCACCCTGGCCACCGACGCCTACGGCCCCGTGGCGGACAACGCTGGCGGCATTGCCGAGATGTCCGGCCTGCCCGAAGAAGTTCGTGACCGTACCGACGCCCTGGACTCCCTGGGCAACACCACCGCTGCCACCGGCAAGGGCTTTGCCATCGGCTCCGCTTCCCTGACCGCGCTGGCTCTGCTGGTCTCCTATGTCAACATTGTACAGGACCGTACCGTGGAGAACCTGAACTTCACCCTGACCAGCCCCACTGTGCTGGTTGGCCTGTTCATCGGCGCCATGCTGACCTTTGTCTTCTCCGCCATGACCATGCGCTCTGTGCAGACCGCAGCCCAGTCCATCGTGGTAGAGGTTCGCCGCCAGTTCCGGGAGATCGCCGGTATCATGGAAGGCAAGACCGACCCCGAGTACGGCAAGTGCGTGGCGCTGTGCACCAAGGGTGCCCTGCATGAGATGGTGGCCCCCGCTCTGCTGGCCATCATTGTTCCCATCATCACCGGCCTGATCCTGGGCCCCACCGGCGTGGTGGGCCTGCTGGGCGGCGTCTCCGTCACTGGCTTTGCCATGGCTGTGTTTATGTCCAACGCCGGCGGCGCTTGGGACAACGCCAAGAAGTACATTGAACGGGGCAACCACGGCGGCAAGGGTTCCGAGCAGCACAAGGCAGCCGTGGTAGGCGACACCGTGGGCGATCCTTTCAAGGATACCTCCGGTCCCTCCCTGAACATCCTGATTAAGCTGTGCTCCACCGTCTCCATTGTGTTCTCCGGTTTGGTGCTGGCATTCCATCTTCTGTAACAGAAAGCTTAACATGAGTAAAAAACGGACCGTCCTTTTTGGACGGTCCGTTTTTTACTCCATACGGGTGGCAAAATCAGCCGACATCCCTCAGCCGGCGCACCAGGATAAACGGGGTCATCTGTTCCTCTTGTCCCGCCGGATTGTCGCGGATCACCTCCGTGAGCCAAGTCTCCGGCGCGGTGATGCCCGATGACTTTCCCATCAGCTCCACGCCCAGGCCGTTGGCATCGACGATATAGCTCTGCACCCCCGTTTTTTCATAGACCTGGTCACACAGCAGGTCCGGCTCCGTGGGAATGCGGATGCCCAAATCCGCATAGGCGGGGATGTCCTCCCCATAGAACCCATCCAGTCCCCGGACCTCCGGCCCCAGCAGACGGTAAAAGGTCCCATGAATCCCTCGGAGCTTGTCCAACCCCGCCCGCAAGGCCGCCCACAAAACCCGGGCCCGTCCCTCCTGGTCCAGGGCAAACTGCATCTTGACCGGCAGTCCCATGCCCGGGCCGGCAGGCGTCTGGCGGACACACTTGGCCAGCAGGCGGGCCAGCCAGGTCACTTGAATCTCCTGCCGGTGGATCACCCGTCCCTGGCACAGGGCGGCCACCTTTTCACTCACCGCCACCCAGTCCCCTGGCCGGTAGACCGGCACCACATAGCGGCGAAAGAGGTCCAGATAGTCCTCCCCCACCTCCACAAAGTGCGTCCGAATGCCATGACGGAGGTACCGTTCCCCCGCCACCTCAATTTCCAGCGCCTTACCGGGATTGTGATAGTATTCCATGTAACATTCCTCCTGGGATTGATTGCTTCCCAGGATACCCCGCCTCCTCATCGGGACGTCACCGGAGTTTCCTCCAAACGCAATCCAGAATCTTATGTTTTTCTTTCCTTTCTTAAAACTTTCTTGCTTTTTTCCGGCTTTTCCTTTTACAAACTTGACGGCCTGGGGTATAATGAATTACCATCCGATATCTTATGAAAGGAGGGAGCCGATGAGACGAACCTGCCTGCTCTTTTTGGGTGGCCTCTTTCTGCTGTTGTCCGCCTGCGCCCCCAACCCCAGCGACGGAACAGAAGACAGCCGGACCCAAATCGTCGCCACCACCTACCCTGTGTATCTCTTCGCCTGCGAGGTGACCCGCGGCGTTCCGGACTGCACCGTCACCCTGATGATCGACCAGCCCATCGGCTGCCTGCATGACTACACCCTCACCGTAAAAGATATGAAGGCCCTGGAACGGGCCGACATCATCGTGTGCAACGGCGCCGGCCTGGAGGAGTCCATGGAAAGCGCCTTGGAGACTGTGGGCGATACGCCCCAGATTGACTGCGCCCAGGGCATCCCTCTGCTGGAGGGGGAGGACGCAGGACACCATCACGAAGGGGGAATCCTCCCTGCCGGCCATGAGCATGAGGCGGACGCCCACATTTGGATGGACCCTCTGCGGGCCTGCTCCATGTTGGAGAATTTGGCCGGCGGCCTGTCCCAGCTGGACCCGGACCACGCGGCTCTGTATGCCACCAACGCGCGGCTGGCAAGGGAACAGCTCACCCAGGCCTATGACCTGATGAAGACCTCCCTGGAATCCCTCTCCTGTCGGGAACTTATCACCTTCCACGACGGATTTTCCTATTTCGCCGACGCCTTCGACCTGACCATCCTCCGCGCCATGGAGGAGGAAGCCGGCAGCGAGGCCTCCGCCCGTGAGGTGGCGGACATCGTGGCGGAGATCCGCCTTCACCAGCTTCCCGCCATCTTTACCGAGGTCAACGGGGCCGATGCCACCGCGCAGATGATTCACCGGGAATGTGGTGTTCCCATATTCTCCCTGGATCTGATGATGAGCGACCACGGGCAGGACCCCGGCATCGCCGCCTATCTGGCGATGCTGCAAACCAATGTCAACACCCTTCGGGAGGCGTACGCATGAGATTTTCCAAACAGAACCACAGCCGCATCCCCATGCCCGGCAAACCGGGGACCTGCCGGCTCCAGGTCCGCGACCTGGGCGTGACCCTGGAGGGGGAGAGCATCCTGCGGGATATCACCTTCCAGCTCAACTGCCGGGAAATCATGGCCCTGATCGGCCCCAATGGCGCCGGGAAGTCCTCCCTGTTCCGCAGCATCCTGGGCCAGATTCCCTACTCCGGTTCGATCCAGTTTCAGCTGGCCGGGGGATATCCCTCCCACCCCAAAATCGGCTACGTCCCCCAGAGCCCCAGTTTCGACCGGGGCTATCCCATCAGTGTCCTGGATTTCTTCGCCGCCGCCATCAGCCGCTGGCCGGTTTTCCTGCCTGTCCCCGGCCATCTGCGGGACAAGGTAACCGAGTGCCTGGCCCGGGTCCACGGTGAGGCGCTGATTCAAAAGCGCATCGGCACCCTCTCCGGCGGGGAGCTCCAGCGGGTGCTGCTGGCCCTGGCGCTGGAGCCCATTCCGCAGATTCTCATTTTGGACGAGCCTCTGTCCGGGGTCGATGTGGGGGGAGAGCATCTGCTGCTGGATATGCTGGACGAGATCCGGCAGAAATATGATCTCTCCATCCTCTTCTCCACCCACGATTTCTCCACCCTGCGCCATTATGCTGACAAGGTCATCCTCCTTCAGCAGGCCATTTTGAAGGTGGGAACCCCTGGAGAGGTCCTCCACTCCCCGGAATTTCAGGCGGTCTTCCACTTGAACCTGGGAGAGGAAGGGGGGTGTGCCCAGTGAATTTCTGGTATTGGCTCCTCTCCTGGCTCCCCTTTGAATGGGCCGCCCCGGACACCATGCTCTTTATGAAAAATGCCCTGCTGGCAGTCCTGGTGGTCACACCTCTGTTCGGTCTGCTGTCCACCATGGTGGTGGAGAGCCGTATGGCTTTCTTTTCCGACGCTCTGGGGCACTCCGCCTTCACCGGCATGGCCATTGGGGCTCTCTGCGGCCTGGCACAGCCGGTGGGCGCGGCGGTCCTCTTCTCCGTGGTCATCGCCCTGCTCTTTACCCTGGTCCGGCAGAAAACCCACATGGCCAGCGACACAGCCATCAGTGTCTTCTCCTCCGCTGCCGTGGCCCTGGGCATTTTTTTGAGCACCTTGGGCGGCCAGAGCTTTACCAAATTCAACAACCTTCTCATCGGCGACATTCTCAGTGTGGCCCCCGGGGAAATCGGCCTGCTGGCTCTGATTCTGCTGGGCCTGCTGGTGCTGTGGATCACTTCCTTTAACCAGATGATGCTCTCTTCCGTTCACCAGGCCCTGGCTGACAGCCGGGGCATCCGGGTGGTCTGGAAAAACTTCCTCTTTACCGCCGCCATCGCCGTGGTGGTGACCATCACCATGACCTGGGTGGGCCTGCTGGTCATCAACGCCCTGCTGGTGCTCCCCGGCGCCGCCGCCCGGAACGTGGCTCGGAACCTGCCTCAGTACCACCTGGTCTCCGTCCTGGGCGGGGTGGTATGCGGCATCGGCGGGCTGATAGTCTCCTACTACCTGGGCACCTCCACCGGCGCCTCCATCACCCTTCTGCTGGCTCTGTGGTTCTTCCTAACCCTCCTGCTGAAGCGGACCCGCTGACCATTCTTACGAAAAGAACAGCTCGGACTATGTCCGAGCTGTTCTTTTCTTGACATACCTCGAAACACAAGGTACGCTGTTTTTAGATAGAAACGGTCGTTCTTTTTCAAAGGAGGTGTTCCCATGGACACGCCCTTCCGTACCTACACCCAACAAGTCACCTCCCACCTTCGTCATGTCACACCCCAGGAAAAAGCAGCCCTGCAAGAGGAATTGGAAGCGCATCTGGAGGACCACACCGAGGCCCCCGCCTCCTTCTGTGCCATTGTCTTTTGACTGACCATCCCTGGAACGGAGGTTTTCTCATGGAACATAAACAATCGCTGGAGCACTCATCTTTGCCGCTTCTTTCCCTGCTCCGGGACCAGGACCGATATGGCTATGAAATGATCTCAGAGCTGGAGCGCCGGTCGGATCATACCTTTCAAATGAAGGAAGGCACCTTATACCCCGTGCTGAAAAAGCTGGAAGCCGGCGGCTGCGTCACGTCCTACCCGGCGGAAGCCAATGGCCGCACCCGGAAATATTACCGCATCACCCAACGGGGCCTTGTCCAGCTGGCCCAGGAAACCGCCGCCTGGGAGCGATACGCCCACGGCATCCACTCGGTTTTAGGGACCACACCGGGATAGTTCCCCCTTTCCCCAAGCAAAAACAATAACGCCCCCAGCCAGGCCGGCTGGGGGCGTTGCGCGTTTCTTGTCCGATTATTCCTCGTCCTCTGCTTCCGCCTCGTCCACCAAATCCATGGAGAACTTGTCGCCGCAGTTGGGGCAAGTGACCTCACCAATGTCCAGGATGCTCTCGTCGATGACAATGTCCTCGCCGCAGCTGGGGCACTCGATTTCAAAGAAATCGTCGTCGTCCAGAGAGGAGCAGCAGCAACCGCCGCCGCAGGCGTCCTCGTCGTCCTCATCCTCCCAATCCTCAAAGACCATGGTCTCCACATCGGACAGGTCCTCCGCCACGGATTCCACCTCGTCGGTGAGGGCTTCCACCTCAACCTCCAGGTCCTCCACCGCGAACCCCACGTCCTCCAGGATATCAATGATCTTGGCAATGAGCTTTCCCTCCTTGGAGGGCTTTTCCTGCAGGTCCAGGCCATCGGCCAGTCCCTTCAGATACGCAACCTTTTCCGAAATCGTCATCGTTGCACCATCCTTTCCCATGCCGGGACTCAGCCCTTGGCACGCTCCAGATACTCGCCTGTGCGGGTGTCAATCTTAATCTTGTCGCCGGGGTTGATGAACAGAGGCACCTTGATCTCCGCGCCGGTCTCCACCGTGGCGGGCTTGGTCACGTTGGTGGCGGTGTCCCCCTTGAACCCGGGGTCGGTCTCGGTGACCTCCAGCTCCACAAAGGTGGGGGGCTCCACCGCGAAGACCTTGCCCTTGTAGCTGTTGACCTTGCAGGGCATGTTCTCCTTGACAAACCGGAAGTTGTCCCCCAGCAGCTCTGCGGCAATGGGGATCATGTCATAGGTCTCCTGGTCCATAAAGTAGTACAGGTCGCCGTCGTTGTAGCTGTACTCCATGTCCTTCTTCTCCACATACGCATTCTCAAACTTGGCCGTGGGGTTAAAGGAGGTCTCGGTCACAGCGCCGGTGATGACATTCTTCATCTTGGTGCGCACGAAAGCAGCGCCCTTTCCGGGCTTTACGTGCTGGAATTCCACGACCTGCATAACCTGGCCGTCCATCTCAAAGGTAACGCCATTCCGAAATTCGCCGGCAGAAATCATAGTTCTTCATCCTCCAAACAAAATTGCCGTATCGGCGTCCCGCCGACGGCTGACATCCTCGGCAGGCCCCCTTTGGGAGACCCGCCGGCAAAGCGGCAAACCGCGCCGCTTTTATTCCATAAGCGTTCTCTATTTTACAATACCTTTCTGATTTTTGCAAGGGAATTTCCCCTCCCCAGGGGCTTTCCTGGGGATTTTCTTTCGATTTCTCCCTTCTCAGCCCTCCGCCGTCTCCCCCAAGGCCCGGAGATAGGCCCCCTTCATCCATAAGGCGTCCACATCCTGGGTCCCGGCGCTCTCACAGATCACTCTGGGGGACCAGCCCCTGCGGGCCAGCGCCTCACAGAGGGGCGCCGGGTCCGGACCAAAATCAGGCTGGTCAAAGGTTAAGTGCCGGGCCTCTCCCCCCCGGGGCGTATAGGCAATCTTGGAAAAATGGCTGTGAAACTGGCTGGCCCGGGCCACCCCCAGTTCCCGGACCATCTGGTCCAGCATACGCTCCACCGCCTCCGGGCCGTCCAACGCCCCCAGGGAGCGGGCATACAGGTGGCCAAAGTCCACGCAGGGCAGCAGGCCCTCCGCCTCCGTGCAGAGGGTCAGAACCTCTTCCAGGTCCCCCAGCTGATTGATCTTTCCCATGGTCTCCGGGCACAAGAGGATATCCTGATACCCCTCCTCGTCACACCGGTGCCGCAGCGTTCGGAAGCACTGCCGCGCGGTGGCCAAGGCCGCCTGGCGGGTCCGTTTCTGGATCGCCCCGGTATGGACCACCACCCGGTCCGCCCCCATCCACCGGGCCACCCGGCAGGCGGCCAGGACATACCCTGCGGTCTTGGCCTGGCTGTCCGGTTCGGGATTGGCCGGGTTGACAAAGTAGGGTGCGTGGAGGGAGAGGGCAATCCCCGCCTGAGCAGCGGCCTGCCCAATGGCCCGGGCAGTGGCCTCCCCCACCGTGACCCCTTTTCCGCACTGGTACTCATAGGCGTCCAGTCCCCGCTCCCGCAGCCAGCCGGGCATCTGCTTGGACTGTTTCTTTCCCGCGGCATAAAACCCCTCCGGGTTGCCGGCGGTGCCAAACCGCGCCCTCACAGCCCCGACCCCTTTCCGGCTCCGGCGCGGAAGGGGGTCTCCAAACCGTAACGCAGGCCTCGAAACACGGTGCCAAACTGGATGGGGTGGACCAGCAGCGTCAGCACACCGGCCCGGTTGCCCCCCCAGATATCCGTAAAAATCTGGTCCCCCACAATGGCTGTCTCCTCCGGCGCGGCCCCCATCCGGGCCATCGCCCGCTGAAAGCCCCCCACCTTGGGCTTGCCCGCATGGCCCTCGTAGGGAATACCCAGAGCCTCCGCGAATCGCTGGGCCCGGCCGGGCTTGCGGCTGTTGGAGAGCAGAAACAGGGTGATCCCCGCCTGGTCCAGCGCCTGCTTCCAGGCCCGCACCGGCTGGGTGGGGGTGTGGACTCCATAGGGCACCAGGGTGTTGTCCAAATCGGCCAGCAGGAGGCGAACTCCCCGGGCCCGCAGCCGGGCCAAATCAATGGCGTGGATGCTTTCAAAATAAAAATCAGGGACCAACGGAAATTTCACGGCATCACCTTCTAAACAATCTCTTGTCCGCATACTTTTGGAGCAGACGTTTGGTGGGGGAACCATCTGTTCCCTGATTATACACGAACCGAAACCAATGGACAAGGGGGTTCCTTTTTATGATGTATCCTTCCCCGCGGCAATTCCTGCTCACGCCGCCCCAATCCTTGGACCAGGCCCAAACTTGGGGTCTTCCTCTGGCCCACATGGCCTATCAACTGGATGAGACTGGTCAACTTTGCCAGGCCCCTCTCCCGCCCCATGGCAAGGGTGGTTTGATGTTGGTGGGGGTACCCACCTCTCCTGCTGGACAATGTGATCCCCGCCGGGCAGTCCGGGACATTCTTACCGTCTGCCAGGGGCGCGGCTTCGGCGGCGTCATTCTGGACCTGGAGCAGCCGCCCACCCGGTTCCTCTCCCAGCTCATCTGCGGCCTGGAGGAGGGGCTGACCCAGCGGAAACGGACCCTTTTCCTGCCTGAGTCCTATGGAAATTACAGCGACCGGGCGTCCATCTATCTGACCTCCGCCATCTCCGGAGGTTCTTTGCGGCGGCGGTTGGAGGAGGCCATCGACACCTACGGCCCCCACCGGCTGGTTCTCTGCCTCCGGCGGGCCCGGGACGATTTCTTTCTCCCCTCCGTCAAGGGGCAGGGCCGGCCCATCTCCCAGGAAACCTTAGAGCGGCTGCAGCGCCGCCTGAACCCCTCGGTGTTCTTCTCCCCGGACCTCTGCGCCCACTACTTCACCTACATGAGCCGGGAGACCGGGGCCCACTTCATCCTCTTTGACGACGGGGAAAGTCTGGAGAAAAAACGGACATTGGCCCAGGAACTGGGCATCTCCCGGTTTTTCCTGCTCTATCCAGAGATCGCGGAATTCCTGCCCAGGCTGGTCCGCCAGGAGGCTTGAGCATACGCAGGCTGTCTGGAGCCGACGCAGGTTTTCCCCGGGGCGTACGCCATGAAAAAACCCTGTCCGGGCACAACCGGACAGGGTTTTCAAGCTATTAATAATACTTTTTACGATTCTTCCGCGCTGCTTCGGACTTCTTGCGGCGCTTCACGCTGGGGCTTTCGTAGTGCTCTCTTTTCCGCACCTCAGCCAGGACGCCAGACTTGGCGCAGCTGCGCTTAAACCGTTTCAGAGCGCTTTCCAGAGATTCATTCTCTCTCACATGGACTTCAGACATTCGTTTTCCCTCCCTCCGAAGTGGTGGACTGTATCTTCCACGCACCAAAGGGCCATCGTAAAATATGGCTTTAACAGTGGTATTATATGCAATTTACAGAAGATTGTCAAGGTGTATTCCTAAGAATTTTATCATTTCCCGCGCATACCAAGGAAATACCCCTTCCATATTCGCCGCCTTAGAGGCGACCCCTCGTCATGCCTTGGGCTTCAGGATCAGATTCACCAGCTTATTGGGGACATGGATGACCTTAACGAGCTCCTTCCCCTCCATCAGCTTGGCAATCTTGGCCTCGGCGGTGACCGCCGCCAAAACGGCATCCTGGTCGCTGTCCGTGGCCACGGTGACGGTGGTCTTCAGCTTGCCGCCCACCTGCACCGCAATGGTGACCTCCGAGGCCACCGTTTTGCTCTCATCATAGGCCGGCCAAGCAGAGGTGCTGGCCATGCCCTCCCAGCCAAACCGCTCCCACAGCTCATCGGCCATGTGGGGGGCAAAGGGCGAGAGGAGCTGGAGCATGGTGCGGAACTCCGCCTGGTTGACCCCTTTATCATAGAACTGATTGGTGAGGGTCATCAGCGCGGCAATGGCCGTGTTGAACTTCATGTTCTCAATGTCATCCGAGACCTTCTTAATGGTCTTGTGCAGGAGGGCCTCGTTTTCCTTGCCGTAGGCTTCGGCCGGCGTAACCTGCTCGGCCAGATTCCAGATGCGGTCCAGGAACCGTTTGCAGCCCTTTACCGCGTTGTCAGACCAAGCGGCCGCCTTCTCAAAGTCCCCGATGAACATGATATACATCCGCATGGTGTCCGCGCCGTACTGGGCAACCACGTCGTTGGGGTTGACCACGTTCCCCCGGGACTTGGACATCTTCTCGCCGCCCTCGCCCAGGATCATCCCATGGCTGGTCCGCTTGTGATAGGGCTCCGCATAGGGAACCACGCCCAGGTCATAGAGGAACTTATGCCAGAACCGGGAGTAGAGGAGATGGAGGGTGGTGTGCTCCATTCCGCCGTTGTACCAGTCCACCTGGCCCCAGTAGCGCAGCGCCTCCTGGGAGGCCAAGGCCTTGTCATTGTGGGGGT
This sequence comes from Evtepia gabavorous, assembly GCF_003425665.1. Classification (GTDB taxonomy): domain Bacteria; phylum Bacillota; class Clostridia; order Oscillospirales; family Oscillospiraceae; genus Evtepia; species Evtepia gabavorous. The sequence continues at coordinate 43,428 of NZ_QQRQ01000015.1, forward strand.
CCATGTACCGCAGGAAGTACCAGGAAGACCCAGCCCACTGGGGCATGGTGTCGGTCTCCCGCTGGGCCGGGCCGCCGCAGCAGGGGCAGGTGGTGTTCACCCAGTCGGTCATGGTCGCCAGGGGGGACTCCCCGTTGTCGGTGGGCTCATAGCTGCTCACCTCGGGCAGCAGCAGGGGGAGCTGCTCCTCCGGCAGAGGAACCCAGCCGCACTTGTCGCAGTGGACCAGGGGAATGGGCTCCCCCCAATACCGCTGGCGGGAAAAGACCCAGTCCCGGAGCTTATAGTTGACCTTCTCATGGCCAATTCCCTTCTCCTCCAGCCACTTCTTCATCACTGGAATGGCTTCCTTCACCGTCAGGCCGTTGAGGAAGTCGGAGTTCACCATGATCCCGGTGTCGTCCTTCAGGGTAAAGGCCGCCTTCTCGATGTCCCCGCCCTGGACCACTTCAATGATCTCACAGCCAAACTTCTTGGCAAATTCCCAGTCCCGGTCGTCGTGGGCCGGCACCGCCATGATCGCCCCGGTGCCGTAGGACACCAGAACATAGTCCGAGATGAAAATCGGGATCTTCTTTCCGTTGACGGGGTTGATCCCCGCAACGCCCTCCAGCTTCACCCCGGTCTTTTCCTTGGCCAGCTCGGTCCGCTCAAAGTCAGACTTCCGGGCCGCGGCCTCCACATAGGCGGTGACCTGGTCCCAGTTGCCGATGGCGTTCTTCCACCGGGCAATGTAGGGGTGCTCCGGCGAGAGCACCATGTAGGTGGCGCCAAAGAGGGTGTCGGGGCGGGTGGTATAGATGACCAGGTCATCCCCCTGGGTGGTGGGGAAGGTCACCTCCGCGCCGGTGGAGCGGCCAATCCAGTTTTTCTGCTGAATCTTCACCCGCTCGATGAAGTCCACCTGGTCCAGGTCGTCAATCAGGCGCTGGGCATACTCGGTGATCTTCAGCATCCACTGGCTCTTCTCCTTCCGGATGACCTCGGAGCCGCAGCGTTCACAGACGCCGTTGACCACCTCCTCGTTGGCCAGCACGCACTTACAGGAGGTGCACCAGTTGACGGGCATGGAGGTCTTGTATGCCAGGCCCTTCTTGAACAGCTGGAGGAAAATCCACTGGGTCCATTTGTAATACTTGGGGTCGGTGGTGTCCACCACCCGGTCCCAGTCAAAGGAGTAGCCCAGCATCTTCAGCTGCTTGGTAAAGTTGGCGATGTTGTCGTGGGTCACCTTGGCGGGGTGAATGTGGTTCTTGATGGCATAGTTCTCCGTGGGCAGGCCGAAGGCGTCATAGCCCATGGGGAAGAGCACATTGTAGCCGTCCATCCGCCGCTTCCGGGCCACCACGTCCATGGCGGTATAGGGCCGGGCGTGGCCCACATGGAGTCCCTGGCCGGAGGGATAGGGGAACTCCACCAGGGCGTAAAATTTGGGCTTGTCCCCGCCGGTCTCGGCATGGTAACAGTTCTCCTTGGCCCAGCGGTCCTGCCATTTGCGCTCAATGCGGTTAAACTCGTACTTCAATCTGATCACACTTTCCTGTTTTTATAATCGAGTCGATTTCAAATTGTCACGTGACAGCCAGCCGGGGGGCTTCCCCGGCCGGGGGATTCACTCTCCGGGCTGGAGCACCTGGCTCAGGTCCACCACCTTGGCGTCCTCCCACAGGCGGTCCAGGTCATAAAAGGCCCGGGCCTCCTTGTCAAACAGGTGGACCACCACGTCGCCGTAGTCCTGCAGAATCCAGGTTCCTCCCCGGTGCCCCTCCACGTGATGGGGGAGGATGCCCGCCTCCTTCATGGCTCTCTCCCCTGCGTCGGCCAGCGCCTTGAGCTGGGGGGCTGAGGTGCCCGTACACAGGACGAAGTAGTCTGCCAGAGTGGTTACGCTGTCGGTCTCCAGCACCCGGATGTCCTTGCCCTTCTTGCTGTCCAGTGCCTGGGCCAGCAGCAGGGCCATCTCTTTTGGTGTCATAGGCTCTTCCTTTCTCATCGCTGGGCCCGCCCTGGCGGGCGGAGGTCCCAGCGGTTTAGTCTGTGGTCTGTCCTTGGGCGGCATCCCCCGCAGCCTGCCCGGTCTGGGCTGTGGTGTCACTCTCCACAGGCAGATTGTTCACCGTGGTGTCCTGAACCACATGCTGCATGTCCGGGGTGATGTCCTCCAGATAGGGGTTCATATATTGGTTGATCAGGTCCCGCAGGGCACTGGAGTTGACGAAGACATAGGACTGGTAATTCTGATAGGTGGGGCTCCACATGGTGCCCGTATAGTCTCCTGGCAGGTTGTGGAAGCGGATGCTCCCCTCCTTCAGTCCCAGGGCCCGTTCCCCGAACCAGATCATCTCTCCATAGTCCAGGTTGCTCTCCAGGTTTCGGTCCACAATGTCCACGATCTCGCCGATCTTGGTCAGGGTCCCCAGGCTCACCATCTCCTTGGCCAGCGCCCGGAGGAAGGAGTGCTGGACTTCAACCCGGCCCACATCCCCCACGGAGAGGCTCTCCCCGCTGTTGTTTTTCCGCCAGCGCAGGACCTTTACCGCGTCCTCTCCGTTCAGGTGCTGCATTCCTTTTTTGTAATGAATGTGCAGGTCCTGGGTGGGGTCATCGTAGTCCATGTTATAGGGCACCTCATAATCCACGCCGCCGATGGCATCCACCAGCTCCGCCACCGCGTCCAGCTCCACCACGAAATAGTAGTCCGGGGTATAGCCGATGAGGTTTTTAATCTGCTTCTGGACCCCCTCAATGCCCTGTCGGTTGTACACCGAGTTGATCTTGGGAATCTCCCCCGGCACATCCACCATGGTATCCCGGTAGATGCTCAGCACGTCCACCGTGCCGTTTTTCACGTCGTAACAGCCCACCATCATGGTGTCCGTGTTGCCGCCGCCGCCTTGGCCATCATCCCGGCCCACCAGAAGGAAGGTATACACGTCTTCCCGCCGGCCAACCCCCAGGCTGCCGGGATCGGTCCCCGCCTCCTGGTTCTCATGGGTGGGGATATCCGGCGGCCGGACATAGATCTGGTGGATCACAAACCCAATGGCCAGCAGCGCCAGCAAAACCAGCAGCACCGTCACCAAAATCTTCCGCCGCCGCCTTTTTCGGGGGGGCGGACCGCCGGCCCCTCTGGGGGGAGGTCCGCCGCGGCCGCCGGTTCCTCCGGCAGGAGGGGGGGACTTTCGCTTTCGCTGGGGCGCCTTCTGTCCCCCCGGCCGCAGTTCCGGGAGCGGCTGCCACTCGTCAGAGGCAGGTTCCCTGTCCTGGGGGGGCGGGGCCGGCCGGCTGGGGCGCCGGGGCGGGTCAACCGGGGGCTCTGACCGGCGGTCTCCCCGGCTTTTGGGCCAGGGATCATCCCAGAGCTCCTCCTGAATCTGCCGCCGCTCCGCCGCCCAGTCGTCGCCCTTCTGGGCCGCCCGGCGGTCCTGGTCATACAGCCGGTCCCGGGGGTCCTCCCAAAAAGCTGCCCGGTAATCCTCGGGCATGGCATCCTGTTCCTGATAGATGCGGGAATAGACCCCCCGCTGGGCCTCGCGGTAGGCCTGCTCCTGCTTGCGCAGGCGGGAGCGTTCTTCCTTCTCTCTCTGTCTCATCTCTTCCTCGGAAAAGGATCGATTGTTCACCGCAGCTTCCTCCTCAGGTCATCCAGGGTCCCCTGGGTGTTCTGATGGACCACCGCACCTCGTTCCCGCAGCTCTTCCACGGTCATCTCCAGCCCCAAAATCATAGCCTGGTCCAAGTCCTCCCAAACCAGACGGCGCAGCTCCTCCACCCCGTCAAAGGCCCGGCTGGGCTCCATATAATCGGCCAGATACAGCACTTTGTCCAGCTTGGTCATCCCCGGTTTGCCCGTGGTGTGGCAGAAAATGGCGTCGTAGACATCATCAGGCTCCCCAAACACATACTTGGCCAGGGCAGCTCCGGTCTTGGCGTGGAGGAACTTGACCGAAACCCGCTCCAATTCATCCAGCGCAATCCCATACTTGTCACAGGCCGCCACCTGAGTCTCCAGGTCCCAATACTTGGTGCAGTCGTGAAGGATCGCCGCCCGGCGGGCCTTTTCCGGGTCCACACCCCAGAACTTGGCCAGAGCCACCGCCGTTTCCTCCGTCCCCTTGATGTGGGGCAAACGTTTGGCCTTGACCATGGAGTAGGAGATGGCCCGAAGGTGCTTGTCGCTGAGGTGCCGCAAATCCGCCTGGGTGCCGAAGAGCTTTTCCCGCAGAATATATCCATAGACCGGCGTCCATAGATACTGGGCGGGGTCCACGTTGCCCCCGGTCCACTCAGAGGCCAGCATACGCCGCAGGTCCCGGGAGGCGATCTCCGTCACCTTGGGCAGGTTCACCACCGTGGTCCGGGCGTGAAAGGTCTCTGCTAAGTACTGACTCTGCTCCTCAAAGAGCGCCTGGGTATCTTCCTCACTGCGGGAGAAGGCCGCCACGCCGGCATACTGGAAAATCCGCTCAGGCTGATACCAGTTTTGCACGGTGAGGAACATGTCCGTTCCCATGAGCAGCCACAGCTCATCCTCTGGAAAGGTCTCATGGAGGGCCTCCACCGTGTCGGCGGTGTAGCTCTTTCCCTCCCGGCGGATCTCCAGGTCCGAGACCTCCGCCCGGGGGCCCAGGCCATCGGCCATGAGGGCGGCCATCTCCAGCCTCTGCTGGGGCGTGGCCGCCTCCTCGGCCAGGTCCTTGTGGGGCGGTTCGCAGTCGGGAATGATGATCAGCCGGTCCAGGTTCATTTGTTCCAGGGCTGTCCGGGCCGCCTCCATGTGTCCCAAATGGGGCGGGTCAAAGGTCCCGCCATAGATTCCAATCTTCATGAAGTGATTCCACCTGCTTTCCCATTATGTTTGGGTCGGTTTCTTCCGGTCCTTCACCAACACGATCTTGTCTTTTTTCTCTCTGCTATGGCTCTCTCGATAAAGTACAAATTTGGTCCCAATGACCTGCACGCCTTCGCTTCGGGTGCGTTTGGCCAGCTCCTGGCAGGCCTCCCGGGCGGTGAGCATGGCGCTCTCCAGCACCCGGCATTTGATGAGCTCCCGGGCCTCCAGGGCCTCATTGGCCTGCTGCACCAGATTGTCTCCAATGCCGTCCTTTCCGATCTGCACAATCGTGTCCAGACCGTTGGCCATGCCCCGCAGCTGGGCTCTCTGTTTACTGGTCAGTTCCATTGTGTCGTTTCTCCCATTCCGTCTGAAATCCCGCCAGGGCACGGGCCCGGTGCGAGATTTGATTTTTTTCTTCCGGGGTCAGCTGGGCCATGGTCTTGCCCAGTTGGGGCAGGAAAAAGATGGGGTCATAGCCAAAGCCCCCCGCCCCGCTGGGTCCCTCGGCCAGAACGCCGGGGCACTCTCCCCGGGCCAGAATTTCAGACCCATCGGGAAAGGCGCAGCAGATCACGCTGACGAACCGGCAGGTCCGGTGGGACTGGCCCGCCATATTCCTCAGCAGCAGCTGCCACCGGCCGGTGTCGTCCAGGCCGGGGCCGCCGTACCGGGCGGAATAGACCCCAGGCGCCCCGTCCAGGGCATCCACCATAAGGCCGGAGTCATCGGCGATGGCGGGCAGCCCCGTGGCCTCCATCACCGCCTTGGCTTTGATTCGGGCATTTGCCTCAAAGGTGGTCCCCGTCTCCTCCGGCTCCAGGTCCACGCCCACATCCCGTTGGGAGAGGACTTCCACCCCCATCTGGGAGAGGATGGCCCGCATCTCCGTTATCTTTTTGGCATTGTGACTGGCCAGTACAACCTTCATAGGGCGCCTCCTTCCAGAACCGCCGCCTGGATGGCCAGAAGCTCCCGAATCCCCTTGGCGCACAGGTCCACCAGCTGACGCTGTTCCTGGATGGTAAAGGCCCGGCCCTCGCCGGTGCCCTGGAGCTCCACCAGATCCCCCTCCCGGGTCATCACGCAGTTGAGGTCCACCATGGCGCCGGAGTCCTCCTCGTAGCACAGGTCCAGCAGGGGGACATCGTCCACGATGCCCGCGGACACCGCCGCAACCTGGGTGGTCAGCGGCATCTCCCGGAGCACCCCCTCCTCCATGAGCTTCCGGCACGCCAGGGCCAGGGCCACGTATCCCCCGGTCACAGAGGCGGTCCGGGTGCCGCCGTCCCCCTGGAGTACATCGCAGTCGATGGTGATGGTCCGCTCCCCCAGCTTCCTGCTGTCCACCGCGGCCCGGAGGGCCCGGCCCACCAGCCGCTGGATCTCCGCCGACCGGGGCGCCAGCTTGAGCTTGGAGATGTCCCGGCGGCTGCGCTCCCGGTTGGCCCGGGGGAGCATGGAATACTCTGCGGTCACCCAGCCCTCCCCGTCGGGCACATGGGGCGGGGTGCGCTCCTCCACGCTGGCGGTGCACAGCACATGGGTGTTGCCCCAGCGAATGAGGCAGCTACCCTCGGCAAACTTGTTGATGTGAGGAAGGATCTCCACAGGGCGCAACGCATCCTGCGCCCTTGCATCCATACGAGCCATATTGGTTGCTCCTTTCTATCCTCGACTCCCCGTCTCCGGGGAATCCCCAATGACTTATACCAGGGCCTCGGCGAAGGCCGCCGGGTCAAAGGGCTGGAGATCGTCGATCCCCTCCCCCAGGCCCACGTACTTCACCGGTACGCCCATCTCCTTGGCAATGGCCAAAACCACGCCGCCTTTGGCCGTCCCGTCCAGCTTGGTGAGCACAATGCCGGTGATCCCGGCGCTCTGGCTGAACTGCTTGGCCTGGATCAGGCCGTTCTGTCCCGTGGTGGCGTCCAGAACCAGCAGAACCTCTTTGGAGCTGCTCTCCCCTTCCCGGTCAATGACCCGGCGGATCTTGTTCAGTTCGTTCATCAGGTTCTGCTTGTTGTGCAGCCGTCCGGCGGTGTCCACCAGAACCACATCCACCCGTCTGGCCCGGGCGGCGTTCATGGCGTCAAAGACCACGGCGGCGGGGTCGGACCCCTCCTCGTGCTTGACGATCTCCACCTGGGCCCGCTCGGCCCAGACAGACAGCTGCTCCGCGGCGGCGGCCCGGAAGGTATCCCCCGCCGCCAGCAGGACCCGGTTCCCATCGGCCTTCAGGCGGTTGGCCAGCTTGCCGATGGTGGTGGTCTTGCCCACGCCGTTGACCCCGATCATCAGGATCACCGCCGGCTTGCCGGACAGGTCCAGGCCGGGCTCTCCCACCGCCAGCATTTCCACCAAAATCTCCCGCAGGCAGGCTTTTACCTCCTCCGGCTCTTTGATCTTCCGCTCCTTTACCCGCTCCCGCAGGGTCTCCACCGCCTCCAGGGTGGTCTCCATCCCCATATCCGAGAGGATCAGGGACTCCTCCAGTTCCTCAAAAAAGTCCTCATCCACGGAGAACAGGCCGGAGAAAATATTGAGCTTCTTAATTTTATTAAACAATCCCATGGGGATGCCTCCTTGTTCGGTGTCTTTTAGGCCGGGGCGCCGTCCAGCAATGCTTCCGCTTGATGCAGGTCCAGCTTCAGCACCCGGCTGACCCCCTGCCGCTCCATGGTGACACCATAGAGGACATCGGCGGCCTCCATGGTCTCCCGGCGGTGGGTAATGAGCAGAAACTGGGTCTCTGAGGCCACCGCCCGCAGGTAGCGGATAAACCGGGCGCCGTTGGCCTCGTCCAGAGCCGCCTCAATCTCGTCCACCACGCAGAAGGGGGTGGGGTGAATCTTCAAAATGGCAAAGTACAGGGCGATGGCCACCAGGGACCGCTCTCCTCCAGAGAGAAGGCTGATGGCCCGCAGGGTCTTGCCCGGGGGCTGGGCCCTGATCTCAATGCCGCAGCGGAGCACGTCCGTCTCGTCCTCCAGGGACAAGGTCCCCTGCCCACCGCCAAAGAGGTCCGCGAAGGTCTGGGAAAAGGCCGCCTGAATCCGGGCAAACTCCCGACGGAAAATGGCCTCCATCTCCTGGGTGATCTCCTGGATCACTCCCTCCAATTCCCTTTGGGCGGTCTCCACGTCGTTTTTTTGGTCCTTGAGGTAGCCATACCGCTCCTCCACCCGCTGAAATTCCTCCACCGCCCCCAGGTTTACAGTGCCCAGGGCCTGTATGGCCTGGTTCAGCTGAACCGTGCGCCGCTGGGCCTGGGCCGCGTCCTCCACAGGGACCCGGACCGCCAGCGCCCCCTGGTGGGTCATGCCATAGGTGTCCCACAGCCGGTCCAGGAGGCGTTTTTCCTCCATGCCGGCCTGCAGCTTTCTCTGCTCCAGCACCCCGGCCTCTCGCTGCAGCCGCAGCTGCAGGTCATTCTGGGCCCGGGCCGCCCGGTCATTCTCCACCCGGGCCCGCTCCAGGGCCAGCTTTTGACCGGTGCTCTGCTCCAGCTGGACAGACAGTGCCCGCCGGGCAGCCTCCAGGGTTTCCACCTTGGCCTCCCGCTGGGCAATCTCCTTTTCCAGCGCCTGGGTTTGCTGGACCGTGTCCCGGAGCAGCCCGTCCTGGCGGGCCTGGTCTGCCTCAGCGGTCCGCAGCTGGTGCCGCAGCTGGGCAAGCAGCGGAGAGAATGCCCCCATGGTGCCCCGTAAAGATGCCAGTTCCTCTCCCAGGGTCCGAAGGGTCTCCTCCTGGTCGTTCTGGCTGCGAAGCAATGTTTCCGGCGGCGTGGGGCCGGCACTTTGGCGGGCCTCCAGGGCCTCCGCCGCCCGCTGGGTTTCC
>NZ_QQRQ01000016.1 GCF_003425665.1 Evtepia gabavorous
CCTGTTCCGCCATGGCGTGGAAAAGGCACGACTCTACATGATGATTTTCTTTGTGGTCTTGCTGGCCCTGGTGGCCGCCTTGGCCGGCCTGGCTGGGGCGGCGCTGCCCCAGGGCAGCATCCTCTTCCTTTTGGGCGCACCGGCAGCCCTGGTGTTGGCCCTGCTGCTCTGCCTGGCCTCGGTGCCTCTGTCCGTCCGGCAGTATGTAAAACGGCTGGGGTAACCCTTCCTTCCCCGCCTATGTTGGTACCAGCGGCACCCCCGATCTCGCCGTCGGCAGCCATCCATCCAATGGGACCGCAGCCGTCCAACTGCGGGAAAATTAGTGCTTGACAAGCCCTCTGTTTTGGTGTAAATTGAAAGGCAACAATGAAACACCACAAAGGCAAGGAAGAGAAGAGTACATCCTGTGCAAAGCAGCAGAGAGCCCCGGCCGGTGAAAAAGGGCGCGGCGTGCTGGATGGAAGATGGTCTCGGAGCCGCGCACCGACCGAAGGAGTTTCCCCTTCGTTAGGCTGCGACGGGAGCGCCCGTCATCGCGCCGGGGGTGTGCTGGCACCCTTTAAGGCCGGCTCCGTGAGGGGCCGCGCGAACCAAGGTGGTACCACGGCTGCATCAGTCGTCCTTGATGAACATCAAGGACGACTTTTTTGTTTGCTCCCATGGGAGCCATACACCCAGGATGCCGCCCAGACAGAAAGAGTACATTCCCGCGCTCCCGGAGGGGAACGGGACAAGGTAAGGGGAGAGAATTGTGAGCCAACCCATCATTCAGATTCAGCATCTGAACAAAACCTTCGGGACCGGCCCCACTGCGGTCCACGCCCTGGAGGACATCAACTTAGAGATTGAGGCGGGGGAGATCTTCGGCATCATCGGCCTGTCCGGGGCGGGAAAGTCCACGTTAGTCCGGTGCATGAACCTGCTGGAGCGCCCCACCACCGGGTCTGTCCTGGTGGACGGCAAGGACCTGACCAAGCTGCGGGACAAGCAGCTGCGCCAGGCCCGGCAGGACATCAGCATGATTTTCCAGAGCTTCAACCTGCTCATGCAGCGCACCGCCCTGGACAACATCTGTTTCCCCCTGGAGCTCATCGGCACCAAACGGGCCGACGCGGTGAAGCGAGCCCGGGAACTGCTGGAGCTGGTGGGCCTGGGCAACCGGGCCGACGCCTATCCCGCCCAGCTCTCCGGCGGCCAGAAGCAGCGGGTGGCCATCGCCCGGGCCCTGGCCACCAACCCCAAGGTCCTGCTGTGCGACGAGGCCACCTCCGCCCTGGACCCCACCACCACCCTGTCCATCCTGGCGCTGCTGAAGGAGCTCAATGAGACCCTGGGCGTCACAGTGGTGGTCATCACCCACCAGATGAATGTCATTGAGGAGGTCTGCCACCGGGTGGCCATTCTGGACCACGGCGTGGTGGCGGAGGAGGGCACCGTGGCGGAGATCTTCTCCCAGCCCAAGACAGACATTGGCCGCCAGCTGGTCTACCCCAACGGGGTGCAGATCGACCGGCTGCCCCCCTCCCGGGTCATCCGTGTGGCCTTCAACGGCGGCTCCTCCTACGAGCCCCTCATCGCCTCCCTAGCCATTGACTGCGGGGTGAAGGTCAACATTCTGGGGGCAGACACCCGGAACATCGAGGGCAAGGCCTTCGGCACCATGCTCCTGGGCCTGCCCAAGGAGCCCGAGGAGGCCGCCAAGGCGCTGCGCTACATCCAGAGCCAGCCAGACATCACCGTAGAGGAGGTAACCGGCCATGCTTGAATCCCTGTCCGCTTTCTGGGCCGAGTACGGCACCCTGCTGCTGGAGGGCACCCGTGACACCTTGATTATGGTGGGCCTTTCCACCGTTTTTGCCTATCTCATCGGCCTGCCCTTGGGGGTTCTCCTGAGTATCACCCAGCCCCATGGCATTTGGCCCCACAAATGGTTCAACCGGGTGCTGGGCTGGATCATCAACGTGGGCCGCTCCCTCCCCTTTATCATTTTGATGATCGCCATCATGGACTTCACCAAGCTCATTGTGGGCACCAAGATGGGGGTCCCCGGGGCCATTGTCCCCCTGGTGGTCTCCGCCGCCCCCTTTATCGCCCGTATGGTGGAGACCTCCCTGGCCGAGGTGGACGCCGGTGTGGTGGAGGCCGCCCAATCCATGGGGGCCTCCCGGCTGCAGATCGTCTGGAAAGTCTATCTGCCTGAGGCAGTCCCCTCCCTGATCCTGGGGGCCTCCATCTCCATCATCACCATCTTGGGCTACACCGCCATCGCCGGCGCGGTGGGAGCCGGCGGTCTGGGCGACTTGGCCATCCGCTACGGCTATCAGCGGCGGGTTCCAGAGATGATGTGGGTGACCGTGATCTTCATCATCGTCTTGGTCCAGATCATCCAATCCCTGTTCAGTTGGCTGTCCACCAAGTTGGACAAGCGTCTGAGATAAATTCTTTCATTTTATTTTAAGGAGGAACCCATCCCATGAAGAAGCTTCTTGCACTGGCCATGGCGCTGACCCTGTGCCTGGGCCTGGCCGCCTGCGGCGGCACCCCCGCTGAGGACCCCGCCGATGAAAACACCCCTCAGACTGAGACATCCGGCGAAACGGTTACCCTGAGGGTTGGCGCCACCCCTGCCCCCCACCAGGAGATTCTGGAGCAGGTCGTGGACACCCTGGCCGCCCAGGGCATCACCTTGGAGATTGTCCCTTACACCGACTATCTCACCCCCAACGTTGCTGTGGAGGAAGGGGAGGATGACGCTAACTTCTTCCAGCACATCACTTACATGGAAACCTATAACGCAGAAAACAACACCCACCTGGTGAACGCCGGCTCCATCCACTACGAGCCCATGGGCATCTACGCCGGCAAAACCACCTCTTTGGAAGAGATCCCCGACGGGGCTGTCATCGCCGTGCCCAATGATGCCACCAACGAGGGCCGTGCCCTGCTGCTGCTCCAGGACCTGGGCCTCATTGAGCTGAAGGAGGACGCGGGCCTGGAAGCCACCCCCAACGACATTACCTCCAATCCCAAGAACCTGGAGTTCAAGGAGCTGGAAGCCGCCATGCTGCCCCAGACCATTGAGGAAGTGGACCTGTCCATCATCAACTCCAACTATGCCCTCCAGGCCGGTCTGAACCCCACCACCGATGCCCTGGCCTCCGAGGACCCCGAGTCCGATGCCGCCCAGGCCTACACCAACATCATCGCGGTGAAGGAAGGCAACGAGAACAACGAGGCAATCAAGGCCCTGGTGGCCGCCCTCCAGTCCGATGAGGTCCGGGAGTTCATCGAGAGCAACTACAACGGCTCTGTTCTGCCCATGTTCTAAGGAGGATTTTCCACATTTCCCATCCTCTTCCATATCGAAGGAAACCAAGAGAGGAGGCGCCAAAAGCGCCTCCTCTCTTTTGTCCAATTCGACCATTGACAGATTATTTTATTGCTATACAATATAGATTTGCTATGTAATTGTTATTTTTTTGTGGAAAAATGAGGAAAGTGAACTATGCAGAACAACAACCCTTCCAACACGCCCGCAGAAAACAAGATGGGCGTCCAGCCTGTGGGGCGGCTGCTGGCCGGCATGGCTGTCCCCATGATGATCTCCATGCTGGTCCAGGCCCTGTACAATGTGGTAGACAGCATTTTCGTCTCCCGGCTCAGTGAGAACGCCTTGACCGCAGTCTCCTTGGCCTTTCCCCTGCAAAACCTGATGATCGCCGTCTGCGCGGGCACCACCGTGGGCATGAACGCCCTGCTCTCCCGGTCCCTGGGCGCAAAAGAGCAGGACAAAGCGGACCAGGCCGCCAACACCGGCATCTTTCTGGCTCTGTGCTCCTTCGTTCTCTTCTGCGTCATTGGGGTATTTTTCTCCCGCACCTTCTTCCAGCTCCAGACCGACGTAACGGAGATTGTATCCTCCGGCACCATCTACGCCCAAATCTGCCTGGGCTGCTCCATCGGCATCTTCTGCCAGTTCACCTTTGAGCGGCTGCTGCAATCCACCGGCCGCACCCACCTGTCCATGTGTACCCAGCTTCTGGGCGCCCTGACCAACATCATCCTGGACCCCATCCTTATCTTCGGTCTTTTCGGCGCCCCTCGCCTGGGTGTGGCCGGCGCCGCGGTGGCCACGGTCACCGGGCAGTGTGTGGCTGCGGTGGCCGCGCTCATTATGAACCTCAAGTGCAACCCGGACATTCACATCGTCCCCCGTAAAATCCGCTTTCATGGACCCACGGTAAAAAACATCTACCGCATCGGCTTCCCCTCCATTGTCATGCAGTGCATTGGCTCGGTGATGGTCTTCGGGGTCAACCGAATCCTCATCTCCTTCACCACCACCGCCACCGCTGTGTTTGGCGCCTACTTCAAGCTCCAGAGCTTTATCTTCATGCCGGTCTTCGGACTGAACAACGGCATGGTGCCCATTGTCGCCTACAACTACGGGGCCAAGAAGCCCGACCGGGTAAAGAAAACCATCAAACTGGCCATTTTCTCCGCGGTGGCTATTATGGCCGTGGGCCTGGCCGCCTTTGAACTGGCCCCTGGGGCCCTGCTCTCCCTCTTCGACGCCTCGGAAAACATGCTGGCCATCGGCACCCCGGCCCTGCGGATCATCGCCCTCTCCTTCGTGCTGGCAGGCTTCTGCATCATCTCCATGTCGGTGTGCCAGGCCATCGGCAACCCCATATACAGCCTGGTGGTCTCCGTCTGCCGTCAGCTGGTGGTCCTGCTCCCGGTGGCGTGGCTGCTGTCCCAGACGGGCAACCTTACCCTGGTCTGGCTGGCCTTCCCCATCGCCGAGCTCATGTCCCTGACCCTCAGCGCCATCTTCCTGCGCAAAACCCTTCGCATGGCCGAGCGCGCCATGACCCAGTCCGCCTCCTAACCCACCGCCCCTGTCTTTGACCGTAAAGATGGGGGCGGTTTTCTTGGCCGTAGCTCCGGCAGCCGTCTCCCGTCGCTCTACTGCTGGTTTCCCACCGCCTCGACCTCTCGTCGGTTGCCATTTTCCCCGCCTTCTGCTATGCTATGGACACACAAAACAAAGGTGGTGCCTCCATGAAGGATTCTTCCCTCGGCAGCTTTCTCCAGCAGCTGCGCAAAGAGAACCAGTTGACCCAAAAAGAGCTGGCCAGTCAGCTGCATGTCACCGACAAGGCGGTGAGCAAGTGGGAGCGGGACCTGAGCGCCCCGGACATCTCCCTCTTGATCCCACTGGCACAGATTTTAGGGGTCTCTACCACAGAGCTCCTCCAGGGCCGGCGGATGGCCGATCCACCCCAAGCGGAGACTGAAAGCAGCGTGGCGGAAGCACTCCGCTACTCCGACAGACAGGTCCGGCACCGCTTGCGGCGGCTCTGGGCCCACGCCCTGCTTCTCTTCTCCGCCCTGTGTCTGCTGGCAGCCGGCATCTGCCTGCTGTGTGATTTCTGTCTTTCTGGACGTCTCTCCTGGTCCCTGATCGTTCTGCTCTCCTTGGCGCTGGCCTGGGTTGTCACCGTCCCCCTGTTCCAGGCAAAGGTCCATCGGGTGCGCGCCTGCTTTCTGGCCCTCTCCCTGGCGCTGATTCCCTACCTGTTGGGTCTATGGACTCTGCTTCCCCTTCCACTGCCCTTCACCCTCGCCACGGCGGCGGTGTCTCTGGCTGGTCTCTGGGCGGCGTACGGCGTTTGCCGAAAGCTCCGCCACCGTCCGTGGCGGGCCGCTGGAGCCGTTCTCCTGCTCACCATTCCCGTAAGTTTCCTCATCGACTCCCTGTTTCCCGCCCTGCTGTCCCCGCCTGTCCAGGCCTTTCCCACCCCGGAGGCAGGGTTCTCCGCCCTGACCACCCTCCTTTTGGCGCTGGCCTGCCTTGGCATTGACTACGCCCGGACACATCATACCCCGCCCGCATAAAAGAACAAGCGCCCTGCCTGGCAAACCAGGCAGGGCGCTCGCTCCTTCATGGCACCCCCATGGGCAGCAGATCACCCCTTGCACACCGTGGAGAGCTCTCCTGTCTCGGTGTCGATGACATACCCTCCAATCCGGACATCCCGGGGCATGAGGGGGTGGTTGCGGATGGTGTTCACCGTGTCGGTCACCGACTGTTCCACGGTGTCAAAGCCCGCCAGCCAGCGTTCAAAGTCGATGCCGCAGTATTTCATCAGGTCAATGGACGCCTGGGAAACCCCCCGCTGCTTCATGTGGGCGATCATGCTCTCACTGTCGATGTGCTGCACCCCGCAGTCTGTGTGTCCGATGACCATGATTTCCTCCACGCCCAGCTCAATGATGGCCACCAGCAGGGAGCGAATCACACTGCCAAAGGGATTGGTCACCACCCCGCCGGCGTTCTTGATGATTTTCACGTCTCCGTTCCGCAGGCCCAGCGCCGCGGGGAGGAGCTCCACCAGCCGGGTATCCATACAGGTCAAAATGGCAATCTTCTTGTTGGGATATTTGCTGGCGGCATACTGTTCATACCGCTTCTCCTCCACAAATTTTCGATTGTATGCCAGCAGTTCCTCAATCATAGCAGCCTTCTCCTTTCATCGCACAGGGGTGTACTGGATCACCGCCTCCTCTTCCGTGGCCTCCAGCTTAAAGATCACAGGCCGCAACCCATCGTTGCAGCTGCAGATGGCCACACCAGGCCGTCCAATCCAGTCCCCATAGTAAAATAAGCCCTCTCCCGCCCCATGGGCCAGGGCAAAAACATACTGATACATGGCTTTCCATGCCTCGTCACACAGGCCCTCGGGCTTGGCATAGTCCCCATAAAAGACCTGCCCCGCCCGCAGCATGGGACATGGCCCCAGGCCGTCCGCACCGTACTCCCTAGCCAGTTCCTCGTCCAGGGTGGTCTTCAGCACGGTGATCTTCACTTTCTTCATCTGCATCCTCCTTCCTGGGGCGCTTCCACAGGGACACTTCCTCCCGCCCACTCCCCTGAAAAAAGGGACGCCAATCATCCCTGACTGGCGCCCGGTTCCCTGTTGTACTTCTCTTACTTCAGCAGGAGGTCCTTTTTCTCCAGAATTGCCGCTGCCGCCGCGCAGGCCGGGCAGTCACAATACTTGGCGCCAGCGGCCTTGATCTCCCGCCCATGGGCCGCCACCCCGGGCGCCGCTTCCGCGCCAAACACCTGGCGCCCCTCGTCGGACTCGGCAAAGGCGATCAGCTGGTCCACAGTGACCAGATCCTCCTCCAGCTCCTGTACATACTTTCGGGTCTCTTCCGCCTCCCGGTCGGTTCCAAGGGCAGCCAGCCAAGCTTGGGCCGCCTCTTTGGCCTCCCCGCTGCAGGAAAAAGCCTCCATCAGCCGGTGGGTTTGCTCCACCACATAATCCCGTACGGTTTGATCCATGGTAATCCGCCTTCTTTCTTTGAAAATGATACCTATTTTACCACACTCCTCCCACCGTTGCAACGCCAGAAATCGTCTGCTTCCTCTTGATTCGGCACACGTTCTCTGCTACAATAGGGGCCATCTTTCCCAACCTGGTGTGCAGGATTGCTGGCCCGTTCCCTTTGCCGAACCGCCTGAAATTTTCCTCTTGACATTGTTCCCGGCACACCATATAATGGAAGAGAAGTATTTTTAAGGAAGGATTGTGCCGCCTGCCATGGACGACAGCGACAACAGCGACGCCAACCAGTTTTTGCATCATTTCTATGGAATGTGACCGAGCATAACCCACGCCCTTCGGGTGGTGGGCTATGCTTTTTTGTTCTTTTGTCTGGCCTCCGCCGCAAGGCGGTCAGAATATGAAATCTCAAACAACGAAAGGAGTGGTGGATCCAACATGGATCATCCCAAACCCAAGCCTTGGCACGCCCAGCCCCTCTCCCAGGTCTATGAAACCCTTCATTCCTCTGAGGACGGCCTGCGGGATGCCGAGGCAACCGAACGTCTGCAAACCCACGGACCCAATACGCTGCGGGCAAAGCCCCCCAAGTCCATTCTCCGCATGCTGAAGGAACAGCTGCTGGACCCGATGGTCCTCATTCTCATCGGTGCGGCCCTGTTCTCCGCCCTGCTGCAGGAGTGGACCGAGGCCATTGTCATCGGAACCATCGTGGTGGTCAACGCGGTCATCGGCATCGTCCAGGAGAAAAAAGCCCAGTCCTCCCTGGAAGCCCTGCGAAACATGCGGGCGCCCACCGCCCGGGTCCTCCGGGAGGGGGAGGAGAGCATTCTCCCCGCCAGTGAGCTGGTCCCGGGCGACATTGTCTTCCTCCGGGACGGCGACATGGTCCCCGCTGACCTGCGCCTGGTGGACGCCGCGAATCTCAAGGTCCAGGAGGCCTCCCTCACCGGGGAATCCGTCCCTTCGGAAAAGGATGCGGATGTCCTGCTGGCAGCGGACTGCCCCCTGGGGGACCGGTGCAATATGCTCTACGCCTCCTCCATTGTCACCTACGGACGGGCCACCGGCGTAGTGGTGGCCACCGGCATGGACACCCAGGTGGGCAACATCGCCGACCTGCTGGACAATCAGGACGAACTGGACACCCCCATCAAGCGCAAGCTCAACGCAGTGGGCAAAACCCTCACGGTCATCGGGCTAATTGTCTGTGTCCTGATCTTCCTTCTCGGTGCCCTGTACCACCGGCCTTTGATTCCACAGTTCCTGGTGGCCATCTCTCTGGCCATCTCCATCATCCCTGAGGGCCTGCCCGCCACCGCCACCATCGTTATGGCGCTGGGCGTGCAGCGTATGGCCAAGAAAAATGCCCTGATCCGCAAGCTGCCCGCGGTGGAAACCCTGGGCAGCGCCACGGTTATCTGCAGCGACAAGACAGGCACCCTGACCCTGAACCAAATGACGGTCACCCACATCGCCGTCAACGGGGACTTTGCAGCCGGCCAGGGCACCCCTGTCGCGGAGGCGGCCCAGCGTCACCCCAAGGTCTATCAGGAATTGATCTATGCCGCCGCCCTCTGCAACGACGCCAGCCTGGACCCCGATCACCCGGGCCAGATCATCGGCGACCCCACGGAGGGGGCACTGATCTACCTGGCCCAGGCCTTCGGCATTGACCATGAAGACCTGGAGGAAACCTATCCCCGTCTGTTCGAGCAGCCCTTCGACTCCGACCGCAAGCGGATGACCACCGTGCACCGAATCCAGGACCGGAACATCGCTTACACCAAGGGCGCCGTGGACGAACTGCTCCCCCTCTGTACCCACATGCTCACTGCGGCAGGCGTCCGGCCCATGACAGAGACCGACCGGCGCCAGATTTTGTCCCTGTGCAACCAGATGTCAGAGCAGGCCCTGCGGGTGCTGGGTTTTGCCATGCGGACCTTGGAGCACATCCCCGGGGAGGAGGACGACTCCGTGGAATGCGATCTGACCTTTGTGGGCATCACCGGTATGATAGATCCTCCCCGCAAGGAAGTGGCCCGCTCCGTGGCCACCTGTCAGCAGGCCGGCATTCGGACCGTTATGATCACAGGGGACCACAAGGTCACCGCCCTGGCCATCGCCCGGGAGCTGGGCATTTACCGGCCGGGCAACACCGTCCTCTCCGGCGACGAACTGGATGCCATGTCCGAGGAGGACCTGGACGCCGCGGTGGGGACCACCACGGTCTTCTCCCGGGTCTCTCCCGCGGATAAGCTGCGGATCATTCAATCCCTGAAGCGGACCGGAGAGGTCACCGCCATGACCGGGGACGGGGTCAACGATTCCCCCGCCCTGAAGGCCGCGGACATCGGCGTGGCCATGGGGGTCACCGGAACCGACGTGGCCAAGG
This sequence comes from Evtepia gabavorous, assembly GCF_003425665.1. Lineage (GTDB taxonomy): Bacteria > Bacillota > Clostridia > Oscillospirales > Oscillospiraceae > Evtepia > Evtepia gabavorous. The sequence goes on from NZ_QQRQ01000016.1 coordinate 9,754, forward strand.
ACGCCTCCGACATGATCCTGCTGGACGACAGCTTCACCACCATCGCCTACGCCATCAAGGAGGGGCGGCGGGTCTACCGCAACATTCAAAAGGTCATCCAGTTCCTGCTGGTGGGCAACATCGCGGAGATTCTCACCCTGTTCCTGGCCACCGCGCTGAACTGGGAGGCCCCCCTGCTGGCAGTCCATATCCTGTGGGTCAACCTGGCCACCGCCACCCTGCCCGCCCTGGCGCTGGGGGTGGACCCGGCCAGCAAAAATATTATGAAACACCCGCCGGTGCGGTCCGGCACCCTGTTTGAACGGGACCTGGTCCGCCGGGTGGTGACCCAAGGGATTTTTGTGGCCCTGCTCACCACCGCGGCCTACTGGATCGGCGTCCGTATGGCGGACCACACCACCGGGCAGACCATGGCCTTCTGCGTGCTGGCACTGTCCCAGATGCTGCGGGCCTTCAACCAGCGCTCCAACACAGAGCCCATTTGGGTGCGGGCAGAAGGCATCAACCCCTGGCTGATCGTTTCCTTTGGCGTCTCCGCTCTGCTCATGGCCGCGATCCTTTGGATTCCCCCTCTCCAGAGTGCCTTCCAGCTGACCACCCTTTCCGGCCTGTCTTGGCTGGTGGTCCTGGGGCTCTCCCTGCTCTCCATTCTTCAGGTGGAAGTATCCAAAGCCATCCGACGCCTGGGCATCTAAGCGCATTCTGCGGCCCGGCAGCCTTTGAGGCCGCCGGGCCTTTTCCCGTCCATCGGAGGGCGCTGCCCGGCGGGCTCCGTCACACAAAGACAAAAATCTGTTAAAAAAAGACCAATCTTGGAACCCGTGGTCAAAAACTTTTTTCTCCTTGTGAGCCTTTTTGTGAATTTCTTGCCTTGATCTTTTTCCCTCCGACTCCCATAATTACCATAATACCCATCTGGGACACGATTTTTATGATAAGGAGGCAGCAATTTATGGGAGTTTATGTGGTAACCGGCGGCTCCGGCGGCATCGGCGGAAAGACCGTGGAGATTCTCCGCAGCCAGGGCCACGAAGTGGTCAACGTAGACCTGAAAGACAGCGACATCTGTGCCAACCTGGCCACCAAGGAGGGCAGGGACGAGGTCATTCACACCATTCACGCCCAGTACCCCGACGGCATCGACGGCCTGTGCTGCAACGCCGGCGTTTCCGGGGCCTGCGGCAATTTGAAGCTCATGATCAGTCTGAACTACTTCGGCGCCACCAATCTGGCCCACGGTCTGTTCGATCTGCTCAAGAAAAAAGGAGGCAGCTGCGTGGTGACCTCCTCCAACACCATCTCCCAGGGCGCTGCCCGGATGGATCTGGTGGATATGCTCAATTACAGCCAGACCAAACCTGTCAATGAGGAACGCATTCTGAACATCATTGAGAAGTTCGATGAGAGCAGCCTGGCTGTGGGCAACAGCATCTATGTAACCACCAAATATGCCCTGGCCCGGTGGGCCCGCCGGGTCTCCGCCTCCTGGGCCGCCAACGGCGTGCGGATCAACACCGTGGCCCCCGGCAATGTCTCCACCCCCATGACCGCCACCATGAGCGAAAACGCCAAGGCCGCCCTGGCCGCCTTGCCCATCCCCATCAACTACGGCACCGATACCCTGATGGACCCGGAGGACATCGCCAACGTCATCGCCTTCTTGGTCTCTCCCCTGGCCCATGGGATCAACGGCAATGTCCTGTTCGTAGACGGCGGCACCGACGCGCTTCTCAACTCTGAGAAAGTCTATTAAGGAGGGTTTTCATGACTTTGATTAAGCAGTATGTGCAGGCTATGCTCAACCAGGACTCGGTGGCCCTGAGCAAGCTCTTCTCCCCCACCGCGATTTTTGTGGACTACTGCCCCAAGGACGCCGGCCAGCCGCAGCTCCACGCTTACGGCCCCGAGGGGATTGACATGTTTTTCCGGAACCGCTTCCTGTTCCGGCGGTTTGAAATCACCGATCCCCTGATCGTCAGTGACACCCAGGCCTATTACTACGCCGTCTACAACGGATATCACATCCGGGCGGTGGCCACCATCCAGGATTTCAGTGAGGATGGCGAGATTCAGCGTTTGGTGGTCCGTCCGGCCTGAGCCCAGCACACCCGCCCCCATTGGGAAGCGTCGCCTTCCCAATGGGGGCTTTTTTTCCTGTTCTTGCATGGAATTTCCTCCCATCTTGCACATTTTCCTCTCATTTTTCTGTCTATTCTGCATAATTTCTCCTCTCTTTTTTCATTTTCTCTATTCTTTTCGTTTTAATCTACATTTTTGTTATACAATTTGTCAATTATTTGTTCACTTTTCATCTTGACGTTTCTGAAAAAATCTAAGATAATAGCCACGTTCTCCGGTAAGGGCCGCAGCCCTTGATTCTCAAGGGTTTTCTACTTCAGTTGCAATAAATCTTGCATTTTACTTCGCGTACGTCCGCCTGTGGTTCCTTCCTTCTTTTCCACGGCGTGACTGACATAAATCCTTCCATTATTACTCACCAAAAGAGCCTTTCGGGTCACTCCCGAAAGGCTTTTTTGGTACTCTCTCAATCTGGTTATGCCAAATAAAACAGGATTGGCCATAGCCACAAGGCCAGTTCTGTGTTACTCTATGGCTGTCGGCGGCGAGAGCCGCCCATCGCACCGGGACAGAGCCTCTGTCCCAATACAAGGAGGATATTTCATGAAGCGCGTTGTTTCCATTCAAGATATTTCCTGTCTGGGCAAATGTTCCCTGACAGTGGCCCTTCCCATCATCTCCGCCATGGGCGTGGAGACCTGCGTGGTTCCCACGGCGGTCCTCTCCACCCACACCGGCGGATTCTCCGGCTTTACCTTCCATGATCTGACCCAGGAGGTGGCGCCCATCGCCGACCACTGGGCAAAGGAGGGCATCTCCTTTGACGCCATCTACACCGGGTATCTGGGCTCCTTTGAGCAGATCCATCTGGTCAGCCAATTCTTTGACCGGTTCGGTGGCCAGGACACCCTAATCTACGTGGACCCCGCCATGGCGGACAACGGCGTACTTTACACTGGTTTTACGCCGGAGTTTGCCAAGGAAATGGGCAAGCTGTGTGGCAAAGCCGATGTTATTGTCCCCAACCTCACTGAGGCCTCCTTTATGCTGGGGGTTGACTACGTGGGGGAGGACTACGATGAAGCCTATATCCGGGATCTGCTGAAACAGCTCACCGGCCTGGGCTGCAAAACCGCCGTGCTCACCGGCGTCAGCTTTGCCCCCGGCCAGATCGGCGCCATGGCCTATGACGCCGCCACAGACACGTATGCCAGCTATTTCAATGAAAAGCTCCCTGTGAGCTTCCACGGCACCGGCGATGTGTTCGCCTCCGCCTGTGTGGGCGCCCTGATGAATGGGAAAGACCTCGCCGGCGCCTTGAAGATCGCCGTGGACTATACTCTGGAGTGCATCCGGGAGACCCAAAACGACCCTGACGCCCGTTGGTACGGTGTCAACTTTGAATCCGCCATTCCCATGCTGGTTCACAGCCTGGGACGCTGATCCTTCTCCTTTCCCGCCCATCTCTGGGGCCGGCCTGCAGGCCGGCCCCAGAATTTTTTTGAAAACCTAACATTTTTTGAAAGAAATTCCGCCTCAGCTCGTGTACGTTAAGCAGAGAGGCCTTTTTGCCAGAGAGAAAGGGGGGAGGCTTTTGAACAGCGCCGAGGCCAGCTGGCTCCACACCCTCTATATCACCTATGCCGAAACCTTATACCGAATCGCCTGTTACCGGCTCCAGGACGCCAACCGGGCCCAGGACCTCCTCCACAGCGTTTTCCTGGCCGCGGCCCAAAAGGTCCCCGCCCTGCAAGCCCACGAAAATCCCCTGGGCTGGCTGCTGCGCGCCCTGAACTATGAGCTGAGCCACGAGTTTGCCCGGCAGGCCAAGCAGACCGCCCAGGAACAGCCCCTCCATCCCTCCCCCGCCGGTCTGGCACCGACGCCGCCCCCGTCCCTGGGGCTGGCCGAGGTGCTGCCGGTCCAGCTCTCCCCCCGGGACCGGGAAATTCTGCTCCTGTTCTACGAGGAAGGGCTGTCCTACCAGGAGATCGCCCAGCGTCTGGGGGTGCCGGTTTCCACCTGCGGCACCTGGCTCTCCCGGGCCAGAAAGCACTGCCGCGCCTATCTGTCCCATTCCCCCGGTTTTCCCGATTGAGAGGTGTTTCGATGTCTCATACTACTTCCTCCGCCCGCCGCGCCGCGGCGCAGCGCCTGCTCCTGGAGACGACCTTATTCCAGGAGGAAACCTCCCTGCCCCGCCTCCAGGCGCTTCTGACGACCCTGGAGGACCAGCCGCCCCCCGCTTTTTCCGCCGAGGCATCTTGGCGGCAGCTGCAGGCCACCCATCCAGATTGCTTCCCCCTTCGCCGCGCCCGCGCCTGGAGGCGATGGGCCCTGGCGGGAAGCGCCGCGGCCCTGGCCGCCCTGGTCCTCCTTCTCCCCGCCCAGACAAAGGAGAGCACCGCCCCGGCCCCCGCCCTTTCCCAGGACGCCGTCTCCCAGGTTATCCCCACGTCTGCCGGTTTGGCGGCGCTGTATGACCTGGCCTACCTGGAGAATCTGGCGCCCCCCTCTGCCTGCCCGGACGTGGAGAACCTTCCCTTTTTCCTCCCCGGAGACACCGCCCCGGGCCATCTTCCCTTTGACCCAGAGGACAAAACCCAATCTATCTTTCTTCTGGAGGACGCTCCCCTTTCCCCGGCCCCCTTCTCCCAGGATTCTGTTCAAAACATCCCGTCAGAGCCCGCCTCACCGGAAACGCCGTGAGCGATTCCCTGCCCACTCCTTTCAAAAAAGCAAAGAGGACGCGCCCGCCGGGGCGCGTCCTCTCTCCTTCCTCTTTATAGCGTTTCTCCCTCTGAAAGTACAAACTTCTCAATGGCCAGGGCCACGCCGTCGGCCTCACAGGAGGCCGTGACAAAGTCCGCCCCCGCCTTCACCGCTTCCGTGGCGTTTCCCATGGCCACACCGATGCCGGCGGCCTGGAGCAGGGGAAGATCACTGCCGCCATCCCCCATGGCCAGCACCTCCTCAGGGGCAATGTCCAGCCGGTCCAGGAGATACCGCAGGGCCTCTCCCTTGTCAATCTCCCCGGCAATCACCTCCAGGTCATTGGGAAAGGGATCGGCAAAGCCGATGCCCGGCAGGTCCGCGAGGCACTGCCGCAGGGCCTGCTTGGTCTGGGGACTGTCGGTGAGGAAGAAAAGCTCCTCCACCGGGCGGGCATCCGCCGCCAGGAATTCCTCCACCGTTCCCGGCAGGACCTGCCGGGTATCCAGGTGGTACTGCAGCATGGCCGTCCCCGCGTACCGGGCCCGGAGGGTCTCATAGTCCGGCCGGGAGAGATAGCCCACCCCCGCCCGGAACACCTGCCGGATCATGGGAATGTGGGCGCACCGGGCCAGCACCTGCAAGCAGAGGGCAGGGGCCAGATGCTTTTCCAGCAGCACCCGCTGCTCCACCAGGTCCCGAATGGTGGCCCCGTTGGAGGTGACCGCGTACCGCAGCCCCGGCAGGGACAGCACCGCCGGCGGCAGACCCTGGGCCGGGCGGCCTGTCACAGGCACCATCAGAACCCCCTGCTGCCTGGCCCGCTCCAGCGCCGCCTGGGTCCGGGGGGTGATCTGCTTGGCCCCGTTGAGCAGCGTCCCGTCCAGGTCCAGCGCCAGCAGCCGAATTTTCTTTCCCATGGCCACCGCCTCCTGTCTTGTTTGATACCGGTATTGTACCACGGCCCGGCGCGAATGGCCAGAGGGCAGGCCCCTTCTTTCCAAAATATCCGGCCAGCCCCCGCCCCCCTTGCATGCCCGGGAGAAAACCAGTATAATAGGAGTCCCATTCTTTTCAAATCCACAAAGGAGGCCCACGCCATGGCCACACGTCCCTATCCCATTCTCACCGTCAATGAAAAGGCCGCCCGGGCCATCCGGGCCGGGCATCCCTGGGTCTACGGGGTGGAGACCACCGGTCCCGACCGGCCCTGTGAAAACGGAGACCTGGTGGATGTGGTCTCCCAGAAAGGCCGCTGGCTGGGCACGGGGCTGCTCAACGATCACTCGAAGATTCGGGTCCGTCTGCTCTCCCGAAACACCAACGACCGGTTTGATGAGGCCTTTTGGCGGCGGCGGCTCCAATACGCCCTGGACTACCGGAAGACCGTCATGGGGGACGACTTTTCCTGCGCCCGGCTGATCTTCGGGGAGGCCGACCAGTTCCCCGGGCTCACCGTGGACCTTTTCGGGGACATTCTGGTCACGGAGGTTCTCTCCCTGGGGATGGAGGTCCGAAAGTCTCTGCTCTATTCCCTTCTGGTGGAACTGCTGGCCGGTTACGGCGTGGCGGTGCGGGCCATCTATGAGCGCAACGAGGCCCCCCTGCGGGACAAGGAGGGGCTGCCCCGGGAGAAGGGGTTCTATCCCCTCCCCGGCCTGGCCACCGACCTGGACGGCCACATCACCTTGGTGGAAAACGGAATCTCCTACGATGTGGACTACATCAACGGCCAAAAGACCGGGTTTTTTCTGGACCAGAAATACAACCGCCGGGCCGCCGCGGCCCTGGCTCCAGGCCGGCGGATTCTGGACTGCTGCACCCACACAGGGGCTTTCGCCCTCAACTGCGCCAAGGCAGGCGCCGCCCACGTCACCGCTGTGGACATCTCCCAGGACGCCGTGGCCCTCACCCGGCGCAACGTGGCCCGCAACGGCCTGGAGGACCGCGTTGACGTGGTGAAGGCCGACGTTTTTTCCCTGCTCACAGAGCTGGCCCGGGAGAAGAAACACCCCTACGACTACATCATCTTAGACCCCCCCGCCTTTACCAAAAGCGGGGCCACGGTGAAAAATGCCTACCGGGGGTATAAGGAGATCAACCTCAAAGCCATGAAGCTCCTCCCCCGGGGCGGCTACCTGGCCACCTGCTCCTGCTCCCATTTCATGACCCCCGACCTCTTCCGCCGGATGCTCTGGGAGGCCGCCGCTGACGCCGCCGTCTCCCTCCGGCAAATCGCGGACCGGCGGCAAGCCCCGGACCACCCCATTCTATGGGGCGTGCCCGAGACCGAGTATCTCAAATTTTATCTCTTCCAGGTCATTTGATCTCCCGACCCGCTCCCCTTTTCCGGGGCGCGGGTTTTTTCTTGACAACGCCAGTCTAATCTGTTAGACTAACGTTGTCTAAAACATTCGACTGGAGGTATGTCCCATGAAATCTCCCCCTTCCCTCTCCCTGGCCGACCACCGTCTTTTGGACTTGGTCTGGTCCTCTGAGCCCATCTCCTCCCCCCAGCTGTGCAAGCTGGCCCAGGCACAGCTGGGCTGGAAGCGCACCACCACCTACACCGTCATCAAGCGCCTGTGCGACAAGGGCTGCCTGAAGAACGAGGCCGCCGTGGTCACCTCCCTGGTGGACCGGGCCACTGTGCAGCAGGCGGACGGGCAGGAGGTCCTGCAGCGCTCCTTCCACGGCTCTCTGCCCAGTTTCCTGGCCGCCTTTCTCCGGGCCGGCAGTGTCAGCGACCAGGAGGCCGCTGAAATTGAGCAAATGCTGGAGGAATACCGGCAGTCCCATTGACACCCTTTCCCACTCCCCCAGAAAGGAGGCCCTTTTATGGACACGTTCCTTTCCACCCTTCTGACCATGTCCGTCACCGCCGCCCTGGTGGCCGGCATTGTGATGCTCCTGCGCCTGGTCCTGAGGCCGCTCCCCCGGTGGATCACCTGTGCCCTGTGGGGGGTGGTGTTTCTTCGGATGATCTGTCCTGTGGGGCTGTCTCTGCCGGTGAGCCTGGTGCCCCAGGCCATCACCAGCGGGGCCTATGTCCAGCACCTCCTCCCCGCCGAGCCCGGGCCGGCCCAGGAAACGGTCCCCGTCCAAGACACGCCCGCCCCGGCCGAGCACACCCTTTCCGCCGGAGACGGGACCCCACCGGCCCCAGCCGCGCCAGCGGATATTCCACGGCCCGCCTTGCTCACCGGGGTGTGGGCCGCGGGGGCAGGGGCCGCCCTGCTTTGGGCCGCAGTCTCCTACGCCAGACTCCGCTGGCAGGTGGCGGAGGCCGTGCCGGTGGAGAAAGGGGTCTATGAGAGCGACCGCGTCTCCACCCCCTTCGTCTGCGGCTTGCTCCGCCCTCGGATCTATCTCCCCGCCTCCCTCCCAGCGGAAGACCGTCACTATGTCCTGCTCCATGAGCGGGCCCATCTGCACCGGCGGGACCACTGGACCAAGCCCCTGGCCTATCTGGCCCTGTGCCTGCACTGGTTCAACCCCCTTCTGTGGCTGGCCTACCGCCTGTTCTGCCGGGACGTGGAGGCCGCCTGCGACCAGGCGGTGATCCGTCCGCTGGGGCGAGAGGACACCGCCCGGTACGCCGCCACCCTTCTGCACCTGGGGTGCCGGTCCGGCTTCCCCGCCGCTGTTCCCCTGGCCTTTGGCACGGAGGACACCAAGGGACGCATCCGGGCTGTGCTCTCCTACCGCAGGCCCGCTCTCTGGCTCATTCTGGCCACTGCGGCGGCCTGCCTTGCGGCCGGTCTTTTCCTGTTGGGGGACACCAACGGCCGACTGGAGGGCAGGCCCGTTGACGAGGGGATGGTTTTCTCCTATGGGGAGACTCTCCCCCTCCCAGAGCCCTTGCTGGAGGAGCTGCTGGCTCTCTGCAACCGATATGACGGAGATCTGGAGCCCATGTCTTCCCTCTCCTTTGAAACGGACACCAGAATCCTTCTCTCGGGCAAGAAAGACCACTGGGAAATTTTTCGCGGGGACCACCCTCTCCTGGTCCATACGACTTCCTCCGGCGGAAAAGACCGGGAATCCCAACCGTACCGTATGACCGGTCAGCTGGAGCAGGCCTATCTGGCCTGGGAAGCTTCCCTGGAAGAATATCTCTGGGTCACCCGCCCGGACACCCTCTATACCCGCCGGGGCTGCTCCCTCCAGACAAAGCAGGCGGCGGAACAAGTGCTGGAGGAATTGAACCTCCGCGCCTTCACAGGCCCCTATACGGTTGAGGTTTTCCAGGGCGAGTCCCCCGATCCCACGATTCTGACCGTCTATCTGGACACCCCGCCCGTCCTGGCCACCGACGCGGCCCGCCTGATCCCCTATCTGGACCTGGCCTCTTCCGCCCTGTTCGCTCTGGACGATACGCTCTTCTACATCGACTGGACCTTCGGGGCCCAGGGCTCCCTCCACGGGACTGGGAGCTATATGACCTATCCCGATGGCCTCTCCGGCCAGGACACGCCCCCGCAAACCCAGGAGGCCTTCCGGGAGACCTACCGGCAGATGAAGCAGGCCGGCAGCGCCGCTCAGATCACCCTCTTCGGCCGCTACCGAGACACCGAACAGGTGCTCTACTGCGCGCCCGGGTATGACGGCCCCTTCCCCCTCGAGGCGGGCCGCTCCCATGGCATCTTCAGCGAACTGTGGAGTGATGTTTTTGCCCTCACCTCCTTCTCCGACAGCCAGGGCGTGCACTATGATACTCCCTACTACCGTTGGCAGCCCCAGGCGGCCAACGACCAACTCACCCGCTATGGCGTGGACCCCGCGCAGCACCAGGGAGAAGCCCGTTGGTGCATTGTGGAAAATGTCTTTACCCAGGACACCGGCTACCGCCTTTATGAGTGGGACGGGAACGTCTTCCTGGGCTATACCACCCCGGGGCAGCCGGCGGGCCCCCTGTCCTTCCTGGTCCAGTTGGAGAGCACGCCCCACTGACCCATCCCCTGAAAGGAGGTCCCCATGGACCAAATTCTGCAAACCCTTCTCACCATGACCACCACCGCCTCTGTGGCCGCCCTGTGCGTGATGGGACTCCGTCTGCTTCTGAAACGGGCGCCCCGGTGGATCACCTGTCTGCTGTGGATGGTGGTCTTTGTCCGCATGGTCTGTCCTGTGAGCTTCTCCCTTCCCGTGAGCCTGGTCCCCGCCCCCATCGCCCAGGGCACCTACGTGCAGCAGGCTGGGCAGGCGCTGGAGGCCTCCTCCCGCGCCCAGGCGCCTGCCCCGGCGGACACCGGCGGCCCGGCAGACCAAGGGGCCTCCGCCGGGCCGGACCGGACCGATGTGGTGGTCGGACTCTGGGGGGCCGGCACCTTGGGCATGCTCCTTTGGGGGGGCGTTTCCTACCTCCGTCTGCGCCGGCGGACCGGGGAAGCCATCCGGCTAGAGGGCAACCTCTATGAGACCGATCAGATTGCCGCCCCCTTTGTCTGCGGTGTTTTCTCCCCTAAAATCTATCTCCCCGTGGGGCTGGACCCCCAGGACCGGCCCTACGTCCTTCTCCACGAGCAGGCCCACCTGCGGCGGCGGGATCACCTGACCAAGCCCCTGGCCTGGCTGGCGCTGTGCCTGCACTGGTGCAACCCCCTTCTCTGGCTGGCCTACCGCCTGTTCTGCCGGGATTTGGAGACCGCCTGCGACCAGGCCGTCATCCGGCGCTTTGGCGCCAAGGACACCGCCCAATACGCCGCCGCCCTGCTGCACCTGGGACACAGCGGCAAGCTGCCCCAGGCGGTGCCCCTGGCCTTTGGGGAGGAGGACCCCAAGGGACGCATCCGGCACGTACTGGACTATAAACGGCCCCCGGTCTGGGTGGCAGGGATCGCGCTGCTGGTGTGTGCGGCCACCATCGTCCTGATTCTGGCCAACCCCGGGGTACCGGAGGACCAGATGGAAGGGGTCGCCATCACAGAGACCTACCTCCAGCTGCGCGGCACCCCGGTGCGACTTCCTGAGGAACTCCAGACATCCTTGGTCTCCCTTCTTCGGGACTACGACCAAGAGGACTACACTCCCCTGGCGCAGTTCTCCCTGCCGAACGGCGCCCTCCTCCTCACCAACGCCAACCGGGGGACCCAGTTTTGTCTCTTTCTTGGGGAGACCGGGGCCCCTGTTCTGGTCCGCCTCAACCACGACGGCTATTCTGCCTCGCAAAAGAAGGCGGTCCTCCCGGAATCCCTCCTCCAGGACCCCCGGTGGCGCGCTTTTCAGACCTCCCTGTCCTCCTATCTGAGAGAGGGATGGGCGGAAGACCTCTATGCCCTGAAAACCCCCTATCTGGGCAGCCCCTCGGCCTGCCTGGCCATTCTGGAGGAACTGCACCTCTCCCAGGCAGTGGGCCCCTACCAGATCGCCCTGCAGACGGAACGCGCTCCCTATGGGATCACCCTCCAGTTCCAGGAAGCCTGTCCCCAAGGCGCCCTCTCCTCTGCCACGGAATACCTTCGCTTCTGCGGCACCGTCTTCCAAGCCCTGGTGGGCAATGGGGATCGCTTTTCGTGGGAGCTGCCCCTGGAAGGGTCGGACACCCCTGCCCGGGGCACCGTGGAAAAAACACCATGGGACACCACCTCTCTCACCGCCTTTCTGCCCGCTTGGCAGCAGGCCCTGGAGGAGTGGCTCCAGGAAAGCCCGCTGTTCCAAACCACACGGCCGGAGTGAGGGCCTGCCCCGTCGTCCCCTGCCCATAGAAAAAGCCGCACAGCCAACTTTGGCTGTGCGGCTTGCGTTTTCATCTCATTCGTTCTCACCGGAACTGTCCTGTCTTCGGCAGCACCGACTGGCTTTTCTGCTCCTTGCGCTCGTAAGAGGCGGGGGTCCGGCGGTAGAAAATCTGGTTATCCTCAATGTAGGCCTCCAAATAGCCCAGCCCCCGCAGATAGTTGATATAGGACAGGCTGGAGGTGGCAAAGTAGGACAGATTTCTCAGGTCCCCGGCATCAATGTGATAGGTCCGGCAGATGTCCGCAGCCATCTTGGCCGGGGTGGTGGGGCCATCCACCAGGTCCAGCAGGTCCACCATCCGCTCGGCAAAGAACCGGGCCTCCATATCCACCAGAGGGAGAATCTCATCATAGATGCCGTAATGGGCCACGATGAATTTGTCCGCCGGCTCGGTCCGCATTTTCCGCATGGAGTCCAGATAGTCCCGCACGCAGAAGGCAAAGGGGAATTTGGAGTGGTGGAGGGTGCGGCCGGTCATCATGGCGTCCCCCAGGTACAGGACATTGTCCGGTGTACGGGTACAGATGTGGTCCACCGTGTGGCCGGGGGTGTGGATGATGTCGAAGGTGGCCCCGCAGAAGGTGATCCGATCCTCTGTGGGCAGAATGATCCGGTCGGCCAGGCAGGGGGTCCCGTGCAGCGGCGGCGACTCCACCACGTCCTCCGGGGACATGAGGTAGTTGGTGATATTCAGGCCCAGGTAGGACATCTGGTGCCCCGCCTCCCCCAGGGACATGGCCAGTTGGGTGCCGTAGGTCTGTTTGAGATAGGCCACATTGCCCATGTGATCAATGTGGGCGTGGCTGCAAATCACACCCACGGGCGTGAGCCCCGCTTCCCGAAGGCTTCCCTCCAGGTCTTCCCGCTGATCGTTCAGACCGGTGTCCAAGAGAATACAATGGCTGTCGTCCAGCTTGTAAAAGGGGATGAGCTCCCAGCTTTTCAGCACCCAGGTATTCCCCTTGACTTGTTCTAATTCCATAGCGATTCCCTCCTTATCCTACAACTTCACGTTCCTCCCGCCGTATCTCTTCCCCTATCGAAACCGTCCTGTGGGGGGCAGGGTGAGCCTCTCCCGCCGCCGGTTTACCCGGCGGTAGCGAAGCTGATCCTCTGCCATCACCAATTCCAGGTCCCCCCGGTCGGTCAGGTAATGGAGGTACGTTTGACTGGCCTGTTCAAAATAGGCCAGATGGCGGGGATTTTTGGTCCGAACCTGGTAGGTCCGGCAGATGGCCTCGGTCAATTCCTTGGGGGTGGTGCTCTCCCCCACCAAGGTCAGCAGGTCCTCCATCCGCTGGGTCAAAAACCGAAGCTCCAGGTCAATAAAGGGCAAAATTTCCCGGTAAACACCCCGATGGGCCACAATGAACCGGTCCGCGCTCTCCTGGCGCAGCTTTGCCAGGGATTCCAGATAGACCTTCATGGAGAAGGCATAGGGAAACTTGGCCCGGTGGAGGACCCGGCCGGTCATCATGGCATCCCCCACATAGAGCACATTGTCCGGGGTCCGCACGCAGATGTGATCCACCGTGTGCCCCGGCGTCCGCACCAGGCCGAAGGTCACCCCGCACAGGGTGACCTCCCGCTCCTGGGGCAGAATGATCCGGTCAGGCAGACAGGGGGCACTCTCCAGCTCTGGGTACTGCCCAAAGGCCCCCAGGGACAGATTGTAGTACTGCAGCTGCAGACCCAGGGGGGAAAAGAGCTGTCCCGCCTCCCCTAGGGTCAGAGCCAGGACGGCCCCCCGGGTTTTTTGAAAATATCCATAGGACCCCATGTGGTCGATGTGGGCATGGCTGCCCAGAATGGCCACCGGCGTCAGCCCCGCCTGGTCCAGGGCGGCCTCCAGTTCCGCCCGCTGGTCCACGGTGCCCGTGTCCAGCAGGATGCACCGGGTGTCGTCCACCTGGTAGAGGGGGATGAGCTCCCAGCTTTTCAGCACCCAGGTGTTGCCCTTGACACGTTCCAGTTCCATTCGGCTTCCCTCTTTCTTCTCTCCCTTCCCCGCCGCCGGGGCGGCGCCTCGGTGGGGACGGGGTTATCCCGGGATGCGTCGGGCCCGGGTAATCCACAAGCTGCCCAGGACCCAGTCCCCCCGATAGAGCACCGCCAGCTGGCCCGGCGTGGGCGCTCGGGCGGGGGTGAGAAGCTCCAGCCGCCCTCCCGTCCCCTCTGGATAGAATCGGGCAGGGGTCTCGGTTTTAGAGTGGCGCAGACGCACCGTCAGTTCTTCCCCTTCGGTCAGAGGGGCCAACGGGTTAAAGTCCTCCCCCCAGACCGTGTCCGCCATAAGGTCCGTGCCGTCGGAGAGGACCACCTCCTGGGTCTCCGGGCGGATCTCCGAGACAAACAGCCGGTGGGCCGCCGGGATACCCAGCCCCCGGCGCTGACCGATGGTATAGCGATGGATACCCCGGTGCCGGCCCAGCACCCGGCCGGTCCGGTCCACAAAATGGCCCGGCGGCGGCACCGCGCCTCGGGCCTCCAGCCAGGCGGCGTAGTCGCCGTCCGGAATGAAACAGATTTCCATGCTGTCCGGTTTCTCCGCCACCGGCAGTCCAAAGTCCCGGGCCAGCTGCCGAACCTGGGTCTTTTCATACCCGCCGATGGGAAACACCAGGCGGGACAGCCAGTGTTGGGGCAGCCGGGCCAGCATATAGGCCTGGTCATTGGTGTGGGCGCCCCGGCAGAGCAGCGGCTCCCCCGCCGGTCCGGCGGCAATCCGCGCATAGTGCCCGGTGGCCACCCAGTCCGCCCCCACCTCCTCCGCCCGCCGGAACAGGGCGGGAAACTTCACCGTAGGGTTGCAGCGGGCGCAGGGCAGCGGGGTGCGCCCGGCCAGGTAATCCCGCTGAAAAGGGCCCATCACCGACGCCTCCAGCTCCCGGCGGATATCTCCGGCGGAAAAAGGGATGCCGAAGGTCTCCGCCACTTGCTGGGCGTCCTCCCGGCCGCCCAGGCCGATGTCCAGCCAATGCCCGTAGACCGTGTAGCCCTGCTCCTGGAGCAGGCGGGCGGCCACGGCGGAGTCCACCCCGCCGGAGAGCCCCAGCACCACCGTCTTACCGCCCATGGCGGGCCTCCTTGGGCGCCACCGCCGGGGCGCCGTTTTGTTCGATGAGGGTCAGGTCCCCCCGGTCCACCAAGTATTCCAAATAGGGGCGAATATACCGCTCCAGGTGCAGCCCCCGGGCCGGGTGCCCCACCGGCAGGTCCATGGCGGTCACCACGGCGGCGTAAAACCGGCTGTACGTCATGGGTTCGGTCACCAGCGCCCCGCAGGCCGCCAGCTGCCCCTGGATGTGGCGGATATTCATCTGGGCCAGTTCCGCCACCGAACCATAGCGGATGCCCTTATGGCAGAAGATATAGGCGTCGCAGGAGAGCCCCGCCACGATCTCCTTGCTCTTCAGGTCGTCGGCCATATCAAAGACAAAGGGCACCATGGCCCCTGCCAGCACGTCCTCCGTCATCAGGACATCCCCGGCAAAACACACGTTGTCCGGGGTGATGAAGCAGACATGGTCCGGGGCGTGCCCCGGGGTGCGCACCACCTGGAGGGGAACCCCACAGAACACCAGCTCCGTCTCCCCAAATGCGATGACCCGGTCCACCGGGCACACCAGGTTTTGCAGCCGGGGAATGGTGCGGATCATCCCCATGGTAAAATTAAACAGGTGATTTTTCAGGCTCTCCTCACTGCGGACGATGTCCGCCTCCAGCTGGGGCAGGCAGGTTTTGGCGCCATAGGTTTCACGAAAATAGCGGGTGGTCTCATGGTGGTCGTAGTGCATGTGGGTGCACAGAACCCCCACCGGGGTCAGGCCGGCCTGGGCCAGGGCCGCCTCAATCTCCCCCTGGAGCTTGGTGCTGCCGGGGTCCAGCAGCAGGCAGGTGCTCTCGTCGATCTGGTAGAGCCCCACCAGCTGGGGGCCCTCCAGCACCCAGGTGTTTCCTTTCACATGGATTCGTTTCATGGTGTTTCTCCTGGTCTGTTCTGTCGTTCCAGCGCAATCATCAAGGCGGCCACATCCGCCGGGGAGACGCCGGAGATCCGGGCCGCCTGGCCCAGGTTCCCAGGCCGGATGGCGTCCAGCTTCTGCCGGGCCTCCAGGCGCAGGCCGGCCAGCTGGTGGTAATCCAGGTCCGCCGGCAGGGTTTTCCCCTCCAGCCGGCGCATCTCCTCCACCTGTCGCTGCTGGCGGGCGATGTAGCCCTCGTATTTCAGGGAGATCTCCACCTGCTCCCGAACCGCCTGGGACAGGGCGGGGCGGTCTGGGTCCAGGGGAGCCAGATCCTCATAGGTCAGGCGGGGCCGGCGCACCAGGTCGGACAGGCGCAGGCTGTTTTTGGCCGGGGGCTCCCCCTTGGCGGCCAGCAGCTGGTTCAGCTCCGCCGTGGCCGCCACACCGGTGTGCTCCAGGCGGTGAACCTCCCGTTTCACCTGCTCATATTTCTCCTGCACCCTCTCGTACCGCTCCCGGCTCACCAGGCCGATGGCATACCCAATGGGGCACATCCGCTGGTCCGCGTTGTCCTGGCGGTGGAGGAGGCGGTACTCGGTCCGGGAGGTCATCATCCGGTAGGGCTCGTTGGTCCCCTTGGTCACCAGGTCGTCGATGAGCACCCCGATGTACCCCTGACTTCGGTCCAGGATGAGTGGGGGGCGGCCTAAAATCTTTAGGGCCGCATTGACCCCCGCCACAAAGCCCTGGACCGCCGCCTCCTCATACCCGGAGGAGCCGTTAAACTGCCCCGCGCCGTAAAGGCCGGACACCTTTTTGTGCTCCAGAGTGGGCAGCAGCTCCGTGGGGTCCACGCAGTCATACTCAATGGCGTAGGCCGCCCGGGTCATCTCCGCCCGCTCCAGACCGGGCAGGGTGTGGAGCATCTGGATCTGCACATCCTCCGGCAGGGAGGAGGAGAACCCCTGAATGTAAACTTCCTCCGTGTCCAGCCCCATGGGCTCCAGAAAGAGCTGGTGCCGGGGCTTGTCCGCAAAGCGCACCACCTTATCCTCAATGGAGGGGCAGTACCTGGGACCAATCCCCTCAATGACCCCGGAGAAGAGGGGGGACCGGTCCAGGTTGGCCCGGATGATGGCGTGGGTTTTCTCGTTGGTATAGGTGATGTGGCAGCACACCCGGTTGGGCGCGGGCTTCTCGGTCTCAAAGGAGAAGGGCATGGCATCCTCGTCCCCCACCTGACATTCCAACTGGGAAAAGTCGATGGACCGGGCGTTCACCCGGGGGGGCGTGCCCGTCTTAAACCGGCGGAGGGTGAGCCCCGCCTGGCGCAGGCTTTCTGTGAGCTGATTGGCGCCAAACATGCCGTCCGGGCCGCTCCATTTGGCCACAGAACCCAGGATGGTCTTTCCCCCCAGGTAGGTCCCTGAGCAGATCACCACCGCCTGGGCCCGATAAGCAGCCCCGGTGTCGGTCTGTACCCCGGTGACCCGCCCCTCCTCTGTGAGCAGCGCGGTCACCTCGCCCTGCTTCACCCACAGGTTCTCCTGGCTCTCCAGGGTATGCTTCATAATCTTCTGGTATTCCCGCCGGTCCGCCTGGGCCCGGAGGGAGTGGACCGCAGGGCCCTTGCCCCGGTTGAGCACCCGGTACTGGATGCAGGCCAGGTCGGCGGCCTTCCCCATCTCACCCCCCAGGGCGTCCAGCTCCCGGACCAGGTGGCCCTTGCCCGTGCCGCCGATGGCGGGGTTGCAGGGCATGTTGCCCACCGCGTCCAGGTTGATGGTAAAGCAGAGGGTCCGCAGCCCCAGCCGGGCACAGGCCAGGGCGGCCTCAATCCCGGCGTGGCCGGCCCCCACCACAGCCACGTGGTAGGTGCCGGCCTCATAGGTCATGGGTTTCTGGGATATACGTTCTTCCATCGTTGTCTCCTGTCACAGCAAAAGTTCCACCAAAAAAACCACCACGCAGCCCGACGCGGCCACCAGGAACAGGTTGCCGCTGAACCAGGCCACCAGCACCCCCGCCACCAGGGCCGCCAGCCCCGACCAGAGACTGTCGGTGGCGTGGAGGATGGCGGGAAAGGTCATGGCCGCCAAGGTCACATAGGGCACGTAGTAGAGGAAGGAGCGCAGGAAGGGATTTTTGATCTCCCGCCGGATCAGGGTCAGGGGGAGCACCCGGATGAGATAGGTCACCAGGGCCACCACGGCGATATAGAGATAGACATTATGCTCCATGGCCTTCCCCCTCCTTTTCCTCCTCCTTCACCGGGAACAGCAGCGCCGCCCCGGCGGCAATCACCACAGTGAGCAAAATGATCCGGGTACCCGAGGCCAAGGAGGCGAACAGGGGGATACACTCCAGGGCAAAGCTGGCGGCCATGGAGACCACCACCACCCCCAGAATCACCTTGCTCTTCCGAGAGGCGGGGATGATCACCGCCAGGAACATGCCGTACAGCCCCACGCTCAGGGCGCTGACCACGTTGGCCGGCAGGACGTTGCCCACCGAGGTCCCCAGAAAGGTCCCCAGGGCCCAGCCGGGCATGGCAACGGTCATCATGCCGAAATAGTAGAAGGGGTTCAGCTTCCCCTGCTCGGCAATGGCCATGCCGAAAATCTCGTCGTTGACGTTAAAGCCAATGACCAGCCGGTGCCAGAGCTTGGATGCGGCGGGCAGCTTCTGGCTCAGGGCGCAGGACATGAGGATGTACCGGGCATTGGTCACCGCCTCTAAAATGGCGATCTCCCAATAGCCCCCTTGGGCCGCCATCATGGTAAAGGCGGCGTACTGCCCTGCCGAGGCGTTGACCAGCAGGCTGGTCAGGGTCGCCTGAAAGGCACTCAGGCCGGCGTTCTTGGCGGTGATCCCCAAGGTGAAAGACACCGCCAAATACCCCAGGGAGATGGGAACCCCCACCCGCAGGCCCCGGGAAAATTGCTTGGTGTTCATGCTCTGTGTCTTCTTTCTCTCTGGTTTCTTCCGTCAGCCCAACACCACCAGGGGCACGTCGGGCCGGTTCAGCAGCCGAAAGCAGGGGAACTGATTCCCCAGCCCCCGGGAGACCACCATCTGTCCATAGGACAGGTCGTACAGTCCCGCAGTATACTGGGGAAAAAGCTCCCGCTTGGGGCCCACCAGCCCGTCGGTGCCGGGCAGGCGGATGAGGCCCCCGTGGGCGTGGCCGGCCAGGGTGAGGTCCACCCGGGCCTGGGTGTATTGTTCATAATGGTTGTTCCGGTGGCTGAGGAGAATCTCATAGACCGCCCCCTGCTCCTGCCGGACCTGGTCCGCCAGCTCCTGCACCGTCTTTTGGTCGGCGTAGCCGTTGCTGTCCTCCGCCCCCAGCAGGGCGATCCGGTCCCCGTTCCGTTCCAGCATGACATACTCGTTGGACAGGACCGTCACCCCGCACTGCTCCAGCAGCGGCTCCAGCTCCCGGACCACCCCGGCGGCCCACTCGTGGTTGCCGGTGACGTAATAGGTGGGGGCAATGGCCGCCAGACCCTTGGCCACGGCGGGGATCATGGACATCTGGTCGGGTTCGTGGAGGATGTCCCCCACCACAGCCACCAGGTCGGGCTCCAGGTCCCGGACATAGTCCAGCAGGACCCGGTTCCCCTCCCCAAACTCCTTGGCGTGGAGGTCGGAGACCACGGCGATGCGGTATCCATCAAACCCGTCCGGGGCACTGGAGACGGTGATGGTCTCGCTGGACAGCCCATTCTGCTGCCACCAGAACCATCCCACCAGCAGGCCCAGCACCAGCACCGTGGTCACCAGCCGGGTCAGGCATCCCCGGCGGCGGCGACGGCGGCGGGGGCGGGGATATCGTTCGTTCCAATCGGATTCTTTAATCATGGTCAATATAGAAGGGTTTCATCAAACTCTTCTGCTCAGTGGAGTCCTTCTGCCGGCTCTTGGGCGGCTCCACCCGGGGCGGGATGCGCCCTCTGCCCCGGCCGGAGCGGGCAGCCGGTCGGCCGAGCGCCCCAGTCCCCTTCTTCGCCGGGGCGGGCGCCCCCTTCTTGGGGGCCTTTCGGGTCTGGGCCGCCTGGGCGGCCTTGGGCGTCTTTTCCGGGGGCTGGGGTTTGGCCGGCTGGGCCTGGGCCTTGGGCTTTTTGTCCCCTTTTCCCCGCTTGCCGTGGGCCGCGCCGGGCTTATAGTATTGGTACACCGGTTTGGCCGCCAGGAGCCGGGCGGTGGCGTCCATGATGACCTCCCCCTCTAGGGGGTCCCGGTGGGAAAAGGACACCGCGCCCTCCTCCACAGGCTGGGCGGCCAGGAAGTCCTCCAGATTCCCCAGATTCTGCTTGCCGTGGGGGAAGGTCCGCCGGGCCTTCTCCCCCTTCTCCGGCGGCTGGGCCGGGGGCTGGGGGGCGGCTGCCTGGCCCTGTCCCTTGCCCCGGCGGCGTTTCCGGCCGGGGGCTGGGTCCGCCGGGGCATCCAGCGGCTGGGCAGCCTTTTCCGCAGCCTTCTCGGCGGCCTGCTTCCGCTGGGCCGCGTGCTTTTCCCGGGCGGCCTGGCGGGCCTCAGCGTCCTCGGGATTGACCACCCGGCCCTTGGCGTCCTTCACGGGGACCTCAAAGACCTCCATGGGATAGTCATGCGCCCGCCGGGGGATGGGCTTTTTCAGCAGCTTCTCAATGTCCTTGAGCATGGGCATCTCCCCATAGTCACAGAAGGAGATGGCGGTGCCCCCCCGGCCCGCCCGGCCCGTGCGGCCGATGCGGTGGATATAGGTCTCCGGCACCTCGGAGAGGTTGTAGTTGAACACATAGGAGAGCTCCTCAATGTCCAGGCCCCGGGCGGCGATGTCCGTGGCCACCAGGACCCGGAGCTTTCCCTCCTTAAACTTCCGCAGGCTCTCCTGCCGGGCGGTCTGGGACTTGTTGCCGTGGATGGCCGCCGCGGCCACCCCCCGCCGGGTCAGGTCCCGGGCCACTTTGTCCGCCCCGTGCTTGGTCCGGGTGAACACCAGGGCGCTTTTCACCTGCTCCTGCTCCAAAATCTCCAGCAGCAGGGCGGTTTTGTTCTTCCGATCCACCAGGCAGACCTCCTGGCGGATGACCTCCACCGGGGAGGACACCGGGGCGGCGGCCACCTTCACCGGGTCATGGAGGAGGGTGTCCACCAGGTCTAAAATCTCCGGGGGGAGGGTGGCGGAGAAGAACATGGTCTGTTTCTTCTGGGGTAGGAGGCGGATGACCTTCCGCACGTCATGGATAAAGCCCATGTCCAGCATCCGGTCGGCCTCGTCCAGGACGAAGATCTCCACCTTGGACAGGTCCAGCAGGCCCTGGCCGGCCAGGTCCAGCAGGCGGCCGGGGGTGGCGGTGAGAATGTCCACCCCCCGCTTGAGCTGGTCCACCTGGGGGGCCTGGCCCACCCCGCCGAAGATCACCGCCTCGGTGAGGGGCAGGTTCTTGCCGTAGGCGTGGAGGTTCTCGTCAATCTGAATGGCCAGCTCCCGGGTGGGGGTGAGAATCAGGGCCCGGATCGTTCTCCCCCGTCCCCCTTGGGCCAGCCGCTGCAAAATGGGCACGCCGAAAGCACAGGTCTTTCCCGTGCCGGTCTGGGCGCTGCCCAGCACATCCCGGCCCGCGATGCCGGCCGGGATGGCTTTTTCCTGGATCACGGTGGGTTCCGCGTATCCGTAGTCTGTCAACGCGGTTAAAATCGGTTCCGTGATCCCAAGGGATGCAAAACTTGTCATAAAATGAACTGCTTCCTTTCCTGCGCCCTCCCTCCGCCAGAGAGCGCCGTGGTTACTGTCAAAGCGGCAGACTGCCGCGCGGAGCTGCGCCGCCCGGCGGGCGGCGGAAACATCACCGCGCTGTGCCTCCCAACCACGGGGGCATACAGCGGGTTTGACCTTACGGCTCCTCCTCTAAGAAGTAGGTGGCCTCCATATCGGCCACCGAGAGGGCAAAGGCCAGGGGATACTTGGCAAAGGCCCGGCCCACCAGCCGGCTGTCCTCGGTGCCGGAGAAGCCCATGTGCCACCGGATGGCCATGGCCTCCTCCCGGGTCAGGCGGACAAAGCCGTTGATCACATAGACCGATTTCTCCCCGTGGCCGTAGGGGAGGGGGTCCTCATAGGTGAAGGTGGGCACCTGGGTCCACTTGCCGTCCTCTCCCTTCACATTCCGGGTGGAGGGTTTGTAACAGCCGATCTTGCACACGTCGTGGAGCAGGGCCACCAGGGCAATGGATTCCGGGCTGTACTCCAAGCCATAGAGGTCCGTGACCCGCTCCCGGGCCAGGTAATCGGTGAGACAGTGGTAAACATTCAGGCTGTGCTCGCACAGGCCGCCGGCATAGGCCCCGTGGTACCGGGCTGAGGCCGGGGATGTGAAAAAGTCGCTCTTGTTGGTCAGATAGTCCAGCAGGGCCTCCGCCCCGTCCCGGTGGACATGCTCCCGAAAAATCTCAATAAATTCCTCTTTTGCCGACATGGCTGTGCTCCTCCTCTGTCTTTCTGCGGCGGAGCGCCGCACCTGAATAGCTTATTGTAGCATAAAATCATGGGTTTTTCACGGGTTTTTCCGCGATCCCCGAAAAAAAGGCACCTGGCACAAAAGTGCCTGGGGTCTTGGGCGGGTTTCTTTCCGATTTGGCCGGGAAGCAAAACGCGGGAGCGCACTCTGAACGGAGGCGCTCCCACTGCGTTGACTTTCTTTGTCTGTTGCCTTACTCTATCCCCAGGACGTTTTCTGGCTTGTTTCCATTGCCTGGATTCTGGATCAGGCGTGGGACAAGTTCCAAAACAGAAAGAAGCGAGCCGTCTGTTGCAGCAGAACGGCTCACGGCTTTTGTGAAAGGTTTCTTCTTCACAACTTCATGTTAGTTCAAGTGTTGTGGCAACCGTCTGGGTTTCCACATTTTTATTATAGTCTCTAACGAGAGCATTGTCAACCATGTGGATATTGGGGCGGTACTCTTCTTTCATTCGTAAAGCAGCTTCTCTTTTCAAAACCCATCATCAAAAAATAGGGAGACCAGCACCATACCAGTCCCCCTACCCAATCAATTTCTATTTGTATTCTGTTGATTTGCGTTCAGTCTTTCAAATACCTGGTCGATATTTACAGAATATTTAAGACGCAAACCATTCGCATAAGCATCAAGATATTTCTGGCATTCCGCTACAATTTCTTTTTCATGCTTATTGATGATATTCTGATACAATATGTACGCAGCATCTTTTCCAACCCAAAATTTTTCCTGATACTCTCTTGTAATGGGAAACATCTTAATGTAGTGCAACCCGTGATGATTCCCAGGACGTGTCGATGGCCTTGGCGGCAAAGAAAAATACTGGTCTTTGGGTGTAGCCGCAGAAATATTAGAGCGGAGAGGGACTGCGAAGTGGCTCACTTGCCCTTTGTATTTTAGGGATAGCACCAACAAATGCGGACGCCGATTTTTCCGAAACAAGATTTCAGGATCGTCTCCACAAATATCAAAATATCGCTGGGATATTGTAATAAACTTCATCTTAAATCCCTATCTCTCGTCTTATACAAGAAAACCCTGCACCCGCTAAAATTAGGAGTGCAGGGTCTCATACGAATGAATGATATTCTAACCGTCATTCCCGGTTGCTGAGACACATACGAATGAATGATATTCTAACCGTCATCCCCGGTGCAAAGACTTCTTTGCATCCTTATTGTATGCTCAATCTCCTATTTTGTCAACAGGAAAATGATGCCATATAAAGGGAACCTTGGCCTGCCCGGCCGGGGCCCCATTTCTTGGGAAGAAATGGGGGAAAGAACCCCCGGGGGAGGAGGTTCCTCCCCCGGGACCCCCTTCTCTGGTGGGGTTGTGTGGGGGAGGCTGTACTTCTCACTTATTACCTGGCCTGCGGCCCTCACATTGAAAGGCCCGTAACGGCCCGCCCACCGGCTGGGCGGGCTGGGGACGTGGGTGGGTGCCCTTTGGGAGAAGACAGAAAGTAACCGTTCGGGTTCCCACTTTTTCCTCCCGACAATAAACCACTTCTCCCGCCCGCCCGAGCCGGTGGGCGGGCCATGAGGCGTTGGTCTTGGAGGCCGCAGGCCAGGTACGCCGGTAGAAGAAAATCGCTGCTTCTACAACGGTCCAGAGAAAAGGGGTGTGGGGGAAAGAAACTCTTTCCCCCGCAGGGGTCCAGGGGGCAAAGTCCCCTGGTGTTCTTTCCCCTATTTCTTCAAAGAAATAGGGCCCCGGCTGGGAAGCCAAAGTTCCCTGCCGTTCCAACGGCAATGGTGAAAACACAATATAACTCCATTAGACAGACCAGAAAATATATTCTCACTTTATCTAAACATATATAAAACGGTGCCCGGCAAAGCACAAGCACCGTAAATCCCATTTTCTAATCCACATCATCTGGAACATACTCCGCAACTTCATCCAGGCGACAATTCAGAATTTCACACAATTTATTCAAGGTATGCGTTGACACAGGCTGATCCGCTTGTAGCCGCTGAACGGTTGCATGACTCATTCCATGCTTCACGCGCAGAGTGTACGTTGTCACTTTCTTCTGCGACATAGTTTCCCACAACGGGCGATAGCGAATCATTGCCTTGTAACCCCCCTTTCTACCCATCCATTATGGATGTAACCAGGGCTACAAGAATATGGCCATTATTTAGCCATATTATTCTGCTATCATTTTTTATTAATCTTTTCCGCTTCCTCGTCTGGCAAATACTCTGCCACTTCATCTAATCGGCAGTCCAAGATTTTGCACAGCCGATCCAACGTGTAAGTAGAAACCGGCATATTTTTTTGCAAACGTTGTACAGTCCCGTGTCCAATATTATGTTTTTCTCTTAACGTATAGGTCGTAAAGTGTTTGTTTGACATTGTTTCCCATAGAGAATTATAGTGAATCATATGCCCCCTCCTTTACACGCCTTATTATGGCCGCTATAATAGCCATATGGTATGGCCATTATTTGGCCATACCAAAATAGGCAACGTTAAAGAAAGGTGAGATACTTAAATGAATGTTGATGCCGAACTGGATAGAATGAAACAGGCCATCTTCACAGAGGATCTGCTAACAAAGCTCCTCTCCTGTTCCCAAAAAACACTGGATGCCCAAGGCAGCACCGTCCCCCCTGAGGAGGCCCAGGCAGCCCGCGCCGCCCTGGAGGACCTGCTGACCCCCCAGCAAAAACAAATCCTGGCCGCCCTGGAGGAAAAACACAGGGACATCCTCCGCCGGCTCCTCCCCTTCGCCGTCCAGCAGGGGCTGTGCACCGGGTTCCAGCAGTATTTCTCCAACGAGCCCCTCACCACCCCCCTGCCCGGCCTGGTCACCCAAAAGGTGCTGGATCAAACCGTCCACTGCACCGGCTACACCTGGGCCTGCCAGCAGGCCACAGACCTGTTTGACACGGTCTATGACCAGCTGCCGGATCAGACAGCCCAGGACCAATGGACCGATCTCGACCTGGTCTGGGAGGACCGGGAGTATATCCTGGCCCTGGACGCCTTCCACCTGGGCTACCGCGCCGCCCTGCGGATTCTGGGGAATTGCTTCGGCCTGGATGCCAGCATTTCCATGCTCCCCCAGGTCCTTTTGACCGAGCATGATCTGGGCGTTCTCATGACCTCCCAGGAGCAGGAGCGCCAGACCCGCCTGCAGGCCCGCCCCCTCCCCCAGGACCCTGAAACCCCTTTCCCTGACTAAACACAAGCCCCCGCCGAAGGCATCCGCCTTCAGCGGGGGCTTTGTTTCGGTGCTCAAATGGTCTCCTCCACCAGGGTCAGGCCGCAGGGGCGGCCCTGGCCGTCGTGCTCCAGGCGGTAGCAGTCGGTGGTGTTCCCGTCGCTCAGGTAGCACCAGGTGCCATCGGTGATCAGGCGAAGGGGGCCGCACTCGTTTTGCACCAGCACCTCTTCCCCAGTCTCCAGCTGCCTGGCCCAGAGGCTCCACTCCTGCCTGCGCCCCCCATTGTCCAGCGCAGCCCATGTTCTGTTGGTAAAGTACAGCCACCCGTCCGCCACGGCCAGGTAATCCCTTGTTGAATCCTCCGGGTCCTCGGGCTCCGGCAGAATATAGTCCCGGCCCGCCGGGGTCAGCAGCAGATAGCCAGTGGCGTCGCAGAGGTAGTTGCCCGCCTCGTCAAACCGGTTTTTGGACGCATACCCAATCAGGAGCCCGCCGGGAATCTCTATGGCGGCCTGCTCCCCGGCTCCCATGGTGCCCGGG
This sequence comes from Evtepia gabavorous, assembly GCF_003425665.1. Lineage (GTDB taxonomy): Bacteria > Bacillota > Clostridia > Oscillospirales > Oscillospiraceae > Evtepia > Evtepia gabavorous. Next base: position 35,473 of record NZ_QQRQ01000016.1, read on the forward strand.
GGCAGGAGAGACCGGCCGTCCTCCTGGAGATCGGTCCAATGGTACTGGTTCAACTCCACATCCTCCTCCCAGCCAGGGTAGGTAAAGCCCTCCGGGTGGTCCACATAGACCACCTCAATGCACCGCTCCCCCAGCCACAGGGGATACCCGTTCTCCCTCTGCGCTGTCTGGGACAAAAGGGCCCCGGTGCGGCTGTCCAGCACAACGGTGTCCGTGGTCTTCCCGTCAGGGTACCGGTAGGTCAGCGTCACCGTGTCCTCCCCCACCTGGTTCAGGAATAGGGCCACATCATAGGTAAGCTCCAGTTCCTCCCCATGGGCAAAGTAGTTCCACAGGTCCCCCACCCCCAGTTCCGCTTCCGGTTCCTCTGGGCCGGGGGCCGTGTATAGCAGGGTCTCCTCTCCAGTGGTCAGGTCCTGCCGCCAGAGGGCGTTGGTGTCTATATCCACATAGTATAGACTGTGGGTATTCACCCCCCAGCAGGAAAAGAGAACATCCATCCGGTGCGCCTGGTAAGACACCAGCTGCTCCTTGCCCTCCCCCGGCACATAGCGGAAGATTCCCTGGGGGACCCGGGCCTCATCGGGCCCGGGGAAGCCGCTGCCCGCAAAGACATAGTAGGCCCCGTCCTGCAGCACCCCTGCCTCGCCCCCCACGTCCTGCCGGGGGTGGCGGACAGGCTCTGTGGTGACAAACCACACCAGCACCGCCGCAGCCACAATGGCGGCCACAATGGCCAGACGCCGCCGCCAGACACCGCGCTTTACCTCGGCTGACTCCATGACCAGATTGTCGTCCAAAAGGTCCAGCAGTTCATAGAGTTTTTCCCCTTTCATCCCAGAAGCCCCCTTTCCTCCAGATACCCCCGCAGCCGCTGCCGGGTTCGGAAGAGCTGGGATTTCACCTTGCTCTCACTGTGGCGGAAGAGCACCGTGAGTTCTCCAATGGAATCTCCCCAAAAATACCGGCGCAGAAAGAGCTGCCGTTCGCCTCTGTCGGTCTTGGTTTTCAGAAAGTCGTTGATAGCCTCCATCAGCTCCCGCTGGGCCACCGCGTCCTCCACGGAGTCCTCTCCCGGCAGTACCTCCGCCAGCTCATCCAGCAGCAGATAAAAACGGTCGCCCCGCTTTTGGGCCTGGTTGTGCTCCAAACGCTTCAGCGCAATGTTGCGGGTCACTTTTGCCAAATAGGCCAGCAAACTCCGCGGGGGTGCGCTGGGCACCCCGTTCCACACCGCCAGATAAGCGTCGTTGACACACTCCTCCGCGTCCGGATGATCCCCCAAAATGTTGTGGGCCACTGTGTGGCAGTACGCCCCGTACTTCTCCGCCAAGGCCGCGATGGCTCGCTGGTCCCGTGCCCGGCACAGGGACAGGATCTCCTGGTCTCGAAGCACCATCTCCGCCGCCTCCCCTTTCTCCTCCCCTTCTCGGGTGTTCTTATCCTTATAGACCGGAAACAATGGCCGCCGGTTGCACCGATTCCGTCAAAACTTAAAGAAAACGCAGAAAACCGGGCGTACACCGCCCGGTTTTCTGGTTATTCATCCAACTTGAGCACCGCCATAAAGGCCTCTGTGGGCAGCTGAACCGTGCCCAGGGTGCGCATCTTCTTCTTGCCTTCCTTCTGCTTCTCCAGCAGCTTCTTCTTCCGGCTGATATCGCCGCCGTAGCACTTGGCCAGCACGTCCTTGCGCATGGCCTTGACGGTTTCCCGGGCGATGATCTTGCCGCCGATGGCCGCCTGGACAGGGACCTCGAAGAGCTGGCGGGGGATGTTCTCCTTGAGCTTTTCACAGATCCGCCGGGCCCGGCCGTAGGCCTTTTCCCGGTGGACAATGAAGGACAGGGCGTCCACCTGCTCTCCGTTGAGCAGCAGGTCCACCTTGACCAGGTCCGAAGCCCGGTAGTCCAAAAACTCATAGTCCAGGGAGGCATACCCCTTGGTCCGGGCCTTCAGGGCGTCAAAAAAGTCATAGATGATCTCGTTGAGGGGCATGTGGTAATGGATCTCCACCAGGTTGGTGTCCAGATACTGCATGTCCTTAAACTCGCCCCGGCGCTCCTGGCACATGGGCATGATGTTGCCCACGTAGTCCGGGGGGGAGATGATGGAGACCTTCACAAAGGGCTCCCGCTGCTCGGCAATCACCGAGGGATCGGGATAGTTGTGGGGGTTGTCCACCCGGACCTCCGTGCCGTCGGTCTTGGTGACCTCATAGATGACGTTGGGCAGGGTGGTGATGAGGTCCAGGTCAAACTCCCGCTCCAGCCGCTCCTGGATGATCTCCATATGGAGCATCCCCAAAAAGCCGCACCGGAACCCGAAGCCCAGGGCGGCGGAGGTCTCCGGCTCAAAGGTCAGGGAGGCGTCGTTGAGCTGGAGCTTCTCCAGGGCGTCCCGCAGGTCGGGGTACTTGGACCCGTCCTCGGTGTAAATGCCGCAGTAGACCATGCTCCGGGCGGGGCGGTAACCGGGCAGGGGCTCCGCCGCAGGGGTCTCCACGGTGGTGATGGTGTCGCCCACCTGGGTGTCCTTCACGTTTTTAATGGAGGCGGTGAGATACCCCACCTCCCCGGCGGATAGGCTCTTGCAGGGCTCCAGCTTGGTGGGCAGCAGGTGGCCGATCTCCACCAGGCCGTACTCCGCCCCCGAGGCCATCATCCGCACCGTCTGGTCCAGGGTGAGGGTCCCCTCCATCACCCGGAAATAGACCACCACCCCCCGGTAAGCGTCGTACTGGCTGTCAAAGATCAGGGCCTTGAAGGGGGCCTTGGGGTCCCCCTGGGGGGCGGGGACATGGTGGACCACATCCTCCAGCACCGCCTGAATATTGATCCCCATTTTGGCGGAGATCTCCGGGGCGTCGGCGGCTTCCAGGCCGATGACGTTCTCCACCTCTTCCTTGGCCAGGGCGGGGTTGGCGGCGGGGAGGTCAATTTTGTTGATGACCGGTCGGATCTCCAGGTCGTGCTCAATGGCCAAATAGGTGTTGGCCAGGGTCTGGGCCTCCACCCCCTGGGAGGCGTCCACCACCAGGATGGCCCCCTCGCAGGCGGCCAGGGAGCGGGAGACCTCATAGTTAAAGTCCACGTGGCCCGGGGTGTCAATGAGGTTCAGAGTATAGGTCTGGCCGTCCAGGGCATCATACTGGATGGTCACCGCCCGGGCCTTGATGGTGATGCCCCGCTCCCGTTCCAGGTCCATGCTGTCCAGCAGCTGATTCTCCATCTCCCGCTCGGGCACCGCGTGGCACAGCTCCAGCAGCCGGTCGGCCAGGGTGGACTTTCCGTGGTCAATGTGGGCAATGATGGAAAAATTGCGAATTTTACTTTGGTCTGTCATTGAATGCTCCTCCTTAAGCCTTGACGGCCTTGGGTTTCTTCTCCCTCGTTGTGGGCTTTTTCTCCGCCGGCATCTCCTGGGCCAGCTCCCCCGCCAGGCAGTGGAACAGCGCCTGGCTCTCTGGGTGGCGGCGGCACAGCTCCAGGCACAGCTGGGTCAAAACCTCCGCTGCGGACCGCAGCACCGCCGGGTCCACTCCCTCCGGGGCGCCCTGGGCCCGGCCGCCCTCCCGTTCCACCCGCCGCCCCAGCAGGTAGTCCGCCGAGACCTGGTAGTAATCACAGGCCCGCACCACAAAGGCCAGGCCGGGCTCCCGGATGCCGTTTTCATAGTGGGACAGCAGCGCCTGGGAAACCTCCAGCGCCTGGGCGGCCTGCCGCTGGCTGACCCCTTTTTCGTGGCGCAGCTGAGACAGGGTCTGCGCGAACCGTACCTGCATGCCATCCCTCCTATCTTCCCCTCCCAGACAACTGGGTTTTTAACATTTCGTATTATTATACTCTGCAAAATACCCACTGTAAAGGGCCCCCAAAAGAGAATTTTTCTCCCGCCGGGCTGTCCGCCGAAAGAAAAACTTTGTCCCCCTCGACACCCTTCCCCGCCATGGGGCCAAAGGCGGCAAAAACCCTGATTTTCAACCCCTTGACGGATCAGACCGCCCCTCGTATCATCATCTTGTAACCAGTTTGTTACTCTTTTGTTCTCTTTTGTACACTTTACTGGAAAGGAGCGACACCTTGGAAAAACATTCGATGCCGGCTCTCCCGGACTGGCCGGACCGGGACGTGCAAACGCGGTTCTCTCCGGCGGCCATCCCGCAGCCCGCCCCGCCGCCGGACACCGGCCCCACGGTCCAATGGCCCACCCCCCGGCGCAGCCGGCGGGCGCTGCTGGCAGGGGTGCTGCTGGGGCTCACCGGGCTTTCTGTGGCGGGGGCGGTGATCGTCTCCACCTGCACCCTGTGCTACGCGGTCTCCACCGACGGCTCTCCCCCTCTGGCCTACGTCCAGGGCGAGGACACCTATCAGACAGCGGTCCGGCAGGTGGAGGACCAGGTCTCTGAGATTCTCCGGTCGGATTACCGCTACGCCCAGGAGACCACCATGGCCCTGACCATCGCCCCCAAGAACAGCCTCCAGACCTCTGACCAGCTCACCGCCAGCCTGATGGAGACGGTGGACCAGGTCAAAGCGGAGTACATTCTCACCATTGACGGTCTCCCCATCGGCGCCTGCGAGAGCCGGGAGGCCATCGACCAGGCCCTGCAAGGAATCAAAGATACCTACACCAACCAGTTCACCGTGTCCGCCTATTTTGACAACACCGTGGACGTGGTGGTGGGCTATCTCCCCGCCCAAGCGGAAGTTCTGGGCGCCCAGGCTTTGGCAGAGCGCCTGACCCAGCCCCGGCAGCAGGCCCAACCAGCCATCGAGGCACTGCTTCAGGTCCTGGAGCCCGCCCAGGAACTGCCCCGGTCCATGGAAACCCTCCGGGCCGAGGCCCAGGCCATCGACCAGGACCAGGGTACTCTCCCCCTCCTGACGGTATGCACCGTGGAGGAAGTCACCTATACCCAGCCGGTGGAGCCCCCGGTCCAAGAGGTGGAGGACAGCACCCTCCTGCTGGGGGAGGAGAAGGTCCTCTCCCAGGGCACCCCTGGCCTGGAGGAGCGGACAGACCGGGTCACCTACACCATGGGCCAGGAGCAGAGCCGGGAGAACATGTCCCGAAACCGGTTGGCGCAGGCAACCCCCACCCAAGTGGCCGTGGGCACCGCCCAGGGCGTGGAGGGGGCAAAGGGCCGGTTCCTCTGGCCCCTCCGCGGCCGGATCACCTCCCCCTTCGGCGGGCGGCAGATTTTCGGCGGGGAGAATTTCCACCGGGGGCTGGACATCGCCGCCCCCAGCGGCACCCCCATCGCCGCCTCTGCCGGCGGCCAGGTGATCTGGGCCGGACCCAAAGGCACCTACGGCAACCTGGTCAAAATTGACCACGGCAACGGCTTTACCACCTATTACGCCCACTGCTCCGAACTTTTGGTCCAGGAGGGCGACCAGGTCACCCAGGGACAAACCATCGCCCTTGTGGGCTCCACCGGCCGGTCCACCGGCCCCCACTGCCACTTTGAACTGCTTTGGCAGGACGAGCTTTTGGACCCCCAGCTTTGTCTACCTTGACAACTTGCCTGACGGCGCCTTCCCGGTGCCGTCAGGCAAGTTTTTTTCGTCCTCCTTTCATTTTTTCTGCAAAAGGCGATGCACAGCCCCGTTTTTTCCTGGAATTTCCAAATTTTTGCCGCAAGTTCCCTGTCATCTCGCAAAAACTCGACCTTTTCCAGCTTATAACGCAAGTTTTCTGTCACTCCCGTGAAGAAATGTTTTCTTTCCTTTAATATATTGACAATAGGTTGACCTTTTGGCCTTCTTCAGGTACCTTGATGCCAGCAGATCGGTTTCATAACCCATTTCATCAAAGGAGGACTTTCCCATGATCCCTGTCAACCCTGAAGCAATCGGCCTGTTTGGCCTGTTCGCCACTGTCATCTGTTTCGGCCTGGAGCAGCTGGGTGTCGGCGTGAAAGGCGCCGACCACGAAAAGCTCACCCGCACCTTGGGCTACATCGCCATCTTCTTCGGCGGCTTCACCCAGCTCTTCACCTCTCTGTGCATGTACCTGTTCTCCGTGGGCGGTGACCACAGCGTCTATCTGGGCACTGTCTTCGGCTTCTTCGGCCTGTTCTGGATTCTGGTGGGCTTCTTTTTCATCAAAGGCGGCGACAAGAAAGCCATGGCCCACTTCTTCCTGTGCGGCCTGATCCTGTGCATCGGCTTCACCATCCGCGCGTTCCAGGACGGCCTGGTCTGGCCCCTGGGCATCGACCTGGTGGTCATTGACGTGCTGCTGCTCACCCTGATCCCCGCCTGGTACACTGGCAAGCCCGCCCTGACCAAGCTGGCCGGTCTGTGCAACGTGGCCATCGGCGTGATCTCCGCATTCCTGCTTTTCCCCGCTCTGTTCCTGTGAGGCGGACCGGAAGCCCAGTCTTTCATTCCCTTCCACCCCATTGAAACCGGACTCAAGTTCAATCCCCCGGCGGTACAGCTTTCGCTGTGCCGCCGGGGGATTTCGTTTTGTGGTATGTCATTCCTGCCCGGGAGAGAAGAGCTTCTCCTCCCGCAGCTTCGCCAGGATGTACGCGTAGCTCTCCAGGCCGTTGTGGGGCAGCAGGCAATAGGAGCAGTCTTTCACCCCGTTGCGCATCACAAAGCTGCCCCGGCAGTCCGAGGCACGGTAGAGGGGGCAGTAGCAGAACAAGCAGTTAAACTCCTCCTCCCGCACCCCTTTATGGCAGGGGAAATACTCACATTCCCGGTTTTGAAACCAAGTATAATGTTTTCCGTTCAAATCCATCCTTGCACGCTCCTCTCTGGTCTTGCTCCCTGGACAGGGAAATCCCCCGCCGGGCTCGGCGGGGGATGGCAGCGATTATTTTCGGCCGGCGGCGGTTTCCAGCACCCGGCGGTCCGCCCGGTGGTGCTCAATGGGCTTCCACTGCACTTTTCTGCTGAACAGTGCCACCATGGAGATGGGGATGTAGGTCAGCATGAACAGGGGGAAGGTCACCGTGTACAGCACCTTCCGCAGCGGCGTGGTGTGAATCCGCTTCCACTCGGTGATGGTGGTAAAGACCCCCACCAGAAACAGCACCACATACAGCCCCAGGAAGGTCTGCAAAATGTACATCAGGCAGGGCAGGAATGAAATCCCCTCCGCCGTGGACATGACGCCGCCCACCAGGTAGGCGATAATCAAGCCAACGGTGAGAATATATGCAGGCATCACCGTCATGCTCATATCATAGCAGGAGAAGTGCCCCTTTCCAATACCCTTCACCAGGCCAAAGCCATACTTGCGGAACACCTGGAGAAAGCCCCTGGCCCAGCGCAGCCGCTGCCGCCAGGACTGGCGGAAGGTAACCGGCTGCTCATCATACAGCACCGCATCGGCGCAGAAGCCGATCTTCCGGCCCTGGAGGATGTGGTGGACGGAAAACTCAATGTCCTCTGTCAGCAGGTGGAACTTCCAGCCATTGGTGCTCTCCATCACCTGGCGGCTGAACAGAAAGCCCGTGCCGGACACCGCGCAGCTGGTGCCCAGAAGCATCCGGGAGTTGTTCAGGTACCGGGATTCCCGGATAAACCACAGGGCATAGCCGGCGGAAATCCAGTTGTCCCCATAGTTTTTGGAGTTGCGGTAGCTGGTGACCACTTCATAGCCGTCGGAAAAGGTCCGGTTCATCTCCTCCACAAACCGGCAGTCCAGCACGTTGTCCGCGTCAAAGACGAAAAAGCCGTCATAGACCTTGGGGTAATCCTCTTCAATGTGCAGGAGCAGCTGCTCCAGGGCATATCCCTTGCCCACCTTTTCCCGGTTGAACCGGGTATAGACCACCGCGCCCTCCCGCCGGGCAATGTCCGCCGTGGCGTCGGTACAGTTGTCGGCCATGACGAACACGGTGAGCAGACTTTGGTCATAGGTCTGGTGCCGTATGCTCTGGATGAGATCCGCAATGACCGCCTCCTCATTTCTGGCACAAATCAAAATGGCGAAGCGGTGGAGGACCTCTGGTTTATGAGGCTCCTGCTTCTTGGTGAACGGTACAGCCAAAAAAAACAGCTGGTAGGCATAGCAGCAGGTAAAGACCACCGCTATGACAATGTTGATCGTCAAGATGGTATCCATTTTTTAACCTTTTAACACCCTTTTCTTTCTGTCAATCTGTCCCGATGGGCGGAACCGGCAGCGGGCGGGGAGGACCCTTCTTATCCCTCCCGCCAGGCGATATGCTTCTTTTTTCCTGTCAATCATCCGCCCGGGAAGCTCCATCGGTGGTTCTACGGCTTTCTCTGGTTTTTCCGGCAAGATGAAAATATGCTTGCATGGTTGCCTGCAAATATATTTTCTCTATTGTACAACGTCCTGAAAAAAAGTCAATTAATTTTCTCTTAATTTTTTGTAACAGATTGGCCTTCTCCCCTTCCCCGGTCAATTTTCCTGCCCTGTTTTTGAATTTTTCCTTGACAGCCACAGAAAAATCCTGTATACTCCCAAATAGTTAGCATAAGCTAACGATCAGGAAGAACTTTTTTCTTCCTCCGACGGAAATCCGTCTCTCTTTATCATATACTAAGATTCCATAAATAGACTGCGTCCCTTGGGGCGCTAAAAAAAACTCGGATAGTTAGCCTTAGCTAACCTCAAAAGAAAGGAGCTTCTCAATGAGTGTCGTCATTTTAGGCGGAAACGAATGCATGGTCCGCAAATACAAGGACCTCTGCCGGTCCTACCAGTGCTCTGCCAAGGTCATCTCCAAGATGGGCGGGACCTTGAAAAACCGGCTGGGCAACCCCGATCTGCTGGTCATGTTCACCGACACCATTTCCCATAAAATGGTACAGAACGCCCTCAATGAAACCCGGGGCCAGGACACGGTCATTGTCCGCTCCCGCTCCAGTTCCATGTCCGCCCTGGGCACCATCCTGGAGGCCCACGCGGGCGCCAAGAGCTGAGCCTATGTCTGTGGATTATGTGATCCAGCACGCCGCCCCTACCTTGGCAGGAATTAAAACGGGCAACCTCTTTCCCTGCTTCTTCTCCTCTCCCCAGGCCATGGTCCGGGACCTCCGGGCCATCAATCAGGTCCTGGTTCCCCGGGGACTCCGGCTGCTCCCCTTGCGCCGGGACAACACCCGGGTCCTTCTCTATCTCTTTCGCCCGGCGGCGCTCTCCCGGGATCTATCCCGGGGGGAGGCCCGCCGGCTCCTCCGGCAGGCGGGCTATCAGGACCTGGCCCAACACGCCTGCCTCCGGGAGCTCAAGCGGCGGCTACAGGCTGGGGGAACCTTTCCTCATGAGATCGGCCTCTTCCTGGGATATCCCCCGGAAGATGTGGCCGGGTTTATGACCCACCAGGGGAAACACTGCAAATGCGTGGGCTGCTGGAAGGTCTACGGCGATGAGGCCGCCGCCCGCCGCCAGTTTGCCGCCTATAAATCCTGCACGGCCAATTACTGCCGCCGCAGGGCCTCCGGGGCCTCTCTGGAGGGGCTCACGGTGGCCACCAGACTGCCCCAATAACGATTCCAAGATCCTGCCGAAACCGACAAGGTTCGGCAGGATCTTGCTCTTTTTTTGTCAGCCGATTGACTTTTGAAGAAAGATTTCCTAAAATGATAGTGTTAATCTTTTCGGCCGCATTTTTCAACCCCATCCGCGCCGAGTTTGAGAAAGGGGGCAATGACTTTGCCTGAACACACCAATCCGCCCGGAAAAAGCAACGCCACTGCCAGCTTGGTGCTGGGTATCATCGCGGTGGTCTTCTGGTTTTTCGGCTATTCCTCCATCCTTTCCGTCATTTTAGGAATCGTCGGCCTGATCCAGGCCAGCAAGGCCAAGGAACTGGGATACCTGGACGCCATCCGCACGGCGGGATTTGTGCTCTCCCTCATTGGTCTGATCGGCGGCGCCCTGGCCTTTGTGGCCTGTGTCGCCTGCGTCAGCTGTGCGGGGATCGCCAGCACCCTTCCCCTGTAATTCCTTCCACCTATGCCGCGGCATTCCTGCCGCGGCGCCTTATTTTGGAGCTTTCGTTACGGTTATGCTACCCTATTGGAATCTTGGCGGCACTCTCTTCCCCACGTACAGCCTGCTGACCCTGCTGGGCGCCGCTGCCGCGTGGCTGTACTTCCACCGGCAGCTCAAAGCCCGGGGAGAAAACCCCGGCCGGACAGAGCAAGCCTTTCTCTTTGGGGTTCTGGGGGCATTGGTAGGCGCAAAATTTCTCTACCTGCTGCTCCAGCTGCCCCAGCTGCTCCAGGACCTCCCCCTGTTGGCGGCCGATCCGGCCGCCTTTTCCGCCCGCTACCTCTCGGGTGGGTTCGTCTTTTATGGCGGGCTGTTCGGCGCTCTGGCCGCGGTTTGGCTGTTCTGCCGGCGGCGCAAGGTCCCCTTTTCCCAACTGGGGGCCGACCTGGTCCCCGCCGTCCCCCTGTTCCACACCTTTGGCCGGGTGGGCTGCTTCCTGGCCGGGTGCTGCTACGGCATTCCCGCCCCCGCCGGCTGGCCGGGGGTGACCTTTCGGGTCTCTCCCGTGGCCCCCAACGGCGTGGCGCTCCTCCCCGTCCAGCTGTATGAGGCCGCCGGCTGCCTGCTCCTCTTTCTTCTGCTGCACCGCCTGGCCCGGCGGGGCTGGAAGGGGGAGGCCCTTTTGCTGGTCTATCTGGCCGCCTACGCCCTGTTCCGCTTCGCCCTGGAATTTCTTCGGGGCGATGCCGCCCGGGGGATGTGGGGGGTATTTTCCACCTCTCAGCTGCTGGCTCTGGTTACTCTGGCCGCTGTCCTCCCCCTCCTGATCCGCCATCTCCGTACGTACGGCAAACAGCCGCGCCTGTAACATACAGGCCGCGGCTGTTTTTTGTTTCCGCTCCCCCGCCTCCTCTTCATCAGGAGCCAGCGTCTTGGAACAGGCTTTCAAAATCGTACGTGGAGAGAAAATCCCGGAACGCCTCCATCCGAGAGGCAATCTCCTGGGCGGTCATCGGCTCCTCCTCCAGAAGCCGGCGGGCCAGCTCCTGGCATACATCAGGGGAGTAGTGGATGTGGTCGCTGTACTGGTCCAGGTCTGTAATCAGGGCCTGGTCATCCATAAAGTAAAACACCCGCACATTGGGCCGGCTGATTAACCCCTCCAGGACCCTCTCATGCATGGTGAGCGTCGCCTCCAGCTCCCCTTCCCGAATGGTCATATCCCAGAAAAGGATACTGTACGGCGGCAGGTAAAAGGTAAACGTGGTCTGGGGATGGGCATCCACCCGGGCCAGAACATGGTCCAAATTCTCCTGGGCTGGGCCCAACAGTGCATCCGCCGCCACGGCGGGCCGGGGTTCAGGCCGCTGGTAAACCCCCAGCGCCACCTCTCTGCTCCACTGGACATCGTCTCCCCACAGGTATCCCCCTGTCCTCTCATCCGCCTGGTACCCCTCCCTGGCCGCACGCAGGATGTCGGGGATATACCAGAAAAAAGTATCTTTACTCAGCAGGTAATGCACATCATTGTACAGGTTTTCATCAAAAAGGTAGGTAGGCGCCTCCCAGGTATTCTCCTTGTCATACCGCCGCCAACAGTTGGAGTCCACCCCCCAAAAAACCTGCCGCACCGTATGGGTTTCCAGGGCCACGTCCAGGGGAAGAAGAAAATCCTCAAAATATCCGCCTTGGACAATGAGCTTCCTCGTCTGCCCTGGCAGACGCTGCTGAAAGGGCTCCAAGGTAAAATTGGCCGTGACAGAGGTGCCCATAAGCAGGTAATCATAGTCCAGATTTTCCGCCGCCCCCACGTTTTGATACCGCCCATCCTGGAGCCAGAGGGGAAGTCCCGCCACTGGGCCATGGTAATGATAATAGGGGTCCACCACATAGATTGTCCCGGCAAACAAGGCCGTCAGCGCCAGAAAGACCGCAAAAAACAGTCTCAGAAATCGTTTGGGCACCGAATGTCTCCCCCTCTCAGAAATTAGAATAGATAAACCGGCTCACGCCCGTTAGAGAGATCACCGCCCAGAACAGCAGAATCCCCGCCAGCACACCGCGCCGCCCTGTCATCCGATGCTTTCTCCGGGCCACTGGCGTCTCTTGCAGACAAAAGAACATACTCCCCACCACAAAGAGCAGGAACATGAGCAGGGCCAAACGGGCCATATCTATCTCCAGGTAGCGTCCAATCCAGGTAATCTCCGGCATCTGAAAGGAGGTGGTAAACTCTTCTGCCAGCGGACCGAACGCACACCGCGCAATGGCCCGGCACATGGCCAGCGCCTCCCGGACACTGCCGGCCCGGAAGAAAATCCAGCAGAAATTGACATACCCAAAGGTCAGCGCCCAGGACAGCGCAGGGTGGAGCCGGTCCAGCCGGCTGCCCAGCAGGCGGTCGGCCACCATGGCGATCCCATGCAGCCCTCCCCAGACCACAAAGGACCAGTCCGCCCCATGCCACAGCCCAGAGGCCAAAAAGATCACCAGGGTGTTGACACAGGTCCGCGGCAACCCCCGCCGGCTGCCGCCCAAAGGAATGTAGAGATACCGGGTGAAAAACCGCGTCATGGTCATGTGCCAGCCCTTCCAAAAGCCCCGGATGGTCAGCGCCTGGTAGGGCACATCAAAGTTCTCCGGCAGGGTAACCCCCAGCATCTTTCCAATGCCCCGGGCCATGTCCGTGTAGCCGCTGAAATCAAAGTAGAGCTGCAACGTGTAGCTCAGCGTCACCGCCAAGGCCGTGGTGCTGTTGAGGGCAGGCAGATTGGCCCAGCCCCAGTCCGCGCCGCCGCCAAAAGCCTCTGCCACAATGACCTTCTTCCAAATCCCCAAGGAGAACAGCCACAGGCCCTCGGCAATGCCCTGGGCGGAAGGTCCTTTTCCCTGGACCGCCCGCATCTGGGGAATCACCTCGTCATGGAAGGCAATGGGGCCGGAGGTTACACAGGGGAAAAAGCTCACAAAGCAGGCATACTCCAGCAGGGTATAGTCTGCCGGGTCTCCTCGGTACCGGTCCACCAGGAAAGCAATCTGCTGAAAGGTAAAGAAACTGATCCCCAAGGGCAGCAGCAGCGACAGCGCCCCGATGGAGGTCCCCAGCAGCCAGTTGAGGTTGTCCAGAAAAAAGTTGGCGTACTTAAAGTAACCCAGCAGGCCTAAGTTGCCCAGCAGACCCAGCACCAGCAGAGGTTTTCTGGCCCGGGGCAGGGCTCCCATTGCCTTACCAACCAAAAAGTTAAACAGAATACTCCCCAGCAAAAGGGGGAGAAAGGCCAAGTTTCCCTTTCCATAAAAGGCCAAAGACACCACCAGCAGAAACCCTTGGGCCAGACGCCCATGGCCCCGCCAGTTCAGCAGCCACCACCCTGCCACAGACACCGGCAGCAGGGCAAAAAGAAATGTGTAGGACTGAAATGACATGGATCGAGACTCCTCTCCAAAAAGGAATGGCTGCGCTTGCCGTGCCGGCTCCCTCTATTATACAGATTGGTTGTATCTCTGTCAAAAAAGCTGGATTTTTCGCTTTTTTCCTCAGATTCTACTTCCTGTTTCTTCTGCAGGGGAAAAAACCATTCCCCCTCCGCCCGGCGGCGCATCAACCGCAGCCGGTGAGAAGCCCCAGCAAAAGGGCAAAGACGCAGACCCCCAGGCAGGCCAGGAGGAAAAGGTACTGCTTCGGCTCTCTCATTCCAACGACCCCTTTCTGCCATAATAAGACGGGAGAAATCCCCTTTTTGCAACAACATTTTTTCTTTTTCTCAAACAATCGCCATAAAAACGTCTCTTTCGCCCCCAAGCGCAGGAAAAACCAGCGGCCCGCCCAAAAAAGAAAAGCCAATCGCATTGCCGCGATTGGCTTTTCCCCATGGCACCCCCGACGCGATTCGAACGCATGGCCTTCCGCTTAGGAGGCGGACGCTCTATCCATCTGAGCTACGGGGGCACAGACATTTTTATTTTATCCTATGATAATTGGTTTGTCAATCTACTTTGGACATGGCCGAATGGGACTTAATTACGGAACGTCCCCCCCACGCCGTCTATACTAAAAACAGAACAGCGGCCCGCCCCCCCGCAAGCGGGCGCAAGGCATCCCTGAGAAAGGAGTTTTTATGGGCATTCTTTCGCATCTGTTCTGTATCGACATCAACCGGGGCGTTCGCAACTATCAGGCCACGCCGGGCGCGGTGTTGCTGGACGTCCGCTCCCGGGAATCGTACGCGCGCAAGCGAATCCCGGAAAGCCGAAACCTTCCCCTGGAGGAGCTCTCCCGGGCCAAAGAGGTTTTGCCCGATCTGTCGGTCCCCCTCTTTGTTTACGCTTATGGGGGAGAGACCAGTGCCCGGGCCGTCTCCCGGCTGAAGGACATGGGATATACCCAGGTCCACGATATCGGCGGCCTGAAAAAGTGCTGCGGCTCCCACGGGTATTACGGCCCCACCGAGGGCACCCGCTGGTTCTCCTCCCCTTAAAGGCAGTCTGCGCCCCCGGCCCGTGGCCGGGGGCGCAGACTGGAAACCGTATCCTTACTCCAGATTCAGATGCCGGTGAAGCATCCGAATGGTGATGCAGTAGAGGATCGCGCCATAAATGGCGGAGATCAGAATACTGCCCCACATAAAGCCGTGGATGGCGGTGGCTGGGGTCAGAGAATTGAGCCAGCCATCCATGGAATCCAGCATGGGGACCCCCGCAAAGAGGAGCATACCGGAGACAATCTGGGTCACCACCTGGATGGCGAAAAAGAAGGCCACAGACAGCAACATTTTATGTTGGGCAAAGCTATGGCCGATGGCCAGAGGCGTGTAAAACTCCAGGCAGGCGACCACACAGAACACCAAAAAGAGGAGCAGGCACTCCACCAGGAAGGCCACGCCGTTGCCCACATAGTAGGCGTTCCACTGGTCCGCAATCTCCTGGAAGACCCTACCCAGCTCCCAGAACATCTCCACATTCGCCACCAGGGCCAGCAGGGACAGGACATCCACCACAACCGCCCCCAGGAACCAGACGGCGGAGACAATCAGCTTTGACCACACCAGGGTATGGGTGGACACCGGCAGGGTGAACATCACGTATCCCTCGTCCGCCATTAGATTGCTCCGGAACCGGAGGATGGCCAGGATCACCGCCACCACAAAGGTGGCAATCAGCGCCAGGACAAACCCAAAAATAATGATCCCGGACAGCAGGGCCAGGAAGTTGCGGCCCAGCATCCCGTCAAAGGTCACCATCTCGGCCCACAATGCGGTGGCGCGGGTGAGCACCGCCAGCAGAACGGTAATCAAATACAGGGGAATCATCACCCGGGCTGTGGCCCGGAACTCATGTTTCAACAGTTTTCTCAGCATTTGTATACCTCCCGGAACAGCGCGTCCACGCTCATGCCCTTCTCCTCCCGGATGGCGTCCACCGAGGACTGGAGGAGAATCTGCCCCCGGTCAATGAAGAGCACCTCATCCAGCACCTTCTCCACATCCGCGATCAGGTGGGTGGAGATGATCACCGAGGCCTCAGGGTTGTAGTTGCGGATGATAGTGTCCAAAATATAGTCCCGGGCCGCCGGGTCCACCCCGCCGATGGGCTCATCCAGCAGGTAGAGCTTGGCCTGGCGGCTCATGGCCAGGATCAGCTGCACCTTTTCCCGGGTGCCCTTGGACATGTGCTTCATCCGCTGCTTGGCGGAGATCTCCAGCCGGTCCAGCATCTCCTCGCTGCGCTCCCGCTGGAAATCCGCATAAAAATCCTCATAAAAGTCCTGCAGCTGCTTCACGGTCATCCAAAGGGGAAGGCTGGTCCGCTCGGGAAGATAGGAGACCATGGCGTGGCTCTCCTTCCCCGGCGCCCTTCCGTTGATCCAAAGCTCCCCCGCCGTGGGGACCAGCAGGCCGTTGGCCAGCTTAATCAAGGTCGTCTTTCCGCTGCCGTTGGGGCCCAGCAGACCCACAATCCGGCCCGGTTCAATGGTAAAGCTGATTCCGTCCAGGGCGGTCACCGCCCCGAAGCGTTTGCTCAGCCCTTTACACTCCAGAATGCTCATGGTGTCCCTTCTCTCCTTCCGTCTGTACAAATGTGACGATCTCTCCCAGCTGGAACCCCAGCTGGTACATTCCCTCTAAAAAGTCCTTCACCTGGTTCCGGGCCAGGGACTCCCGCAGGCGCCGAATCCGCTCCCCGTCCTCGGTGACAAACCGGCCCGCGGTGCGCTGGCTGTAAACCAGCTCCTCTCGTTCCATCTCCATCATGGCCCGCTGCATGGTGTTGGGGTTTACCCCTGCCTCCGCGGCCAGGTCCCGCACCGAGGGAAGCCGCTCCCCCGGCAGCAGGGCGCCGCTGACAATCCTCTGCTGGATCTGGGCAATCAGCTGGGTATAGATGGGGATGTCATTGCGAAACTGCCACGCCATATCCATCCCTCCTTGGTGGTGTTCATCTGTGTCGCTGTACTGTTGTACTGCACGAATAATACAATAACACATTTTCTCCATTTGTCAAGCCCCTTTTTCAAAAAAAGTGAAAAGAATCAGGCGGGAAGATTGTCCTGCCTGTCCCCCGCCCCTGAACTCCCTTCCGCCGCCCGGTCTCCCAGGGCCGCGGCAAAATTTATCCTTGCAATCCTTTATTTACAATAGTATAATAGATAGCCGTTGAATTAGCGTCCGTTTGAATTTTCGATAGATATGAGGTGCGAACCTGTGCAGAACGAATCACTGAGAAACATCGCCATCATCGCCCACGTGGACCATGGCAAGACCACCCTGGTGGACGAGATGCTCAAGCAGGGCGGCGCCTTCCGGGAGAACCAGGAAGTGAAGGACCGGGTCATGGACTCCGGGGACCTGGAGCGGGAGCGCGGCATTACCATTCTGGCCAAAAACACCGCCATCCAATACGGCGATGTGAAGATCAATATTGTAGACACCCCGGGCCACGCTGACTTCGGCGGCGAGGTGGAGCGGATTCTGAAAATGGTCAACGGCGTCATCCTCCTGGTGGACGCCGCCGAAGGGCCCATGCCCCAGACCCGCTTCGTCCTCTCCCGTGCCCTGGACCTGGGCCATCGGGTGATCGTGGTCATCAACAAGATTGACCGCCCCGACCAGCGCATCCACGAGGTCATGGACGAGGTGCTGGAGCTGCTGCTGGACCTGGACGCCACAGAGGAGCAGCTGGACTCCCCCATGCTCTTCTGTTCCGCCCGCCAGGGCATCTGTTCCCGGGACCCCGACGTGTTGGGGACCGACCTGCAGCCCCTGTTTGAGACCATTCTCAGCTATATCCCCGCCCCGGAGGCGGAGGCGGACAAGCCCTTCCAGATGCTGGTCTCCTCCATTGACTACAACGAGTTCGTCGGCCGCATCGCCATCGGCCGCATTGAGCAGGGCACCATCAAGCAGAACCAGGAGATCACCGTCTGCAACTACCACGACCCCGGCCAGAGCCGCAAGGCCAAGGCGGTGAGCCTCTACCAGTTCGAGGGTCTGGCCCGGGCGCCGGTCACCGAGGCCGCCGCCGGCAACATCATCGCCATGTCCGGCATCGGGGACATCACCATCGGGGACACCATCTGCGCCGCCGGCCTGGCCGAGCCCCTGCCCTTTGTGAAAATCTCCGCCCCCACCATGGAGATGACCTTCTCGGTCAACGACTCCCCCTTCGCCGGCAAGGAGGGCAAATACGTCACCTCCCGGAACCTGCGGGACCGGCTCATGCGGGAGACCTTAAAGGACGTCTCCCTGCGGGTCAGCGACACCGACTCCACCGAGGCCTTCAACGTGGCCGGCCGGGGAGAGATGCACCTGTCCATCCTCATTGAGACCATGCGCCGGGAGGGCTATGAGTTCCAGGTCTCTCCCCCCCGGGTCCTCTACCAGGAGATCGACGGGGTGAAGTGCGAGCCCATGGAGCGCCTGGTGGTGGACGTGCCCGCCGACGCGGTGGGGGCGGTCATTGAGAAGATGGGCTCCCGGAAGGGAGACCTGCTGGAGATGACCCCGGTGGGTACCCGGATGAAGATTGAGTTCCTGGTCCCCGCCCGGGGCCTGTTCGGCTACCGCAACGAATTCCTCACCGACACCCGGGGAGAGGGGATCATGGCCTCTGTCTTCGACTCCTACGCCCCCTATAAGGGGGATTTGAGCCGCCGGAGCTCTGGCAGCCTCATCGCCTTTGAAACCGGCGAGTCGGTCACCTACGGCCTCTGGGCCGCCCAGGAGCGAGGCGCCCTGTTCATCGGCCCCGGCGTCCCGGTCTACGGGGGCATGGTGGTGGGGGAAACCCCCAAGAGCGAGGACATCACCGTGAACGTCTGCCGAAAGAAGCAGCTGACCAACATGCGGGCCTCGGGCTCCGACGAGGCCCTCCGCCTGGTGCCGCCCCGGAACCTGAGCCTGGAGCAGTGCCTGGAGTTTCTGGCCGATGACGAGCTGCTGGAGGTCACCCCGGAAAACCTCCGCCTTCGCAAGCGGATTCTCAACCACGAAATCCGTATGAAGGCCCTGAAGGGGAACAAAAAATATCAGAACCTATAACAAGAAACCGGCGCTGTGGACTGCACAGCGCCGGTCTTTTTGTGTGGTATCTGTTGTGTCTTAGGACTCACCCAGCATGACTGCATAGACTTGGGCAGCATTCCCGCCCCGCTTCTCCTGTACCTCCGGGGTGTTGTAGCCCACGGGAATCCCGTAGCTGGTGCACACCTTCACCCCGGCATCATAGGCCGCCTCTTCCGTGTCCTGCTCAGGGTTGGCGGTCTGCCAGTCCGTATAGACCTTCTTGTGGGTGTTGCGCAGCTCATAGCTGATGGTGATCCCCTCCGCCTCCTGGACCTGGGCCAGGGTGATGGTGTCCGCCCCGTCCGCCGCTTCCAGATAGTTTTCCAGCAGGCGCTTGATCCGGTTGTAGGAGGTCCACTGCATGCAGCCCAGGCCGAAGCAGCTTCCCCGGCCGTTGGCCCCCGCAGGACCCAGCTCCAGGACCATGGCATAGACCTCCTGGAGGGAGATGCCCTCATAGATCAGCCGGTAGGAATACTTGTCCCGGTAGTCGTAATTCTCATCCATGTACACCAGATAGTCGGGCTCGGCGTCGGGGTTGGAGAGATAGGCCGAGCTTTCAAAGCGGCCGCAGTCCCCCTCCTCTATGATGTTGCCCAAAAGCCCGGCCACAAAGGCGGGGGCAAACCCATCGTCCAGCAGAACCTGGGCCATGGCCGCCAGGGTATCCCTTTTCCGCAGGGAGGAATTCTGGAGGTTTCGCACCATCTCCTGGTGGCTCACCGGGCCATCGGGCATCACCGTCTCGCAGAACCGGGTGAGGATCACCGCCACCTGGGCCCGGGTGGCACTGCCCCGGGGGCTTAACGTGGTGTCCGTGGTGCCGGTGATCAGCCCCGCCCCGCAGGCCCAGGCCAGCGCCTGGGTGGCATAGTCGCTCACCTGCGCCGCGTCCTGGTAGAGCCCCAGATCAGTCCAGGCGGACACGTCCCATCCCTGGTCCTGGGCATAGCGGTAAAAGATCACCGCCAGCTGCTCCCGGGTGATGGGGGAATTGGGGGAAAAAGTGGTGGCGCTGGTGCCGTTGACAATGTCCCGGGACGCCGCCCAAGCCACCGCCTTGGCGTACCAGGCCCCGGCGGCCACGTCGGTAAACTGGCTGGCCGTTCCGCTGGCCGGTTCTCCTGTCAGACGGTAGAGCACCGTCACAATCATTCCCCGGGTGGTGGTGTTGTTGGGGGAAAAGGTGGTGCTGTCTGTGCCGCCCATCAGGTTGTTCTCATAAACATACTGCACCGCGTCGCCGGCCCAGTGCCCCTGGGGCACGTCGGTGAAGGGATGCTCTCCCGCCGCCAGGGCCGTGCCGGAGAAAAGCGTCAGGGCCAGGCAGAGGGCCAGGGCCGCGCTTACCATTCGTTTTCTCATACTGCGTAGTCCTTTCTTCCGTATGATGCCTGATTATACCAGAATTCTTCCCTGCTGAAAAGGGGAAAAACGGTCTGTTTTGCAAGGAGTTCCGCCGCCAACTGCAAAAGCCCCCGCCAGGGGGCGGGGGCTTACTGCGCCGTAGCTGCTTCAGGGCAGTGGCTCAAAAGCAATGGGGTCTCGCTCCGAGATATATTCCCGGTATTCCTCGGCAGAAATGACGGTGCTTCCTCCGTCAGAAGTGTGAATCTCATAGTATATTTGGGAGTAATCCTCCGAGTGGTTCGTCCCAATGCTCTGTTCCATTTGCAGGCTGCCATTGTTGAGCGTGTAATAGCCATAATTTGAAATGGCAGTTGTCCCTACATAGTAGGGGCGCAGATCGGTGAACACAAGCGACTGATATTGGGGGGAATACATCAGTTCCCCGTAACAGGTTTCGACTTGTTTAGGCGCGTTGCTTTCCGATGTCCCATCTGCCAAAGGTACAATGACCACCTGTTTAGTGCGTGCATCATATGTGAAGACTGAGAAATTATAGAAATCATCGTAGAACGTGTCAAAGTAATTTCCCTGAAGAATGAGCTCTTTCATTCCGTCTTGGTTCAGATCCAGCAGCGCATACTCCGTGGGCTGATAAAACCAGTCATCCAGATAGTCCGTGTAGCCCTGCTCAGCCAAAAACCGTTGGTAGGCCTGCTTCCAGCCCGTGTCCGGCACCGCCTGGCCGGTGCGGGTGACGGAAAAGCGGGTGGGAGACTGACCGGACAAGACCTCGCCCTGTAAGGTTCCCTCCAGGTCCAACAGCCGGTAACCGGAGGGCTTCTCCACCCACTGGTCCGCGTCAAAACGGAAGGCCCCCTGATCGGTCACAGTCACATCCATCGTATAGGAGCCCTCTTTGGCATTGGTCCGGCCGGGGAGATTGTAAAAGTCAAAAAGGGCGCGGTAACCGCCGTTTTCCTCATAGACGGTCAGAGTCAGGCCCGTCTCCCCCTGGGAGGCGAAGTAGGAGCCCTCGTAGACGCCCACCAGGTCCTCCAAAGTTGTCTTTTCTGGAGAAATGATTTCTTCCAGCGTCACATCCTCTCGGTACAGTGCCTTAACCTCGCTGTTATATCCCCAAGTGTCGGCACTTCCATGCTTTTCCTTCGCATACTCCAATGCCTGAGAAATCGTATAATATGATCCCTGCTCTGTGCGTTGGGTCAGTCCTTCCGCAAAGGAGTACAGCATCTTGAAATTATAGATTTGACGCACAGTACGGGTGTTGCCTAAAATGACCTCGGCCCCTTTATCCCAGATACTCTCCGCCAACCGACGGTCTGCAAAGCTTTGGCAGGTTCCCAAGTAGATCAGGCTACCCGCAAAGGCATCCTGGGGCATGTACTTTTCAAAAAAGATAGGAGAAATATAAAACTGGCCGTTCTGGTTCACCAACAGCGCCTCATCCCCAAACTCCTGGGCATAGAGCAGAATCGTTGACTGGTCCCACTTCTTCGTCCCCAAAAAGAGAACGGAACCTAAACGATCCACATAGTTTCCGTGCCCTGACCACAGGATAATGCTGTGCTGGGGAAGGTTTTTTAGGGTATCTACTGAAACTGCATCTCCATCATAATTGTGTTGATAGGTCAGCGTTGGTCCAAAGCTGTCCTCCAGATCTTCTGCTGCTTGGTCGGGCCCTTTCCCTCCTGCTAACAGATAAGACGCATACATCTCTCCAGGAAATGGCTCCAGGGTAATGATTTCCATTCCCTCCTGTCCGCCGGCCATCATCCCTTCCTCCGGTGGTGCATAGAGGAAGCCCAACCATCCTCCCACTTTCATATAAACACACGTGTCGTTGACCTCATAGTTGGTTACGGTTCCTTGGTTTTGTAGCTGCTCTGCATAGGCAGCAACTTCCTGCAGCAACGGTTCTAACTTTTCTCGGGGAACAACCCCATCCGTATTTTCGTATTTCCTCTCGATCTGACGGGTTTCTGCCGCAACCGTCTCATAGGCTTCTATGGCTGCTTCCTCCGGAGATTGGGGGCTCGCATTGACGGTTTGCTCCAACCGCATAAAAATCGTCGCGGCCTCCGCCCGGTTGGCGGTGCGCTGGGGCTGGAAGGTGCCGTCCTCATACCCGGCCAGGATGCCCGTCTGGCGCATGAGCTCCACCCCCGCCTCGGCCCAGTCAGACACGGCATTCCGATCCGTGAAGGGAGCCGCCGGGTCCCCGGTCTCGGGCAGGGGGAGGTCGGCGCTGTCTACATAGCGGGCGATCATGGTAGCCATCTGCTCCCGGGTCACAGGGCTATTGGGGGAAAAACAGCCGTTTCCTGTGCCATCCACAATTCCTTCCCCAGCGGCCCAGGCCACATAGGCACTATACCACCGGCCTGCCGGCACATCGGCAAACCCACTCTCGCCACTCTCCTCCTCCGCGCCGGCCATCCGGCCCAGGATGGTGACAAACATAGCCCGGGTCAGACTGCCGCCGGGCTGGAACATTGTGGCGCTCACCCCATTCATCAGGTCATTTTCATAGACATAGCCCACCGCCTCGTTGGCCCAATGGCTCTGGGGAACATCGGTAAAGGGGTGCTGTCCCGCCGCCAGGGCCGTGCCCGACAACAGGGTCAGCATCATGCACAGCGCCAGGGCTGCGGAAATCACTCGTCTCTTCATAAACCTCTCTCCTCCCTCGAGCGATATAATGATGTTTAATTATACCAAAATTTCAACAGAATATAAAGCACTTTTCTCTTCCTCTTACAGATTTTCTGCACCAAAAAGGGGTGTCCTGTTTTGCAGGTATGTTAAAGTGCAAAAGCACCTGCTCTTTTTGTCACACCAAGGTTTTTTCGAAATTTCGCTTTACTTTCCCCCCGCCCAGTGGTATACTACAAGATACGTGCGTACTGCACGCAATCTACCCTGACTTAGTCCCGGGAGTACCGCCTGGTTTCAGGGCCACACCCGCCCGTCACTCAGTCAGAGGCAAACTTTGGAAAGGTGGAAATAAACCATGATTCGCAAGGACGAAAAGACCGCCGTTATTGAGGCAAACCGCACCCATCCCACGGACACCGGCTCCCCTGAGGTTCAGATCGCCATCCTCACCGCCCGGATTCAGGAGCTCACCGAGCACCTGAAGGTCCACATCCACGACAACCACAGCCGCCGCGGCCTGCTGAAAATGGTCGGTAAGCGCCGCAAGATGCTGGACTATCTGGCCAAGAAGGACATTGAGCGCTATCGTGCGATCATTGCCAAGCTGGGCATCCGTAAATAATTCCGTCTGCGACAGGGGCGGTGTGGCCAAAACCGCACCGCCCCTTTTTCCCAACCCCCGCGCGGAGAGCTCCCCGCCCTATTTTAGCGTTTGAACGTATGCCCGAGGCTCGGACATGCCTTCAAGTGCTAAATCAGGCGCAGGCTCTCCGGCCCATTTTATGATACCTGCGAAAGGAGTCTGCAACCATGTCAACCATTATCACCAAGAAGCAATTCAACAACCACATTTACAAGACCGAGATTGCCGGCCGCCCCTTCTCCCTGGAGTTTGGAAAGGTGGCTGAGCTGGCCAACGCCTCCGCCATGGTCCGCTACGGCGACACCTCCGTGCTGGTGGCGGTCACCGCCGCCCCCCGGCCCAGAGACGGGGTGGATTTCTTCCCCCTGTCCGTGGACTTTGAGGAAAAGCTGTACGCCGTGGGCCGGATTCCCGGCTCCTTTATGCGCCGGGAGGGGCAGCCCTCTCTGCCCGCCGTGCTGGCCAGCCGGGTCATTGACCGCTCCATCCGTCCCCTCTTCCCTGGAGACTTCCGCAACGACGTGGTGGTCACCTGCACCGTGATGAGCGTGGACCGGGACTGCTCTCCCGAGGCCGCGGCCATGGTGGGCGTGTCCGCCTGCCTGGCGGTGTCCAACATCCCCTGGGGCGGCCCCATCGGCTGCCTGGAGGTGGGCTATGTGGATGGTCAGATCGTCATGAACCCCAACCAGGCGCAGAAGCACGCCTCCAAGCTGGACCTCACCGTGGCCGCCACCGGCGCCAAGGTGGTGATGATCGAGGCCGGGGCCGACCAGCTCCCCGACGAGATCATGTATGAGGCCATCGTGAAGGCTCACGAGGAGATCAAGGCCCAGGTGGACTTTATCAACGCCATTGTGGCCGAGATCGGCAAGGAGAAGATGACCTACGACCACGCCGACTTCGACCAGGAGCTCTTTGACAAGATCGTGGCCGCCACCATGGACGAAGCCAAGGCCGCCATGGACACCGACGACAAAAATGTCCGGGAGGAGCGCTGGAACGCCCTCATCGACCACTGGCACGAACTCTTCCTGGAGGAGTATCCCGAGATGGATCAGTACCTGGAAGAGATCACCTATAAATTCCAGAAGAAGATTGTCAAAGCCTGGCTCCTCCAGGGGCACCGGGTGGATGGCCGTCAGAAGAACGAGATCCGTCCCCTGGCCGCTGAGGTGGGCGTGCTGCCCCGGGTCCACGGCTCGGCCCTCTTCACCCGGGGGCAGACCCAGGTCCTGTCCGTGGCAACCCTGAACACCCTCTCCGCCTGCCAGAAGCTGGACACCATCTGGGAGGAAGAGGAAAAACGCTATATGCACCACTACAACTTCCCCGCCTACTCCGTGGGTGAGGCCCGGGGCGCCCGCAGCGTCAACCGCCGGGAAAAGGGCCACGGCGCCCTGGCGGAACGGGCTCTGGACCCGGTGATCCCCTCGGTGGAGGAGTTCCCCTACGCCATCCGGGTGGTCTCTGAGGTGGTTTCCTCCAACGGCTCCACCTCCCAGGGCTCCATCTGCGGCTCCACCCTGGCCCTCATGGACGCGGGTGTGCCCATCAAGGCCCCGGTGGCCGGCATCTCCTGCGGCCTGATCCAGGACGACGACGGGTCCTTCACCACCTTCATCGACATCCAGGGCGTGGAGGACTTCCACGGGGAGATGGACTTCAAGGTGGCCGGCACCAAGGACGGGATCACCGCCATCCAGATGGATATTAAGAACGACGGCCTCTCCCACGCCATCATCAAGGAGGCTCTGGACATCACCGGCGACGCCCGGAAGGCCATTCTGGACGAGATCATGCTCCCCTGCATCCCCGCTCCCCGGCCCGAGGTCAGCCAATACGCCCCCAAGATGCTCACCATGAAGATTGACCCCGATAAGATCCGGGAAGTCATCGGCTCCGGCGGCAAGGTGATCCAGAAGATCACCGCTGAGTCCGGCGCCAAGATCGACATTGAGGACGACGGTACCATCTATATCTCCGCGGAAAATGCCGCCTGCTGTGACGCGGCCAAGAAAATGATTGACACCATCGTCTTTGTCCCCGAGGTGGGAATGCTGTACTACGGCAAAGTGGTTCGCATCCTGAACTTCGGCGCCTTTGTGGAACTGGCCCCCGGCAAGGACGGCATGGTCCACATCTCCAAGCTGGCTGAGCGCCGGGTGGAAAAGGTGGAGGACGTGGTGAACATCGGCGACATGGTGTGGGTGAAAGTCACCGACATCGACGAAAAGGGCCGGGTGAACCTCTCCCTCCGGGACGCCCAGCGGGAAATCGCCGCCATGGAAGCCCGGGACGCCAAAAAACATCAAAATTGATGGGAGCACAAGTCCCATGAATCAGCTCTGGAAGGCCGCTGGCGCGGCGGCATGGGGTGCCGCCGCGCTGGGCGGCCTCCAGCCGTTTCTGGGCCCGGAGGCGGCAGAACAGCTCCACACCCTCTGTCCCGGGGCCCAGACCGTGCTGGTGGGGGCCTTTCCCTACTACGCCGGCCAGGCCCCCGGCAATCTCTCCCTCTACTGCCGGGGGGAGGACTACCACCTGGTCCTGGGCCGGCGGCTGGAGCAGGTCTGCGCCGGGCTCCGGGCCCGCCATCCCAGCCATACCTTTGTGGCCGGGGCGGACAACTCCCCCGTGCCGGAACTGGCCGCGGCGGAGCTGGCCGGCGTGGGCTGCCGGGGCCGCCACGGGCTGCGGATCGTCCCCCCCTACGGCTCCTATGTCTTCTTAGGCACCATTCTCACCGACCTGGTCCTCCCCTCCACCGGTCCGTCCGCGGAGACCCTCTGCCCGCCCCACTGCCGGGCCTGTCAAGCGGCCTGCCCCACCGGCGCCCTGACGGAGCAGGGGTGTGAGGTCACCCGCTGCCTGTCCGACCTGACCCAGCGCAAGGGCCCGCTCCCCCCCGAAGCCGCCGAACAGGTACGCCGCAGCCCCACGGTCTGGGGCTGTGACCTGTGCCAAAAGGCCTGTCCCCACAACCAGGCCGCCGCCCTGACCCCTCTGCCAGAGTTCCGGGAGGACCTGCTCTGCTCCCTTACCCTGGCGGAGCTGGAGCCCCTCAGCAACAAGGCTTTCCGGCGGCAGTATGCCCGCCGGGCGTTTTCCTGGCGGGGGATTGGGCCATTGCGCCGGAACCTGGCCCTCAAGGAGGAGACAGCGCCAGCCGAAGAGGAGGACCGCCCCTCCTCTTGAGACCGCCGCTTTCCCGGTCAGCTTCTCCCAGGACGTCTTTTCCGTGTATATCCGCCTGGGATTCCGCCCAAACTATGGGAAACGGAAACGAGGTGGTTTTTTGCAAGTGCGTGACATTATGAACCCCCATGTGGTGTCCATTGATCCCACGGAGAGCGCCGCCCTGGCGGCCCGGCTGCTGGCCCGGCACAACGTGGGGTCCCTGCCGGTGTGCGGGTCTGGGGGGCAGCTCCAGGGGATGGTGACGGACCGGGACATTGTGCTGCGGTGCGTGGCCGCCGAGGAGGACCCCCGGTCGGTGCCGGTGCGCAGCATCATGTCCCGGCGGCCCGCCGTTGTCACCCCGGAGGACGACGTGCGCCAGGCCGCCCGCCTGATGTCCAGCCAGCAGGTCCGCCGCCTGCCGGTGGTGGACAAGGACCGGGTGGTGGGGGTGGTCTCCCTGGGGGACCTGGCCAAGTGCGGCCGCTATGAGATGGAGATTTCCCGGGCCCTTACCGACATCTCCGAGAACATCCGTCAGCCCTGAACCGGGGCCGCGGGGGAAAACAACAGTCCCTCCCGCGGCCCCGGTTTCCTTACGCCTGCTCCACCAGGGTACGGATCTTACAGGCCTGGTCCCAGGCCTCCCTGGCGTGCTCCCAGAACAACTGCTGGAGGCAGGGGTCCGTGGTGGTCTCCGTGCCGGTGAGATAGGCGGCCATGGTGGCCTGCTCCTGGGCAAACCGCCGGCGGAGAGTCCCTAAGTACGAAGTCACCGGCGGGCACTTCTCCCC
>NZ_QQRQ01000017.1 GCF_003425665.1 Evtepia gabavorous
TACGCAGAGGAGGCGGTAGACTTCCCCTGGCGGTATCTTATCGGACCGTAGCGTCACCAGCGCTGCGGTCCGTTTCTTTCTCCAGCGCCCAGAACACAGGCCGGGCGCGCAGCGCCAGGCACGCCGCAAGAAGCCCAGCCCCCAGCATCACTGCCCAGGCGTGGTCCGCCAATCCCTCAAACAGCAGACCATAGACCGCCTGTCCCAAGGGTTGGGCGCAGTTGGCCGTAGCCAGCACCGTGGCCATCACCTTTCCCAACAGATCCGGAGGGGTCTGCCCCTGCATGGCGGCTAAAATCGTCACGGTAAACAGGGTGGAGACCCCCATCACCAGAAAACTCAGCACAGTGATCAACCCATATCCCACGATAGGAGAAACCAGGGGCAGAAGGGCAACTCCCATGAGGACCACCCCTCCGGAGGCCAACAGCAACAGCAGCGGGCTGTGGTGAAGCCGAAGTCTTGCCCCCAGCCCGCTGGCCAGTAAGCCCCCCATCAGTCCCCCGAGACCCAAAGCCCCCTGGGTCAGTCCCAATTGAGTATCGGACCCATGCAGAAGCTGCACCACCATAATGGGAATGCCCACAATGATGGCTGCGGAGAGAACCAAGTTAAACAGCGCCAAAAGAAGAGTAACCCGTAGGAAATTCGGTTTCTCCCGCCCCATAAAACGCCAGCTCTCTGCCAAATCCCCCTTCACGGTCCGGAGCAGACTGTCCGTCCGGGGACGGCCGTTGTGGGGAATCCGAAGGAAACACTCCATGACAGCGGAGGCAAAAAAACACAGGGCACTCACAAGGACAATGGGATACACGCCAAACGCGCCAAATAAAACGCCACCAACCACCGGCCCCAAGAGGCCAGCCAGGGTGCTGACCATATTGACCAACGCATTGGCCTGAACCAGTCCCTCCTCCGGCACCAACAGCGGCAAGCTGGCCTGGACAGAAGGCTGGTAGGCCCCGGAAATACCGTAGAGCAGCATCAGCACCCCAATGAGCAGCGGGACCAGCGGCAGGACCTCTAAGGCCAGGGCAAGCCCCACCATAAGCAGGGATGTGGCAAAGTCCAAGGCCACCATAATGTTTCGTTTGTTCACCCGGTCCGCAATTCCGCCGCCCAGGAAGGAAAACACCACCATGGGCAGAAAGGAACAGGCTGTAACCACCCCGAAAAGGGATGGGGAATTGGTCTCCCGCAGCAGATACAGCGGCAGAGCAAAGCGGACAATGGCGTTGCCAAACAGAGAAATCACCTGCCCTAACACCAGAATGATCATATCTCGAGAAAAAATTTGCTTGAGTTTCATCGTGTTACCTCCATTTTAATACCGACGGTCGGTTTGTAAAGTCCCAAAAATAAACTGCTCTGAACGGAGCAGTTTATTGGGATTCCCCTCAAATTCCACGGCTGTCCGCCACGAAAGAGTCGATCAAATCTTCCTCCAGCAGGGTCCCCAGGCCGCAGCCCTGGGTGATTTGATTAAACACCACACAGCGGGCCCGCATTTCCTCCGGCGTTGTGGGGCGGCTGATCGGCTGGAGCCAAATTCCCATCAGCACCATAATCGCCTCCCCCACAGCCTGAATGTCCGAGACCTGGAGGGAGCCGTCTGCCACCCCCTCCTCCAAAATCGGCTGAATATACTCCGGGACGGAAATGTGAAGAATCTCCTGCATCTGCATGGCCAAATAGCGTGGATGGTCCAGAAGGTAGGGCATGATATGAAACGCCTCTTTTTGATTGGGATGAAGAATGGCTGATCGAAAGATTTTCCTGAGCTTTTCTTCCCCCGTCAACGCGGCGTCATCCCGGATCTTTGAAAGGCGGATTTCATTTTCCTGGCCAATCTGGTTGCAGATCGTTTCAAAAATCGCCTCTTTTGAGGAGAAGTGGTGATAGATCGCCCCTTTGGACAGGCCGGTTTCCCGGATAATATCCTGGAGTGATGTCTTCTCATACCCTTTCTCCAAAAAAAGCTTGGAGGCCGTGGTGAGAATGCGCTGCACCGTCTCCTCTGGGTGTTTGTTCCTGGCCATAGACGCGCCTCCTTCCCATTAACATACCGACGGTCTGTATGTAAATTATCACGTTTTTCTCCTGCTGTCAAGAAAAACTGTTTTCCTTCTCTGTTTTTTCCAATGTGTTCCCTGCCTACGGTTTATTACCATCTCCTTCCTAAAAATGAAAGGGGGGCAGATATCTCTGCCCTCCCGTCATACCGCCGCATTAAAACCAAAGGATCGTCTGCTCCTGGAATACAGGCGCCGAACCCTGTTCGTAGGGATCGTATCGCTTTTCATTGCAGCCAAATTCCTGCAGACGCTGGATTCGGCCCTCGCTGCTCCAGAGGACGTAGGAGACCCCTTCAAAAGCCTGCTCGGTCCCGTCGTCCATCCGGCAGTGAAACCGCCAGGTCACCATGGTCTCCTGCGCCCGGTGAAAACAGGCCCCCATGTCCCACCGGAGGACTCTGCCCCGGGTGTTCCATTCGGTAAACCAGTGCTTGATCTTCTCAACGCCCTGATACTGGGGGCCCCAGCTTTCAATATACAGGGCATCCTCCTGAAACAAGGCCGCAATTCCCTGGTCTTTTCCCTCCAGCCACATGGAAAACCAGCGGCGAAGGATGGCTTCCCGTTCCTCCATGTTTTCTCCTCCTCACGATTCCTTGGTCATAAACTGGGAGGCCGCTTTCAGCATCATCCGCTTGGTCCCCACATTGTCGAAGGCCACCTCCAGCAGCGCGTCTCCTCCCATGGACTGAACGGTGAGAACCATCCCGGTTCCAAACGCCGAATGCCGGACCATGTCTCCCTTTCGAAGGTCCAGCATCGGCTGGGCTTTGGGCGCCGGCTTGCGATAGGCCGCAGGCGCCGCCCGCGTGCCCGAGGGCCAAGCGGGCTGCGGCGCAGCCGGCCTTTGCACCTGAGAAAAACGCTCCTCCCCAGACCATCCGGTATCTGAAAGCAGTTCCTGCTGGGGACGCCGAATCTTTCCGCCGGCCTGGACCCGTTCAGCGGGAATTTCCTGCACAAAGCGGGAGGGCAAATTCGCCGAGGTCCGGCCAAAAAGCATTCTCTGGGCCGCGCAGGTCAGATAGAGACGCTCTTTTGCCCGGGTCAGCGCCACATAGCAAAGCCGGCGCTCTTCCTCCAATTCCTCTTCCTCCCCAATGGCCCGGAACCCTGGGAAAACCCCCTCTTCCATTCCCACGGTAAACACCACGGGAAACTCCAGGCCCTTGGCCGCGTGCATGGTCATAAGGGTGACGCAGTTGTCCGCCTCCTCCACACTGTCCAAATCTGTATACAGAGCCACCTCGTCCAAGAACCCTCCCAGGGAAGGATCTTCCGCGTGCTCCAGATACCCGCTGATGGAGGAGGACAACTCGTGAATGTTTTCCAACCGGGACTTGCTCTCGTGGTCTGTCTTGGCCGAAAGCATCTCTCCATAGCCGCTGGCCTGGATGAGCGTTTCATAAAATGTAGGTAAGTCTACCTCCTCCGCCAAACGCTGCATGGAGCGAATCAAGTCCACAAATGTCTGGAACTTGGGCGCCGCCTTCTTCAGGGCGGGAATCTGCCCGGCATTGGAGAGAACATCCCACAGGCTCCGTCCCTCCTGGGCCGCGATTCCCCGGGCATGTTCCATGGTCTTTGCCCCAATTCCCCGAGGCGGGTTGTTTACCACCCGAAGCAGACGGAGGTCGTCCTGGGGATTGTGAATGACGCAGAGGTAAGAGAGCATGTCCTTCACCTCAGCCCGCTCGAAAAAGCGGAAGCCGCCCACCACCCGATAGGGTATGCTGTTGCTTTTCAGCGCCATCTCGATCTGGTTGGACAGGGCATTCATTCGGTAGAGAACCGCACAGTCCCTCCACTGCTTCCCCTCCCCATAGGCGCGGAGCAGCTGCGTGGCAACGTACATGCCCTCCTCCCGTTCATTTCCGGCGGTATAGAACTGTACTTTTTCCCCCTCCCCATGGTCGGTCCACAGGTTCTTCCCTTTCCGCCCCCGGTTGTTCCGGATCACCGCGTTGGCCGCTTCCAGAATGTTTCCCGTGGAGCGGTAGTTCTGTTCCAGACGGATCACCCGGGCATTTTGATACTCCTGCTCGAAGGAGAGAATGTTCTCAATGGTCGCCCCCCGGAACCGGTAGATTGACTGGTCATCGTCTCCCACCACGCAGATGTTCTTCTGCCCCCCTGCCAGCAGGGCTGCCAGGAGATATTGCAGGTGGTTGGTATCCTGGTACTCGTCGATGAGGACATAGCGGAATTTCCGCTGATAGTACGTCCGCACGTCGTCAAACCCCTGGAGGAGGCGGACAGTGTGGAGAATGATATCGTCAAAGTCCAATGCACCGGCTGCCCAGAGTTTTTTCTCATAGGCCAGATAGACATTGGCAATCTTTTGCAGCCGGAAATCCCCTTTGGCCTTGCACTGGTCCAGATACGCCTGGGCCAAAAGCATCTCATCCTTTGCCCGGGAAATATACCCCAGTACCGTGCGGGGCTGAAAGGCCTTGTCGTCCATATTCAGCTCCTTCAGGCACTCCTTGATGACCCGGAGGGAGTCGTCGGTATCATAAATGGTGAAGGAGGCGGGAAATCCCAGTTTCTCAATGTCCCGCCGGAGAATCCGCACACAGGCGGAATGAAAGGTCGCCGCCCAGACGTCCCGGGCATCCGGGCCAATCTTTTCCTCCAGCCGTTGTTTCAGCTCACCAGCGGCTTTGTTGGTAAAGGTGATGGCGATCACCTGCCAAGGGGCGGCGGGCTCCAGGGCGCACAGGAGGTTGGCCCGGCTGGTCTCCCATTCATCGGGGGCCGTTTTCTCCACATACTCCGCCAAAAAGCGGACATCTTCCTCTGTGATATGGTCGGGTACCTCCTGGGCATCTGCGCCTCTGCCATAGCGCAGCAGGTTCGCAATGCGGTGGATGAGCACCGTGGTCTTTCCACTGCCCGCCCCAGCAAGCAGAAGCAAGGGGCCCTCCGTGGTCAGCACCCCCTCCAACTGACGGGGGTTCAGATTACCAAACGCCTGGGCAATGACCCGGCGTCGCAGTGCAGCAAATTGTAGTTGTTTTTCTTCAGACAGCATCGTGATTCACCGTATCTTTCCATCATTCGATGGGCAATATTGTACCTGAAACCACGACGTTTTACAACTGAAAATCCCCCTATTCCGCCTCCCTCCACAAAATTTGGTTGCTTTCATCCCCTGCAATGGGGTAGAATAGGGATACTTAAAACCAGCGCGCAGGAGGACCGGATGAAACGGGTAAGACAATTTTTCTCTCGATATCGAAGCGGCCTTCAGCGGGCCGGCGCGGTGTTGCTGGCCCTGGCCGTATGGCAGGGGCTTGCAATGGGCGTAGGCCAGAAACTACTGGTCCCCTCTCCCCTGTCCGTAGTGGAACGCCTGGGGGGAATCTGGCAGGAGGCCGACTTCTGGGGCACAGTGTGGTTCACCTTTCGGAAGATCGTGGCGGGTTTCCTGCTGGGGCTGGGGTTCGGTCTGGGCCTGGGGGCTTTGGCCGGGCGGTTTCCACTCTTTGAGATTCTGTTCCGTCCCTGGGCCACCATGATTAAGTCCATTCCGGTGGCCTCCTTCATCATCATTTGTCTCATCTGGATGTCCTCCTCCCGGCTGTCCATTTTTATCTCTTTTCTCATGGTTCTGCCCATTGTCTATACCAATGTGCTTCAAAGTATCCGCAGCGCCGACCGGCAACTGCTGGAAGCGGTGTCCATCTTCCGGTTGTCCTGGCCCAAGCGGGCACTCTACCTCTGGCTTCCCCAGCTCAAGCCCTACCTTCTCTCGGCCTGCACAGTGAGCCTGGGCATCTCCTGGAAAGCGGGGATCGCGGCGGAGATCATCGGCATTCCCGCCGGGTCCATCGGCCGAATGTTTTACGATGCCAAGGTCTATTTCAACACAGTAGATCTCTTTGCCTGGACTGTCATCGTGGTGGTGATCAGCGTGCTATTTGAAAAAGGATTCCTGGCTCTTTTGAAGGGGGTCTTTGGGAGGTTGGAAACGCTGTGACAGATCTCATCTTAGAACATATCAGCAAACGATACGGAGACCATGTCGTCCTTGAGGACTTTTCCGCTCGGTTTCCCGCCGGGCAATGTACCTGCATCATGGGTCCCTCAGGGTGTGGAAAAACCACGCTGCTGCGGATCATCCTGGGGCTGGAACAGCCTGACCACGGCACCATCCAGGGACAGGTCCGCCCTGTGTCCGCAGTTTTTCAGGAGAACCGCCTCTTCGAGGACTTTTCCGCTCTCTCCAACGCCGCTGTGGTCTGCCCCAAAGGGGACCGGCAGGAGGCCGCCCGCCACCTCACCGCACTGGGGCTGGCGGACAGCTTATCCCTCCCTGTCCGTGCCCTCAGCGGTGGAATGAAGCGTCGGGTCTCCATTGCCCGTGCTGTACTGGCCCCCGGGCCCCTTCTGGTCCTGGACGAACCCTTTACAGGGCTGGACCGAACTACCAAAGCGGTGGTATTGGATTACTTGAAACGCTATACCCAGGGGCGGACCCTGCTTCTGGTCACCCATGACCCGGCAGAGCGGGATGCATTGGCCCACAGCACCTTACAGATGCCGTCCCAGATAACATGAATGAATATTCATACCGGTTTCATCCACTGGGAAATATATTCCTTTTATTCCGTTTCCCCGTATCCCGCTTTTTCTCCCTGGAATTCTGCCAGAACAGACAAAATCCGCCCTGCGGCACCTGAGGCGGCTGCCGCTGGGCGGATTTTTTGAACGGGAAGGCGATTTATTCCTTGCGCTCTCCCTCTCCCAAGGAAGCAATCTCCGCGGGATACTCCCCCTCTTCCATAAAATAGGTCCGGTAACCATCTGTCACCAACGAGTGCTTACCCAATACCCGGACCAGCCTTTGACTGCGCAAGGCGATTTCCTGCGCCACGTCAGGAATGGTCTGCCCGTTTTTGGAGACGCTCTCTGCCTCTCCCGGGGTCATCATCGTAACTTGGCTGCTCTGAAGAGACAGACCACTGCGGGGAAAGACCATTTCCTCCGGCGTGGCCAGGAAGAAATCCTCCCGCACCAGGCGAATCCCAATGTCCGCCACCACCAGCCGGCCGACCTTCCATACAGCCTCTCCCAAGAACATACCAGCTTTCAGATAGCCGATGGTCACCGTGAGGTCCGACCTGACCACCAGGTCCCCTTTCCCTGTGTCCCCATTCATACCGCTGTTGATATCCACACTCACCACATAGGCTTTGGCCCGATTGATGGCCTGAATGGCCTGTTGAAACGCCCCCCGCACGGGCCCAGAAAATCCGGTTCCCAAGAGGCAGTCCACCAGGATGTCGTAGCGGGATAGATCCTCCCCCTCAGAAAATCGCTTCCGCTCCACCCCTTTTTCCACAGCCTGGTCATAATAATATTTTCCATCCTCAGAATAGTGCTCCGAGACTTGGTACAGGCAGCAGGGCACAGAATGGTCCGCCAGAATGCCCGCCAGGGCATAGCCGTCCCCGCCATTGTTGCCGCTGCCGGTGAAAATGGCGACCTTCTTCCCCTGCCAGTTCACCGCCTGGTACACTCCCATGGCTGCCCGGTACATCAGTTCTCTGCTGGGTACATATAACGCAATGGTATGGGCGTCACTCTCCCGCATGGTTGCCACTGTGATGACGTCTTTCATCTCTTGCCATCCCCTTTTCTCCTCTGTGGGTATTTTTTCTATTATAATTGATCTGATAGAAAAGATCAATTCCCTTACGCACAAAAATGGGAATCCTGTCTTTTTCCCTTGCAAACGTTCCCTATATTTAGTATAATACGTGTTTGTAAACTTTTCTTATCGGCAGATACAAGGAGGATGACACAAACATTATGAACCAATCCCAACGACAGAAAGAGCCCATGAGCAAAAAGGCCAAGCTCTACTGGGCCATTGGCATCATCATTGCCATTCTGGTCGCCGCGCTTTTGATCTGGCACACCTTCTTCTTCGGGAAGCAGAACGCCAACGCGACCGCTGCCACTGTGGGCGACCAGACATACACCACCACGGAGGTCTCCTACTACTATTACTCCGTCGCCAACGGGTTCACCCAGCAGGCGCAAGCCTATCAGCAGATGGGGATGGATATGGGCTATGACCCCTCCCTGTCCCCCTCGGAGCAGACCTACAACGAGGAGGAAGGGACCACCTACGCCGACTACTTCCTGGAGCAGGCTTTGGACCAGCTCCAGCAGGTGTCCATCCTGTGCCGCGAGGCAGAAGCCGCGGGATACACGCTCTCTGCAGAGGGCGAACAGTCCATTCAGGACAACATGGACGCGCTGTACACCTACAGTGTGCAGAGCAATGCCGGCTCGGAGGAATCCTATCTCCGCATGATCTACGGCCGGAACATGACCAAATCCCTGTTCAAAGAACTTCTGACCAAGTCCATCCTGGCCGATGAATATGCCGCTGTCAAGAGCGAGTCCTTCACCTATACTGACGGGGAGCTGGACGATTATTATGACGCGCACGCCGCCGATCTGGACTCCTATGACTACCGCTTCTGTTACATCAACGCTGAATTCGAGGACAAGACGGACGAGGATGGAAACACCGTCGAGCCCACAGAGGAGGAAACCAAGGCCGCTATGGACGCCGCCGCTGAGAAGGCCGACAAAATGATCGCAGAAGTCCGGGGCGGCACCGCGTTCAACACCGCAGCACAGGACTATCTGGATGAGACCTCCGCCGAGTCTTACAGTGATCCCGAGTATAACCACAAGACCGGTGATCTGGGCAGCACCGTGACCTCCACCTACCGGGAGTGGCTCACCGACGACAGCCGTCAGCCGGGAGACCTGACTTCCATTGAGGTAGAGAATACCGGCTACTGCGTGGTCCAGTTCCTGGGACGGGAAAAAGATACCGACAGCTACCAGACTATGAACTACCGCAGCATTCAGATTCTGGCAGAGACCACCCCCAGCGAGGATGGCTCCACCGCCCTGCCCACTGAGGATCAGCTGGCCGCCGCCAAGGAGCAGGCCCAGGGGCTGCTGGATCAGTGGAAAGCAGGAGACGCCACCGCGGATTCCTTCGCCGCCCTGGCTAAGGAGAACAGCGCCGATGAAACCACCAAGGAAAACGGCGGCCTCCATGAGGATGCCAACCGGGACAGCCTGGATGCCGCCCTCACCGACTGGCTCTTTGCCCAGGGGCGTCAGGTTGGGGACACCACTGTGGTGGAGAGCACGGACAGCAGTGGGAACGTCACCGGCTACCAGGTGCTTTACGTGGAGAGCTTTGGCGAGATCCAGTGGAAGTACCAGGCCGCCAGCTCCCTGCGCTCGGAAGACTACAACCAGTGGTACGAAGACCTGCAGGCCAAATATCCCGCAGAGCTCACCGAAGAGGGAAAGGCCATCCCCACACTGTAACCACCTTCCCCGCGGAGGCATAACGCTTCCGCGGGGCTTTTTTAGGAGGCATCCCCATGGATCATGAACAATTTCTCCGCACAGAAATGCTGCTGGGCTCCCCTGCCATGGAGCGGCTCCGCCAGTCCCATGTGGCCGTTTTTGGCATCGGCGGCGTGGGAAGCTGGTGCGCCGAGGCTCTGGCGCGGGCTGGGATCGGCCAGCTGACCTTGGTGGACCACGACCAGGTGGGACTCACCAACCTGAATCGCCAGGCGGAAGCCCTTCACTCCACCCTTGGGCTGGAGAAAACCGCCGCCATGGCCCAGCGCATCCAGGACATCAATCCCAACTGTATCCTCCACTTGATACCCGAAAAATACGAGGCGGCGAACCGTGACCAGTTCTTCCGTCTGCCTTATGATTACATCGTAGACGCCATTGATCTGGTCTCCTGCAAGCTGGATTTGATTGAGACCGCACGGAGCCGCTCCATTCCCATCCTCTCTTCCATGGGGACTGGGAATAAGCTAGACCCCTCCCAATTCCGTGTGGCGGATCTCTCCCAAACCCAAGGCTGCCCCCTGGCCCGCGTCCTTCGGAAAGAGCTGAGGAAACGGGGGATCCTCCACCACAAGGTGGTGTTTTCCCCCGAGCTCCCCGCCCCCACCACCCAGGGGGAGGCACCCCCGCCCGGCCGGCGCTCTGTCCCTGCCAGCGCCCCGTGGGTTCCTCCCGTGGCGGGCTTTCTGCTGGCAGGCGCTGTCATACAAGATCTCATTGCAGAATAAAATGGCCCTTCTCTGGCAAACTATGCCGGAGGAGGGCTTTTGCTTTGAAACGATCAACTTCTTGGATTCCCGCCGCCATGGCCGGCGGCGCAGCGGGAATCGTCAACGGATTCTTCGGCGGTGGGGGCGGGATGGTGCTGGTGCCCCTGCTCATGTCTCGATGTGCCCTGGACCGGCGGCATGCCTTTGCCAGTTCCGTAGCCATCATCTTTCCCCTGTGCGCCCTGTCCGCTATTATTTACTATACGAGGGGCCATCTGGACCTGATGGGGGCACTCCCCTACCTGGTCGGCGGACTCATCGGCGGGCTCATCGGCGGAAAAATCTTTGAAAAAATCCCCGTGGTATGGCTGAAGCGGGCCTTTGCTCTGCTGATCCTCTACGGGGCCTGGTCGGCGCTGCGCGGATGATGGGTTGGCTGATCGCCCTGCTGGCCGGCACCATCACAGGAATTCTCTCCGCCTTTGGCATTGGCGGAGGGTCCCTGCTGCTCATCTATCTTACCTCCTTCGCCGCCATAGACCAGCACCAGGCCCAGGGAATCAACCTTCTGTATTTCCTGCCGGCCGCCGCCGCCGCCCTGCCAGCCCACCACAAGCATGGTCTTCTGGACAAAAAGGTGATCCTCCCCGCGATTTTAGCGGGCTTGGCCGCCGCCGGATTGGCTGCCTGGCTTTCCAGCAGTCTGGACACAGGGCTGCTGCGAAAACTCTTTGGCCTCTTTCTTCTGTATGTTGGCCTGCGGGAACTCTTTCACAAGGACCCGGACCAGTCTGAAAAAGATGACACCAAATGAGAAAGCCGGGGTGACTTCAGGTCACCCCGGCTTTCTCTTCCCATCATTTGCATTTCCGCTGCGATGACATCAATTTACCCCTGTGGCAAAACGTCGCTATCTGCAAACTGCTGCTCATGGATTCTATTTTTTCGGATGAGAAGCACGCTGATCAGCATGGCAATGATTTGAGATAACGGCACTGAAATCCAAGTGCCATCTACACTGCCCATAGCATTGGGGAGAATGAGAAGCAAAACGCAGAGGGTCAATGGTTCCCCATAAATCAGAACGTAGGCCCAGAGGTTTTTTCCCATGGCATAAAAATAAGCTGTGGTCACTCTGGATACACTGACAAAGACAAAGCCAACTATGAAGATCGGCAGAATTTGCGCAACGCGTACCGCCACTGTTTCAGAGGTCCCAAATAAATATGCCGCGTTGCCCCGCAGAAGGAAAAGGATGACAGCGCAGATAGCCGCAACGCCAAAAGCAAACCGATACGCCAGATTCCGCACCGTTTTGGTTATATGGTACTTCCCCTCCCCATAGGCAAGGCTGATCAGCGGCTGGCTGCCGTCGCTGACCCCCTGCATGAGCAGCATAACCACTGAGGAAATATAACTGATCGGTGCATAACAAGTCACAGCAATCGTTCCCCCAAAAATCACGGCGCTCTTATTCAGCAGGATCAACGTGATATTGGGCGAATAGGTCAACCCGAAAGGGGAAAGTCCCACGCCTAAGATACGGGACGAAAGAGAGCGCCCTTCTCCACCGAAATGAAAGGATGGGGCGTGCTTCTTTACGATAAAAAATACAAGGCATACCAAAAAGGTCATCGCCTGACCGATTGCCGTGGCTATGGCGGCCCCCATCATTCCCCAGGGAAGCACCCATACAAACAGATAATCCAAAACAATGTTTGTGATAAAGCCGGTCACCATAGCAGCCATAGCGGTGACCGCCCCTCCCATATTGCGAATGAAAGGAACCAGTCCGGTTCCCGCAATTTGAAAGACCGCCCCGTAGCTGACAAAGCGCAGATACTCACTACTGTACTCCAGTATCTCACCGCTTGCACCAAATGCTCCAAGAATCCGGGGACCGGCAAGCAGGAACAGGACGGTAAAGAGAATGCTGCATCCGCCCAGCAAGACAATGGACATGCCCATATACTGTTTTCCCCTGCTTTCATGCTTACTTCCTGCATGAATCGCGTACTCAATCGCGCCGCCCATGCCGATGCCTGTCCCAACGGCCTGCAGAAAAGCCGTCAGCGGAAAGGCAATGTTGACCGCGGCCAAGGCATCGTCTCCCAGCGCGTTTCCTACAAAGAAACCATCGGCAATCGCATAGATTCCAGACAGGGCAAAGGCAAGCATAGAAGGGATTACATATCGAAAAAATTCTCTTCGGATGTGCATTTTAATCCCCGACCTCCCTAAAATACCGGTTATAGAGAGCCGTGTATTCAATCAGCTGTTCCGCCCGGTCCACCTCCAACCGGAGCCATACCCGCGCCTCATGCTCCTGAAGCGATTGGACGATTTGTGCCGCCTGTTCTCTCCCTTCAGCCGTCAAACAGAGTTTCCGGCTCCTTCGGTCCTGTTCCGAAACTTCCAGTTCCAGCCACCCCTTGTCTGCCAAGGTTTTGATAATGGCATGCACAGTCTGCTTTGGAATCGTAAAACGCCGGCAAATGTCCTTTTGGAACACCGCTTCTTCAGTTTCTGTAATAGAAAGGACCACCAGCAGCTCATAAAACGAGAGTCCCCGTCTTCGTGCCCAGGTTTCATACAGCTGGCTCGTTTCCATCCATACCGCATTGTACCGAGCGCTTAGTTGACGCAAATGATCCATAATTCGCCTCCATTAGTCCAATTTAGGACTAATTATACGGTGAGATACAGCATTTTGTCAAGCCCTCTGCCCTCGCCGGACCGGCCCCCCAAAAGGCCGCCTTTTGCCGGTGACCTCACCTCCCGCGTTATAAAAAATTCCCGTAAGTGAACCGCCATGGGAGAAAAAAGCGATACAAAACGCTGGACATGGTTTTCTCAACCATGTCCAGCGTTTTGTTCTCATCTACCTGTATTTACGTCGTTTCCCCTCTGTCTCACAAAAAACCTGTTTACAACCCAAACTATTTGGAGGATGACACCACCGTTTTGTTCCGCTTATGGACCATATGAATCCCAAACAGCGTCAGCAGCATCAGCACAATGGCAATGGGGAGGGCAATCCACGCCTTGGGCAGAAATCCTGCGATCACATAGCTGACAAAGCTCACCGCCGCCACTGTGATGGCATAGGGCAGCTGCGTTGAGACATGATTGACGTGATCACACTGAGCCCCCGCCGAGGCCATAATGGTGGTGTCGGAGATGGGAGAACAGTGGTCCCCGCAGACCGCGCCGGCCATGCAGGCGGAAATGCACACCACAGACAAGGGGTTATCCATGGGAAACACACTCTGCACAATGGGAATGAGCATCCCAAAGGTTCCCCAGCTGGTCCCTGTGGCAAAAGCCAGCAGGCAGCCAATGAGGAACACAATAGCCGGCAGGAACATCTGGACCTGGGAGGCGTTGCTGTAAACAAAGTCCCGGACAAAATACTTCGCGCCCAGAGAATCCGTCATCGCTTTCAGCGTCCAGGCAAAACTGAGAATGAGGATAGCGGGGACCATGGCCTTGAATCCCTCTGGAATGCAGGACATCATACTGCTAAACGACATGGAGCGGCGGAGCCCAAAGTAAATCAAGGAGAAGACCAGTGCAAAGGCAGACCCCAGCAGCAGCCCCACCGAGGCATCCGACGCAGAAAATGCCTCCACAAACCCCACACCATCAAAAAATCCGCCGGAATAGAGCATCCCGGTGACACAGCAGAGAATCAGCAGAACGATGGGCAGAACCAGGTCCATGACCCGTCCGTGGCTCACATCCTCTTCCACCTCCATGGTATCATAAGGATTCTTTCCAGAAAACAGGTCCCCAGACTCCATCGCGTTGCGCTCATACCGCGCCATAGGGCCATAGTCGATTTTCAGCAGGGAAATTCCCACCATCATCAGAATGGTCAGCAGTGCGTAAAAGTTAAAAGGGATGGCCCGGATAAACAGATTCAGCCCCTGGCCGTCCTCCGCAAATCCCGCCACCGCCGCGGCCCAGGAAGAAATGGGGGCAATGATACACACCGGAGCGGCCGTAGCATCAATGAGATAGGACAGCTTTGCCCGGGAAATCCGATGCTTGTCCGTCACAGGACGCATGACGCTGCCCACGGTCAGGCAGTTAAAGTAGTCATCAATGAAGATCAGGCAGCCCAGAATAATCGTGGCCAGCTGGGCGCCTACCCGGGACTTGATATGGGTTTGCGCCCACCGGCCAAAGGCGGCTGAACCCCCTGCCCGGTTCATCAGGCACACCATGGCCCCCAAGATGACCAGGAAAATCAAAATCCCCATATTGTATGTATCAGATACCGAGGCCACAATCCCATCCAGGAATACGTGGCGGATG
Organism: Evtepia gabavorous; assembly: GCF_003425665.1. Lineage (GTDB taxonomy): Bacteria > Bacillota > Clostridia > Oscillospirales > Oscillospiraceae > Evtepia > Evtepia gabavorous. The sequence goes on from NZ_QQRQ01000017.1 coordinate 14,519, forward strand.
GTCCCTTCAAAGCCAAAGTTGGCGTAGAGCAGTCCGCCCACTACAATCCCAATAAAGAGGGAGGAATAGACCTCCTTGGTGATTAAGGCCAATGCAATGGCCACAATGGGGGGCAGCAGTGCCCAAAACGTGTTGTAAAAATGGCTGGGAGACTCCACATAGCCCGTCCCCTGGCAGCTGGGACATACAAAGGTTCCTCCGCAGGCCTCACAGCTGGCATCCTGCCCATAGCAAGTCATGCATAGGCCGGTGCTGTTACAATCCGCACACGCAATCATCTTGCTGCCTGGTTCCTCTGTGGGGTCTTCTCCCGCAGCAAAGGCAGTGGCGCTCATGGCAAGCACCAGGACCGCCAGCACAGCCAGCAGGGGAAGCAGCCGCCGTCGATGGTTTCTCATCGTTTTTTCTCTCTCCTTTCTATAAAAAAAGCCATGACGCTGTCATGACTTCACAGAATGGGAAACCACGACAGCCCTCCGCCCCCTTGGGGCGACAGTCTGAGGGATCTTATCCCACAGCCCGGCTTCCCAGAAGGACAGGCCCCCTCTGAAAAACCTCGGCAGACACGCCTTTCTCCCTCCCACCAGCCTGGGTTTCCAGGAGGCATACTCTTCGCGCCCGCACCTCTATCATGCTATGTCTCCTTATCCTATCATTTCCTGCAAAAATGTCAATCCTTTTTACAAAAGTCTATTCTTTTGCCCCGCAGGTGAAACGGGCTACCCAATTTTTCAGAATGGGTGTACAATAGAGAAAATCTTTTGTGTGGGAGAAGCCTCTATGAACCAAAAAGAACTCAACGAAATTCGCCGTCACCTCTCCCTCAAGCGGTGCGGCATCCATAAGATTTATGGCTGTTTTGTCAGCAGCGGCAAAGAGATCATCTCTGACTTTCAAACCTCCTTCGGTCTCATGAGCGAGTTCGAGGCAGAAAAATACCTGTCTCTTCTCAAAAAGACGCTGTCCGGTACATTGGGAAAGAACCTCCTGGACCTCTCCTTTTCCACCCAGCAGGTGGTTGACAGCCCAGAGCACAAGCGCCTGTCCGCCCTGCGAAACACTCAGTTAGAGGAGCCCAGTGCCAGAGCGGCCTTCTTCCAGTCGGTGATCGCCTCTCTGTCCCTGGGAGACACCCCTTACCTGATTCTCTTGGCCCATGACGTCTATGACGTTCCCCATCGCGGCGGAGACGACGAACTGCAGGCCGACGCATCCGATCAGGTCTTCTCCTACCTTCTCTGTGCCATCTGCCCTGTCAAGGAAGAAAAGCCAGAACTGGCCTACGCCCCTGGGGACAAGGTCTTCCGCACCCGGGGGATCAGCCAGATTATCTCCCCGCCGGAGCTTGGATTCCTGTTCCCCACCTTCGACCAGCGCGCAGCCAACCTATACCATGCCCTGTTCTATACCAAACATGAGGAAGAAATTCATCAGGACTTCATCGACGAGATTTTTCACACAGGGCCTCTCCTGTCCGCGGCCCAGCAGCGGGAAACCTTCCAGCACGCTCTCACGGTTTCCCTCAATGAGACCTGCAGCTACGATGTCATTCAAGGGGTACACGAGCAGTTTCGGGAACGCATTGCCCAGCACAAGGAGAGCCGAGACCCAGAGCCCCTGGACCTTTCGATTCGGGAGGTGGGCGCCATACTCCAGGAGAGTGGTGTGCCGAAGGCACAAATTGAGGCCTTTGAAGAGACCTGTATCCAACAGTTCGGAGAAAACGCCGCACTCTCCCCCTCGAACCTCATCGACAGCAAACGGTTTCAGGTGGCCTCCCCGCAGCTGAAGATCTCCATTGATCCAGAGAGTAGCAGCTTCATTGAGGCCAGGATTCTCCATGGGCGGAAGTATCTCCTCGTCCCTGTGACCGATGAGGTCGAAGTCAACGGGATTCCCATTCATTTCCCGGAAGAGGAGCCTTGCTGACCATTGCAGCCCTTTCCCCTCTCAGGCGCCCTATTCAAAAACAGAAGGAACAGGAAGATCCGGCCAGATCGCGGGCCGGATCTTCCTGTTCCTGTTTTAGAACTTCCACACCCCAATCTGGCCTGTAAAAAAGTCTATCGCACAACGTTCTCAAAGGATAATGGATCTCTCTGTTTTAGTCAGATCTATACTAATTTACTTATAGTCACAAAAAAATGTCATAGAAATCGTGTTATCTTTTAAGATGTACCATCAAGATTCCATTTTCTCTTCTATCATAAAACCATCTTTTAATGAAAAGGTGGTTCTATATGACAAAAACAGAGTCTACAATCCGGTTCCTCTTCGGAGCCTCCCGCAAGGACATTCGTCCCCTGGTCCACGCCGTGGACATCACCATCAAACTGATGTTTTCCCAGGGAATCCCCATGGACGACATCCGTGTCACCCATGCGGTCTATCCCCAGGTCGCCAAAAGGCTGAAAACGCGTTCCGGTGCATCTCCCTCTGCCAAGACAACGGCCCGGCGGATACAGCGGCTGGCCAATGCGTGCTGGGACGCCCTCGTGGAAAGAAATCTGGTAAAGGAATTTCTTGGTACTTCCCTCCGCGATCTTCAGGCACCCAGAGACCTCCTCTTCTACTTGGCTGCCTTTTCCCACTTAGGGATTCCCTTCTTTGAGGCAGTCAAGCGCTACCCCGAGCTGCTCTTTTGGCCCGGACAATGGTGGGATGACAAGGCAGAAACCCACCCCCATACTTGAACCCGTTCCAGCTATATGATATCATAAGCGCACAGCAGACAGAAAGAAGGGATTCCCATGGAAAAACGCAACCAAGCCCAGCTCCATGCAAAGCCAGTACACCGCGACAGTTGCATGGAGTAAGTACGGTCGCAGAAACAGGCTGGCTTTGCTGCTTGATCACGAACTGCAAGGAGGAAGCCCCCTGTGAAATACATCAACGCAAAGTTTCTTCTCCCTGACGCGCTGGTAAAAGAGCTGCAGCATTATATCCAGGGTGGGTATCTCTACATACCCACAGACCAGACGCAGCAAAAATGCTGGGGAGAAAAATCCGGCTACCGGCAGGAATTGCAGCAGCGAAACTGCCGGATTCGAGCGGCACGTCGGCAAGGCGCCTCGCTGGAGCATCTGGCAGAGCAGTACTGTCTGTCTATCCATGCCATCCGGAAAATCATCTACCAAAAATAACCGACGGGGATCGCGATAAGGCGGTCCCCGTCTTTTTTATACAAATTGGTTCGGCACGATTTGGTAGATAGAAACCCAATAGGAGCCGTGATACCCTGGAGAAAATCCCCCGGCTTGCGCCGAGAAAGGAACCCTTCATGTGCATTCGATTTGTATATCGTGGCGACGACATCATCACCGGCTTCAATTTCGACATTGACCCGGCCGTATGGGACCATCAGATCGTCACCGCGCCCGACCGCTTCTACCTTGGTATTCTGCGGCCCGACGGGCTGCGCCACGGCTATCACGGGGTCCATCAAAATGGAAACACAGGGACCCTGCTCTATGTCCACGGCAACCCGTCGGGCCGATACCAGGCAGGCTCCGACGCTCTGACCATCTCCGATCTGACCGAGCAATTTATTCAGGCACAGATTTCCTGGGAGGAAGCCCTCTCCATCGTACAGACCAAAAAAATTGTCTATGCGCCGGACGCCACCATGCAGGCTGTATTATCCGACCGCTACGGACGCACACTGCTCATCGAGCCTGGAATCGGCAGCCGGGTAGATACCGGAACCTATTCCCTGATGGCCAATGCCTCTCTACTATCCCCGGAGAGTACCCGTCCCTGGCTCCTACCGGGAGACAACCGATATGAGAAAGCCGCCCAGCTTCTGGCCAAGCAGGGCCGCCGCTTTTCTGTCTCCGACGCCTTTGCCATCCTCCGCGCTGTCCGGCAAGAGGGGCTGTGGGCCACCAGGGTCTCCTTTGTCTTTTCCGCCAAGCAACGGACGGTTTTCTATGCAGAGAATTCCCATTTCGATTCCATCCAAACCTATCAGTTCCCGCCAGTGTGAGAGAAAGGAGCCCCTATGCACCCAGAGAAACGCTACCCCCGCACAGGAGACCGGGAGACGGTCTACCTGAAGCAGGTCATTACAAATCCCAACATTCGGGTGGGTGACTTTACAATGTACCACGATTTCATACACGACCCACGGCAGTTTGAACAAAATGCGGTACGGTACCACTACCCTCTCAACCACGACAAACTGATCATCGGCAAGTTCTGCTCCATCGCCTGTGGTGTGCAATTTCTCTTCAACAGTGCCAACCACACCAAGAAATCCCTGTCCACCTATCCCTTTCCCCTCTTTTTTGAGGAATGGGGCCTGGATATCCGGGATGTGGCCTCCGCCTGGGACAACAAGGGGGATATCGTCATCGGCAATGATGTATGGATTGGCTACGAGGCCATCCTCTTAGCCGGCGTCACCATTGGGGATGGGGCTGTGATAGGGACCCGCGCCTTGGTAACAAAAGACGTGCCCCCCTACACCATCGTAGGCGGCACACCGGCCAGGGTTCTTCGCAAACGATTTTCAGAGGACACCATCTCCGCGCTGCTACGCCTGAAATGGTGGGACTGGCCAATAGAGCACATTCAACGGTATATTCCAGAGATACAATCCGGGCAGGTCCACCCCCTGCTCTCTGCACATCCCGAATAAAAATGTGCCGCAGGACCAGATGTCCTGCGGCACCTCTGCTTTCTTGTTGGTTGGCACTTACTCCTGCGCCGCTCCGTCCGCAGCGGCCTCCGGCCGTTCACAGCTGGTGATAATTCCACCTTCCAGCTCAAAGGTCGCGGTTTTCACAATATGGGACTTGCCCACACGGATTTCCTGGGTTCCCAGCTCACTGGACAGGTTGTCCTTCACGGTACCCTCAATGGTAAAGACCAGGTTATAGGTCCCGGCATCCACCTGTGTCAGGGTCTCAACCCCTAAATTCGCATTCCACATCATCGCATAGGTGTCATGCTCCACCGGGGTCGCCGTGACATCGGTCACAGACGCATCCAGCAGTTCATTGGCCGCCATCAGCTGGCTGGGGAGCTGCTTCTGAATAAATTCATACACCTCCGGCTCCACGCCCTTGACCTCCACGGTATATACCACAGCCTGTCCCTCTCCAGCCAGGCCGCCGGGGCTTCGGACCAGGAGCTTATAGCCAATCAAAGCCAAAACCGCTACAATGAGAAGGATGGCAATCAGGTCAATGATATTGAGCTTGCCAAAAATCTTCCCTTTCTTATCAATCATGCTCATAGGGTACCTCCATTGCTTGACCATTCTTTCAAACCACTGTATAATAACATATTACATTATATTCTACAAGTCTTTTTTCGGAGGATCTCCCATGAAAGTACTCCATTTAATCAGCGGCGGGGATACCGGCGGCGCCAAAACCCATGTCCATACCCTCCTGGCCGGGCTTACGCCGCGGATTCAGGTAAAAATGGTTTGTTTTACCGAAGGGCCCTTTACCCAGGAGGCCCGGGCACTGGGCATTGACACCGAGGTAATTCCTGGCCGGAACTTCTTCGCCAACCTGAAAAAGCTGTCTCACATGGTGCAGGAAGAGGGGTTTGACCTAATTCACAGCCATGGGGCCCGGGGCAACATGATGGCGGCTTTCCTGTCTAAACGGACCGGCCTCCCCACCGTGTCCACGGTACACAGTGATTACCGTCTGGACTACCTGGGGCGCCCCCTCTCCCGGCTGACCTATGGTACCATCAATACACTGGCTTTGCGGAAGCTGGACTACCGGATTGGAGTCTCTGACGCCATGGTAGACCTTCTGATCTCCCGAAAGTTCGACCCGGAACGCCTGTTCTCTATATACAATGGGTTGGATTTTACCCCCCGTACCCCAGCCATGAACCGGGCGGAATACCTCCGTTCCGTGGGGTTGGAGGCAGACGAGACCTGCGTTGTGGCCGGGATCGCCGCCCGTCTGAATCCCGTCAAAGACATCGCCACACTGATTCGCGGCTTTGCCAAAGCCCACAGAGCTTTCCCCGCCCTGCGGCTGCTCATTGCCGGAGACGGGGAGGAGATGGCCAACCTAAAGCAACTGGCGGCGGACCTGGGCGTGGCCAAAGCAGTCTGTTTTGCCGGATGGATCTCAGACACCGACTCCTTTTACAACGCGCTGGATATCAATACCCTGACCTCCATCTCAGAGACCTTCCCCTACGCCTTGACCGAGGGAGCCCGGGCCGGTCTACCCACCATCAGCAGTAAGGTGGGTGGCGTCTCCTACCTGATTGACCACGGGTCCAACGGTTTCCTCTTCCCGCCAGGAGAAGACCAAGCCCTGGCGGATCATCTGCTCACCCTGGCCCGGGACCCCGACCTGCGCAAGACCATGGGGCAGCGCCTATATGAAAAGGCAAAAAAGGAATTCTCTATAGAGGCCACCGTTCAGCGGCAGCTGGAAATCTATGATTCCATTCTCCGCTATGAGAAAAACGGCCGAGACCGGGTGGTCATCTGCGGCGCCTATGGCCGGGGCAACGCCGGAGACGACGCCATCCTGCTGGCCATTCTCACAGAGCTTCGGTCCATTGATCCGGATCTCTCCTTCCAGGTTTTTTCCCGTAATCCCATGGAAACCCGTCAGACCTACCGGGTCAACGCCTTTTACACCTTCCACATCTGGAAAGCGATCTACTATTTCAAGCGGGCGAAGTTCTTCATCAACGGCGGCGGTTCCCTCATGCAGGATGTCACTTCGTACCGCTCCCTGTGGTTCTATCTGTGGACCTTGGCAACCGCCAAACACTATGGATGCCCTGTCATCATGTATGGCTGTGGCATCGGCCCCATCCGAAACAATGGAAACCGGGCCCGGGCCGCCCGGGTGATGAACCGCTCGGTGGACTCCATCACCTTGCGGGACCCCGACTCGCTGAAGGAACTGGAGGTTCTGGGGGTGACAGAGCCTAAGATTGCCCTGTCGGCGGATACCACAGTGAGCCTGCCCCCCGCTTCCCCTGATATCATCGACGGAATCTTGGACAGTCGGGGCATCCCCGCCAATGGAAACTATATTGGCTTTATTCTCCGCCCTTGGCCAGGTTTTGAGGAAAAGACCAAAGACATTGCCGCTGCCGCAGATTATGTCTATGAAACCTACGGCCTCACGCCAGTGTTCTTTCCCATCGAGCCTCGCTTGGATGTGGCGGCCGCCCAGCGGGTGATCCACTGGATGAACGCCCCCCATTACATTCTGACAGAGGCCTATACTGCCGCCCAAACCATCGGAATTCTCTCCCGTATGAAGGTGGTCACCTCCATGCGTCTGCATGGGCTGATCTTCGCAGCTGGGCAGGGTGTCCCCTTGGTCGGGATCGTCTACGACCAGAAGGTCAGTTCCTTCCTCTCTTACATTGGGCAGGACCTTTACGAAGATCTAAACCGCCTGACCGCAGACAAGCTGAAGTCTCTGATTGACGGCGCGGTTTCCCGGGGAAAGAACCCGGCGCTTCTGTCTGAAAGCGTGGAAAAACTGCGCCGGATGGATGAAGTCAACCGAAAGGTCCTGGAGGAGTACGCCGCCCAGAAAAAGAATCCGGCTGAATAAGCGCGAAGCGTTCGCCCCGTTCCGGGCGAACGCTTTTTCTCTTCTGTCTGAAGAAATAAAAATAGCCAGGGCAGAGATGCGCTCCGTCCTGGTTACTTTTATCACTTCAAAGGTTCCTTCTGTGCATAGGCCGCCAAATCCGCCAAAGCCCCTTGCATTCCCTCCACATCTTCCTGGGCCTGGGAAAACGCGGCCCGGACGGAATCCAACTCCGTCTCTGCCGAAAAGAGGGAGGTATGCAGATCCTCTTTGAGGCGCTGGCAGCGGGCTTGCAGTTCCAAAATCCACCGAACCCCCTCCGCCCGAATTTCCGCCGCCTGGTCCTGGGCAGATTGGATGATCCTCTGTGCCCGCTCGTGGGCAGAAACCTCAATGTCTCCCGCCGTGTCCTTAATCCGCCGCCAGGATTCTGCCCCTGGCTCCAGGTCATTGACCTTCTCCCGAAGGGCAGCCACCTGGGCTTCGGCCTCTGCCAGCGCCGCGGTGATCTTTTCCTGGGCCTGCCTGCTCTCCGCCAGGGTCTGTTCGAATGCCTCCCGGTCCGCAACCGCCTCCGCAGCCTTGTTTTCTGCCTGCTGGGCTCGCGCCTCTGCCTGGGCACGGGCAGCCTGTTCCTCCGCCAGGGCTTGTTCCAGCGCCTGCTTCTGCGTCTGATTTTCCCGGGTGATGCGCTCCAAATAGTCCAGGACATCCTGGCGGTGAAATCCACCGAACGCCGCGCTCCGGAACTGCCCTGTATTCTCGTTCATAGTGCTTCCTCCTACCAAAGGAACCGATTCTCCCCTTCACAGAACCCATCGGCAGAGTCCGGGGAGCTTCTATCATCTTTGCCCCTTATCTTACCATAGGATATCCGCCAATACAATCATTTTTCCCGGAAAACCTCGGCAATCTCCATATTTCATTGACGGGAGTGGAAGAGGATGATATAATTTTTTATCGCTTGTATGGGCTGCGGCCTTCCAGCCGCAGTTTATTTCCGCAGAAACGACTGCGGGAAAACACCGGCCCCAGCAGGGCCAGGAAGAGGGAGAATGGACATGTGGGCGTCAACTGGTTGGAAAGACTATGAGCTGCTGGACTGCGGCAAAGGGGAAAAGCTGGAACGCTGGGGGTCTTATACCTTAGTGCGTCCTGATCCCCAGGCCATCTGGAATACCCCCCGCCGTCACCCTGGCTGGAAACGCTACGATGCCCGCTATGCCCGCTCCCATACGGGAGGGGGACAGTGGGTCAAAAAGGATCTGCCCCAGCGATGGCAGGTCCGCTATGGGGCCTTGACTTTCAATATTAAACCCATGAACTTCAAGCACACCGGTCTCTTTCCCGAGCAGGCCGCCAACTGGGACTTTGCCATGGAGCAGATCCAGCGGGCCGGCCGGCCGGTCTCCGTATTGAATCTCTTTGCCTACACCGGCGCGGCCACCCTTGCCTGCGCAGCCGCTGGGGCCTCTGTCTGCCATGTGGACGCGGCCCGGGGGATGGTCAGCTGGGCCCGGGAAAACGCCAAGAGCTCTGGTCTGGAGGACGCCCCCATCCGCTGGATTGTGGACGACTGCGCCAAATTTGTGGAGCGGGAAATCCGTCGGGGCCGGCGCTATGACGCCGTTATTATGGACCCCCCCTCCTACGGCCGAGGGCCCTCCGGGGAAATTTGGAAGCTGGAGGAGAACCTATACCCCTTTGTGGAGCTGGTCACCGGTGTGCTGTCCGACCGCCCCCTCTTTTTCTTAATCAACTCCTACACCACGGGGCTTGCCCCGTCGGTGCTGACTTACCTGTTGGAAACCCTTCTCTCCCGCCGATATGGCGGCAGCACCGTCAGTGATGAGCTGGGGCTTCCTGTCACCCACAGCGGCCTGATGCTCCCCTGCGGCGCCACCGGACGCTGGACCGCAGAGGGAAAGTGAGGAACAAGCCATGGCAACCATGATCAAAGCCGAACACCTGACATTTTGCTACCCAGACGAGCCGGCAGATCATCCGCCGGTACTGGACGATGTCAATTTAGAAATCGAGGCCGGCTCCTTTGTGGCCATTCTGGGGCACAACGGCTCCGGGAAATCCACCCTGGCCAAACATATGAACGCCCTGCTGACGCCAACGGCGGGAAAACTCTGGGTGGAGGGCTTGGATACCGCAGACCCGGAAAATCTCCTGGCTGTCCGCGGCAAGGTCGGGATGGTCTTTCAAAACCCGGACAACCAGATTGTCGCCAGCGTGGTCGAGGAAGATGTAGCCTTCGGCCCGGAAAATTTGGGGGTTCCCCCGGCGGAGATCCGGCAGCGGGTGGACACCGCGCTCCACATGGTGGGGATGTATGACCTGCGGGAGCACTCCCCCCATCTTCTCTCCGGGGGCCAGAAGCAACGGGTGGCCATCGCCGGCATCATTGCCATGATGCCACGCTGCATTGTGCTGGATGAGGCCACCGCCATGCTGGACCCAGTGGGCCGGCGGGAAACCGTGGACACCATCCGGACTTTGAATGAAAAATACGGCATCACCGTGATCCTGATCACCCACCACATGGACGAGGCCGCCCAGGCACAGCGGCTGATCGTCATGGCCGGGGGGCATATCATCGACGACGGTCCTCCCACTGAGGTGTTTCAGCATGTTGACACCCTGCGAAGCGCCGGTCTGGCGGTTCCAGAAACGGTGGGGCTGCTCTATGAGCTGAAAAAGGAGGGTCTCCCTGTCCCCCTGGATGCCATCCGCGATGAGGACTGCGCCGCCGTACTGGCGGGTCTTTTGCAATAACATCCCGTTTGCAAGGCAAATTGTGAGGAGTAAAAGGTTTGGAACCAATCATTGAAATCAAAAACTTAACCCATATATACAGCCCCAACACCCCTTTTGAGCAGCGGGCCCTGGATTCCGTGAACCTGACCATTTATCAGGGGGAGACCCTTGGCATCATTGGACGCACGGGTTCTGGAAAGTCTACCTTGATCCAGCATCTCAACGGCCTGGTCCGTCCCACCTCGGGTCAGATTCTCTTCGAGGGACAGGATATCTGGAGCAGCAAGGAACTGACCCACACCATCCGTTTCCAGGTGGGGTTGGTTTTTCAATATCCGGAGTATCAGCTGTTTGAGGAAACGGTGTACAAGGACATTGCTTTCGGACCCCGCAACATGAAGCTGGACGAAGGCGAAATTGACCGGCGGGTGCGTCGGGCTGCTGCTTTTGCCGGTCTGCGTGACGAAGTTCTCTCCCGCTCCCCTTTTGAGCTCTCCGGCGGCCAGAAGCGGCGGGTGGCCATTGCGGGGGTCATCGCCATGGAGCCCAAGGTCCTCATTTTGGACGAGCCCACCGCCGGTCTGGACCCGGCGGGCGCCGCCAGCATTCTGGCCAATATTGAGACCTACCGGCAGGCCAACCACGCCACCGTTATCCTTGTCAGCCATTCCATGGAGGATGTGGCCCGACTGGCTGACCGGCTGGTGGTGGTCAGTCAGGGGACCCTTCCCTATGTGGGGACCCCTCGGGAGGTCTTTTCCCACGGGGAAGCCTTAGAGTCCATGGGGCTGGCTGTCCCCGCCATGAACCGGGTCTTTTCCCGGGTCCGGGCCATGGGAGTGGACATCGACCCGGCGGTCTACACCGTCGAGCAGGCCAAGGCGGCCATTCTGGACGCCTTACGGAAGAAGGGGGGACGCTAAGTGGCACTGAAAGACATCACCCTGGGCCAATATTTTCCCGGTCATTCCTTCATCCACCGTCTGGACCCTCGGGCCAAGATCATCTTTACCGTGGTCTATATTGTCGCTATCTTTCTGTGCAAGGCTTTGGTCTCCTACGGTTTGGCTCTGGTGGTCCTGCTCCTCCTCATCGCCATCTCCCGGGTGCAGCCCAAGGTTTTCCTAAAGGGAATGAAACCCGTCATCTTCATTGTGATCTGTACCGCCCTGCTCAACCTTTTCTACACCTCGGGGACCGTTCTCTGGAGTTTCGGCATCCTCAAGATCACAGAGGAGGGAATTTGGAAGGCCGGTTTCATGGTGCTGCGGATTTTGATGCTGATCGCCTGCACGCTCCTGCTGACCTACACCACCTCCCCCATTCTCCTGACAGACGGCCTGGAACGGCTGCTGCGTCCTTTGAAAAAGGTCCGCTTCCCCGTCCACGAGCTGTCCATGATGATGAGCATTGCTCTGCGGTTTATTCCCACTCTGATCCAGGAGACCGACAAAATCATCTCCGCCCAGAAGGCCCGGGGAGCTGACTTCGACAGCGGAAACCTAATGCAGAAAGCGAAAGCCCTGATCCCCATCCTCATCCCCCTCTTCCTCTCCTCCTTTCGCCGGGCAGAGGAACTGGCCATCGCCATGGAATGCCGCTGCTACCACGGGGACGAAGGCCGCACCAGCCTGCGCCAGCTGACCATGCACGGGCGGGACTGGGGCTTTGTGGTCTTCAGTGTGCTGCTGTGCGCGGCCATAGTGGTGCTGCGCTGCTTTGGGCTGTAAGGGAGGGATTCGGATGCGCAACATTGCTTTGACGCTGATGTACGACGGCACCGCCTACCACGGCTGGCAAGTGCAGAAACGGGATGTCACCGTGGCGGAAACCCTGGAAAAGGCGCTGGCCCACGTAGTGGGGCATCCAGTGAAATGCACCGGTGCCGGCCGTACCGATGCTGGGGTCCACGCAGAACGGTATGTGGCCAATTTCCGCACCACTTCCTCCATTCCCTGCGACCGGATTCCTCTGGCGGTCAATACCCGCCTGCCAGGAGATATCGTGGTCACCAAGGCAACCCAAGTGCCAGAGGACTTCAATGCCATCGGCAGCTGCCAGCGGAAAGAATATACTTACCGGATCTATAATTCCCGCATTCGCAACGCCTTTCTGGTCAACCGGGTGTGGTTCTACCCCAAACACCTGGACGAAGAGGTGATGGCTCGGGCGGCCCAGCATTTTGTGGGCACCCATGATTTCGCCTGTGTCCGCTCTGTGGGAACGGAAACCAAAACCACAGTCCGTACCGTCCACTACTTCACCATCACCCGGGAGGGAGATATGATCTCCTGCCGGGTCTGCGCGGACGGCTTTCTTTACAATATGGTCCGGGCCATGGTGGGAACCTGCGTCTACGCCTCAGAGGGAAAACTCTCCCCCGATGACATCCCCGGCCTGCTGGAAGGGCGCAACCGCACCGATGCCGGCCCCACAGCCCCTCCGCAAGGGTTGTATATGACCAACCTGTGGTACCCCGTTCCCAACCTCCCCTAAGCATTCCCAGACCCCCCAGCCCCAATGGAGGTGTGCTATGAATAAGCTGAACAAGCTGCAAGATCTCAAAACAACACTGACGCAGAAGCAGCGGATCATCCTGTTGGTGGTGGCAGTTGTGGTCGTCCTTGGGGCCCTGACTGCCACAGTTTTTCGGGACAACGCCGCCAGCTTCCTGCGCTGGATGACCTATTCCCAAAAGGACGACGATTTTCCCCACAACGCCCAGTCCAACAGCCTTTTTCTGGGCATGGGCGATGACCTGCTGATCTGCACCCAGACCCAAATTCAGTTGGTCTCCCCCACGGGAACCGCTCGTCTGAAGGAGACGGTCAACATGAGTTCCCCCGCCCTCAACGCCTCGGGAGACTACGCTGTGGTGTATGATGTGGGCGGGCAGGAACTGAACGTCATCGGCCAGGGTGCCCTGCTCCACAAGCTGTCTCTGTCGGAAGAGGAGTCCCTGCTCTGCGCCACCGTCAATGAAAAGGGCTGGGTTGCCGTGACCAGCAAGGTCAGCGGATATAAGGGGGTTGTCACGGTATACAACCGGGATTTTGAGGCCGTCCTCACCATCCGTCTGTCCAGCCGCTATATCTCCGACGCAGTGGTCACGCCAGACTGCCGGGGTGTCTACCTGATCTCTCCCGGTCAGGCGGAGGGCGCTTTTGAAAACACCCTCCTCTACTATACCCTTTCCTCCCGGGAAGAGCCCACCCGCACCATCTCTCTGGGGTCTAACGTGGTCCTGTCCATCCGCAGCGCCGGACGGTGCTGGATTTTAGGGGACAAGAGCCTGCTAATCCTGGATTCCAGCGGAGTAATTACTTCCTCCTATGACTATGACGACCAGTATCTGAAAATGGGCTCCCTACAGGGCAATGGCTTTGCCACGCTTTTCCTCTCGACCTCTTCCTCTGGAACCGCAGGAACCCTGGTGACGGTGGGGACCGATGGAAAGCCCTACGGAGAGCTGGCCCTGGACGGGCAGACCCTCGCCCTGGCGGCGCAGGGACACAAGGTTGCTGTGCTTACCACCAGCGAGGTCATCTCCGCAGACCGCAAGTTGGACAGCTACACCACCAGCCCCAACCAGCGCGGCGTCCGCAACCTGGCCGTTTATGAGGACGGCAGCGTGGCGCTGATCAACAGCGCCGCCGTGAGCCTCTACTTCCCCTCCAACGGCACCAAAGTGGACCCCAAGGCAGACAGCAGTGAGGGGACTTCGTAATGGAACTCACCGTTTCCCTCCTATTGGACCTGGTGATTCTGGGGCTACTGCTCTACTGTCTGATCCAGGGCCTTCGCCGGGGCTTCATCCTCACTCTCTGCTCTCTGTTGGCCGTTTTGCTGGCTTTCCTCGGCGGCTGGTATCTGGCCACCCACGCCGCCCAGCCCCTGGAAGAGAAACTGGAACCGGTCATTCTCCATGCCATGCTCGCCCAGGAGGAATCGGAGGCCGCAGATTCCCCGGAGCAGACAGACTTACCATCCCAATCCGAACAGGCCAACCCATCCGAGAATGGACTGTTTCATCGCTTTCCCCAATCCCTCCAGGATCAGCTGACCCAGACAACAGAGGACTGGAAGCAGGCGACTCGTGCCGAGCTGGCTGCCGCGGCAGCTGGGCTTTTGGCCAGGTCTCTGCTGTTTTTGGCCGGTTTCTTCGGCGTTCTGATCCTCTGGCTCATTCTCTGCCACACTTTGAATCTGGTGGCCAAGCTGCCTGGGCTTCACCTGCTCAACAAACTGCTGGGGGGGCTTCTGGGGCTGATCAAAGGCCTGCTCCTGCTGATGGTTGCCCGCTGGATTCTCTGTGACCTGCTGGGGTGGATTCCGGCGTCCATTGCAGCGGAGAGCCGCCTGCTCCCCCTCCTCTCCTCCTTTTCCATCTTCTCCCTGCTGGGAGGATAACTTTCCAATCATTCACATCTAATTCATAAACCCATGTTAGGATAGCATACTACTAAATCATGACACCCCACAAAGGAGTGAACCCGCCTATGAAACCAACGCTGTGCAGCAGATGCAAAAAAAATGTCGCCGTGGTCTTTATCACCCGGCTGGACAACAACGGACAGGGAGGTCAGAATGAAGGTCTCTGCCTGAAATGCGCCCGGGAGCTGAATATCCGCCCGGTTACTGATATGATTGAGAAAATGGGCCTGAGTGATGAAGATTTGGAGGGACTGACCTCTGAAATGATGTCGGCCTTTGAAGGGGCCGAAAGCATGGAAGGCCTGCTGGGCAACCTGTCCGGCGCCCTGGGCGACGCGGCGAACAGCAGCGACGACGACGAGGAAGAAGACGGACGGACTGCCACCTTCCCCTTCCTGAACAAGCTCATGGGAAACTTGGCCAACCCCGATGGGGAGAAAAAGGAGGACGCGCTGCCCGATGTCTCTCCCCAGGCCGCGGATGGCGGCCGCAGTGTCCGCGAGGAAAAAACCGAGCGCAAAAACCGGACCAAGCGGAAATTCCTGGAAAATCACTGTATCTCCCTCACCCGAAAAGCCGCAGAGGGAAAGTTGGATCGGATGATTGGACGGGATCAGGAGCTGGAACGGGTCATTCAGATCCTCAACCGCCGCCAAAAAAACAATCCCTGCCTCATCGGAGAACCCGGCGTGGGAAAAACCGCCATTGCCGAAGGGCTGGCGATGAAAATCTATCAGGGTGACGTTCCCTACAAGCTCAAGGACAAGGAGGTCTACCTGTTGGACTTGACTTCCTTGGTGGCGGGAACCCAGTTCCGCGGCCAGTTTGAAAGCCGCATGAAGGGACTGATCGAGGAAATCAAGAAGCTGGGCAATATCATCCTGGTCATCGACGAAGTCCATAATCTGGTGGGCGCCGGGGATGCCGAGGGCTCTATGAATGCCGCCAATATCCTCAAGCCCGCCCTGTCCCGGGGAGAAATCCAGGTCATTGGCGCCACCACACTGGTGGAGTACCGGAAATATATTGAGAAGGATTCCGCTCTGGAGCGCCGCTTCCAGCCCGTGATCGTCAACGAGCCCTCCATTGAGGATGCCGTGGAGATCATCAAGGGCATCGCCCCCTATTACGAGTCCTTTCACCATGTTAAAATCACCCCTGACATCGCCCGCCTGGCCGTGCTCATGTCGGAGCGCTATATCACCGACCGCTTTCTGCCGGACAAGGCCATCGACCTCATTGACGAGGCCTGTTCCGATGTCAATCTGCGGGACAAAAATCTGGCCCGCAGCCAAGAGGTCCAAAAAGAGCTCAACGACATCGCTGTTGAGCGGGAGGTCATGGTCGCTGATGCCGGGGACCGGGCGTATGAGCGCCTGGCAGAACTGCGGAGCAAAGAGCTCCAGCTTTTACAAGAACAGCAGGAACTGAGCCGGCAGGAGGCCCCTTCCCTGACTCTGGAGAGCCTGTCCCGCGTGGTTGAGCTTTGGACCAAGATTCCCGCCAGCACCATCCAGGAGCAGGAATACGAGCGTTTGGCCAAGTTGGAAGACCGCTTGAAGGAGCACGTCGTCGGCCAGGACGAGGCCATTGCCGCCGTCTCCGCCGCCATCCGCCGGAACCGGGTGGGGGTCACCTCCAAACGGAAACCGGTGTCCTTCATCTTTGTGGGCTCCACCGGTGTGGGAAAGACAGAATTGGTCAAACGGTTGGCCGAGGATCTCTTCCATGCACCGGAGTCCCTGATTCGCCTGGACATGTCTGAGTTTATGGAAAAGCACTCCGTCTCCCGGATCATCGGCTCTCCCCCCGGCTATGTGGGCTATGATGAGGCCGGTCAGCTGACCGAGAAAATCCGCCGGAAACCCTATTCCGTGGTCCTGTTTGATGAGATTGAGAAGGCCCACCCCGATGTCCTGAACATTCTCCTGCAAATTCTGGACGACGGACATATCACCGACGCCCAGGGCCGGGTGGTCAACTTTGAAAACACTGTGATTGTCATGACCTCCAATGCAGGCAGCGACAGCAGCGCAGGACCGCTGGGCTTTGGAAAGACCGCCAATGAACTGAACAAGGACAAGGCCATGAAGGCCCTGCAGCAGTTCCTGCGGCCGGAGTTTATCAACCGGGTGGATGAGGTCATCTGCTTCAACCAGCTTTCGGAGGAGAATTTCCGCGCCATCGCCCGGATTATGCTGCAGGAGCTGCAGGAGGTTCTGCAGGAAAAGAATCTGACTTTTACCTGGGACGAAACCGTGCTGGATCAGTTGGTGAAGGATTCCTATTCTGCCGCCTATGGCGCCCGGAACCTGCGCCGGCACATTCAGAAGAGCCTGGAGGACCCCATTGCCACCAAAATCATCGAGAGTTATCTCCATCCCATCACCGCGTTAAAGGCCGTGGTGGAGAATGGAACCATTGTCATTCACGCTTTGTAATACCGCACAAACGCCCCGCATACCTTTCCCGTGTGCGGGGCGTCTGTTTGCATGCTTACCTATCAGCAGCGAAAAAGATTCCCCTGGGTGCGTCAGCATCCAGAGGAATCTTTTCCACTTTATCGTTGTTATCGTTGGGTGCCCAGGAAAAAAAGCGCCAGGGTTCCCAGGCCGGAGTGGGCGCCAATCACAGGGCCCACATCCCCAATGGTGACAGAGACCACGTGCAGTCGCTCTTGGATCATCGCCGCCAAAGCCCGCGCCTCGTCCAGACAGTCTCCATGGCTGATGTAAATGCGTTGATTCTGGGGGTCTATGGCACTCTCCTCCATGTGTTTGAGCAGTGCCTCAATGGACTTTTTCCGTCCCTTGGCCGACTCCATGGGCACCAGATGCCCCTGGTCATCCACGTGGAGCACTGGTTTGATATTGAGCAGGTTCCCCACAATCGCCTTGCCGGCGGAAAGGCGCCCGCCCCGGCGGAGTTGGCTCAAATCTCCCACTGTGAACCAGTGGCACAGATGGGGAATCGTCTCCCGGACAAAGTCCCGGACCGCTTCAATGTCCTTCCCCTTTCGCTTCTCCTGCACCGCCAAGTCCACCAAAAGGCCCTGTCCCATTGAGGCACACAGGGTATCCACCGTGATGACCTTGGCCTCTGGAAATTCCTCCTGCAGTTCCTCCGCCGCCATGGCGCCATTGTGATAGGTCCCGCTCAGTCCAGAGGAAAAACCCAGGTACAAGACGTCCTTTCCCTGCCGCAGAAAGGGCAAAAAGCAGTCCTTGAACTCCTCCACATTGGGCGCAGAAGTCTGCGCCGGTTCTCCCCTGCTCAGACGGGTATAAAAGACATGGCTCTCTGGGGCCTCGTCCGGGCAATTTCGGAACCTGTCCTCCCCCAGCTGGACAGACAGTGGGATCACCGTCAGGTCTAAGTCTCGGATCAGATCCTGGCTGAAATCACAGCAGGAATCCGTTACAATTACATACTCTCTCATGGCAGCCGACTCCTTCCTCTTGTTTTTCTTTTACCCAGCGCAGCAGTTGGTATACACCGCAAAAAACTGCAGAACTGTCCCAGCCAAAACAAAGAAATGCCAAATACCGTGGCGATAGGGTTTCTCCTTCTGCCGATAGAAAATAACCCCCACGGTATAGGCCACACCGCCCAGCAGAAGCAGGCACAGCCCTTCCAGCGTCATGTTTCGCCAAATCGTAGGAAGCGCCAGGATTCCCAGCCAACCCATGACAATATAGAGGACCAGGGAGACCTTTTTCCAACGCTTCAAGCTGACCGCGTTCAGGACAATGCCCACAATGCCACAGGCCAAATTGATGCCAAAGATGGTTAACCCAAACGTGCCCCCCACTGTAATCAGGCAGATGGGCGTGTAAGTCCCCAGGATCAGCAGGAAAATGGAACAGTGGTCCAATATCTGAAAAACCTGCTTTCCTTTGGACCGGGGCAGCGCATGATACAGACAGGAGATCAGGTACAGAAGGATCATGGAGCCTCCAAAAATGGCCACGCTGATGATATTCAGCAGGTCCCCTTCCTCCTTCGCCCGAAGAACCAGAAGCACCGTGCCAATGACAGCCATCACTGCCCCGATCCCATGGGAAATGGCATTGAGCACTTCTTCGCCGATGCTTTGGCGGCGGGCGGAGCCGCCGGGATACGCCACGGATTCTGTCATGGTCCGTTCCTCCTTTATTGATTTTCAAATCGGTTTATCTTGTTTTCTATATTAAGAATACCACCGAACCATTCAAAAGTCAACACTATATTATAATTCATACTGAATTATCTTGTTCTCTATACAAGCAATGTCCAATTTTTATAAAAACATTCTCTACCCAAAGGTTTCTCCCCACAAGTGCCCTGGAACATGGAGCCCCGCCTTTGGACGCTCCACTCCCTCTCCAGGAAAGTCCGATTGTCTTTTTACCCGATGCAATCCCAAAATCACGCTCCTTTTTCACCACTCCTCCAAAAGAACGAATTCCTCTTGACTTTTTTGGTGGAGCCTTTTATACTCAGCATAAGGAAAATATTATACTTTTATAATAATATTTTGCATCTTTACTATACAGATAGAGTGAGGATTGATGTTTCATGCCCATGTATCAGCCTGAAATTGAGACCATGTCCCAGGAGCAGATTCGCAAACTGCAAAGTGAACGCCTGGTCAAGCAAGTTCGCCATGTCTATGACAACGTCCCGTATTACCGCGCTAAGATGGAGGAAAAGGGGATCACCCCGGAGGATATCCACGGCGTCGAGGACCTCCATAAGCTTCCCTTTCTCACCAAGAGCGACCTGCGGGACGCCTATCCTTATGGCCTTTTGGCCACTCCTCTGCAAGACTGCGTCCGTATCCAGTCCACCTCCGGGACCACAGGCCGGCGCGTGGTGGCGTTCTATACCCAGCACGATGTGGACCTCTGGGAGGATTGCTGCGCCCGGGCCATTATGGCCGCTGGCGGCACCGCAGAGGATGTGGTCCATGTCTCCTATGGCTATGGTCTGTTCACCGGCGGTGCCGGCCTGCATGGCGGCTCCCACAAGGTGGGCAGCTTAACGCTCCCCATGTCCTCGGGGAACACCGACCGGCAAATCCAGTTCATGTGTGATCTGGGCTCCACCATCCTCTGCTGCACCCCTTCCTATGCAGCTTTTCTGGCGGAAAGTGTGCTGGAGCGGGGGCTCAAGGATCAGATCAAGCTGAAAGCCGGGATTTTCGGCGCCGAAGCCTGGTCAGAGGAAATGCGCCAGGATATTCAGAACAAGCTGGGGATCAAAGCCTATGATATCTACGGGCTCACCGAGCTCTCCGGTCCCGGGGTCTCCTACGAGTGCAGCGAACAGAAAGGCATGCACATCTGTGAGGATCATTTCATCGCGGAGATCATCGATCCCGATACCGGCGAGGTGCTCCCGGACGGCACCAAGGGGGAATTGGTGTTCACCTCCATCACCAAAGAGGCCTTTCCCCTGCTCCGTTACCGGACCCGTGACATCTGCGTTCTGGACCGTACGCCCTGCTCCTGCGGACGAACCCATGTACGAATGGCCAAGCCTATGGGCCGCTCTGACGACATGCTCATTATCCGCGGCGTCAACGTCTTCCCCTCTCAAATTGAAGAGGTGCTCCTGAAGGTCAGCGGCGAGAACATCACACCCAATTATCAAATCATCGTTGGCCGGGAAAATAACACGGATACACTGGATATCAACGTAGAGATGAGTGAGCAGATGTTCTCCGATGATATCCGCTCCGTGGAAACCCTGGAAAAGAAGATCGTCTCCCAGCTGCGCTCGATGTTGGGCATCGGCGCCAAGGTCCATCTGGTCAACCCCAAGACCATTGCCCGCAGCGAGGGCAAGGCCCAGCGGATCATCGACAACCGCAAATTGTAAGGAGGCAGCCCTATGTTAATCAAACAGATTTCCGTATTCATTGAAAACATGCCCGGCAAGCTGGGTGAGGTCACACAGGTTTTAGGGGAAAACGGCATCGACATGAGTGCCCTCTCCCTGGCGGACACCACGGATTTTGGGATTCTCCGTCTCATTGTCAACGACCCGGACAAGGCCTGTCAAGTGCTCCGAAACCACGATTTCATTGTAAAGCAGAGTGACGTGGTGGCCGCTGTCATCGACGACCGTCCCGGCGGACTGACCGCTGTGCTGCAAATTCTCTCCGGCGCCCAGGTTTCGGTAGAGTATATGTACGCCTTTGTGGGCAACCAAGACGGCCACGCTGTGGTGGTGATGCGAACCGACAACGCAGAGACCGCCCTCCAAGCTCTGGAGGACAATCACGTTTCAACCCTGGACCCAAAAGATATCTACCGACTGTAATCTGTCGGCCAGCCCGCCTCCCCGGAAAAGGGGAGGCGGGCTTTTTTCTTGACAGAGGGCTGATATCGTTTTACAATATTATAAAACGATATCAGGAGGTGCTCTATCATGCCCAAAAAATCCATGGAGAACCTGACCGAGTCCATGCTCTATGTCCTCATGGCTTTCCACTGCCGGCCCATGTGCGGCATCGAGGTGGCTGCCTTCCTGGATACCCTGACCAAGGGCCGGGTGCAGATGGGACCGGCCACCCTGTACACCATCCTGGGAAAGTTTGAAAAGGAGCACTATCTCCAGGAGATCCACGTAGAAGGGCGGAAACGCACCTATCGGATCACGGAGCGAGGAGAGCTGGCCTACGCTCAAGAATTGGAGCGGTTGCGAACCTGCCTGGCCGACGCCCAGCGGCTTCCGCCCCCTGCCATCCCCCAGCCGGAGAGCCCGGTGACAGACCCCACCCCCACCCCCACCCATGCCCCTGCCTGAAACCGCAGGCGGCTGCCCCCACAGAAAGGAGTGTCCCATGGCGACAAAAACAAAAACCCGCAGATGGATTCCCTGCCAATCCTATGACCTGGAAGCCATGGAGAGCTGGCTGGAGGAAATGGCCCGCTGTGGCTGGCGGCTGGAGCAGGTGGGCTGTTTTGGCTGCACCGCTGCCTTTGCCGCGGCCGCGCCCCAGATGGTCCGTTACCGACTGACCTCTGCCATGGACGCAGACACCTTCGGCACGGAGGCGTGGCTGGGGCCCTCCGAGGAGTCCCGCTGCCTGTATGCTGCCTATGGATGGGAATACGTGGCCAAACGGGGGCCCTTTTACATCTACCGTACCCGGGACCCGGCCGCTCGGGAGGTGGACACGGACCCCCATACCCAGGCACTGGTCCTCCGCTCCCTCCACCGGCGGGCGCGGGAGAGCTTGCTCACCCTGGTTCTGCTCTTTTTCCTGGTCTATCCCCTGACGCTGAACTGGTGGGAGATATTGCGTACTTTGTGGCAGCACGCTCCCGCTGCCTTCCTGCTCTACCTGATCCTGTTTCTGTGGATAACGGGGTTCTCCCTGGCTCGGGCCCGCCATTACCGCTGCCTGTGCCGGCAGCTGGAGGCCGGGCAGAGCCTGGACCACGGGATCCCCTGGCGTCCCCGGGCCCGCCGGTATCGGCTGGTCAGCGCCCTGCACCTGGGGCTGCTGGCGGCCTGCCTGGCAGTCGCCGTGTGGCTCAGGCTGGGCTGATGAGGGATTACAGCTCCCGCTTAATTTTCTGGATGGCGTTTTTCTCCAGGCGGGAGATCTGGGCCTGGGAAATCCCGATCCGAGCCGAGACCTCCATTTGGGTCTTCCCCTCAAAAAATCGGAGACGGAGAATGTGTTTCTCCCGGTCGCTGAGCCGGTCCATGGCCTCCTTCAGCGCAATTTGCTCCAGCCAGTTTTCGTCGGTGTTTTTCTGGTCCTTGACCTGATCCATGACACAGATGGTGTCTCCCCCGTCCGAGTACACAGGCTCATAGAGGGAGACCGGGTCCACAATGGCATCCAGGGCAAAGACCACCTCTTCCCGCTTTAGGTCCAAAAGTTTGGCAATCTCCTCCACACTGGGCTCTCGCTGGTGTTCCGCCACATATTTCTCTTTGGCCTGCAGGACCTTATACGCGGTATCCCGCATAGAGCGGGACACCCGGACAGAGCTGTTGTCCCGCAAGTACCGCCGAATCTCCCCCACAATCATGGGAACCAAATAGGTGCTTGGAAAAACGTCCAGGTCCACATTGAAATTGTCAATTCCCTTAATGAGGCCCACACAGCCCACCTGAAAAAGATCATCGGGATTTTCGTTGCGCCCGTCAAACTTCTTGATCACACTGAGCACCAGGCGAAGATTCCCCTGAATCAGGGTCTGCCGGGCCTCTTCGCTGCCAGCCCGAGCCTGCTGAAAGAGCACCTTGGCCTCCTCTCGGGAGAGGACAGGCAGCTTCGATGTATTGACGCCGCTGATTTCTACCTTGCTCAGTCGTCCCATATTGGTTTTCCCCGCTTTCATTGTACTGTTTTCAGTATCTCCGCCGGAGAAATCCTTCATTCGGAAAAAGGTCCGCTTTCTTGGGAATCGTTCCTCTGGATTCGATGGATTTTTTCATTTCTTCGGGTTCCATCGGCTCCCATCCCCGCTGCACCGCTTGGGCACAGCAGAAACCACATGTGTTTCCCTTTTTTCTGCCAAAAAAGCGGCGCATGTCAAAATCCCGCGCCGCCTCTGCCTTTCTCCATGAAACAGCAAGGTAAACCAGGAAAAAAGTCCTTGCAATATAAAAAAATTTATGGTAAAATGTTACCCGATTCCGTACGGGTCCAGACAAACGGCCGTGTGCCTGGGGACAGGTTGGCCGCACGGAGGAAGGGCCCGGAGGTACCAACTAAAACAATCAGGAGGAAACAATCCATGGCAGTCGTATCTATGAAACAGCTTCTTGAGGCAGGCGTGCATTTTGGTCACCAGACCCGCCGCTGGAACCCCAAGATGGCAACCTACATTTACACCGAGCGCAACGGCATCTATATTGTCGACCTGCAGAAGACCGTGAAGAAGCTGGAAGAGGCATACAATTTTGTCCGTCAGCTCTCTGAGAACGGCCAGAGCCTGCTGTTTGTCGGCACCAAGAAGCAGGCCCAGGACGCGATCCGGGAAGAGGCACAGCGCTGCGGCATGTTCTATGTCAACGCCAGATGGCTGGGCGGTATGCTCACCAATTTCAAGACCATGCGCGGCCGTGTGGACCGTCTGAACCAGCTGAAGAAGATGCAGGAAGACGGCACCTTTGACATGCTGCCCAAGAAGGAAGTCATCAAGCACATGGGCGAAATCGCCAAGCTGGAGAAGTATCTGGGCGGCGTGGTGGACATGAAGCGTCTCCCCGGTGCTCTGTTCGTGGTTGACCCCCGCAAGGAGCGCAACGCCATCAACGAAGCCCGCAAGCTGAATATTCCCATTGTCGCCATCGTGGACACCAACTGCGATCCCGACGAGATTGACTACGTGATTCCCGGCAACGATGACGCCATCCGCGCCATCCGTTTGATTTCTTCTGTCATGGCCAACGCCATTCAGGAGGGCAAGCAGGGCGCAGATGCCGCAGAAGCTGCCGCTGCGGAAGAGGCTCCCGCAGAAGCTTAATTGACGTTTCTGTGATTTTAGCGGATGCCCGTTGTTTGACGGGCATCCGCCCTTTGGATACTGTTACTATATAATTGGAGGTTTGTTATCATGGCATTTACTGCTGCTGACGTGAAGACCCTGCGTGAAATGACCGGCGTGGGTATGCTGGACTGCAAGAAAGCACTGGCTGAGACCGACGGCGATATGGATAAGGCAGTTGAACTGCTGAGAGAAAAGGGCCTGGCCGCCGCCCAGAAGAAGGCTGGCCGGATTGCCGCTGAGGGTATGGCTTACGCCGAGGTCTTCTCTGACGGCGCCGCCCTGGTGGAGGTCAACGCAGAGACCGACTTTGTGGCCAAGAACGACCAGTTCATTGAGTTTGTCAAGGATGTCTGCTACGTAGTGGGCAAGTGGGGTCCCGTGGATATGGACACCCTGATGACCCTCCCCTATCGCAAGACTGGTCTGACGGTTCAGCAGATGCTCCAGGAAAAGGTCCTGGTCATCGGTGAGAACATCAAGATCCGCCGCTTTGTCCGCTACGACAGCGGTGTCAGCGTTGCCTATAACCACATGAACGGCCGGATCGGCGTGTTGCTGAATATGGAGGTCTCCGCCGGCCTGGAGCAGAATGAAAAGGTTCTGGAGCTGGGCAAGGACCTGGCCATGCAGATTGCCGCCATGAATCCTGCTTTCCTGGACAAGGCCGATGTCAGCCAGGATACCCTGGACAAGGAGAAGGAAATCCAGCTGGCTATGATGGCCAACGATCCCAAAATGGCTGCCAAGCCCGACAAGGTCAAGGAAGGCATTGTTATGGGCAAGCTGGGTAAGTACTATGAGGAGAACTGCCTGATGCAGCAGGCTTTCGTGAAGGAGAACAAAGTCTCTGTGGAGAAGCACGTGGCTGCTGTGGCCAAAGAAGTGGGCGGCTCCATCCAGATCAAGGGCTTCTATCGGTTTGAGAGAGGCGAAGGTCTGGAAAAGAAGGAAGAGAACTTTGCGGAGGAAATTGCCAAGCAGTTGGGACAGGCCTGATCCCTGTTTTCCTCCCTTCACCAGAGAAATAAATGAAAGCGGACCCGAGGAGGTTTCCTCGGGTCCGCTTTTTTCATAGAAATGGAATCAGTATGTTTTAGGGCCTCATCTCTTCACTGCGCAGTGTTATAGATCCTCTTGGCATACTGGATTCCCGTGGGCGTCATAGCCAGTCCCCCCAGTGCGGTCTCTTTTAGCGCACTGCACATGCTGTCCCCCACGGACTTCATCGCCTGGATACATTCGTCCACCGGAATCTTGCTCTCAATTCCCGCCAGGGCCATTTCCGCTGCGGTAAAGGCAATGGATACCCCGGAAACATTGCGCTTGATACAGGGAATCTCCACCAAACCCGCCACGGGGTCACACACCAGCCCCAGCTGGTTTTTGATGGCCATGGCGCAGGCGTGGCCCGCTTGGGTCGGGGTGCCGCCGCACAGCTCCACAAGGGCCGCTGCCGCCATGGCGGAGGCTGAACCGCACTCGGCCTGACATCCCCCCTGCGCCCCTGCAATCGAGGCCTGCTGGGCAATCACCATGCCCACAGCGCCAGCCGTGAAGAGAGCCATCACAGCGGCTTCCTCTGTACACTTTCCCTCTTCCAGCATAGAAACCACTGTGCCCGGCAGGATGCCGCAGGAGCCCGCTGTGGGAGACGCCACAACTTTCCCCATCGCCGCATTGTACTCCGACACGGCCAGAGCCCTGGCAATGGAACGGTTCATAAAGCCGCCGATGATTCCCCCTTCCTGGGCGTATCGCTTCATCTTAAAGGCATCTCCGCCAGTCAGCCCCGACAGTGAGCGCGTCTCCGGCATGGACCCGGCCTGGATCGCCTGCCGCATTACCTGTAAATTTTCCCGCATACGCTGGTACAGCACTTCAGTAGGGAGCTCCATTTCTTCCGCTTGGTCGCGCAGAACCAGCTCCGAAAGCGAGACCCCTGCCTCCTCCGCCGCCGCACACAGAGCGGAAATTGATTGATACTCCAACATAGTTCTTCCCTCTCATCCAACCCGGATCAATATGATGTCAATGATATTGTCAAACGCCCTCAGATGGTCCATGATTGCGTCCGGCACTTCCCCGTCAATTTCCAGCATCATAATGGCTTTTCCCCCTTTTCTGGTTCGGGAAAGCTGAAAATTTCCAATGTTAATCCCCGACGTGGCCGTGTAGTTGGAGACCGCAGCAATGGTCCCCGGCCGGTCCCAATGGACCACCAGCAGCGTATTGCACTGAGCCGTGAAAGTGACCTTGAGACCGTCGATCTCAGTGACCAAAATATTACCGCCTCCAGTCGAGGTCCCCACAATCGTGGTGGCTTTCCCGCGCTCTCCCGTCAAATGGATGCGTGCCGTATTGGGGTGTGCGTCTGGCAGCTCTGTCTCCAGGAAAGAGAAGGAAATTCCCTTCTCTTGCGCCAGCTGGGGGGAACAGCGAATCCGTGTATCATCGGGGCAGAGCCCCATAATCCCCGCCAGCAGGGCCTTATCCGTACCATGCCCCCGATAGGTCCGAGCAAAGGACCCGGAGAGTTCAATGCGCGCCTGAACCACATCCTCCCCGAGAATTTTCCGGGCGATCTGTCCCAGCCGAACAGCGCCGGCTGTATGTGAACTGGAGGGCCCAATCATAATGGGCCCAATGATGTCGAAGACATTCATGCTATCCTCCCCAAATTTTGGTGCACAGAGTTTACTCCTTCAAACGTCCAGCCATATTATGACGTAGCCAGCGTACTCCGTCAAGTCTCAATTCCCCTCTTATGATCCGCCAGCACCCTATAAGCTTGAAAATCCCACAGGGCAGTGGTATACTCTTTTCATTATAAAATGGAAACGTGACCTCTCACGTTCCTCTGCTTTTGGAGGTACGCGCCATGTATTCTATCCGAGAAACCCAAGATTTCTACCCTCTCTCCCTGCTCTATCAGGAGAGCGGACTGGAGGTCACTCCCGGCCACACACCGCCTCAGGGAACACTGTCCATGCTTCGTTGTGAAGACTCAGAAACTGGAGAACTTGTAGCCGCAGCCACCCTCCAGCACCGTGCAGGGCACTTCGTTCTGGCTCACTTGGCGGTAGTTTCTCACCTGCAAGGTGGTGGCTTGGGAAGTCAACTGCTCGCTTCGGCAGAGCACCACGCCAAGCAGCTGGGCGCCCGGGAACTCTGGCTGGTGGGAAAGGTTCCCGGCTTTTACGCCCGGTATCAGTGGCACACTGTTCCCCGAGAAATGGCTCCTCCCATTTCCCGCTGTCTCACCTGCTCCCAGTTCCAAGTGGACTGTTTTCCCAGCATTATGAAAAAGGAACTCTCTTTTGATGTGTAAAAACAGCCCTTCTAATTGGATAATTAGAAGGGCTGTTTTGCCCGCTTACGCCTCCTCTGGGCGCGTTTTCTTGCGGTCTGGTAGTTGGGCCAAAACGATGGCCCCAAACATCAACACACAGCCCATCACCTCTCTGGCGGACATATTTTGCCCGAGAAACAGCCATCCGGCCAAAACAGAGATAACAGACTCCAAGCTCAAGATCAAACTGGCCACAGTGGGATTGAGGCCTTTCTGTCCAATGATCTGGAGGGTGTAACCCACCCCCGAGGATAAAACCCCCGCATACAAAATGGGCGCCCAAGAGATCGCCACTGCATGGGGATCAGGAATTCCCTCTATCCCCAGCATGCAGAGGCCAGAGAAAAGCGCCGCCACAAAGAACTGAATGCACGACATCTGAACGCCGTCTACCTTTGTCGTAAAATAGTCAATGACCATGATATGGACCGAAAAGCAGAATGCACACAAAAGGACCAGGAAATCCCCCTTTTGCAGCTGCAGGGAGCCACTCATACACAGCAGATACAGACCCAAAATGGCGATCACCACACTGACCCACAGTTTGGGACCCACCTTCTTTCGGAAGAACAAGCCCAGGATGGGAACAATGACGATGTACAGTGCCGTAATAAACCCAGCCTTTCCCACCGTGGTATATTGTATACCCACCTGCTGCAGGCAGGAGGCAATCCCCAATGCCAAGCCACAGAAAACTCCCCCCAAAAGAAGCGTCTTTCGCTGGGCTCGCTCCTCTCGGCGTCTCTCCTCACTTTTCATCCGGCCAAAAATCAAAATCGCAGGGATCAGGGCAAGGCCACCCACCAAGGAACGAATGGCATTGAAGGTAAATGGTCCAATGTGGTCCATTCCCACCGACTGGGCCACGAAAGCCGTGCCCCAGATAACGGCAGTCAGAAACAGCAGCAACAGATTCTTTGCAGGGAATTGATTCATGCTTCTCTCTCTACGCTCCTTTATCGCTTTGCAATGATTTCTCTTTCGTTTTTATAAATGTGGTGAGGGGGAATGGTTCCCCGCACACTGGAGATTGGGTAGATATGGCTGTGAGGGCCAATCACCGTACCTGGATTCAGCACGCTGTTGCAGCCTACCTCGACATAATCTCCCAACATCGCGCCTACTTTTTTCCGGCCTGTGGGGATACGCTCCTCCCCTGCGCGGATCACCACCAAGGTTTTATCGCTTTTGACATTGGAGGTAATGGAACCGGCTCCCATGTGTGCGTGACTGCCCAGAACAGAGTCCCCAACGTAATTGTAGTGGGGAACCTGGACCCCATCAAACAGGACCACATTCTTTAGCTCCACAGAATTCCCTACCACAGCTTTCTTCCCCACAATCGCACTTCCCCGGATAAACGCGCCGTGGCGAATCTCCGCGCCATGGTCAATGATGCAAGGACCCCCAAGATAGGCAGACGGGAAAACCTTTGCATCCTTCGCAATCCAGACATCCTCCGCCGGATGATCAAATTCCTCCGGGGAAAGGGTGGCGCCCAGTTGCAGAATATAGGCACTAAGACCCTCTAAAACCTCCCAGGGGTAGGTTTTTCCCGCAAATAGAGACGCCGCAATAGTGTCATCCAGACGAAACAAATCAGAAATGGTCAGCATGTTATTTCTTCGCCTCCACAATCAGCCCCCGCTGGCGCATGACCGCAATGACCGCGTCCACATTCTCCTCGCACAGCTCGTTGGTGGGCGCCTCTACCATGACACGCAAAACCGGCTCCGTACCACTTTTCCGCAGGAGAATCCGCCCTTGGTCTCCCAGTTTTGCCGACACCTCGCGGACTGCATTCTGTACCGCAAAATCATTTAAGGCCCGCTCTTTGTCTTGGACCCGTACGTTTTTCAGAACCTGGGGATAGATTTTCAAGTCCTGCGTCAGCTTTGACAACGGCATTTTTTTGCTTAACATTGCCTGCATCAGTTTGATCGCCGTCAAGATCCCATCCCCGGTGTTGGCGTACTTTCCAAAAATGATATGCCCAGACTGCTCCCCGCCAATGAGATGCCCATTGGCACGCATATTCTCATAAACGTACTTGTCGCCTACATCCGTTTTTTCATATCGAATATCCAAGGCGTCCAGTGCCTTATACAGGCCAAAATTCGACATCACCGTCGTCACAATGGTATTGTTGGCCAGCTTTTCCCGCTCCTTCATATAGGAACCGTAAATATAAAGAATTCCGTCTCCATCGACCAAATTTCCCTTTTCATCCACGGCCAGGCAGCGGTCTGCGTCGCCGTCAAAGGCAAACCCAATGTCCATGTGATTCTCTTTTACGTATTGCTGCAGCTGTTCTATATGCGTTGATCCGCAGCCGTCATTGATATTTAGCCCATTGGGTGTGTTGCTCAGCACGTAAGTCTCCGCCCCCAAGGCCTCAAACACGTTTTTTGCAATCATCCAGGCGCTCCCATTGGCGCAATCCAAAGCCACCTTCATATCCTTATAGGAATGGGTAGCCAAACTAATCAGATAACCAATGTAGCGGTTCCGGCCGGAAGCATAATCAATCACGCGGCCAATGTGCTCCCCTGTGGCATAGGGCAACTCTCTTGCGCTGTCCAAATAGGCCTCAATCTGATCAATCACTTCCTGTTCCATTTTCTCGCCATGCCGGTTGATCAGTTTAATGCCATTGTCATGAAACGGATTGTGACTGGCAGAAATCATAATTCCACAGTCGAATTCATCTACTTTTGAAATATAAGAAACACTGGGGGTCGTCGTCACATGCATCAGACAGGCATCCGCGCCTGAAGCAGTAATCCCTGCCGCTAAAGCACACTCAAACATATAGCTGGATCGACGGGTATCCTTTCCGATTACAATCTGTGCCTGGTGGTCTTGGCTGTAATACCACCCTAAGAAACGGCCCACATGAAACGCATGGTCCACGGTCAAGTTTACATTTGCCTCCCCTCGGAAGCCGTCAGTCCCAAAATATTTTGACATCATCATCACTCCACACTCAAAGAAAGTTAGACTCTGCGTCACTCAAAAGAAAATAGCATGAAAACACCTGCAAGCTTTAACGTTTCATTATACAACTACTTGATAGGGTCTGTCAAATAATCTAAACTTAAACGTTCTATAATGCTATGATCGCAGATAAGCAAAAGGTATGTTAATGTGTCGTTAACCACACGTATATCTATAATATTAGATTTTTCTACATCATAAACCATTTTCCCATTTTTATAACTACAATATAATTTTAATTCTTCAGGGATGCGTGAAGGTCTGTCTCGTGTCAATACCTCGGAATTGGACATTCCTAATAGACTTCCTACCTCGATAGATGCGTAATATATCGGTTCATCATCTTTTTTATAGGTCTTATATCCTCCATATCTAATTTTTCCTATATAAAAATTCTCATCCTTTTTGCATATTACAGGAAATACATTTCTGAGAAAATAACTTACTTCTCTTGGGCTTACACTTCTTGATAAAATAGTATCGTCGTTTATGTAAAGTGACCCAGTAAAACGATCTTCACAAATAGAAATCAGTTGATTTTCTTTAAATATTACCTCCTTACGCTCACCTTGGTGTCCTATGTAAAAAATTTTGAAGTACTTAATCTCATCAGTAGTCCAAAATTGAATTTCAGGACAAGCATAGCCTCTGTAAAAAACTTTTCTCCCCTCAAGAACATATTTTTTATACAAACTTGTGTAACTGTTCTGTAATATGCATAACTTTCGCATCTCCATAAATTGATTTATTCTTTTATCCATAACAGCCAAGTCTTTTCTTCTTATTTCCATACCATTTCCTCCCACAGCCGATCAATTTTCTTCATTATAGCAATAAAAAACAGGACAGTCAACTAACTGTCCTGTTTCCTGTGTTGGCGTTACCTATTTTCCCGGTTCGTCTCCAAACAAGTATCTTCGGCGCAAGTGAGCTTAACTTCCGTGTTCGGGATGGGAACGGGTGGACCCTCACTGCAATCAACACCAACTCGCTGTTACAATAACAGCTTATCAAATTTTTCGCGTCTTGTCAACCAAAACGTGGTGACCCGTACGGGAATCGAACCCATGTTTGCGGCGTGAGAGGCCGCCGTCTTAACCGCTTGACCAACGGGCCGTTGGTACACCTTCAGGGACTCGAACCCTGGACACCCTGATTAAGAGTCAGGTGCTCTACCAGCTGAGCTAAAGGTGCATACTTCTCCTTGAAAGAAAAAGCATGCAAAAAGAACTTTATACTGACTCGGCTTCGTTCCCTTGCTTTCTTCTTCCTCAAGAAAAGGCTGTGGCAATATCCACACCCTCAAAACCGAACAAAGTAACCGCCATACCCCAAGCAAGCGCCTGCACTTCTTACTCTTAACCTGAGACTCAGGTCAAGCCCTCGGCTGATTAGTACCGGTCAGCTCCATACATTACTGCACTTCCACCTCCGGCCTATCTACGACATAGTCTCTATCGTGCCTTACTCCTCGAAGGATGAGAGATCTTATCTTAGGGAAAGTTTCACGCTTAGATGCTTTCAGCGTTTATCTCGTCCGCACTTAGCTACCCTGCTATGCCGTTGGCACGACAACAGGTGCACCAGAGGTGCGTCCATCCCGGTCCTCTCGTACTAAGGACAGCCCCCTTCAAATCTCTTACGCCCGCAACAGATAGGGACCGAACTGTCTCACGACGTTCTGAACCCAGCTCGCGTGCCACTTTAATCGGCGAACAGCCGAACCCTTGGGACCGAGTACAGCCCCAGGATGTGACGAGCCGACATCGAGGTGCCAAACCTCCCCGTCGCTGTGGACGCTTGGGGGAGATCAGCCTGTTATCCCCAGGGTAGCTTTTATCCGTTGAGCGATGGCATTTCCACTCACATACCACCGGATCACTAACTCCAACTTTCGTTACTGCTCGAGCCGTCACTCTCGCAGTTAGGCTGGCTTATACGTTTACACTCACCGCACGATTTCCGTCCGTGCTGAGCCAACCTTTGAGCGCCTCCGTTACCTTTTAGGAGGCGACCGCCCCAGTCAAACTGTCTGCCTAACAGTGTCCCCCGACCGGATTCACGGCCGCAGGTTAGAAACCCAGCAATCCAAGAGTGGTATCCCAAGGGCGACTCCATACGGCCTGACGACCGTACTTCCATGTCTCCCACCTATCCTGTACATGAATTACCGAATTCCAGTATTAAGCTGCAGTAAAGCTCCATGGGGTCTTTCCGTCTAGTTGCGGGTAACTGGCTTCTTCACCAGTACAACAATTTCGCCGGGTGGGCTGTTGAGACAGCGCCCAAATCGTTACGCCATTCGTGCGGGTCAGAACTTACCTGACAAGGAATTTCGCTACCTTAGGACCGTTATAGTTACGGCCGCCGTTTACTGGGGCTTCGATTCAATGCTTCGTTGCCTGACATCTCCTCTTAACCTTCCAGCACCGGGCAGGCGTCAGCCCATATACGTCATCTTTCGATTTAGCATAGACCTGTGTTTTTGGTAAACAGTCGCTTGGGCCTATTCTCTGCGGCCTGCTCGCGCAGGCTCCCCTTATCCCGAAGTTACGGGGTCATTTTGCCGAGTTCCTTAACAACCCTTCTCCCGTTGGCCTTAGGATTCTCTCCTCATCTACCTGTGTCGGTTTGCGGTACGGGCACCCTACCTTCGCCTTTTCTCGCCTCAGAACATCGCGGACTTCCCTACTCGTGTTCGGTCCCTTACGCCCGGATCTACCAATCTCCGGGTCCCGCTATTTCCAAGTGTCAGCTTTCATTCGATAAGGTGGCTACGGAATTTCAACCGTATGTGCATCGACTACGCCTCGCGGCCTCGCCTTAGCTCCCGGCTAACCCTGGGCGGACGAACCTTCCCCAGGAAACCTTAGATTTTCGGCCATTATGATTCCCACATAATTCTCGCTACTCATTCCGGCATTCTCACTCGAATACAGTCCACCGCTGCTC
>NZ_QQRQ01000018.1 GCF_003425665.1 Evtepia gabavorous
GCTAAGTGCGGACGAGATAAACGCTGAAAGCATCTAAGCGTGAAACTTTCCCTAAGATAAGATCTCTCATCCTTCGAGGAGTAAGGCACGATAGAGACTATGTCGTAGATAGGCCGGAGGTGGAAGTGCAGTAATGTATGGAGCTGACCGGTACTAATCAGCCGAGGGCTTGACCTGAGTCTCAGGTTAAGAGTAAGAAGTGCAGGCGCTTGCTTGGTGGTATGGCGGTTACTTTGTTCGGTTTTGAGGGTGTGGATATTGCCACAGCTTCACAAAAGAGCAAGTTGGTGTTGATTGCAGTGAGGGTCCACCCGTTCCCATCCCGAACACGGAAGTTAAGCTCACTTGCGCCGAAGATACTTGTTTGGAGACGAACCGGGAAAATAGGTAACGCCAACATAGGAAACAGGACAGTCGGTAGGCTGTCCTGTTTTTTTGTTGTGATTGGAACAAAAGAAAACCTCCCTTCAAAAGGGAGGCTTTACAATGATTAAGGCATCTGCTGTTTGATTAAATCCACCCAAGCGTCGGCAAAGGTGACCATTCCCGCTTTGTTGGGGTGCAGGCCATTGACCGTTTCATAGGTGACACCATGGGCGGCTAAGTCCACCAGATGGGCATGCTCCGCTTTGACACAGGTGCGGATGACCGTATTGTAGGCATCGATGTTTTGGAAATGTTCCGGCTCAATATAGTAGGGCCGGCCGGAAGAGGGCGCTTGCCCCATACAAAGGGTACCGGCCCAGATCTCAGCCCCGGGATGGAAGCGATGAATCTTTTGTAGCATATCCGTGTAGTCCCGCTGGAAAGCATCCAGAGGAATGTCATTGGCCACGTCATTGATGCCGGTGTAGATCAGAATCATATCAGGGCTGTCCTCTTCCGTGGCCAGATTGCGAATCCGCCCCGGCAGCATCGCGGCATAGTGGCCGAGGTAGCTTACATAGGACCCGGAAAAGGAGTTGTTGCAAAGAACGCTGCCCCCTAACTTTTTGATGGCCTGCATCCACCAGGTGCCCTCCGCAGAGTCAAAGCCTGAGTAGGAGACATAGCTGGGAGAATAGAAGCTGCCGAGCCTGGGGGTATATCCCTCAAAGGTGCTGATGCCATCTCCTAAGATCGAGATCTTGGGCGCAGTTGCTTGAGACATGGAAAGTCCTCCTTTATGATAGAATCCGAAGATAGGCTGAACTGATCCTACCAAAATTTCAGCAAAATAGATGTTGCGGCGGCATCATTTTTAGAATGAATTGACCGTACAAATTACATTATAGCACAGAGAAAGGGTCAGCGCAAAGAAAAGTGGAAAAAAGAGTACAAAATTAAAAAAAGTTTCTGTCCTATGAGGAAGCTTCCATTCCTTGGAGCCAGAGCCTGGCCAGCTGTGCCATGCCAGTTCCATTGGGATGGAATGCGTCCAGGGCATCGTAGCGGGAATGCATAGCGGCCAAGTCCACCAGCTGACAATCTGCCTGCGCCACGGCAGAGCGGATGGCCTGGTTGTAGGGGGCCAAACGCTGCACAAGACAGGAGAGGGAGCCCTGAGTCCCTGGAACGGCACCCAAAATCAATGTGCCGCAGCTGATCTGTGCGTGGGGATAGGTTTGCCGAAGACGGGAGAGCAGCTG
The DNA here is from genome assembly GCF_003425665.1 of Evtepia gabavorous. Lineage (GTDB taxonomy): Bacteria > Bacillota > Clostridia > Oscillospirales > Oscillospiraceae > Evtepia > Evtepia gabavorous. The sequence continues at coordinate 1,629 of NZ_QQRQ01000018.1, forward strand.
CTGGTATTCCCGGAGGAACCCTTCTGGCGGCACATAAAAATTGGCGTCGTTGAGCCCGGCATAGAGAAGGATGTGGTCTGGCGTGACGCCATCGACGGTAAGCTGTGCAATTCGACGCGGGGGAAATCCGCCCATGGTGCCCGCAGTGGAGATGGTATTGCCGGAGATGGAGAGATTGGAAAGAAGCCTTCCCTGGAGGGCACGGATCACCTGCATCCACCAGGTATCTTCCACTGTATGTACACCTGTGGCAGCGCCCAGATCCGGGGAGTAATGGGCAGCGCCCCAGGGAGAGTATCCTTGAAAGGTACTGATTGAATCCCCTAAGACAGAGAAATTTTTTTGTGTTCTGGCCATGGGTGTCCGCCTCCTGACGACAAAATTCCGAGTTCAGTATACCAGGAACGGAGGAAAAAGAAAATAGGAAAAAACCCGAAAAGAAATTTTAGAGAATTTTGAATTCTGGAACAAATTTGTTTGGAAAAGCACTGGACAATTGGAGGCGTTGGCTTTATTATATATAGTGTTTTAGTCTCGCTGCGGACTGAGGCAATTTTTTGGGGAAAAAGAGAATTTGGCAAGGAAAAACAGAGGTGATGCTATGAAGCAAATGTTTTACGGCGGCGTCCACCCCGCCGAGCACAAGGAAGCTACTGAGCAGAAACCGATCCAACCGCTGGCCAATGCCCCGGCGCAAGTCGTGATCCCGATGTCTATGCACATCGGCGCACCTTGCAAGCCCGTGGTGCAGAAAGGCGACACGGTGACGGTTGGTCAGATGATCGGTGCTACGGCGGGTCTCGGCGCACCCATCCACGCCAGTGTTTCTGGCACGGTTGTGGCGGTTGAACCCCGTCCCGGTACCGGCGGTGTGCCTACGCTTTCTGTCGTGATCGAAAATGACTTCCAAAACACCCTTAGCCCGGACTGCAAGCCCCGCGAAAACGCAGATGCACTGACCTCCCAGGAGATCATTGACATCATCCGTGACGCGGGCTGTACCGGTATGGGCGGCGCGGGTTTCCCCACCCACGTCAAAATCAGCTCCGCAGTTGGCAAAGCAGACACCATTATTATCAATGGTGCTGAATGCGAACCTTACATTACCGCAGACCATCGTCTGATGCTGGAGCATGGCGAGAAAATTATCGGCGGCGTTCGGTTCATCATGAAGGCCCTTCAGCTGGACCACGCGTACATCGGCATCGAAGACAACAAGATGGACGCGGTGAACCATTTGAAGGAGCTGGTGGGCGGCGCCAAGGACATTACCGTTCAGGCTCTGCGCACGCGATATCCCCAAGGCGCTGAGAAACAGCTGATTCAGGCCATCACCGGCCGTGAGGTGCCCCCCGGCAAGCTGCCCGCAGATGTGGGATGCTGCGTCTTCAACGCGGCGACCACGGCGGCCATCTATGACGCTGTGGCACTGGGCTTGCCGGTCTATCAGCGGGTGATCACCATCACTGGCAGCGCCGTGAAGAACCCTGTCAACCTGTTGGCGCCTGTGGGCACCCCCTTCTCTCACCTGATTGAGGAGGCCGGCGGCTTTAACGGGACCCCCGCCCGGGTGATCTCCGGCGGCCCGATGATGGGCTTTGCCCAGTATGATCTGTCCGTCACCATGGGGAAGGCCAGCAACTGCGTGCTCTGCCTGAGCAAGGAGGATCTGCCCGCCACCAGCGAGAATCCCACCTGCATCCGCTGCGCACGCTGCGTCAATGTCTGCCCCATGCACCTGACGCCCCTCTTCATGAACATGTTCGCCAAAGCCCGCCGCTGGAGCGAGGTGGAGGAGTACCGGATCATGGACTGTATGGAGTGTGGCTGCTGTCAGTACATCTGCCCGGCCAGAATTCCTCTGGTGCAGCAGTTCCGTACCGCAAAGTTTGCCATCCGCCAGCAGGCGGCCAAAAAGTAAGGAGGGGATAGCATGGAAGAGTATAAACTGAGCGTAGCTTCCTCGCCGCACGCATCGTCTCCTGTTGGAACCAAGAATCTGATGCGGGATGTTCTGATCGCCCTGATCCCCGCGATGGCGATGGGCATCTATGTGTTTGGACCACGCGCACTGACCACCACCCTGGTGTCGGTGATTTTTTGTGAAATCTTTGAGTGGGGATACTGCAAGCTGATGCACAAGCCCAATCCCTGCGGCGATCTGTCAGCGGCCATCACGGGTGTGCTGCTGGTGTTTGTATGTCCGGTCACGCTGCCCTATTGGACCATCATCATTGGCGACTTCTTTGCCATCGTGGTTGTCAAGCAGCTCTTCGGCGGCCTGGGCACCAACTTCCTGAACCCCGCGCTGGCTGGCCGTGCATTCCTGATGCTGTGCTATCCTGTGCCCATGACCACCTGGGTGCTGCCCGGCAAAGAGAACTGGGCTTCCGTCCTCTCTGCCACAGACGCGGTTACCGGTGCAACCCCCCTGGCCGTGGACTACATGAAGGGCGGCATCGTTCCCGAGGCCTCTGTGCTGGATATGTTCATCGGGAACATCGGCGGCTGCGTGGGTGAGGTTTCCGCCATCGCACTGCTCATCGGCGGAATCTACTTGATCGCCAAGGGCGTGATCCGGATTCGGATTCCCGCCGCGTACATCATCACGGTGGCTGTTCTGACCCTGGTGTTCTCCCGGGCGCCCGAAGGCGTCAACGTCTTCTCCTGGATGCTCCGTGAGATTTTTGCCGGCGGTCTGTTCCTGGGCGCCTTCTTCATGGCGACCGACTATGTGACCAGCCCCAACACCCCCAAGGGCGAGGTGATCTTCGGCATCGGCGCAGGCCTGCTGGTGGTTTTCATCCGTTACTTTGGCGGGTATCCCGAAGGCGTTTGCTACTCCATCCTCATTATGAACATCTGCGTCTGGCTCATTGACAAGGCCACCCTGCCCAAGCGGTTTGGCGTCACGGCGGAGATGCGCAAGGCGGAGAAGGAGAAGGCAAAGGCCGCCAAGAAAGCTGCAAAGGAGGGCGCGGAAGCATGAGCACTGCGAAGAAAGAACCCGGATTGGCTATGCTGGTGATTGTTTTGGCCCTCATCTGTCTGGTGGTTGCGGCTTTGCTGGGCTTGGTCAACCAGGTTACGGCACCTGCCATCGCGGCCAACACAGAGAAGACCATCCAGGACTCCCTGAAGGTGGTCCTTCCCGCGGATAGCTATGAAAAAGTAGAGTATGATGGCGGGGATATTACCCTGGATACTGGCACGGTGGTTCCCGTCCTGGCCGTCTATCAGGCCGGTGAAGAGGGCTATGTGGTGGAGACCAACTCCCCCAATGGCTTTGGCGGCGCCATTGACATGATGGCGGGCATCAATTCCGCCGGCGAGGTAACCGGTCTGGCGATCATCACCCACGCGGAGACGTCGGGCTTGGGCTCCAAGGCGACGGACCCCGAGTGGCAGGCACAGTTTGCAGGCGCCACGGACATTGTGAGTGTCACCAAGGATGGCGGTACCATTGAGGCCATCACTGGTTCGACCATTACCTCCCGCGCAGTTTGCGACGGCGTCAACGCCGCCCGTGCTGTTGTGGAAGCACTGGGTTAAGGAGGGACCGAGACAATGAATGTAAAGAAACAATTTTTTGACGGCCTCATTAACCAGAACCCGTCCCTGGTGCAGCTGCTGGGCATGTGCCCCCTGCTGGCCATCACCACTTCGATGTTCAACGGTCTGGGTATGGGCTTGGCCGTTACCATCATTTTGACTTGTTCCAATGTGGTTATCTCCGCCCTGCGGAAGATCATCCCCAACAAGGTCCGTATTGCCTGCTACATCGTGGTGATCGCCGGCTTCGTGACCATGGTTGACCTGCTGCTCAAGGGATTTGTCCCCGCGTTGTCCGAGAGCCTGGGCCTGTTCATCCCCCTGATCGTGGTGAACTGCATCATCCTGGGCCGTGCGGAGGGCTTTGCTTCCAAGAACAGCATTGGGGCCTCCGCTCTGGACGGCATTTTCCAGGGCTTTGGCAACATGATCTCCCTGACCATCATGAGTATCATCCGTGAGTTCCTGGGCGCCGGAACCTTTGGTGGCGGTATCCTCAACGGCGGCGCAGGCTATCAGATCCTTCCTGAGGATGTGGTGGCACTGGGTATGATCCTCCCTGTGGGCGGCTTCCTGACCCTGGGTGTGGTCATTGCTACCGTGCAGTACTTTATGAGCAAGCCCAAGAAGAATAAGGAGGTGGCGAAGTAATGGAAAGTATCACCAGCCTGCTTTCAATCGCCTTGGGCGCGGTTTTGGTTAACAACTTCGTCCTGTCCCAGTTCCTGGGCATCTGCCCCTTTATGGGCGTGTCCAAGAAGGTTGAAACCGCTCTGGGCATGGGCATGGCAGTTATCTTCGTAATGGGTGTGGCCTCCGCTGTGAACTGGCCCATCAACGAGTTTTTGAACAGCAAGGGTCTGGGCTTTATGCAGACCGTGACCTTTATCTTGGTCATCGCCTCTCTGGTGCAGTTTGTGGAAATGTTCCTGCAAAAGGCAATGCCCTCCTTGTATGAGGCCCTGGGCGTGTACCTGCCTTTGATTACCACCAACTGTGCCGTGCTGGGTGTGACCTTGCAGAACGCGCAAAAGTCCTATAACTTTGGTGAGAGCCTGACCTATGGTATTACCGGCGGCGTTGGTTTCCTGCTTGCCATTGTTCTGTTTGCCAGTGTGCGTGAGCGCATGGAGTTTGCCAAGTGTCCCAAGTGTTTTGAAGGCTTCCCCATCGCTCTGGTGGCGGCCAGCTTGATCTCTCTGGCCTTCATGGGCTTCTCTGGCCTGAAAGTTTGGTAAGGGAGGCGAAGAGAGAATTATGAGTACTACCATTTTAGCCCCTATCGTATTATGCGTGCTGGGTATTATCTTTGGTATTATCCTGGCGGTTGCCTCCAAGGTCTTCGCCGTGGAGAAGGACCCCCGTGAGGAGGCCATTACAGAGTGTCTCCCCGGCGCCAACTGCGGCGGCTGCGGCTATCCCGGCTGCGGAGGCTATGCGAACGCTGTGGTGAAAGGGCTGGCTCCTGTGGATGCCTGTTCCCCCGGCGGCGCGGAAGTGGCCAAAAAGATCGGCGCCATCATGGGCGTGGAGGTGGAAGAGGGCGCGCGCAAGATTGCCCAGGTGATGTGCACCGGCGGCGGCCATGACAAGACCCGCTATGATTATGTGGGCCTGGAAAGCTGTCTGGCGATCTCCCGGGTGTCCTCCGGCCCGCTGCAGTGTTCCTATGGCTGCCTGGGCGGCGGAGACTGCGTGGAGGCCTGTAAGTTTGATGCCATCCATATTGTGGACAATGTGGCGAAGGTAGATTTCGACAAATGTGTCGCCTGCGGCGCCTGCGTGGATGCCTGCCCCCGGAACATTATCCGCATTGTGCCCCTCAACGCCAAGAAGTATACGGAGGTCCCCTGTGCCTCCCACGACAAGGGCCCTGTGGTCCGCCAGGCCTGCGACAACGGCTGTATTGGCTGTAAGATCTGCGTGAAGGCCTGCCCCAAGGAGGGCGCCATTGTGGTGGAGAACTTCCTGGCCAAGATCAACTATGACATCTGCATCGGCTGCGGCATGTGCTCCCGCGCCTGCCCCCGTCAGCTGATCACTGTGGACGGTGTTGTTCTGCCCCCGAAACCCAAGAAGCCCGCGGCACCCAAGCCCGCAGCGGCCCCCGCTGGAGAGGCCAAGGTGGAAGCGCCCAAGGCAGAGGCGGCCCCCAAAGCGGAAGCCCCTAAGGCGGACGCGGCCCCTGCTGCGGAAGCACCGAAGACAGAGGAGCCTCCCAAGGCGGAGTAAGGTGCTTGCGCAGTGTTGCGTGGAAGAAAAACGGAAAAACCCCGGGATGGAATCACTTCCATCCCGGGGTTTTCTGATTTGTTCGGATCACATGCGGTGGGTGTCAGGGAATCAGAAGCCGTTCTTCTGCTTGGACATCTCATAGGAAGCGCATTCCGTGCAGGCGCATTCCTTGGTGGTGGGGCCGCAGCAGCCCACCTGGATCGAGGACAGGGAACAGACGCTCTTGGCGCTGTTGTGGTGGGTGCAGCTGGAGACGGAGCATTTGATGCTGTTGTTGGCGTTCATGTTATTCATGGGATAACCCTCCTTTTTGAAGTCTGAGGATAGTATGTGCGAAAGAAAGCGGGGTTATACGTTGGGACCTTCCCGCCATTTTTCGCATAAGATGGATGGGAGGTGAGAGAACATGGATTTGCGGAACAACCAAATTACCGTCCGGGAGCTTCTGGCGGACCCCAAAGCCCGGCAGGTACTGGCCCGCCAGTTTCCCCAGGTCATTAACCGGCCCATTGTGGCAAAATCCGGTTCCATGACCCTGGACAAGGCGATGAAATTGGGGGCGGCCTACGTACCCAAAAGAGTCATTCAGGAGACCCTGGAGGAGCTCAGGCGGCTGTAACAGGAACGGGCCGGGAAAGCCCGGCCCTTACATAGATTCCTGTCCGGGGGAGACAGGACGGTCTCGCCGGTACCACAGCAGGCAATCTGTGCTCCCGGTTCGATGGAGAAGAAAGAGGGAGAGAAGGCCGTCCGCGGCGAACAGAAGAAAAAGAATTTGAGTCAGCCCAAGGGGTATCCGGGCCAGAAGAGGGGAGAACAGCGGCTGCAGCCCATAGACGGTCAACAGGGACAATGCCCCCCAGAAAAGCGTGTATAGGGGGCAGATCCGCCCAGAGAGATTGCCCGGCTGCTGGTCGTATTCCCAGAAACGGACCCCCACGCCCTTTTCGTAAAAAACGGCCACGACATATTCCACCAGTGTGGCCACCAGGGCGCCGGCCAAAAAGACCAGGAGAGGGCGGCGCAGCAGAAGCGCTGGCAGAGACAGCACCGCCAGAGCGCCCAGGCCGTAGACGGGGCAGAGAGGGAGAAACAGGAGACATTTGCGGTCCTGCTTGGGATGATGGCAGAGGCGGGTATACGCCACCTCAATCAAAAATCCCAAAAAGCTGTAAAGGAAGAAAGTGGAAAAGAACTGGTCCATAGCAACACCTCCTTTCTATCATGTCCTCCGCGCGGGTGGTTATCCCAAGGAAAAAAGAAAATTTTCCGAATCTACCTGAAAAAAGTGTTGACAAAACGCTTAAAATATGGTAGCCTATACAAGCTAACGGTTCCGGAATACGTACTTATGCGGGTGTAGTTCAATGGTAGAATCCCAGCCTTCCAAGCTGGTCGCGTGGGTTCGATTCCCATCACCCGCTCCATCTGCAAAGCTGACAGCGATAGGGTGTCGGCTTTGCAGATGGAACGATACGGGAACGGTGGAAGGAAGGGCCGTCAGGCTTTTCCGGGGGCAGCTTGTTATATGCGCCTGTAGCTCAGCTGGATAGAGCAACTGCCTTCTAAGCAGTGGGTCAGGGGTTCGAGTCCCTTCAGGCGTGCCATGTTTCCCTGTTACTGCTTAGGAAGCGATTTGGTGGGTGTAGCTCAGTTGGTTAGAGCACCGGATTGTGGTTCCGGGTGTCGAGGGTTCGAGTCCCTTTACCCACCCCAGATATCTCGGGAGAGAGCCGGAGCAGCGGTTCCGGCTCTCTTCTCATAGAGAGTGGATTCTATGATGGGGTGTCGCCAAGTGGTAAGGCACGGGACTTTGACTCCCGCATTCGCTGGTTCGAGTCCGGCCACCCCAGCCATCTTTTTGACCCGTTAGCTCAGTTGGCAGAGCACCTGCCTTTTAAGCAGGGTGTCCGGGGTTCGAATCCCCGACGGGTCACCAAGAAAACCCTTGAACCTTAAAGGTTCGAGGGTTTTTTAGTTTTATTTTCTTTCTATTTGTTAGTAACTTGATAATAACATCCCGTGTTTTCAACAGCTTGCAAAATATCATCCATATCTACGGTGGTTTAATTCTTTCTTGAGCGTTATTCGCATTGGTTCCGATCACGATAGTTAGAATCAGAAATGCCACCATGACCGGAAATATCCACTTCAAAAACGCCTGGAATGTTTTGCCATTTCAGACGTTTTTTTGTTGCACTTTTTGAAAAAACACGTCTTAAATAGGGAAGGTCCTTTGCAAGGAGCCGTTTCCTGGTGTAAAATTAAAAAAGGGAGTTTTGGAAGACTGTCCCTTGAATGAAAACAAAGGAGGAACAAGAGCATGTTAAAACGAGGATTCGCCTTTGCCCTGGCGCTGGTGATGCTGGTGTCGGTGGCCAGTGCCGTGGAGGCAGTGACGCCGGATGGGGACACGTATGAGGTCTCGGCCTGGGCACAGAAGGATGTGGCGGAAGCATGGAACGTGGGCTTGTATAAAGGGGGGGGATATGAGAACTATCGTATGCCTGCTGACAGGTCCTTGCTTGGACAGGTTGCGTCCCGGCTGGTGGCGCTGGCCTTCGGCGGGGACTATGATGCCTATACCGGGTATCGGGGGCTGCAGAGACAGATCAAGGATCAACCGTGGGGCAGCACGGTGGCGGAGGAATTGGGGCTGCTTCAGGGCCGTGAGGATGGAGACATGGACTACGACGCCGTCATTACCCGGCAGGAGGCCGCTGTGGTTTTGGCGCGGGCCTATCGGCTGTATTGCGATGAGGTCCATGATGACGCGGAGCCACTGTCCTATGCCGACAGCGGGATGATTGCGGACTGGGCAGAAGCCGACGTACAGCTTATGACCCACCTGGGCGTTATGAATGGTGTGGGGGAGAACAAGTTTAACCCCCAAGGCACGTGTACGATCGAGCAGTGCCTGGTTACAGTAGTTCGTCTGTATGAAAACACCTGTAAGGGCAAGCCTGTGGTCGAGAATGATTTCTTTGATCTGACCCCGCGGCAGGCTGCGATCTCTCAGGCCTATCGGCCGGTGCTCTATTGTGGCTCTGCGGAAAACGACAAGACCTTTGCAGTCGTTTACAATACATCGGGAGCATATATAGGTCCTACTCGCATGAAAGTCGTCGTAGTGGATGCCGCTGGGACATGCGCAGAATATCGGACTGTCATCAAAGAGTCTCATAACATCTTTTGGGGGGCCGGTGAGAATGGGCAGTCTGATGCTGCTGTCGACAAGATTTGGTTGTCGGAAGATGGCAGCAAGGTTTACTATCAGAGTACGCTGGAAGAAGATGTCTATCCCTATTATCCCGACGGGACCTATGGTGAGCTGTTGTTCGCCAAAGGGGTCTACACTGTGACGCTGGATGTGGCAAGCGGGAAACAGACCTATACGCGGGAGGACTTGCGCTAAATTTTCCTTCAGAGACCTGTTTTACAGGTCTCTGAATTATTTTTGGAAATGTTCGGAAAACACGTTTATTTTTGGGGAGGAATGGTATCTTTTTCAATCATCTAAGAAATAGAGGCCTCAATAATCTCTTAGAAATTCTTTAAGATTGGAACGGAAAAAACAATATGCCGATTGGAACTTACACTATGCTGAAGGGAACCAAGCCCGCTTTTGAAGAGAAGAGCAGCGCCAACTACTATGCCTATGGGCCCAGCGGCTCTGTGGCTACCTACAAGAAGATCTCCGGTCTGATCACGCTCCCGGATAAGGTTCGTCTGGTAGGCACCGGCAAGGGCCGGAACGCGTTTATCTCTCTTGGCGTTACTGCCAAGGGCGGCAAGAGAGGCATCGATATTGGCCTGAGAAACCGCGGACTGGGTTGCCAGAATGAGGAGTTGGATATTAACATTCCCTCCAAGGATACCGGCTATGGTTGGCATCCGTATTGCATCGAGTTGGATAAGACGATCGATGCTGGCTATTACTTTGATGGCCAGAAAAATATTCATAAGACGGATCAGGTCAGTCGAAATGATGCCTATTTTGCGCCTAACAATGCAAAACAGGCACGCTTTGAAATTGTGCCGAACACCAACGGGAGAAGTGTTCACTTCACTGTGACCTGGCTGGATGCAAACGGCACCCAAGTTGGCACTGTGTTCGACAGAGTAATCGATCTGGAGGGGACCTATCAGTGGGACAACTTCTGCCGCTTTGCCTCCTTGGTGACCCCGGAGAGAACGGCCACCATGACAGACAGCACCTACGTGGTAAACGGTGGGTTTGCGACCCTGAAGATCGGCAGCGCCAACTGGGGTATCACCACGTCCCAGGTCCCCCTGGCCTGGATCATGAACGAACCCAAGTGCAAGCTGAACAGCAAGTGGGCGGTGGGGGAGTCGTTCACCATCGACCATTGGGCATAAGCCAGCAACGCTGCCATTGATGCACCGAACAAAGGAGAGCCGCGAACCATCTCGCGGCTCTCCTTCCAAAAAGATTCGCAGGAAAAGGAAAATGCGTAAGTCCTTTGTTTGGACTTACGCATTTACGCCATGTAACACTTTTCTTTTAGCACAGAGAACGGAAAAAAGTCAAGGGAACAGACAAGGCTCAGCGCGTAACCCCCATGGTCTTTTTGGCGCGAACGAGAAACCGGCGGGCGGCGGGGGAGAGACTGTCCAGATCGGGCAGGGAGGCGCCCAGCTGCCGGTGGGCCCGGGGAACCAAGGGGCGGACGGTGACGCCCGGGTGGTCCTCATGGAGGTAGAGAGCGGGCATCACCGAGACGCCCAGCTCCAGCCGGACCATGGCCAGGATGGCCAGTTCATCCTTGGAGGTCCAACGGACGTTGGGGTGAACGCCCGCCTCCTGGATCACCCGGGAGATGTCGTAGTCATAGGCCCGGTCTTCCAGGATGAAGGGTTCGCTGGCCAGCTGGGCCAGGGAGAGCTCCTCACAGCCCGCCAGAGGGTGCCCGTCGGGGACCACCGCCCAGATTTCATCCTCCAGGAAGGGAATCCAGTGATTCTGGCTGTTCTCATGGTAGCTGCAAAAGGCCAGGTCCACCGAGCCCTCCCGCAGCCATTCATCCAGCTCCTCCTGCCCGCTCTCCCGGATGGAGACGGTGATGCCGGGGTAATGCTGGGCGAAGTCCCGGAGGATTTCCGGCAGCCAGAAACGGGAGATGGAGGGAAAGGTGGCCAGGGAGACGGTGCCCACGGCCAGGCCGCGGATATCGGCGGCCTCCTGCTCCAGCTGGCGGCTCTTTCGGTCCAGGTCCCGCAGCAGAGGGAGAATCCGCTGGCAGTCCTCGGTGGGACGGACGCCGGTACGGGAGCGGACCAGAAGGGGAAAACCCAGCTCTGTCTCCAGGGTCTTGATGACATAACTGAGTCCGGACTGGGTGTACCCCAGCTGTTCCGCCGCCCGTGTCAGGTTGCCCAGGTCAATGGCGGTGAGCAGGGCCACGCATTTGTTTTGGTCCATGGTGCCTCCTTTCCAGGCAGAGACAGGGGGGAACCATTTGGTTCCATTGGAAAATCCAATGATAAAGGTGGGTTTTCCTTGTTTTACAAAGGGAAGTGGGTTTAGTATAATGCAATTAGAAAGAGAAAGCAAGCAGACCGGCCGGAGAAACTTTCCTTTCTGATCGCTGCAAGCCTTTCATGGACCCAAGAAAGGAGCATTCCAATGAAAAGCAGAACATCTCATTTGATCCACCTGTTGGTTTGGCTGCTGGTTCTCACGGCCTATGTGGTTGTGCTGAACGGTCTGCCCCAGGCTCCCGGTCTTCTGCTCACCATCCCTGCGGGGTTGGGTGGGATTGCCGCGGCCCAGGAGTGGTCGGATTATCTGACCATGAAGAAACACGCGGCCTGAGTGTGCCTACCATCTCTCTTTTTCAATATTCGCTCGAAGCAAATGGGCTCGCCTTGGAACACCCCCTCTGTTCCCCGGCGGGCCCGTGCTCGTTTGGGGAGACGGCGGACCGCCCTGCGGAGTCTCAGACTCCGCAGGGCGGTCCGCTTCAATGGCCCCGGTGTTTTTCCCGGTGTTTCTCCCGGCGCAGGGCGGCCCGGCGGTGCTGGGCCTGGGTTCGCTTTTGACGGGCGGTCTCCTTCCGGGTCTGGACCCGCTGGGCGTGCTGCAGCTGCAGGGCCTGCTGGGCTTTGGTGCCGATGGCAGGGGTCTGGAGCTGTTTTCGGATCTCCCGCTGGAGCCGTTTGGGGTTGATCCGCGCCCGGGGCACGGTGCCGGCGGGAAGAGGCGGGGAGAACGTCAGGTCTTTCCAATGCCGCTGGAGAAAGGCATAGACCTCATAATCCTTGGGCTCTGCCCCAAAGGGAATCTTGCAGACCTGGTACAGGCCTTCCTCTTCCCGTTCGTAAAGCCCCACCCAGAAGGGAGCCTCGAAGGAGATGGTGAGGGTGGAAACTGCCGGTTTCATTTGGGTTCCTCCTTTTTGGGTTCCTATGGGGAAGGGACAACCAAGGAGGCAGGTTACTGACGGTCGAGCCGCTTCCGGACTACCAACCGGAACGTGTTTTTATCCCCACACAGGGATCATAGCAGGATTTCCACGCCGGTGCAAGCCCTTGGCGCACGTCGGGGACAGGGGGCTTCAGAGGCAGCGGAGAAAGAGACGGAAAAAAACGGCGGGGTTTTGTGGAAAAGAGAGGCTTGACGGCGCCGGAGGGAAGTGCTATGATACAGACAAGTTAAAAATTCCAAACCAGTGAATAAGAGTAGTACCTCTTTCTTTTGCCCTTCAGAGAGCTGCGGATGGTGAGAGCGCGGCGGGACGGGGAGGAGGGAATGGACTTATGAGGGCGGAGCGAACCCCCGGCAATGGGGTAGTAGTGGCCGACGGGGACCGCACCCGTTATCCGGGCGGCACGTATGATGGTACGTGAAAAGAGCGGGCGCAATGCGTCAATTTGGGTGGTACCGCAGGAATTCAGTCTTGTCCCATTTCGTTAGAACAAACGAATGGAACAGGGCTTTTTTTGTTGTCCCATGATTTGACAAAGAGACCCTCACCACCATCGAACTCAAATCAAAAGGAGAAGATCAACATGAAAAACCTGAAAAAACTGCTCTGCGGAGCCCTGTCCCTGACCATGATTCTGGCACTGGCCGCCTGTGGCAGTTCCTCTGGCGGAGACCACGACGACACAGGCGCGTCTGGCGGAGACGCCCCCATCATCGGCATCAGCCAGTACGGCCAGCATGGGTCCCTGGACAACTGCCGGGAAGGCTTCCTCCAGGGGCTGAAGGAGGCCGGACTGGAAGAGGGGAAGGACTACCAGATTGACTACCAGAACGCCAGCTTTGACGACAACATGGCCATTCAGATTGCCCAGGCTTTCTCCGCGGAGGATGCGGCTCTGATGGTGGGCATTGCCACCCCCTCCGCCACCGCCTGCTATGCCGCGGCGGAAGACAAGGACATTCCCGTGGTCTTCACCGCCATCACCGACCCTGTGGGGGCGAAGCTGGACAGCGGCAATATCACCGGCACCTCTGACGTGCTCCCGGTGGAGGGACAGCTGGAGCTCATCCGGGCACTCCAGCCGGAGGCCAAGACCATCGGCATTGTCTATACCACCAGCGAGGCCAACTCGGTGTATTCCGTCAAGGTCTATGAGGAGAAGGCGGCGGAGTATGGATTTACCATTGCGTCTGTGGGGGTCACGGCCCAGTCTGAGGTCACCCAGGCGGTGGATACCCTGATTGCAAAAGGGGTGGACTGCTTCTCCAACCTCACCGACAACAATGTGGTGGGGGTGCTGGGCTCCATTCTGGAAAAGACCAATGAGGCGGGCATTCCTGTGTACGGCTCTGAAATTGAGCAGATGAAGCTGGGGTGTGTGGCCGGTGCCGGCCTGGACTATGTCCAGCTGGGCATCCAGACGGGAAAGATGGCGGCAAAAATTCTCACCGGAGAGGCCACCTGCCAGGACCTGCCCTATGAGGTGATTGAGAACTACTCCCTGTATGTCAACAGCAACGCCCTGGCCCAGATGGGCATCACCCTGCCGGATGACCTGGCCCAGGAGGCGGAAGAGGTGGGCGCGACCGCCTGAGTTTGAGGACCCCAACCAAAGGAGGAGGACCGTATGTCGGACTTGATTGTCTCCACGCTGACCCAGGGCCTGATCTATGCCCTGCTGTCTTACGGCGTGTATATTACCTATTCTGTGCTGGACTTTCCAGACCTGACGGTGGACAGCAGCTTCCCTCTGGGGGCGGCGGTGACGGCCATCCTCCTGCTGGGCGGGGTGGACCCCTGGCTCACCCTGCTGTGCGCGGCGGGAGCCGGCGCCCTGGCCGGGCTGTGCACGGGCCTGATCCACGTGCGTCTGGGGGTTCGGGACCTGCTGGCCGGCATCATCACCATGACCGCGCTGTCCTCGGTGAACCTGCTCATTGCCGGTTCCAATGTGACTGTGGAGCGGGCGGTGGATACCATTTTTACCTCCGCGCCGGTGATGGCGCTGCTGGGAGACCTGACCTTGTCGGCCCGGAAGCTCATTGTGGCCCTGGTGCTGGCGGTGGTGGTGAAGCTCTTGCTGGACCTCTACTTCCGCACCAAGTCCGGGCTGCTGCTCCGAGCGGTGGGGGACAATGGGACCCTGGTGACCACCCTGGCCCAGAATAAGGGCAACATGAAAGTGCTGGGCGTGGTCATTGCCAACGCCCTGGTGGCCCTCTGCGGCGGGGTTCTGTGCCAGGAGCAGCGCAGCTATTCCGCGGTCATGGGCATTGGGCAGGTGGTTTTTGGCTTGGCTACCGTCATCATTGGAATTTCTCTCATCCGCTTTTTCACCCGGTCCAAGGTCTCCCAGAGCCTGCGGAAGGTCAGGGGCCTGCGGTTCCTGGCCACCCCCCAGGGGACCACAGCGGTGCTGCTGGGGAGCATTCTATATAAGTTCTGCATTCAAATTGCCATCAACGCGGGCCTGCCGGCCAACATGCTGAAGTTTATCACCGCCGCCCTCTTCCTGTTGGTGCTGGTGATCGCGGGGCGCAAAGGGGAGGAGATCATCCATGCTTGAGCTGCGGGATATGACCAAAATCTACAATGCGGGAACGGTGACGGAGCTGACCCTGTTTGACCGGTTCAATCTCACGGTGGAGGACGGCCAGTTTGTCTCTATCGTGGGCAGCAATGGTTCTGGAAAGACCTCTCTGCTGAATATCCTCTGCGGGTCCATCCCACTGGACGGGGGAGACGTGCTGGTGAATGGAAAAAGCATCCGAAAGCAGAAGGATTTCCAGCGGTACGCCACCATTGGCCGGGTGTATCAGAACCCCTCCCTGGGCACCTGTCCCAATTTGACCATGCTGGAGAACCTCTCTCTGGCGGACAACAAGGGGAAACGATTTGGCCTGGGGTTTGGGGTGAACAAGAAGCGGATTGATGCGTATCGGGCAGAACTGGCGGCCCTGGGGCTGGGCCTGGAGGATAAACTGGACGTGAAAATGGGGGCCCTCTCCGGCGGCCAGCGCCAGGCAGTGGCCCTGCTGATGGCCACCATGACCCCCCTGAACTTTCTAATCCTGGATGAACACACCGCGGCGCTGGACCCCAAGACTGCGGAGACCATTATGGAGCTCACCGGCAAAGTGGTCCGGGAGAAGGGTCTGACGGCCATGATGGTCACCCACAACCTTCGCTACGCGGTGGAGTACGGAGACCGCCTGCTGATGCTGGACCATGGGACCATTGTGCTGGATCGGGCGGGAAAGGAAAAGGAGGCTACCTCCACCGAGGAGCTGCTCCAGGTGTTTAACCGGTACAGCATCCTTTGACACAGAGGCCTCCATATAGAACCGACGAAAAAAGTACAGCCCTCCTTTCTGGAGGGCTGTACTTTTTGATAAAAACACGGCCCGGGTCACCCGGGCCGTGAATGAATGGAGTATTTATGCCAGCTTTGCCTTGGACAGCTCGGTGAGCGCGGTGAAGGCGGCCTTGTCGTTGACGGCCATCTCTGCCAGCATCTTCCGGTTGATCTCCACGCCGGCCAGCTTCAGGCCGTGCATGAAGTTGGAGTAATTCATGCCGTTCATTTTGCAGGCGGCACTGATCCGGGTGATCCACAGCTGGCGGAAGTTGCGCTTCTTCTGCTTGCGGCCCACATAGGCGTAGGTCAGGGACTTCATGACCTGCTCGTTGGCCATCTTGAAGTGCTTGGACTTGGCGCCCCAGTAGCCCTTTGCCATTTTCAGGATCTTATTTCTTCTCTTGCGCGTCATCATCGCGCCTTTCACTCTTGCCATGGTATGTTAGCCTCCTATGTCTTGTGGTAAAAAATTATTTATACAGGATCATGCGCTTGATGGCGGCCTCATTGGTTCTGTCCGCATAAGCGCCGGCGCGGAGGCCGCGTTTCCGTTTGGTGGTTTTCTTGTTCAGGATATGGCGTTTATTGGCGTGTGCGCGCTTGACCTTGCCGTTTTTGGTCAGGTTAAAACGCTTCTTGGCGCCGCTGTGGGTTTTAATTTTGATTTTAGGCATGGCGGAAAACTCCTTTGTAAGATTTTACTTTTTGGTCTCTTTGTTCTGCCGGCAGGACAGGAACATGGTCATGTGACGTCCATCCAGCTTGGGCTCCTTGTCCATGGTCGCCACCTCGGCGCAGTCGGCTGCGAATTTTTCCAGCAGACGCTTTCCGATGTCGGTATGGGCCATTTCCCGGCCACGGAAGCGAACAGCAACCTTGACCCGGTTGCCATCGGCCAGGAAGCGCTGGGCGTTGCGGACCTTGACATTGAAATCATTGACGTCGATTCCCGGGGACATACGCACTTCTTTGATCTCAACAATCCGCTGGTTTTTCTTTGCCTCCTTGTCCCGCTTGGTCTGCTCAAAGCGATACTTTCCGTAGTCCATGAGCTTGCAGACGGGGGGGACGGCGTTGGGAGAAATCTTCACCAGGTCCAGGTCGGCGTCGCCGGCCTTGGCCATGGCCTCGGCCAGGGGCATGATACCGAGCTGTTCACCCTGGGCGGAGATCAGGCGCACTTCCTTGTCGTGAATTTCCTCGTTGATTTGATGAGCCGTGTGAGCTATGATAGACGCACCTCCAATTCTGAAATAGGAACATAAAAAATGGATACCTTTCGAAAGGTATCCGCACGACAGGCAAACCAACGCCCCCTCCATGGGAGCGATGACGTTACCTTATAAACCTCTGTCGCCCAAGCGCAGAGGTGAGGCAGGCGGAACCTTCCTACTTTATTGTACAGAGGGTAGTATACCATTCTCAACGTGGAATGTCAACCGAAACTTGAGAGAACCTGGAGAAAAAGAAATCACCCGAAACCCAGGCAAAAAAGACGGTGGGATTCGGGCGGATTCGCGGGATTTTTACAGGCATTGTCTTATATCATCGAAAGGATGGGAAGAGGGTTCCCAGGGGTCTGGCCTCAGCCCTGGCGGCGTTGCAGGACCAGGCGGTCGGCGATCATGGCGATAAATTCCGAGTTGGTGGGCTTTCCCTTGGAGTTGCTGACGGTGAAGCCGAAGTATTTTTGCAGGGTGTCCAGGTCGCCCCGGTCCCAGGCCACCTCGATGGCGTGGCGGATGGCACGCTCCACCCGGGAGGCGGTGGTGCCGAATTTCCGGGCGACCTCGGGATACAGGACCTTGGTCACGGCGTTGATCACATCCATGTCCTCCACGGTCATGATGATGGCCTCACGCAGGTATTGGTATCCCTTGATGTGGGCGGGCACACCGATCTCGTGGATGATGGCGGTGACGTTGGCCTCCAAAGTCTGCCGGGCGGTGGCCGGGCCGGCGGGGTTCTCCCCGCCCTCGGACCAGTGCTGGGCGGCCAGCAGGCGGACCCGCTCCACCACTGAGGCAATGCGGCAGGGCTTCATCATGTAGTAGTCTCCGCCCCGGGCGGCCACCTGATCGGCCATGCAGCCCCGGGCAAAGCCGGACAGGATCAGGGTGCTCACCGGTTTGGACTTGACCGCGTCCAGCACGTCAAAGCCGTCCATCCGCCCCAGAACCAGATCCATGACCAGGATATCTGGGGACCGGTCCTGCACCATCTGGATGGCCTCTTGGCCGTCGCTGGTCTGCCCTACCACTTCCAGGCCCTCCTCAGCCTGGAGCGCGTCGGCGAGGATGGTACGGAATTCCTCGCTGGTGTCAGCAATGAGAATGGTTTTCTTCGTTTCCATGCGTGTATGTCTCCCCCCGTGGGGAAGCGGCTGTGCCAGCTTCCCCAGATTTTTCAAATGATGTAAAGCGTTTCAACCGGACATCCATAATTTACCACAATGGGACAGAAAACTCAAGACAAAAATAGCAAAAACTGGAAAAACCGTCGCCGCAAGTTTCGACAAAAAACGACACCAATCCGCAAAAAAGTCCAGCAAGACCTTGGATTCCAAAAAAACCAGAAAAAAACGAACCGCAGGAGAAAATTTGTCGGGAAAACCGGTTTACGAATTGTAGGGAAAATGATATGATGAAAAACGATATATTATTGCAATTCCTGCCCGCACTGTCCGGGCGGGGACACCCAGGAAAGGGGTTTTCCCAATGAAGAAACTGATGCTGGGCAATGCGGCGGTGGCCCGGGGACTCTATGAGGCCGGCTGCGGCCTGATTTCCAGTTATCCCGGCACCCCCAGCACGGAGATCACCGAGCAGGCGGCCCAATATGACGAGATTTACTGCGAGTGGGCCCCCAATGAAAAGGTGGCCATGGAGGTGGCCTTTGGCGCCGCGCTGGCAGGCAAGCGCAGTGCCTGTGTGATGAAGCATGTGGGGGTCAATGTGGCCGCCGACCCGCTGTTTACCATTGCCTATACCGGGGTCAACGCCGGCATGGTGATCTGTGTGGCCGATGATCCCGGCATGCATTCCTCCCAGAATGAGCAGGACTCCCGTCACTATGCGGTTTCGGCCAAGCTCCCCATGCTGGAGCCGGCGGACTCAGAGGAGGCGCGGGCATTTGCCAAACGGGCCTTCCAGCTTTCCGAGGAATATGACACCCCGGTGTTTCTCAAATTGTGTACCCGCATCGCCCATTCCCAGAGCATTGTGGAACTGGGAGAGCGGGAAGAAGTCCCGGCAAAACCCTATGAGAAGAACATTGCCAAGTACGTGATGGTCCCTGGCAACGCCCGTCCCCGGCATCCCATTGTGGAGGAGCGGACCCAGCGGCTGACCGCTTACGCGGAGACCACAGACCTGAACCGGGAGGAGCTGGGAACCGACCGTACCCTGGGCATCATCACTTCCTCCACCTGCTACCAATATGCCCGGGAGGTGTTTGGTCCCCATGCCTCGATCCTGAAGCTGGGCCTGGTCAACCCGCTGCCCCGGGAGAAAATCCTGGCGTTCGCGGCCAAGGTGGATCAGGTGCTGGTGTTAGAGGAGCTGGACCCGGTGATTGAGACCCACTGCCGCAACCTGGGCCTGACGGTGCTGGGAAAGGACCGGCTGCCCATGGTGGGGGAGTTTTCTCAGGGCCTGGTAGCACAAAAGATTCGGGATACGGCCCGACCCTGGATGGAGCTGGAGGAAAACATTCCCCCCCGGCCCCCGGTCCTCTGCGCGGGATGTCCCCACCGGGGACTCTTCTACACCCTGGCCAAACACAAGGTCACGGTGCTGGGGGACATCGGCTGCTATACCCTGGCGGCCTATGAGCCTCTTTATGCCATTGAAACCTGTGAGTGTATGGGGGCCTCGGTGAGCTCCATTCACGGCTTTAACAAGGCCCTGGGGCAGGACAGTGAGGGAAAGACCGTGGCTGTGCTGGGGGACTCCACGTTTATGCACTCCGGCATGACGGGACTGGCCAACATCGCCTATAATCAGAGCAACTCCACCGTCATCATTCTGGATAACTCCACCACCGGCATGACGGGGCACCAGCAGAACCCCACCACCGGGAAGAATCTCCGGGGGGACCCTGCCGGGAAGATTGACTTGGAGACCCTGTGCCGGGCCATGGGAATCCGCCGGGTGCGGGTGGTAGACCCCTACGACCTGAAGGCCACGGAGGAAGTGGTGACAGAGGAGCTGGCCGCGCCGGAACCCTCGGTGATCATCACCCGCCGCCCCTGCGTGCTGCTCAGGTCGGTGGAGAAGCATCCCCCCTACCAGGTGGAACCGGACAAGTGCAAGGGCTGCAAGATGTGCATGCGAATCGGATGTCCCGCCATCTCCTGGAAGGACAAGAAAGCGGTCATCGACCCCACCCAATGTGTGGGCTGCGGGGTGTGTGAGCAGCTGTGTAAATTTGACGCCTTTCTTCACTGCTGAGTTGGGGGAGAAGGGGCTGCTTGAAAAGATCATTGTGTGCTCCCAAGAGCAACCCGAACGGGAGCAGGACCCAGAGTGAGCCCTGCTCCTTTTTCCTGCCCATTTATTTTTGGGAATCCCAGGAAAACCTTGGGAATATAAGGAAAGTATAAACGAAAGCACGGCGGATGTAAAGAACAGAGAAAGAGAAAATCCCCAATCCTCTGCCGGGCAACATATTTTTCCGGCGGATTTGATACATTGAAACAATCAGGGAGGATCGTTCTGACCGGTCTTTTCCCATGGGAGGAATGGAGCATGGTAAGTCAGATCTTGGCCGTGATAATTTTTGTGGTCATGTTTGTGGAGATTGTCCGGGAGAAATTCCCCCGGTATTTGGTGACCCTGGTGGCGGGCGTGCTGACCCTGGTGGTGGTCTTTCTGCTGGCCATGCAGAGCCTCCCCGATGTGTGGAAGGCGCTGAGCCTGGAGAGCATGGCGGAGACCACCTTCTGGTACACTGGCCACATGACGGTCAATGAGATGAACACCGGCATCAACTGGAGCACCATTCTCTTCATCAGCGGGATGATGATTATGGTGGAGGGAATGAGCGAAGCGGGATTCTTTGACTGGCTGTGCCTGCGCCTGGCCAAGCTGGTCAACTATAAGCCTGTGCCGCTGATGATCTGCTTTATGATCCTGTCGGCGGTGCTGTCCATGTTCATTGACAGCATTACAGTGATTCTGTTTCTGGCGGTGGCCAGTGTCCGCTTGGCCCACTTGCTGAAGTTTGATCCCATTCCTCTGATTATCGCGGAGATTTTCACCGCCAACCTGGGCGGTGCGGCCACCATGAGCGGGGACCCGCCCAACATCATCATTGGCACGGCCCTGGGGCTGACCTTTGGGGATTTTCTCCGGAACACAGGGCTCATTGCCCTGCTGTGCATGGTGGTGATGGTGCCCTATTTCTATTTCTGCTTCCGCAGGCAGATTCAGAGCCGGGATGAGACGGCCCGCGCCGCGGCCATGTCGCTGGACCCCCGGGCGTCCATTTCCAGCCGGAAGGCCTTTGTTGTCAACGTGACCATTTTCCTGGTGACGGTGCTGCTGCTGGTGACCCATGCCAAGACGGGGCTGACCGTGGCCACGGTGGGCATTGTGGCGGCCATTCTGACCCTGCTGGCCAACCCTGCCCCGCTGCGGCTGCTCCGAAAGGTGGACTGGCAGACAGTGCTCTTTTTCCTGGGCCTGTTTTTGACGGTGAGCGGATTGGAGCAGACGGGGGTGCTGGAGGCCATGGCCAATGGCATTGCCGGGATCACAGGGGGCAACCTGTCGCTGATGATCGTGATTCTCATCTGGCTCTCCGCAGTGGCCTCGGCCTTTGTGGACAATATCCCCTTTGCGGCCACCATGGTGCCGGTGATCAGTTCCCTGTCGGCCACCATGGGGGTGGACCTGAATACCCTGGCCTGGACCCTTTCCATGGGCACGGATATCGGCGGCAGCGCCACCCCCATTGGGGCCTCGGCCAATGTGGCGGGCACCGCCATTGCCGCCCGGGAGGGCCACCCCATCAGCTGGGGCCGTTACTGTAAATATTCCGCGCCCGCCGCGGTGATTGTCGTTGCCATCAGCATGGCCGTCATCCTGCTGCGGTACTGAGATAGAGCGGGCAAATTCTTTGATTGGCATGGAAATGGGAGGGAGTCTATGCTCAGCCAAATTTTGGCTCTTATCATTGCGATTGTGTTGTTTTCTGCGCTCCTCCAGGGGAAATATCCCCGGTATCTTCTGACGCTGGCAGCCGGGGGCGCTATGGTTTTGGTGGTGTTGCTGGGGACGATGGGCAGCCCGGCTGCCGCCCTGGAAGCCCTGAGTGTGGATAGTTTTGTCAAGCCCCAATTTTGGTTCGCCCACGGCGGGGTCACTGAGTTTAACGTGGGGATCAACTGGAGTACCATCCTCTTTCTGGCCGGCATGATGATCATGGTGGAGGCGATGAGTGAGGCCGGCTTTTTCGACTGGGTCTGCCTACGCCTGGCCAAGGCGTTGGGGTTTCGCCCCATGCCTCTCATGCTGAGCTTTATGGTGCTGGCGGCGCTGCTGTCCATGTTTGTGGACAGCATTACCGTGGTTTTGTTCCTGGTGGTGGCCACTGCGCGCCTGGCGCATTTTCTCCGGTTTGACCCGGTGCCCATGATCATTGGGGAGATCTTTGCCGCCAACCTGGGTGGTGCGGCCACCATGAGCGGGGACCCGCCCAACATCATCATTGGGACCTCCCTGGGCCTGAGCTTCTGGGACTTTTTGCGGAACAACGGCGTGATCTGCCTGATCGGCCTGGTGCTGGTGCTGGTGTATTTTTATCTCTGCTTCCGCAGTAAGAGTAGGGGAGAGGCCGCCGTTGCGCCGGAGCTCTGGGAAATTGACCCCAACGATGCCATTCCCAGCCGGCGGAGATTTTTGGCGCGGGTCTCTATTTTCGGCGTGGTGATTTTACTCATCGCCACCCATACCTTGACAGGGCTCACCATGCCCACCATTGGGGTGCTGGCAGCGGCGGTGACGCTGGTGAGCACCAAGACGCCCCAAAACCTGGTCAGGCAGATGGACTGGAAGATTCTCGGCTTTATCATTGGCCTGTTCCTTACGGTGAGCGGGCTGGAGCAGACAGGGGTCTTGGATGGAATGGCCCAATTCTTGGCGGCGCTGGGAGGAGACCATGCGGACCAGATGGTTGTGGTTCTGATTTGGTTTACCGCCATTGTGTCCGCTTTTGTGGACAATATTCCCATGGCCACGGTGATGGTGCCGGTGCTCCTGTCCCTGGCGGAGACCTTGGGCATGGACCTGCATACCCTGACCTGGGCGGTGTCCAAAGGCACGGACATCGGCGGCATTGCCACGCCCATCGGGGCCTCGGCCAACGTCACAGGGGTGGCGCTGGCGGCCAAGGAGGGGCATCCCATCTCCTGGAAACGCTATTGCAAGTATGCCATGCCCGCTGCAGTTCTGGTGCTGGTGGTGAGCATGGTGCTGATCCTGGCCCTTCACTGACCGGCGGACAGGCGGGCGACCACCAGCTCGGGACGGTTGTTCAGGCGAATGGGCGCAATGCTGTTGCCCAGGCCCCGGCTGACAATGAGGCGGGTGGTGCCCTGAACATACACACCGGCGTCGTAGAAGGGAAACAGACCCTGGCTGGGGGCGATGACCCCGCCCAGAAGGGGAAGGCGCACCTGGCCCCCATGGGTGTGGCCGCTGAAGACCAGGTCCACGGCGTGAGCCGCGTAGACCCCCATCAGTTCCGGCCGGTGGGACAAGAGGATGGTGTAGGGGGCGGCCGCTGGCAGAAGGCGCCGCAGCTTGGCAGAGACCAGCTCCGCCGGGGAACCGGGAAGCCCCCGCTTCTTGTCGAAGCTGGGGTCGGCCAACCCCAGCAGGGTGATGGTTTCCCCGTCCCGGCACAGGGGGACGGACCGGTCTTCCAGGACGACCACGCCGGCGTCCTTCAGCCCGGATTTGAGGGCAGGATATTGAGGCAGCCTGGCCTCGTGGTTGCCCGGGACGAAGTAAGTGGGGGCAAGTTCGGCGGCCCGTGCGGCAAAGGCAAGGGCCCGGGGCAGGTTGGTGCGCCTGGAATCCACCAGGTCTCCGGTCAGCACAATGAGGTGGGGCTTGGCCTGGGAGAGGGCCTGCAGGAGGCGGCGGTTCTCTTTTCCGAAGGATGCGTTGTGCAGGTCTGAGACCTGGGCGATCCGCATGCCGTCGAAGGCAGGGGGGAGTCCGGGAAGGGAGAGGGGAATCTCGTGGATTAGGAGGGTGCGATTGCCCCATAGCACCCAGAGAAGCAGGGACAGTAGGAGCAGCGGGAGGAAAAACATGGTTGGAAGGAATCTCCTTTTTGGAAAGCGGTTTCTATGGGCTCATTGTATCATGTCCCGGGGCAGGGAGCAAGGCAACACCGGGGGTTGACGTGCCCGCCAAAATTTGCTACAATACCCCCGTTCACTGGAGGGTACGCCATTCAGGATCGTGATGGTAAGCTGGATAAGGTGACAGACTGAGAGGCCTGTTGCCCTGTCCGGCTTTTTTTGCGGCATGGGGCGGGGCCGAAGAGAAAAACCAACGAAGGAAGGGGAACAAAACGATGGATCTGCTGCGAGGAAATATAAAGCACACCTACTTCAAGTATTTGGGCGCGGCCTTTGGCAGTGCCATGCTGGCCTCGGTATATAGTCTGGTGGACATGGCGATGGTGGGGCAGTATCAGGGGCCGGACGGCGCAGCGGCGCTGGCTGTGGTGGCGCCGGTGTGGAACATCATTTACAGCTTGGGTTTGCTGACCGGCATTGGGGGTTCTGTACTGTCCAGTACGCACCGGGGGCAGGGGAAGCGCCGGCAGGCCAACCAGGCCTTTACTGTGGCGCTGGGCTTTACGGTGATTCTGGCGGCGGCCAGCTGGCTGGGCCTAATCTTCTTTGAGGTCCCCCTGCTGCGCTTCTTCGGCGGGGACGAGGCGCTGATCCCTCTGGCGCGGGATTATTTGTACCCGGTGAAGTTCTCGGTGCCCTTCTTCCTCTTTACCCAGATGCTGGCGGCCTTTCTCCGCAACGATGGGCGGCCGGCCCTGGCCACCGGCGCGGTCCTGTCCGGGGGCGTGTTCAACGTGCTGGGGGATTACTTTTTTGTCTTTGTCCTGGACTTGGGTATCATGGGGGCGGGCATTGCCACCTGCCTGGGGGCGGCAATTTCCTGCCTGGTGATGCTCACCCATTTCCTTTCTCCCAGGAATACCCTTCGGCTGGTGCCGGTCAAGGGATGGATCAGGCAGATGGGCCGGATTGGCGTGACAGGGTTTTCCGCGTTTTTTGCGGACATTGCCATGGGAATTCTCACCATCCTGTTCAACCGCCAGATCATGCACTTTCTGGGGACCGACGCCCTGGCGGTGTACGGAGTCCTGGTCAATGTGAGCACCCTGGTGCAGTGCTGCGCGTACAGTGTGGGACAGGCCTCTCAGCCCATTCTCTCCCTCAACTACGGGGCCCGGCAGACCAGACGGATTTTGGATGTCCTGCGGTATGCCTTGGGGACGGTGGCGGTCTTTGGGGTGCTGTGGGTGTTGGTGCTGGCCGCGTTTCCCACGGAGATTGTCCGGCTGTTCATGGCGCCGACCCCGGAGGTCCTGGAGGTAGCCCCGGGCATTTTGCGGACGTATGGGCTGTCCTTTTTGCTGCTGCCGTTCAATATCTTTTCTGCCTACTATTTCCAGTCTATTCTTCGGCCGGCCAGTGCCTTTGGAATCTCTGTCACCCGCGGCCTGGTGGTCAGCGGGGGTCTCATTCTCACCTTGCCGGCCCTTTGGGGCGGCTCGGCCATTTGGCTGGCGATGCCGCTGACCGAGCTGGTGGTGGCGCTGGCTGTGGCGGGGTTGATGGTCCGTTCCGTCCGGCAGCTCAAGGGGGAGCTTTGATGAAGAAAACGCGCCCGGAGGCGGTTCCTCCGGGCGCGTTGCGATGAAAAAGGGTGTCATTCCTCACAGGAGACCTCTGGGGAACGGGCACGGATTTCGTCCATGAGCGCGGTCAATCGATCCCCTTGCTGATGGAGAAGGGCCAGGTCCTCTGGACTCAGGTTGTGGGTGATAAAGAGCTCCTCCATTTTGTGGGTCAGCGCCAAGGTCTTCCGGGCAGTGTCCAGAAAGGTGCTGTAATTCCGGCTGCGCCGGGCGTTCTGGAAGGCCTGACGGTCCCGGGCGATGAACTGAAGAACCTCTTCCGTGCTGGCCAGGCGGCCCTGGACCATGGGATAGGGCCGGGCCCGCTGCAGGTAGCACCGGTTTTCATTGGTGATGGTGAAGATGTAGGTCAGGGTGAGCCCCTCCCCCAGGTCAAAATCCACCACATGCTGTTTGCCGCTGACCACCTTGATTCTGCTGGCGCCCAGCTGGGAGAGGGCGGTGTCGATGAAATCTCCGCTGAATGTAGATAAGCTCATACAAATCTCCTTCCCAAAATAGAGGCGGCCGTGGGGGCCGCCCCAGGTCAATCGGAACTGCTTAGGTAAACCGCAGGAGCAGGAACACGGTGCTGATGGCCACGGAGACCAGCATCAAGGGGAAGCCCACCTTAAAGTAACTGGCAAAGGTGATGGGGAACCCGTGACGGTTGCTGATGCCCGAAAGGACCACATTGGCCGAGGCGCCGATGAGGGTGCCGTTGCCGCCCAGGCAAGCGCCCAGGGAGACCGCCCACCACAGGGGGGTGACATCCACGCCGCTGCTCTGCATGGTGAGGATCAGGGGAATCAGGGTGGCCACAAAGGGGATGTTGTCCAGGAACGAGGAGACAATGGCCGAGACCCAGAGGATCAGCAGAATGGTCAAGGTCATGTGGCCTTCGGTCAGGTCCATGAGGCCGTTGGCCAGGATCTGGATCACGCCCGTCTCCTGGAGGCCGCCCACCACGATGAACAGGCCGGTGAAGAAGAGAATGGTGGTCCATTCCACGCCGGCCACGATCTCCTCCACGTCCTGACGGCCGATGAGGAGCATCACCGCAGCGGCGGTGAGGGCGATGGTGCAGGACTCCAAGTGGAGCTGAGAGTGAAAGACGAATCCAAACACCACCAGGAGGATCATGACGACGCTTTTGATCAGCAGACTGCGGTCCTTAATGGCTTTGTTCTCATCCAGCTGCAGAATGGAGTCCATGGCCTCCGGCTCCACATGGAGCTTGCGCCCATAGATAAAATAAAAGCAGACAATGGTGGCGGCCAGCACAAAGAGCACGGCAACGCCGGTGTTGGTGATGAAATCCGTAAAGCTCAGCCCCGCGGCGCTGCCAATCATAATATTGGGGGGGTCGCCGATCAGGGTGGCGGTGCCGCCGATGTTGGAGGCCATGATCTGGGTCATGAAGAAGGGAATGGGGTTGATCCGCAGCATGCTGGTAATGGCCAGGGTCATGGGGCCGATGAGGAGCACTGTGGTCACATTGTCCAGGAAGGCGGACAAAACAGCGGTGATCAAAGCGAACAACACCATCAGCGGCCAGGGCCGGCCCTTGGCGATTTTCGCGGCCTTAATGGCAATGTATTCAAAGATGCCGGAGTTTTTGACCACGGCCACGAAAAGCATCATGCCGATCAGGACCCCCAGGGTGTTGAGGTCCACATAGGAAAAGCCGGATTCCACCGACAAAACCCCGGTGAGGATCAGCAGCAGGGCGCCGGCGACGGCGGCCACCGTTCGGTGGAGCTTCTCGGTCATAATGGCTGCCATGGTCACCAGAAAGATGACAATGGCAATGATTTGCGTTGATGTCATGGTCAATCACAATCCTTTCCAGAGAGAACAGGGGCACGCTGTGGGGATGCGGAGGGTTCGGAACAGGAAGACCCTGGAAGAGGATATCCGGCGTCCGATCCTCCGTTGGATTGAGACCGCAAGATGCCCAAATGATGTCTTATTATAAAACCCAATTTCTTAAATGGCAACTATTTTCTTATAGATTTTCCATATTCTGCAAAACATTTGTCGAATGCGGCAAGGCCGCGCCTGGCGGTGGAACGAAACGTGTCCGATAGGAGGCTGCCAGGGACAGATCGGGAGAGAGGGCAGCGGAGCCCCGCTTGGCGGCGTCATAGTGGGCCGAACCCGATTTCTCCGTACAAAATAACCGTGCCTTGCAAGCATTCAAAGCCTGCAAGGCACGGTTTATTGAAAACGTGATACCATCGTTTGAGGGAAACGTCAATCCTCCGAAAGCGCCTCAGACACCCGCGTCCGCGGCGGTGAGCGCCTGGGAGGTGTTGAAGCTGTATGTCCAGCCGTCGGTGGTGAGGACGATGGAGCCGCTCTTTCCCGTTCCGTAGACCGTGGCCCCCACATCGAAGAGGCGCTGTAAGGTTTCCCCGGCGGGATGATGGTAGGCGTTGTCCAGCCCATAGGAGATCACGGCATATTCCGGTTTGACCACCGACAGGAATTCCGCGCAGGAGGCGGTGTCGGAGCCGTGGTGGCTGACCTTTAGGACATCAATGTCCCCGAAGAGAGGGAGCAGCTTGGTCTCCACCTGCTGGGACATGTCGCCGGTGAAGAGAACCTGAACGTTGCCGCAGGTGAGCTGCGCCACGACGCTGCAGTCGTTGCTGTCCTCCCAGTCGTTGCCGGTCTCCAGGATGGACAGGGCGGCCAGAGAGCTGAGGGGGATGATCCGATCCTCCCCGTAGGAGATGGTGCAGCCCTCGGCCTGAACTGCGGCCCAATAATCTTTATAGGTGTCGGTGTCGGATTTGCGCCCGCTGTCGATGACCTCTCCCACCTCAAAGGCCTCCAGGACCGCGTCCAGTCCGCCGACGTGGTCTGCGTCGGGGTGGGTGGCGATGAGGTAGTCTAATTTGCCGTCTATGTAGGGTGTGAGATAGGAGACCACCTCGTCGCCGGCGCCGTTGTTCCCGCCGTCGATCAGGACCTCGGTTTCCCCACAGTCGATGAGGATGCAGTCCCCCTGGCCCACGTCCAAGAAGTGGACCCGGAGCAGGCTGCTGCCGGTTTTGATGACCACCAGGCGGTTGGCGTTGTCCCAGGTGACATAGGCGCCAAAAGCCTCCATCACCGGGCGGATGGGCAGATAGGTACGGGTGTCTACAATCTGCGCGGTGGTGTCCATTTCCATGCGCTTTCCGTTGACCAGCAGGTAGGGCGCGCCGATGGGAACCTCCACCCGGGTGCCGTCCTTCTCCGCCACGGCAGTGCGCGTCTCATTGTTCCAGTAGACGGCACAGCCAAAGCTCTCCATAGTCAGCCGGAAGGGCACCTGGGTCCGCCCGGCGCTGTCCAAAAAGGGGCGGCCATATCCATCGTCGTACAGGACCGATGTGCCGTCGATGGTCACACCGATTTCCCCGGCGGCCCCAGCGGGGAGAACCAGCAGGGACAAGACCAGGGCAAAGGAGAGGACCGCAGCCCCTATTTTCTTTCCCAAAATCATGGTACACCTCCAAAATTTCTTTTTTCAGTCTTAATATACCATGAAACCGGTGGACAGGTCAAGGATGTAACCCCGGCGGCGGAAGATTCCGCTGCCGGGGTTGGGTCAGGTGTTTTGGGCCTGGGCGGCCTGGTCCAGCATGTTCTGGGCCAGAATGCCATAGCCCCGGTCCGCATGGTCGATGAGCACGTGGGTGACGGCCCCCACCAGCTTGCCGTCCTGGAGGATGGGCGAGCCGGACATCCCCTGGACGATGCCGCCGGTCTTCTCCAAGAGCCTGGGGTCTGTGACCCGAAGCATCAGGTCCCGGGTGTCCGAGGTGTTGGAGTAGACTTTGAGAATTTCCACCGTGTACTCCTCCACCTCCGTGCCGGCCACATTGGCCAGGATGGTGGCCTGTCCGGTGTGAACCTCCTCCGCTGTGGCCACAGGCACAGGGGTGCCCGTGAACGTGCCGGGGTCCTGAAGGTGGCCGAACACGCCGCTCTCCGTGTTGGCGTATAAGGTGCCCAGGTCCTGGCTGGAGGAGAAGGCCCCCCGGAGTTCCCCGGGCCGGCCGTTCACCCCTTTGACCACCCCTGCCACGGAGGCGGGGGTAATGGCCCCGGACTGGAGCTTCATCAGCACCGCGGTGTCCACGTCGTTGATGCCGTGGCCCAGGGTGCCGAACAGGCCGGTCTCCGGGTCCACAAAGGTCAGGGTGCCGATGCCGGCCATGGAGTCCCGAATCCAAGCGCCCAGCTTGTAGGCGCCGTCGGTGCTGCACTGGGCGGCCCGGGTGGTCACCTCCTGGCTCTCCTCATCCCGAAGGACGGTCAGTTCCATTTCCTGGCCTTCCAGGTCCTGGAGTATGGTCTGGACCTCCTCAATGGAGCTGACCTGGGCGTCGTTGATGTGGGTGATGACGTCCCCCTCCTGGAGCCCGCAGGCCCGGGCGGGAGAGGCCAGTCCCTGGTCGGTGGTGATGTCGGACAACCCCACCACCAGGACGCCCTGGGCAAAGAGCTTAATGCCCACCGCCCGGCCCAGGGGGATCACCGAGCGGGGGGCGCTGTTCTGGGATTCCGCTGCCTGGGCACCTGGGACCAGCGCCACCGTCATAACCACGGCGGCGGCCAGCAGGAGCAGGGTGCGAAAGAACCATACCGCCACGCCCGACCCATGGCGTTCGTTGGTGTCCTGCAAGAAATCACCTCCCTCTTTCTCAAAACATAGCTGTCAGCAATGGTTTGCCCTGCGGTCCGCGGGCCGCAGCGCCCATACCGGCGCCGGACGGGCTGCCGGCGTACCAGAGGGGCGGGCCGCCGGAAAGACCGGCGGGGCAGGCGTCTTTCTGCGGCAGGACAGAAAGAAAAAAATGGTTGACAGGAAGCGCGAAAAAACGCGCAAGCTTACTATGGCCTGTTTTTTGAAAAAAAGAAGCGGCAAAGTTACACAGTGTTTCCTTGGAAGAGACTGCTTGCTTTTTCAAAGGGCCTTTGTTAAGATGAAAAAAGACCGGAAGGACCGGGAAAGGAGGTGAGATGCCTTGACCATTCAGTATAAAACCAAAGGGGTTTGCTCCCGGCAGATGAATGTAAAAATGGAAAACGGGGTCATCCAAAAAGTGGACATCCTGGGCGGCTGCGCCGGCAACAGCCAGGGCGTGGCCCGTCTGGTGGAGGGCATGCGGGCGGAGGACGCCATCGAGAAGATTGCGGGGATTCGCTGCGGCAACAAGGCCACGTCATGTCCCGACCAGCTGTCGAAGGCTTTGCAGATTGCCCTGGCGGAGGAGGCCAAACGAGCGGGGGCCTGACCTGCCCCGGCGTGCCGATAGGATACAAAATGATTTTTGAAGGAGGAAACCATCATGGCAAATCTGTATTTCCCCGGCTGCAAGGTCAAGGGGGACTTTCCTGCGGCCAGTGAAAAGCTGGCTGCGTACATCCAGAGCAAGCGGGTGGTGACCCCGGTGGGCTGCTGCCGGGTGGACCACGACAAGCTGACCCCGGCAGATACCGCCGTTGTGGTCTGCAACAACTGCGCCAATATCATTGCCGAGAGCGGCGATCCCGGGCAGATCGAGTTTGTCTGGGAGATCATTGACAACGATCCGGAGTTTCCCTTCCCCGATTACCACGGGGAGAAAATGACCATCCAGGACTGCTGGCTGGCCGTGGAGAAGCGCCACGTCCAGGACGCCATCCGATCCCTGATGCGCAAAATGAACATTGACGTGGTGGAACTGGCGGAAAACCACGAAAAGACCCGGTTCTGCGGGATGAATCTGGTGGCCCCCTGCAACCCCAGCAACGCCAAGCTGGCCCCCAAACGCTATGTGGAGGAGGGCGGCCACATGTTCCAGCCCATTCCCCCGGAGGAGCAGGCAGCTTACTTCCAGTCGTATTGTGCCCAGTTTACCACGGATCGAGTGGTCTGCTACTGCAAATCCTGCCGGGGCGGCTTGCTGAAGGGCGGGAAAAAGGCCCTGCACATTCTGGAACTGTTGTTCCCTGAAGAATGAGACTGCACAAGCTGCCTGGAAAGCGCCAAAAAAGCCTGGAAATTTTCCAGGCTTTTTTTGATGGAAATGCAAAGGATGGAGGGATTGCTTCCAAAGGGAAGGTTCCATAGAAGGCCTCACACCGTCAGCTGCCGCCGGCGTGCCAGGTTCAGGACCCCTTCCTGCCGTTTGGCCAGGTGCGGCAGGGTCTGCTCCAGCCCCAGGGCCACGGCGCGGATGGGGTCCTCGGCCAAGTGGGTCTCCATCCCGGTCCGGGCGGCCAGCAGGGTGTCCATGCCCTGGAGCAGGCTGCCGCCTCCGGTGAGGAGGATGCCGCTGACCGCCACATCGGCGGCCAGTTCCGGCGGCGTGCGCTCCAGGACTGCCTGGACGGCGGAGATGATGTTCTCCGCCACCGGTGTGAAGGCTTCCGCAGTCTCCTCCCCGGAGAGAAGGATCTCCCGGGGCAGCCCCGTGTTCAGGCACCGGCCCTTGACCGCCAGGGTTTCCTCTCCCGGCCCGTCCACCCGCCCGATGGCCTCCTTGACCTCTTCCGCGGTGCGGGCGCCGATGAGCAGGCTGTGCTTCTGGCGGATGTACTGCATGAGGGCCTCGTCAAACTGATCCCCGGCGGTGGAGAGGCAGGCGGAGGCCACCACGCCCCCCAGGGCGGTGACCGCCACGTCGGTGGTCCCGCCCCCGATGTCCACCACCATGTGGCCCTCGGGCTGGGTGATGTCCACCCCGGCCCCCAGGGCGGCGGCCAGAGGCTCCTCCATCAGGTAGACCCGCCGGGCGCCGGCCTGGAGGCCGGCCTCCACCACCGCCCGTTCCGCTACCTCGGAGATGCCGGAGGGGACGCAGACCAGCAGACGGGGCTTCAGCAGCCGCCCGGGGGCGGCCTTGTGGAGGAAGGCTCGGACCATGGCCTCGGCGATGGTGCAGTCGGAGATGATGCCCTCCCGCAGCGGCCGCACAGCCAGCAGGTCCCCCGGGGTCCGGCCCAGCATCTGCCGGGCGGCCTCCCCCACCTGGAGGACGGCGCCTGTGCGCCGGTCCACAGCCACCACCGAGGGCTCCTGGAGCAGGATGCCCCTGCCCCGTACGGCCACCAGCACGGAGGTGGTGCCCAAATCCATGGCGATATCCCGGGCAAAGCCCCCTTGTACTTGCTTGTCCATATCCACGCTCCCTTTCTTGCGGTTTGTCTCATGCCAAAAGTATAGCCCAAGCAGAGAGAGGCTTTCCCACGAAATATGGGAAAGCCTCTCGGGTTCTTCAAGGGTTTTTGGGCGGGGTACGGCAGAAGGCCGCGGCCACCACCTGCCGGGCGCCCGCCTGGCGCAGGGTGCGGGCCGCCTCATTCAGGGTGGCGCCGGTGGTGAGGATGTCGTCCAGGAGGAGAACCCGCTGCCCGGCCACCTGGGCCGGGTGGGGCGCTGTGTAGACCCCGGCCACGTTGGCCCGCCGCTGGCGGCCCTGGGTCAGGGAGGACTGGGGCGGGGTGTCCCTCGTTTTCTCCAGCAGGGGAACGGCTTGGGCGGCAAGGGCCCTGGCGGTCTCCTGGGCCAGCAGCTGCGCCTGGTCATAGCCCCGCCGGCGGAGGGTCTTCGGAGAGACGGGGACCCAGGTGATGAGGTCGTAGGTCCCCGGCAGGTAGGTTCGAACGGCCTGGGCCAGCACTGGGCCGTAGGCCTTGGCGTAGTCCCGCCGGCCGGAGAACTTGAACCGCCGCAAAGAGGCGCGCAGGGGCTCCCGGTACCACCCGGCGCAGACGCACCGGGCAAAGGCCTCTCCCGTCACCACGGCCTGGGCGCCTTCCAGCCAGACATCGCTCCCCAGGCAGTGGGGGCAGGGCGCGGAAACCACGGCCTCCACAGGGCGGTCACAGAAGGGACACCTGGGTGGGAAGAGCAGGTTCAGAAGAAATTGGGGCAGGGCCATGGTTCTCCTCCTTTTCCGGGCCGCCTCGGGCCAGACGGGCCCGCAGCCCGCTGTACCGCCGCTGCTGGCGGTCGTTGGCGGCCATGCGGGCCACCACTTGGTCGTCCCCCACCAGGATCAGCAGTTCCTTGGCCCGGGTCATGGCGGTGTAGAGAATCCCCCGAGTGAGCAGCATGGGGGCGGCCTCCACGGCGGAGAGAATGACTGCCCGGTACTCACTGCCCTGGGCCTTGTGAACGGTGACCGCGTAGGCCAGCTCCAGCTGGGTCATCATATCCGGGGGATAGGCGGCCCGGTGTCCGTCAAAGTCCACCGTGACCAGGCCGCTGGCGGGGTCGATGGACTCGATCCGGCCGATGTCTCCGTTGAAGATGCCCATGCCCACGCCGTCGGCGTGGTCTTCCC
>NZ_QQRQ01000019.1 GCF_003425665.1 Evtepia gabavorous
CCGCCGGCGGGCTCGGACAAAGACGCGCCCCGCGCGGCGGGCGGCTGCGCGGGGCGGAAGGGGTGGGGATCAGGGGTCCTCCGGCGGTTCTTCCGGGGGCGTGAGAGCCTGGCGGGCCTGCTGGAGGTAATCCCGGTCTGCGGTTTTCTTGCTGGGGACAAAGTTCTGGGCGGGGGTTTTCTTTTTGCCCTTGCTTCGGGCATAAAAGAAGCCGGTGACGGAGAAGACCAGGGCCCCCAGGAAATTCACCATCAGGTCCTTCATGGTGTCGATGAGCCCGATGTCCAGGTATCCCGGCAGCCCCAGGCTGCTGCCGTTGACCGCCACATCCTGGATGTTGTGAATGGTCACCACCTGGTTGCTCCGGGTGGGGTCCAGGGTGACGGAGTGGATGGTGTGGATGATGGTGTCCTTCTGCATGTCCGTGTGCAGGAAGGTGTCCATGAAAAACTCAAAGAACTCCCACAAAACCCCGATGGTCATGGAAAAGCAGAAAGCCAGCAGGGCCAGGAAAAAGGGGGAGAGCTCAAAGGTCAGCTTTTCATTGTCGTTGAGCAGGATGACCATGGAGAAGCCCACCGCCGCGGCCAGAAAGCCGTTGAGGGTGTGGAGCATGGTGTCCCAGTTGGGGACCACCACGTAAAAGGCGTTGACCTCCCCCAGGATTTCCGCGGCGTAGATGAAGCAGAGAATGGTGATCTCCAGGGGCGGCGGCAGTTCAATGCGCAGCTTCACCTGAAGCCAGCTGGGCAGATAGAGCAGGCACAAGGCCAGCAGACAGAAGAAGGCGCTCTCATAGCTTCCCCGCATGATCTGACGCACCAGGGAGACGATGACCAGGATGCGCAGCACGGAAAAGACCAGAAAGGAACTCTTGTGTTCCCGCAGCTCCTTGGCCATGGCCTGGCGGAAGGTTCTGCGGTTGCGCCGGTCCTCCTCCATGGATTGCAGCAGGTTCTTTTTCTTTGCCATGGGACCTCCTTACTTGCCCACGCAGAAGCGTTGGAAAATGCGGCTGGTGATGTCCTCTCGGACGGTTCGTCCCGTCAGTTCCCCCAGGGCGGCCATGGCCTGCTCCACGTCGGTGAGCAGGGCGTCGGGGGTGACCCCCTGCTCCAGGGCCTGGCCGGCCCGGGCCACGCTCTCGGCGGCCCGGCGGACAGCGTCGGTCTGGCGCTGGTTGGTGAGCAGCAGCTCGGAGGCCCGCTGCCCGGCTTGGGGGAGCAGCGCCTGGGCCCGGCGGACCAGTTCCGCTTCCAAAAATTCCAGGCCCAGGCCGGTTTTGGCGCTCAGGCCCACCACGGAGAGGGTGTGGGCTGTGTTCTCTGCCCGGAACATGGGGCAGCCGTAGCCGGGCAGATCGCTCTTGTTCATCACCAGAAGGGTGTCCGCCTGGTCCAGGGCCTGGTCCAGCAGCGCCGTGTCTTCTTCCCCCAGCTCCTGGGTCCCGTCGCAGACCAGCAGGATCAGGTCCGCCTGGTCCAGGGCCTGGCGGCTGCGGGCCACCCCCAATTGCTCGATGGGATCGTCGCTGTCCCGCAGGCCGGCGGTGTCCACCAGACGGAAGAGGTATCCCTCTAAGGTGACCGTGGCCTCCACGGTGTCCCGGGTGGTGCCGGGGATGGGGGTGACGATGGCCCGCTCATAGCCCGCCAGGGCGTTGAGCAGGGAGGACTTGCCGGCGTTGGGCCGGCCCAGGAGGACGCAGGTGAGACCCTGGGAGAGCAGCCGCCCCCGCCGACTGGTCCGCAGCAGGGCGGTCAGGGCCTCCTCCTGGGCCTGGAGGGCTTCCTGGAGTTGCTGGGTTTGGAAGGGGTCCAGGTCCTCGTCGGGGTAGTCCAGCACCGCGCAGAAGTGGGCCATCACGTCGGTCAGGCCGCTGTAAATTGCGTCAATCCGCCGGGAGAGGGCTCCGGTGAGCTGGCCGGCGGCCTGCCGGGCGGCGGCGGGGGTCTCCGCCTCAATGAGGTCGATGACCGCCTCGGCCTGGGTCAGGTCCAGTTTTCCGTTGAGGAAGGCCCGCTGGGTGAACTCCCCGGCCCGGGCCTGCCGGGCGCCGGCAGCGAAGAGGGCGTCCAAGACCAGAGAGAGGACCATGGGGGAGCCGTGGCATTGAAGCTCCGCCGTCTCCTCCCCGGTGTAGCTGTGGGGAGCCCGGCTGACAAAGGCCAGGCCGGTGTCAAGCGCCTGGCCCGCCTGGTCCAGCAGGGTGCCGTAGAGGAGCTGACGGTCCGGCGCGTCCGGCAGGGCGCGGGTTCCCTTAGGGCGGAAGACCCGGGCCGCTGCTTGGGCGGCCCCGGGGCCGGACAGCCGCAGAATCCCCACCCCCCCTGTCCCGGGGGGAGTGGCGACGGCGGCAATGAGATCAGACATGGAGGACCTCCTTTCCAAGAAACCATTTTTGGCGAATCCACCGTCAAAATGTTCCTTGACAGCATCTTTCGGCAGCCAAAAATGCATGTACGAGAGTATACACCTATTGTGGACAACTCTGTGGATAATGTGTAAAACCTTTGGGAAATCTCAGGTTCCGCTGGGTGGGCGCCCCGTTTTTTCCGAAACTTTCATGCAAAATTCGAGGAAATTTGGTTGGTCAGAACGCACAAAGGGAAAAATTCCTTGTAAAAATGACGAAATATTAACAGCTCGATCACAAAAAGTAACAAAAAGGATTCCACTATGCCTGCGGTCCTGTGGAAAATAAACGGGAGGCCGGAAGGAGCGCGCCCGCCCTGTGGAAAACCGGCGGAGAGAGCGCCTTACGCGCCCTGAATCCGTTGGGTGATGGCCCGGGCCGCCCGGACCCCGGAGGCCCCCGCCTGGGCCAGCCCCCGGGTGATCCCGGCCCCGTCGCCTGCGGCGAAGAAGTTGGGCAGGGAGGTCTCCAGATGGGTGGAGAGCTTCAGCCGGGCGGAGTAGAACTTGACCTCCGCCCCATAGAGGAGGGTGTCGTAGTTGGCGGTGCCTGGGGCCAGCTTGTCCAGGGCATAGATCATCTCAATGATGTCGTCCAGCTGGCGCTTGGGCAGGGCCAGGGAGAGGTCCCCCGGCACGGCGGCGGTGAGGGTGGGGTGGGTGGTGGACTTGCCCATTCGGTGGGCGTTGGAGCGCACCCCCCGGACCAGGTCCCCAAACCGCTGGACCAAGACGCCCCCGGCCAGCATGTTGGACAGGGAGGCGATGTGCTTGCCGTAGCGGTAGGGCTCGTCAAAGGGTTCGGTAAAATGGTTGGAGACCAACAGGGCGAAGTTGGTGTTCTCGCTGCGGAGCTTGGGGTCGGAGTAGCTGTGGCCATTGACGGTGTGGATGCCCTCCACATTCTCCGCCACCACGTGGCCGTAGGGATTCATGCAGAAGGTGCGCACCTGGTCCCCGTACTGCTTGGTCCGGTAGATGAGCTTGGACTCGTAGACCACGTCGGTGATGTGCTCGAAGATCAGGGCGGGCAGCTCCACCCGCACACCGATGTCGATTTGGTTGTTGGTCATGGGCAGGCCCAGCTGACGGCACTGCTGGGCAAACCACTCTGCCCCGGACCGGCCGGGGGCGGCGATGAGGAACTTGGCCAGATACTGGTCCCCGTCCGCTGTCTCCAGGCAGTACCCCCCCTCTGCCTGGCGGATGGCGGTGACGGCGGTGTTGAACTGGAAGGTGATGTCCCGGCGCAGGTCTTCGTAGAGATTGGTGAGAATCCGCAGGTTGTTCTCCGTGCCCAGGTGTTTTACCCGGGCCTGGAGGAGGTGGAGGTCAAATTCCAGGGCCTTTTTCCGCAGGGCCTGGGCGGCGGGGGTCTCCGTGGAAAAGACCTCCCGGGTGGCCCCGTGGGCGGTGTTGATCTCATCCACGTAGTCGATGAGCTCCATGACCTCCTGCTCCGGCATGAAGTCGGTGAGCCAGCCGCCGAAGGCGGTGGTAAAGTTATACTTCCCGTCCGAGAACGCCCCGGCCCCGCCGAAGCCGCACATGGTGTGGCAGACCTTGCAGTCAATACATTCCCGCACCTTGCCCGCCACAATGGGGCAGCTGCGGTGGTAGATGTCCTGGCCCTGATCCACGATCAGCACCTTCATCCCCGGATTGCGGCGGATGAGCTCGTAGCCGGCAAATACCCCGGCCTCTCCGCAGCCCAGAATCATGGTATCGTAGGTTTTCCGCATGGTATCTCGTTCCTTTTCTGATAGAATGGGAAGTGGAAAAATCCAAAACCATCTCATTCTACCATAAAGGACTCGCGTGTCAAGGCGAAATTGACACGCTGTGGGGTCTGGCCGGGGAAGAAGAAACGCTGCCAAGGCGGGCTGGGCAGCGTTTGGCGTCAATACCGCCGGAGAAGGGCCACCACCTTGCCGATGATCTGGGCGTGGGTGCCGTCAATGGGCTGGTAGTCGGAGTTGGCGGGGAGGAGCCAGGTCTGCCCGTTTTTCTGGGAGAGGGTTTTCACAGTGGCCTCGTCCTCAAAAAGGGCCACCACGATCTCCCCGTTCCGGGCCTGGCTCTGGCGGTGGATCACCACCAGGTCATCCGGGTAGATTCCCACCCCCAGCATGGACTCCCCCCGGACCTTCAGGGCAAAGTATTCCTCGGGATGGGGGCCGGCCTGGAAGGGGATGTACTCCTCAATGCACTCCTCCGCCCAGATGGGGGCCCCGGCGGCCACATGGCCCACCAGGGGGATCTGATCGGGGCCGGGGAGGGACGCGTTTGGTAGGGTGATGGACCGGGTCTTGCCCCCGTCCCACTGGAGCAGGCCGGCCTGGCGGAGGTGGTCCAGATGGTACTTCACCGTGGAGGGGGAGCGGACCCCCACGTGCTGGCCGATCTCCCGCACGGTGGGGGGGTATCCCATTTGGCGGGTAAAGGTGCGGATGAAGTCATAGATCCGCTGCTGTTTTGGGGTGAGGTTGGTCATGGCGGCGCCCTCCCAATACCAATATCTTGTAGCTAAAAAGATTGTATCACATAGAGACGGGGGAAGTCAAACGGATGTTCGAAAAAAGTTCCCCGGTTTTGTACCAACCGGGGAACCAGAATGGATGGATCAATACTGGGTGGTCCACAGGGAGATCAGCAGGACGGGGACCAGCCACAGCAGCAAGAACAGGGACAGGTGCCAGGCGCACATGGCGCCCAGGGCCCCGGCACTGGAGAGGGAGGCGGTGAGCACCACCCCCACGCAGGCGCTGAAGTTCACAAAAAAGCTGCTGAAGGCAGCCGCCCGGCGGATGCGCTTGGCGCCGATGAGGGCCTGGGAGAAGGGGGCGATTCCCTCCCGGCACAGGACGGCCAGAATGGCCGGACCGTGGGGCTGGTTGGGGCCCGACAGGGTCACCCGCCGCTGGAGGTCCGGGAAGGTCAGCTGATCCATGGGTAGCCGGCCCCACAGCCGCAGCCGGTGGGGGTTGAGGTTGAAGTCCCGGGTGACCATCACCGGGGCGATCCGGTGAAGCACCATGCTCTGCAGGGCGGGGGTGATGGCGGGGTGGAGGGTGTATTTCAGCACGAACATCCCCACCAGCTCCCGGTCCACCGCGCAGAACACCGCGTCCTTGGCCCGGATGCCCGGGGGGAGGGCGATGCCCTGCCGGCTCATAAAGTCGCTGTTGCCCACCAGGATCTGCTGCCCCTGGCACTGGCCCAGCAGGCCGGTCTCCTGCATGACGATTTTTTCAATGGGGAGGTAGCCGCTCCCCTCCGCCCGGACCAGCTTGTCAAACAGATAGGTGAGCCCCGAGCCAGAGGCCCGGATGACCGAGGCGGTGAAGGCCACGGTCCGCTCCATGGACAGGCTGCCGAATACCCGGGAACCCGCCAGGGCCACGGTGCCGGGGGGATAGATGTCCTGGTCCAGCAGCAGGGCGGCCTTGCACCCCTTGCCGGCCAGCAGGCCGGGCCAGCCCGCCAGGGCCACCCCCAGCTTGGCCAGCTTCCCCCCCAGCATCCGCAGGGGGAGATTGAGGGCGAGGGAGACGCCCAAGGTGGCCGCGGCGGTGAACAGGGCCGACAGAGACCAAAAGATCAGGTTGGGCTGGTGGTGGGCCACGGTGGTGACCAGGGACAGGCAGAAGCAGGCCACCAGCAGCACCGGGGTCAGCCGGCGGAACCGGGCCTCGGCCTGGCTGGTGGTGCGGATCTGGCTGCCAAAGCCCTTGGGAACCCCCAGCCACTTGCGGAAAGCGGTCCGTCCCCCCAGGACATTGGGGTCCTGGGTGACCAGGTAGGGCTGGGACACGGAGGCGGCCACCCGGCAGGCCTGAAATTTGGCCGACCGGTCACAGTAGCGCCCCAGCAGATGAAAGGTCAGCACCAGGGCGCAGGGGGAGAAGAAGGGGATGGCGCTCTCCCGCAGGGGGGTAAAGACCATGGTGACACCGTCCACCAGGGTGAACAGGGCGGCAAACAGGGCCAGGGTGTCCCCGTTGGGGGCCAGGTTGGTCAGCTGGACCAGGCCCTCCTTGAGCACGTCCAGGCTCAGCAGGACGCACCCTGCGAACAGGGCCAGACTGCCCAGCAGCAGGATGTTGGCGGGCAGGAGGCTGTCCAGCACCGGCAGCACGCCGCTGTCCAGCAGGGCAAAAAGCAGGAGCACCGCCGAGAGCACCCCGGCAGCGGTGCATTTTCCCTTCAGGGCCTGCAGCCCCAGGCCGTATTCCTCCGCCAGCTGGGCCGGCGGGGCGTCGGGGGGCGGGGGCGCTTCCGCCCGGGCCTTCCGTTCCCGGAAGGGGTGAAACCCCGTGCCCTCCTGGGGCGGCGTCTGGGGCTTGCCCGGGGGGACGGTCTGCCCGCCGGGGGCGGCCTTGGGACCGGTGGGGGTTCCCTGTCCGGGGGCTTGGGGACCCTGGGCCGCCTGGCCTGTCTGGCCCGGGGCCGGCGGACCCTGCATGGGCGGCTGTTCCGCCGCTCCGTCCCCTTCGGGGGTAGCCGGTTGGTCCTGGGCTTGCTGGGCGGCTGCCTTGGGGTCCGGGGTGAAGGCGATGAGCTCCGGCCCGTCGTCCTGGGGCACTCCCACCTCTGTCTCATCCTGGGAGGGCGCCGGGGCCTCCTCCGGGGCGGGGGCCTCTGGAGCGGGGGCCGCCTGTTCTCCTTCTGGCGGCGTGTCCGGGGAAGGCGCCGGTTCGCCGGCGGGCTGGGGCGTCGGGGATGCGGGTGCCGGGGCGGGGGCCTTCTCCTGGGGCGGGTCCTGCTTGGGGGACTGGGCCGGCGGTATTTTCTTCGCTGGGGCCTGATTGGCCGGCAGCGGCTGGTTGGCGGGTAGGGGCTGGCTGGCCGGCCGGGGCGCCGCGGGTTTGGGGGCCGGCGGGGCGGCCGGGGCAGGGGAGACCGGCTGGGGAGAGGTAATCCCCGGCTTTGCCGGGGCGGCTGCCGGCGGTTTGGGCGCTTGGGGCGCCTCCGGGGGCAGGGGGACCGAGGGCCCGGCCGGCGTCTCCGGCGGGGTGTAGTCGGCGTACTCCCACAGGATATCCCCTAAGCTGAAATGATTGTCATCTGCCATAGCATCAAAACCTCCCTGCGCCCATGGGCGCTGCGATGGAACGAAATGGGGCGGGGTCAGCTGCCCAGGCGCTGCCGCAGGGCCTCATACAGCAGGATGGCGGCGGCCGCGCTGGCGTTGAGGGAATTGAGCTTCCCCCGCATGGGAATGCGGACCAGAAAATCACAGGTCTCGGAGACCAGCCGGCTCATGCCCGATCCCTCTGAGCCGATGACCAGGGCGGCGGGGCCTTTCAGGTCAGCCGCGTACAGAGAGGTGGTTCCGTCGGCGGCGGAGCCAAAGATCCAAAGGCCCTCCTCCTTGAGCCGCTTGAGCAGGGAGGGCAGGTTGGCCACCCGGGCCACGGGGAGGTGGGAGACCGCCCCGGCGGAGGTCTTGGCCACCACGGCGGTCAGGCCGGCGCTGCGGCGCTTGGGGATGATGACCCCGTGGGCCCCGGCGCACTCGGCGGTGCGGATCACCGCCCCTAAGTTATGGGGGTCGGAGAGCTCGTCGCAGACCACCAGCAGGGGGGGCTCCCCTTTGTCCCGGGCGGCCTGGAGGATGTCCTCCACCGTGGCGTAGGCCCGGACCGCGGCCACGGCGATGACCCCCTGGTGGGCGTGGGTGCGGCTCATGCCGTCCAGCTTCCGCTTGTCCGCGTCGGCCACCACGATGCCCTGGCTGCGGGCGGTGGAGGCGATGTGACCCAGGGCGGTGTCCACCTCTCCCTTCATAATGAAAATTTTGTCGATCTGGGTGCCGGCCCGCAGGGCCTCGATCACCGCGTTGCGGCCCTCGATGATTCCGTCGGCGGGGGCCTCGTCCCCTGCCCGGTCAGGGCGGGGCTGGTTGTGTTTGTACTGCATAAGACTCCAATCCCGGCGCGTCGGCCGAAGGAAGAAATTTCAGGGAAAAAAAGCAGAGAACCTGCATATTTTAGGTATTATATCATGGATTTCAGGGAAGAAAAAGCCCCTTTTCCCGGGAAATTTCAGGAGAGAGAATTCCGGTCCCGCTTCCGCCAACCACGTCCGCCTGGTCAGGGGGAAAATTTCATAAATTCTTAACACCTATGTCACAGGCCGTTCCTTGCAATAAAAAGGGAAATATGATACCATACCGTTATCAAATGGGGAAAGTTTTTCCCGGCAAACTATCTGCCAAGCGCGGTGGGATACCCTGCCCGCAAATGACATAAACCAGAAAAACGGGGGCGCTCCCCCGGAACGGAGGACAGATACTGTTGAGTTCCAATCCAAACAACAAGGGCAAGGGCGGCGGCCAAGGCCCGCGCAAACGCG
This sequence comes from Evtepia gabavorous, assembly GCF_003425665.1. GTDB lineage: Bacteria > Bacillota > Clostridia > Oscillospirales > Oscillospiraceae > Evtepia > Evtepia gabavorous. Next base: position 8,773 of record NZ_QQRQ01000019.1, read on the forward strand.
GCTTTATTTTCGGGGCCATTCTCTGGGCCCTGGTCCTGGTCATTTTCTTTAATTTCCTGGCCAAGCAGATTGCCAACGCCGGCACCAAGGAGGTTCCCTACTCCGAGTTCATCCAGATGGTGGAGGAGGACAAGGTGGCCACCGTGGAGCTGACCAGCAACAAATATACCTTTTACCTCAAGGAAGACCTGCCTGCCGGCGCGGGGGAAGGAGGCAGCCAAGACCTGGCGGAGGTGCTGGCCCAGCAGATGGAGCAGGGCGGCGCCACCCGGTATGTCACCGCGCCGGTGGTGGCCCGGGACGACAGCCTGATCTCCCTGCTGAAAGAGCATGATGTGGAGTATTATTCCCCCATGCAGGAGGAATCCTCCTATCTCATGAGCCTGCTGCTGAGCTATGTGGTGCCCATGATCCTGATGGTGGGCCTGCTGGTCTTCCTGATGCGCCGGATGAGCGGCGGCATGGGGGGCCTGGGCGGCGTGGGCAAGGCCAATGCCAAGGTCTACATGGAGAAATCCACCGGCGTCACCTTCGCGGACGTGGCCGGTCAGGACGAGGCCAAGGAGTCCCTGGTGGAGATCATTGATTTTCTCCACAACCCCGGCAAATACACCGAGATCGGCGCCAAGCTCCCCAAGGGCGCCCTGCTGGTGGGCCCGCCGGGCACCGGCAAAACCCTGCTGGCCAAGGCCGTGGCCGGGGAGGCCAACGTCCCCTTCTTCTCCATCTCCGGCTCGGACTTTGTGGAGATGTTCGTGGGCGTGGGGGCCTCCCGGGTCCGGGACCTGTTCAAAGAGGCCAACAAGGTGGCCCCCTGCATCGTTTTCATCGACGAGATTGACACCATCGGCAAGTCCCGGGACAACCGTATGGGCGGCAACGACGAGCGGGAGCAGACCCTGAACCAGCTGCTGGCGGAAATGGACGGCTTTGACCCCACCAAGGGGGTCATCCTCCTGGCCGCCACCAACCGGCCGGAGGTGCTGGACCAGGCCCTGCTGCGGCCCGGCCGGTTCGACCGCCGGATCACCATTGACCGGCCCAACCTGGCCGGCCGGCTGGCCACCCTCCAGGTGCACACCCGCCGGATTCGCCTGTCCGAGGATGTGGACCTGCGGAAGGTGGCCCTGGCCACCGCCGGCTGCGTGGGGGCCGACCTGGCCAATCTGGTCAACGAGGCCGCCCTCCGGGCGGTCCGCCTGGGCCGCCGGGCGGTGAATCAGCAGGACCTTCTGTCCGCCTTTGAACTGGTCATTGCCGGCACGGAGAAGAAGGGCAGCGTGCTGACGGAGTTTGAGAAAAAACTGGTGGCCTACCACGAGGTGGGCCACGCCATGGTGGCCTATAAGCAGAAGAACACCGAGCCGGTGCAGAAGATCACCATCGTCCCCCACACCCAGGGCTCCCTGGGCTATACCCTGCTCATGCCCGAGGAAGATAAAACTGAGCTTCGCACCCGGGACGAGCTGCTGGCCCGAATCGCCGTGTCCATGGGCGGCCGGGCCGCGGAGGAAGTGGTGCTGAACACCATGACCAACGGCGCGGCCCAGGACATCCAGGACGCCACTGCCGTGGCCCGGAACATGGTGGCCATGTACGGCATGAGCGACCGCTTTGGCATGATGGCTCTGGCCTCCAAGCGCAGCCAGTACCTGGACGGGGGCTACGGCATGGACTGCGCCCAGGACACCGCCGCCGCCCTGGACGAGGCGGTCCGGGACATCCTGGACCAGTGCTACGCCACAGCGGTGGAGATCATCCGGGAGAGCCGGGCGGAGATGGACCAGGTGGTGGCCTACCTGCTGGAGAAGGAGACCATCACCGGCGCGGAGATGGTGGCCATCATCCAGGGCCGGGACCCCGCCACGGCGGACTCCCCCCTGCTGGCCCCGGGCCCCGAGACCCCCGCAGGGGCGGAAGGGTCCCCGGAGGTTCCCTCTGTCCCCGCGCCCCAGCTGGGGGGAGAAGACCAGGGGGAGGCACCGCCTCCCGTCCCAGAGGAGACACCGAAGGAGTGACCCGCCCTGGGCACCCATCCAAAGAGCAGGCCCCGCCCGGGAATGACACCCGGGCGGGGCTTTTTTAGAGAGGAGGGACGCCATGAGACCCATTCCCCCCGCCCCGGCCCCCGGACAGCGGATTCTGCTGATCCCCGCCATGTTGGACGCCCATTTCCCTCTGCTCCAGTATGCCTTTCACTCCAAGGCCTATTACCCGGTGATCCTGTCCCAGAGCAGGGGGCTTGCGGACCTGGGCCTGCGCTATGCCCACAATGACCTGTGCTATCCCTTTGTTCTCAGCCTGGGTCAGTATCTCCAGGCCCTGGGCAGCGGGGCCTATGACCTGGACCAGGTGAGCCTGCTGATGCCCTCGGCGGGGGATGCCTGCCGGGGGTCCAACTTTCCCAGCCTGATCCGCAAGGCCCTGGCCGCGGCGGGGTATCCCCAGGTGGAGGTCCTCACTTGGAACGTCAAGGGGCTGGAACGGGACCATGCCCTGCCCCTTCGGCCGGAGATGGTCTGGCGGGCGCTGTTTGGCCTGTTTTACGGGGACCTTCTCCTGCTGCTTACCCTGCAGACCCGGCCCTATGAGGCCGTGGCCGGGGCGGCCAACGCCTGCCGGGACCGGTGGACCAACCAGCTGGCCGGGGAACTGCGCAGCGGCGCCCCCTTGACCCTCCGCAGGATGAAGGAAGTCTTTCACCAGGCCGCCGGGGACTTTGCCGCCCTGCCCCGCCGGCCGGTGGCCAGGAAGCGGGTGGCCCTGGTGGGGGAGCTCTACACCAAATACTGCGCCCTGGGCAACTGGGACATCCTCCCCTTTCTGGAGGAGGCGGGCTGTGAGGTGGCGGTGAATGGCTTCTCCTGGTACATTCTCTACTATATCAGCAGTCAGATCGCCGGAACGACGGGGCCCGTCCAGGCCCTGTGGCGGGGCTTGGGCGCCTGGATGGCGGGGCTCCAGCGGACCATGACGGCGGCCCTGGCAGCCCACGGGTTTCACAGCCTGCCCCCCTTTCCCGCCTTTCAGCGGGAGGCGGCGGACTGGATCAGCCAAACCCTGCGGGTGGCTGACGGATGGCTCATCGGGGCCGAGTGCGCCGCCCACATCCATGCCGGCTGTCACCGGGTTTTGGCCATGCAGCCCTTTGGCTGTCTGCCCAACCATGTGTGCGGCCGGGGACAGTACGCGGCCCTCCTGCGCCGGCTGGGCCGGGGCAAAGTGGTCAGTGTGGACCTGGACGCCAGCCTGCCCCGCCTGCTGGTGTACAACCGGGTCAAGCTCCTGCTGGAGGGCGAGGGATGAGGAAAACCCTCTCCGAACCGCAAGGGTTCGGAGAGGGTTTTGTGCTGTTTGTACAATCTATACTGGTCGAAAGATACAGCGTATGTTTGGGGATTGGGTCAGAGGAGCCGTTGGGCGGCCTCCCAGTCGGATTTTTTCACATATACCAGGTAATACCAGTTCTGCTCCATCTGGTGTAGCAGAGTGCCGCCCCGCTCCCGGCTGCCGAAGTTTAGGGCGGAAGGGGAGGAGCGGTCTACCGTTTTTACAGTGTATTCGATCCCTGCCTGGTCCAGAGCTTGACACAGAGAATCCCGGCGGGCGGGATCAAAGAGAGGGGGCAGCTGGGCACGGTTAAAAATGGAGATCATAGAGAAAGCCTCCCGTGTTAAAGGTGTGTATTTTGGCGTCCTTTGCGCCGCAGTCTTTAAGGCGCGGCCTCCCGCATAATAATCAGGTCCAGGAACTGGGCATTGCGTACCACATAGGTGGCCACGGAGCCCAGTTTTTGCAGGGGGCCTCGGGAGGAGCGGGTCATAACCAGGGCGTCAAAACCCCGCTCCCGGGCGTAGTAGACGATTTCCGGGCCGGGGCTGCCCCACAGCAGTTCGGTGCGGACTGTCCAGCCGGGCAGCAGGGCGGCGAAGGTTTCCAGCTCCTGGGCGGCCTTGCGGGCCATCCGGTCCCGGGCGAATTGGCCGTCGATGTGCATTTGGTCGGGCAGGACCATCAGAAGGGTGACCTCGGTGTCCTGGGGGCGGTAGGTCTGTTGGACCATGTCGATGGTGCGCAGGCTGCGGGTACTTCCGTCAATGGGCAAGAGCACGTGTTTCATGGAATTCGACCTCCTATCCAGATGGGTGGGAACCATGGTGGAAAAGGGGAAAGGCGGTGGCCTTTCCCCTTTTGTGGACAGATGACAGATGATTCACGCCTCCCGCAGGACAGTGGTGGTGATGAAGGAGGCATTCTGCACAATATAAGTGGAGACCGAGCCCAGCTTCTGGGTGGACCCCCGGCTGGAACGGGTCATCAAGATGGCGTCAAAGCCGCCCTCCTTGGCGAACTGGATGATCTCCGGTCCCGGGCTGCCGAAGCGCAGGGCGGCGGTCGTCTGATACCCGGGGAGCATCTTGGCAAAGGATTCCACCAGTAGGCGGGCCTCCTCCTTGGTCTGGGGGTCTTGAGTGATCTCCTCATGGTCGGGCATGGGGGTGACCTCGTCATTTTCGTCGGTGAGCTTGGAGGGACGGGGGTCGGGCACGACCAGCAGGATGGTGATCTCTGTCTCAGCGGGAATGTAGGACTGCTTCACCACCTGGATGGTGCGCAGGCTGCGGGGGCTTCCGTCGATGGGCAGTAGGATCTTCTTCATAAGGGTTACCTCCAATCATACAGCGGACACTTGGCGCGGAGCAATGGGGCGGTCTCTGGGGGCGTTATTCGTCGCCCTCCTCCCGCATGACAATGACATCCAGGAAAGAGGCGTTGCGGACGATGTAGGTGGCCACGGAGCCCAGCTTCCGCAAGGGCCCTCGGGAGGAGCGGGTCATGATAATCATTTCTGTGCCGGATTCCTTGGCATACTCTACAATTTCAACGCCGGGGGCGCTGCCCAGCAGGACCTGGGTTTTCACTTGATAACCGGGGAGCATGTCGGCCACGGCAGTCAGCTCAGGCTGGGCCTTCTCCGCGTTGTGCTTGATCTCATCCATGGAGTTGATGTACAGCTGGGCGCTGACCACCTTCACGACGGTGATGTCGCTGTCGGCGGGGTCACACAGCTGCTTCACCATTTCCACGGTGCGGATGCTGCGCTTGCTGCCGTCAACCGGCAAGAGAATTTTCTTCATGGCAAAAACCTCCTTCGGCGTGGACCCTTTTTCCAGCCTCATTATACAACTAAAACAAAATAAAGTCAAGGAAAGGGGACAAGCTTTGGGAAAATATCCAAAAATGACGGGAGGACTATTTGCCGTGGATGATGGTATAGGCGTGGGGAATGGCTTCAATCTCCACCGTCTGGTGGGCCCCGCCGGCCTCCCCGTCCAGGGTCCAGAGGAGCTCTGCGGCGGCGGTGATCTTCACCTTGGCGGTGGAAAAGGTGGTCATCATGGAGTTGAGAATGGAGGGATCGGTCATGAGCAGCGCCCGGCTGAACTCCTCCATGTCTTTGACATCCCGGATGGGGGAGATGAGGGTGACCTCCAGAAGGCCGTCGGACAGATCGGGGTTTCCCGGGGGAAAGTTGCGGAACCGGCCCACGGAAGTGGTATTGCTGACCATGCCGTAGAGGTAATCCCCCTCCAGAACCTGGTCTTCCCACTCCACCTTGATGTGGTAGGGCTTGATGGAGGCCAAATTTTTCACCACTTCTAATATATAGGCGTTGTACCCCAGCAGATTCTTGGCCTTTTGGGGGGTGGAGTAGGCGATCTCCGTAAAGGCCCCAAAGGCAGCCACGTAGAGGAAGCTTCTCCCGTTGAACCGGCCCAGGTCATGGGTGTGGGGCACGCCGGTGACCGCGGTGGCGGCCAGCTCCGTGAGCTTGTCCAGGGGCAGGTCCAGGTTTTTGGAAAAGTCGTTGGTGGTGCCCACGGGGATGTATCCGATGACTGGGGGCTCCGGCAGCCGGGTGGCGCCGGCGATGGCTTCGCTGAGGGTACCGTCCCCTCCGGCCACCACGATCTGGTCAAATGCGCTGCTCCAGCGGACAATGGCATCCCCCGCGTCTCCCCGGTACTGGGTGGGGTAGGCGGTGATGAGGCAGTCCTGCTCTGTCATGGTGTTAATCATGTCGGACAAATTGGCCCAGGTCTTGTTTTTTCCCGCGTGGCGGTTATAGATAAAAAGGACGTGTTTCACGAGGTCTCCTCCTTATGGCAAGATTGGTCAGGGTCAAGGGGACGGACCCTGGGGCGGCAGGGTTTAAGATCATATAAAGAAAATTATAAACCCTTGGTTTTCCGTTGACAATAGGCACATTGACGGGATATACTGATTTTCGTAAGAAACCCCTCAGGGATTTACAGAAATTTCCAGTCGCGAAGGGAGAGAGAAGGGCGTGGGAATGCGGAAAACGGAGCTGCTGGACAAATATGCCCGGGATGGAGACAGCCGCCTACTGCTGGCCCGGGTGCTGGACCAGTGGCAGCGGGCCGAGCAGCGGGGCGTTCCCACCCACACCGGCTTTCTCTCCCCGGCGGAGCAGGCGGTGAGCGCGGACCTGCTCATGGCCGCGGCCCCGGGACAGGGGATTTTAGCGGGAGGCTATCCCGACGCCGAGCGAAGGCTGTGGGCCTTTCTCCCCGACTGGCTGGAGGAGGAGACCTGGCAGCAGGGGGAGGAGTGCCCTCTGTGCGCCCTGGAGGTGGAGACCCCGCCGGGGGCCGGTCTCACCCACCGGGACTATCTGGGCTCCCTCATGGGCCTGGGCCTGACCCGGGAGAAGCTGGGGGATATTCTCCTCTCCCAACAGGGGGCCCAGGTGGTGGTGCTGCGGGAGGTGCTGCCCATTCTCCTGTCCCAGTGGGAGAAGGTGGGGCGGTACCCGGTGCGGCTGACCCCCATCCCTTTGGCGCAGCTGCGCCCCGTCCCGGGGGAGCGAAAGCAGATTCGGGCCACGGTGGCCTCCCCCCGGCTGGACGCTGTGGCGGCGGCGGGGTTCTCCATTCCCCGGAGCCGGGCCGCCGAGCTGATCCGGGGCGGCCGGGTGATGGTGAACCACCGGCCCTGCGGCAAAGCCGACAAGGCTGTGGAGGCAGGGGATGTGCTCACCTGCCGGGGCCTGGGAAAGTGTGTGCTGCGGGAGATCGGCGGCACCTCCAAGCGGGGCAGGACCATTTTGGAGCTGGAACGGTATTTGTAAAAGAGAGAGAGCGAGGAACCCGCTCCGGGCAGAAAAGCCGGCCCGGGGACGGGAAGTTCCATAGAAGCAAGAAAGGATTGCCTACGATGACAGAAGAACGCATTGCCCGCCTGAATGAATTGGCCCGGAAGAGCAAGACCATTGGCCTGACCGAGGAGGAAAAGCAGGAGCAGGCTCTGCTGCGCCAGGAGTATCTGGCCGCCATCCGCCAGAGCCTGGAGGCCCAGCTGGACAACGTCTACATTGTGGAAAAGGATGGCACCCAGACCAAGCTGAAGAAAAAGGAGCAGGGCCCCCTGTCCTAACACCCGAGCAAACCGCCGTCCGGCGTTTTGTACGGCGGCCCCGCCGCCCAATATAAGGAGGAAACATTACCATGCCCAGTATGTACGTCAACGTTCCCCGTCTGGAACAGGAGACCAAAAACACCCTGGTGGCCAAGCTCTATGACGCCGCCGCCCCCGTTCTGAAGGCCCCCCACATCTACACCTTCGTCAACGAGTATGAGACCCTCTACGAAAACGGCCAGCCCGCCCCCCAGAAGATGGTGGTGGCCAACATCGAGGCCGGCCCCATCAAGGAGGAGAAGGTCAATGCCATCGCCGAGGGCATGCGCGCGGCGGTGCGGGAGGTTCTGGGAGAGGACAAGGACCTGACCCTGGTCTTCCACGACAACGGCCTGGACCGCATTGCCATTGGCGGCGTGACCATTGCCACGAAGATGAAAAAGTAAGCTGCGAGACAGGAAATCGCCCCCTGTTCATTCAGAACAGGGGGCGATTCTGTGATAGGGAAAGGAGTTAAGGATATGGATATACTCATTGTTATGTGCATTGGAATTCTTGTGGGAAGGCTTCCTTTGCTGCGCCGGATGAAAAAGAAAAATGAAGGTCTCTCTTTGCTCTGTACATTTCTTCTAATTTTTGCTATGGGTGTTATGCTTGGGGAGAAAGAGAACTTTTTTGAGGAACTGTCATCTCTGGGATTCACAAGTTTTCTGTTCTTTTTGCTTCCCACCGGATTCTCCATTATACTGGTTTATTACTTAACAAAAGTTTTTATGAAAAAAGAAAAAAATTCTGAGGAAAGGGAAGAGGCAAAGTGATTGTCGTTTTAACGGTTCTTTCTTTGGTTTTAGGGATTGCCTACGGCTATTTGGACGTTGAGAATACATTTATCTCTATGATTTCCCAAAATACGCAGGTCATTTTGTATGTATTGATGTTCTCTGTGGGCATAAGCATAGGAATGCACGATGGGATAATGAAGAAACTGAAAGAGTATCATGTTAAAATTTTCATTATTCCGGTGGGGATTATACTGGGTTCGCTTTTCGGGGGACTGCTTTGCGCGGCAATATTCAAAATTTCCGTCGGCCATGCAACGGCTATTGCAAGTGGATTGGGATGGTACAGTTTTGCTGGTGCGACAATCAGCAAATTAGCGGGAGCGGAATTGGGGAGTATCGCGTTTCTGAGCAACCTTATGAGGGAACTCTTCTCGTTTTTTATTATTCCATTTTTAGCGGCTCACCTTGGATACTATACCTGTATTGCACCCGCTGGCGCGACCAGTGAAGACACGACGTTACCCGTCATGTTGAAATATACCAATGAGGAAACGGTGGTGCTGTCTGTTTTGAATGGTATCATTTGTTCCTTTTTTGTCCCTATACTGATATCAGTATGTCTTTCTGTTGTGTAACAAGGTTGCGGGACAGGGAAGGGGGAATATTGGCGCAAGATATATCGTGAATAATTCCTTGTGTTCCTATGGATGAGAGGTATTTTTGTCCTTTGAGGGTTCTTTCTTTATAAATCGCCCGATATATTTATTCAGCTCCCCGTTTTCAAGAAAACAGGGAGCTTTTTATGCGCGATCAAGGGACAATCTGGTTTTGCACTGTGTTAGGTGCCCTGTGGGACGCTGTGGTTTCAAAGGTTGTTGGTACATACGCCTGCAACCCCGCGGGCAATTAACGGCAGGCCTCTTCCGGTCGGCGTCCGATCCCTTTTTTCTGGTCCTCCAACTGTGCTTGCAACCGATTTGCTAAAGTTGGACAGCCGCAGTCCAAGGAGAGCTGGATTCCATGGGCCAGGAATGAAAGGGCGGTGTTTCGTGGCAGCTCGTCCGCATTGTGAACGGCCCACCAAGGAAATGCTCTGCAGAACCCCTCTTTTTCAGCGATCAGGAACAGATAGCCGATCAGCGTGTGGTCTCGGAACAAAAAAAGATACTGGGGCAGCGTTCCCGGCCGGGATTTTTCCATTTCTTTTTTCATGGTTCTTCGCGTCCCATGCGCGGGAGAACAACCGAGGGAACGGAGCTGCTTGCACACGGCGTCTCTTTCTTGGGGCGGGAGGTCTAAATAGTTTAGAATGCGTTCCATGGTCACCTCCGGTGGCAGGATGGGTCTTGAAAAGGGGCCGGGTCAAGGGATGGAAGGGGAGGGGCGGCCCTCAGCCGTCGGTCTGGTCCGATTCCATGTCCGGAAATAGCCCCACCAGCGCCCCGCCCAGGGAGGAGGTCTCCCACCACAGGGCCAGGTCGATCACCCGCGCCTCCCCCTCATCCAGTATGGTGCACAGGAGGACGGATTCTCCCTCGGTCATGGCGGTGAGGGGAACCCAGTGCCAGCTGTCCAGGTTTTTGAGGGCTCCGTGGGAGAAGTTGAGGAAGGCCACGGGACAGTCCTGGTCCAGGCACTGGGCGACGAATTGCCGGCACTGGTCCAGGGAGGGCCGGGCCTCCCGCTGGGCGGGGATCTCCAGCACCTGCCCCTGGAGACGGCATCCCCGGGACAGGGCGAAGGAGCGGCAGCCCAGCACCAGGCTCTCCGGCTTGTCCAGCCCCCGGGCACCGGGGGTGACGTAGGGCCAGAGGGCCTCCATGTAGCGGAGAAAGCCCGCCTGGGTCCTGGCCGCCGCCGGTACCATGGGGCGGAGCCCGGGGCGGGTCTGGGACAGATAGGACAGCAGAGCGGCGGCGGTGGTGGGCCCGCAGCCCGCCCGGCGCTGCCAGAGGTCCCGGTACCATTCCTGGTCCCCGCCCTGGTAAGTCTCCCCCTGGGGGCCGGTGATGGTCAGCCGTTCCGGGTGTGTCAAGCTGTGGGGCATAACAAGGGCCTCCTTTCCGTGAAACAGAACCGGGGGACGGAATGATCCGTCCCCCAGGGTTGTTTGCAGTGGGCGCCAGGGAGAATCACTTCTGGTTCTCCGGGTCGGCCATGCCCTTGGCCATGAGGCCAAGGTAGCTCTCCGCGTTGGCAATGCTGCCGGCCACGTCCTCATCGGTGAGGGTTTTCTTCACTTTGCCGGGTACCCCCACCACCAGGCTTTTGGGGGGGACGATGGTGCCCGCAGCCACCACGGCCCCGGCGCCCACGATGGAGCCCGCGCCGATCACCGCGTGGTCCAGAACCACGGCGTTCATGCCGATGAGGCAGTTGTCCTCCACCGTGCAGCCGTGAAGGACCGCCCCGTGGCCCACGGTGACGTATTGGCCCACCACCACGTTGCAGCCCGCGTCCCCGTGGAGGACGCAGTTGTCCTGGACGCTGGTGGCCTTGCCCACGGTGATGGATTCCTGGTCGCCCCGGAGGACGGCGTTGTACCAGATGTTGGCCTGTTCGTCAATGGTCACGTCCCCCCGGACGAAGGCCCCGGGGGCCACCCAGGCGGTGGGATGGATCTTTGGCATGGGGGACCTCCTTACTGGTGCAGCACCCGCACCCGGAGGACCCCGGGCAGGGCGGCGATGGCGGCGGTGTCTACCTGGGCGTCGGTGTCCAGCAGGAAGTAGCCGTACTCACCCCGGGTCTTGGAGGCGGAGGCCACAGCGGGAACCGCGGCGGCGATGGCGGCGGCGTCAGCCCCCTTGGTGAGCACGCACACCCGGTTCTTGGCGGCCCAGGCCATGGACAGGACGGGAAGATTCACGGAGTTGACAATGTTGCCGTTGTCCAGGTAATCTCTCACCTGACGGGCGGCCATCATGGCGCAGTTGTCCTCGCTCTCCGGGGTGGAGGCGCCCAGGTGGGGGATGGCCACCACACCCTCCATGGCGGCGGTTTCGCTGTTGGGGAAGTCGGTGACATAGGCCGCGCATTTGCCGGAGGCCAGGGCGGCCTTCAGGGCCTCGGTGTCCACCAGCTCACCCCTGGCCAGGTTGACAATGCGGACCCCGTCCTTCATGGCGGCGAAGGCGGCGTCGTTGAGGGTCCCCTTGGTCTCGGGGGTCATGGGCAGGTGGAGGGAGATATAATCGGCCTGGCCGTAGAGCTCCTCCAGGGTGGAGACCACCTTCACGCCGGGGGTCAGGTTCAGGGCGTGCTGCACGGACAGGAAGGGGTCATAGCCCACAATCTGCATGCCCAGGGCGGCGGCGGCGTTGGCCACCAGCACGCCGATGGCCCCCAGGCCCACCACACCCAGGGTTTTGCCCTGGATCTCCGGACCCACGTAGGCGGCCTTGCCCTTTTCCACCACGGCGGCCACGTCGGCGCCGGCGGCAGCCTGCTCCTTCACCCAGGTGATGCCCTGGGAGATCTTCCGGGAGGCCAGCAGCAGGGCGGCAATGGTAAGCTCCTTCACCCCGTTGGCGTTGGCGCCGGGGGTGTTGAAGACCACAATGCCCGCCTCGGCGGCCCGGTCCAGGGGGATGTTGTTCACCCCGGCCCCGGCCCGGGCGATGCACAGCAGCTCGGCGGGGAAGTCATAGTCGTGGAGCTTGGCCGAACGCACCAGAATGGCGTCCTCGTGCTCCATGGTGTCGCTGATCTCGAACCGGTCGTCCAGCTCGGCCAGGCCGATCTTGGAGATCTTATTCATCGTCTTAACATGGTACATAACGACAGCATTTCCTTTCTTAATCTACCGAAAAATTGAGAGCCCAGCGAAGCGGGTCTTAATTTTCTTTGTCGAACTTCTGGATGAAGTCACACAGCTTCTCCACACCCTCGGTGGGCATGGCGTTGTAGATGGAGGCCCGCATGCCGCCCACGGACCGGTGGCCCTTCAGGTTGGTGAAGCCCGCCTTCACGGACTCGGCCACAAATTTGGCGTCCATCTCCTCGGAGGCGGAGCGGAAGGTCACGTTCATGTGGGAGCGGGAGCCCTTTTCGGCGGAGACGGTGAAGAGCTTGGCATTGTCCAGTACGTCGTAGAGCATCTGGGCCTTCTTCTGGTTGATCTTCTCCATGCCGGCCGCGCCGCCCTGCTGCTCCAGCCAGTCGCACATGAGACCCAGCATGTAGATGCACCAGCAGGGGGGGGTGTTGTACATGGAGTCCTTGTCGATCATGGACTTGTAATTCATAATGGCGGGGGTGATGGGCAACTCCTGGCCGGCCAGGTCCTCCCGGATGATGACAATGGTCAGGCCGGCGGGGGCCAGGTTCTTCTGGGCGCCGGCGAAGATCAGGCCGAACTTGCTCACATCCACCGGGCGGGAGAGGATGTCCGAGGACATGTCGCAGGCCAGGGGCACGGAGCCGGTCTCGGGGACGTACTGCCACTGGGTGCCCTCAATGGTGTTGTTGGAGCAGTAGTAGAAATAGGAGGCATCGGGGTTCAGCTTCAGCTGCTCCTGGGCGGGGATGTAGACATGCTTGCGGTCCTCAGAGGAGGCGGCGATGGTGACCTGACCGTACTTCTTGGCCTCCTTCATGGCCAGGTTGGCAAAGTGACCGGTCACGGCATAGTCGGCCTGGCCGGTTTTGCCGATGAGGTTCAGGGGGATCATCCCAAACTGCATGGTGCCGCCGCCCTGGAGGAAGAGGACCTTGTAGCCCTCGGGCACACCCAGCAGCTTCCGGAATTTTTCCTGGGTTTCGTCAAAAATCTTCAGAAAGATTTTGGAGCGGTGGCTCATTTCCATCACGGACATGCCGGAGCCGCCGTAGTTGGTGATCTCCGCACCGGCCCGCTGAAGGACCTCCAAGGGCAGCATGGAGGGACCTGCCGAGAAGTTGAAAACACGATCATTTGCCATAAGAATTACCCCTTTCTAATTTCAAACAGAGCAACCATTGCCGGGCGACGGCAATGGGAGTTATCCCGATTTTATTTATTATATCCGTCTAAACCGACCCCGTCAAGAATCCAGGGACCTTCTTTGCAAACCTTAGAATTTTCTCAAAAAAACCAGAGGAGGGGAGCCTGGCATTTTGTGAAAAAATGGGGGCAAATTGCCCTCTGCTTGTACTTTCTCAGGGGGATGAATGTCCGCAAAAGGGAGATTTCTCTGGAGAAAGGAGGGGAAAAAGGCCAGGGCACGGCGGGAGGCCGTGCCCTGGGAGGGGATAGGAAGTATTACACTTCTTCTTTTAGGAATCTGCGGTTTTAATTGTTACGCTGAGGGCCCCTCCGAACAATCCAGGAATGGTGACTTCCAGGGTCAGGTCTGCTGATTGGTCAGAAGAAATCACAATAGTATATGTTGCAGCTGAAAGATCACTCGGAAACGCCATTGCTACAACGTTTTCTTCTTTGTCTAAATAACAGGTGTTCCCGATGCCAATATCATCGAGGGAATCTTCAAAAGAGTATTCCGCCGTAGAATTCCTTACTATACGAGATATCTTGCTCACCCATGCCTGATCCGCTTCGTCAAATTTCAGTTCATAATAAGTATTGCCAGAAGAGTTTGTCTTCTTTTCAATACTGGGCGCCGTGGTGGGAACAGAAATAGAAGGTTCCTCGGGGCCTGGGTCCGGGTCTGTACTATCTGTCACCAGGTTTCCATCGCTGCCCACAGTGAAGGTCAAATCTTCGTAGCCAGTTGCCGAGACGGTGACAGCTACCTCTTCTCCAGAAGGAAAGCAGGCTACACTAAAATCGAGGTAGGCTGCGCCTTGACTGCCAATGCCGATTTTGAAGCCTTTCACATCGTCATCAAGAAAAGATGTTTTTTCACACAGATCACCATTTAAGGTGGCGGAGGTTACTGCGTTCAGATAAGCACTCACATCGTCATCGTTATCGCGGAAAGACACCCGATAATACTCATCGTATCCTGTTTGATGGGTAATTTCCTGAACCGTTGGGGGCTCTTTTGCTGTGGGCTCCGGGGTTTCCTCTTTTTCTTTCATCGTAAAGGTTACCGTCTGTTTCTCATAGCCATACGCTGCGGAAAGGGTCAGAGTATATGTCCCCGCTACGTTTGCCCACGATTCCGTAAACAGATTTTTACCGAGCGTTAATGTGGTTCCGTTGAAAGAATAGCCATAGCCTGTGCCTTCCTGACCCTCAGGGAGGACGGATCTTTCCTGCTCATTCGGCCCCGTCAGTTTTACAGAAGTGATGCTGGCGAAGAAATCACACGTGTCACCGCTGTGATGGCCGTTGCAGGTAATTACCACAGCCTCTCCCAGCGCAATGGGCTCTGCCGGCGCATTCAGAGAAACCTCCTCCAGCGCCTTCTGATACGAGAAGGTGAGCTTGGCGGTCTGGTAGCCCTCCACGGAGAGGGTCAGGGTGTTGGCGCCCAGCTCCAGCTTGGTTCCAAGCTTCTCTTGGTCCAGGGTGATGGTGCCCGCTGCTTTGTCAATGGTATAGGCGTCCGTGTCCAGTTCCGCGCCGCTGTACGTGGCGTCATTCAGGTAGAGCTTGCCCTGTTCTGCCAGAGCAGTCAGATATGCTTTATCCTTGCACAGGAATATAGGATCGGTACCCTCGGTGACGTGGGAGACCGCGGTATACTGGCCGTCCTCCTCCTTTACCAGGGTCAGGTCCGGCACAGGCTTGCTGGCGGTCTCGCTGAAGGAAGTGGTTTCTCCCAGCAGGTTGTCTTCCAGGACCTGCTTGACCGCGTAGGGGCGGTTGAGGGTGGTCACGGCACTGCCGGTTTGGATGTACTCGGCAAAGGACAGGTATGTGCCTCTGCTCTGCGCGGTATTGACGGCGTCAAAGTAGCCGCTGGCTGTGTAGACTTCCTCTGCCCCTTCCAGATAGACCGCGTCGTGGGTCATGCTGTCCCAGCGCTCCACAATGGCCTGGGCGGACGCGTTGCCGGTTTTCAGCTCGGTCATAATTTCTGCGTTGATCAGCAGGTCTGCCTGGAAGACCAGGTTTGCGTTCATGGTGTTGCTGCCGCCCTCAGACCCGGAACCGGAGGTGGCGCCGCCGCTGCTGGTGGAGCCGGACAGGGCGTCGATGGCAAGCCCCTTGGGCAGGTTGGCGGAGGCCGGGTCCGTTCCTTTCGTTACCTCGAATTTTTTCGAAAAGGACTGGAACCCGTCCGCGTATACCGTCAGCTGGTATGTCCCCTTGGTGGGGATATGATTGGTTTTGTCGTTGTACAGCACGAAGGTATCGCCAATCAGGTACCAGTCGTCAAGTTTGGTGAGGGTGGTGGTTTTGCCGGCGGGGTCGGTCAGGTCCACCCGGTAGATGGGCATGGTGATGCCGTAGGTCATATCCTGGACCTGGAAGTGGACATTCTTGCCAGATTCTACCGAGGCTTCGGTGAGGGTCATGGAGGGGACGGTTTCGTTTACCACGTGGATGGGGAAGAGCTTGCTCTCTCCCTGGGAGGTGACCCGCAGCTGATAGCGGCCGTTGGAGAAGAAGTTGCTCTGTCCCAGGGGGACCTGGATGCAGGCCACGGTGCCGCCGTTGTGGGGGTATGCCTTGTCCAGGGTGTAGTCCAGCTTCTCGTTGAGGGTGTTGTTTCTCTCATCCGCGGCCACCAGGGCCACGTTGGTGATCCCGTCCACCCAGGCTTTTTCCGCCTCGGTGCCGTTGGCGTAGTTGAACATCAGTTCCACGGTGCCGCTTACGTTATAGATGTTTCCGGCGGAATCGTCCTTCTTCAGAACCGCATCGGGAGAGTAGTATGCAATGGCATCCGCGTCCTGGTTGGTCAGGCTGAAGGTGGTCTTGCCGGGCTTGACGCGGACCTGTCCGGCGGCGTCGTAATTGGTCAGATGATAGTCCCAAACATAGACCGGACCGTTGGTCAGGAAGTAATAGGTCTCTGCTTTTTCTCCGACCGCCGGTGCCGTGGGATTGGCGTTGTCGGTCAGGGCAACCGTCTGGCGCTGGCTGCCCTTGGAGATCACCACTTTGGCGGGGTTCAGGGCGGTAATCTCCCACTTGACCAGGGAACCGTCGTCGGTGACTGGGGTGCAGGCGCTGGTGACATCGGTGCCATCCACGGTCACGGTGCAGTTTTCCAGGCTGTTGCCGTCGGTGAAGCGCACCGCCACGAACTGGCTCCAGCCCAGGTCCACCAGCTTGGTCTGGCTGGCCACCACCAGGTCCTGCTGGGTGGTGCCGCCGCCCCCACCGGAGGAACTGCCCCCACCGGAGGAGCTGCCTCCGCCGGAACCGCCGCTGGAAGAGGGAACGGTTTCCGTTTTGCCGGGGGAGACGGTTTTGTCGCCAGCCTTGATTCCGGTGACCCCGTCAGCGGCGGATACCTTGGTTCCCTGGGTGGAGACTGTCACTTGGCTGGCATTGGCCTGGACGGAGGAGACCTTGCCGTTGCCGGTGATCCGGGTGTTCTCGGCCGCCACGGTAATGGCGTCCACGGCGGCCCCCTTCTCAACGGTGATGTGGGCGGACTCGGACACGAGTACCCGGTCTACCTTACCGTCGATGGAGAGGTCAGACTGAACCGTGACCGTCCCCAGATCGCAGGCAGAGGCGTCCAGACGGGTGGTGCCATTGGGGTTTGCCACCACGGTGCCGCTGCCGGCGGAGGTGCCGGTGAGCTGGACGCCCTCTCCGCCGCCGCGGATGACGATCCGTCCCGTTACACGGACGTTGTCCAGGGAGACGTTGGCCGCGCCATCGGCCAGGATCAGGTCCCCGTGAACCGTCAAGTGGTCCAGGGAGACGGCGTCCCCCCGGACAATCACATTGCCCGCCACCATCCGGGCCGCGGGGCCGCTCTGGTCCACATAGGTGCCGGCCAGATTGCTGATGACCTGGGCAAACTCCGCCCGGGTGATCTGGGACTTGGGGTTGAGCTTGCCATTGGAGCCGGTGACGTAGCCGTTCTCCACCAGGGCGGCCACCGCGTTTGCGGCCCAGGAGGAGACCTCTCCCTTGTCCGGGAAGGTGTTCAGCGCGTCGGTGTCCTCCGCCTCCAGCACAAAGGCCCGGGCCAGCACGGCGAAGGCCTGCTCCCGGGTGATGGGCTGATTGGGCCGCAAGGCGCCGTTGTCCCCTTGGAAGGTCCCCATCTGCACGGCCTTGGCCAGCTCTTCATAGTACCAGTCTGTGGGTGCCACATCCTCATAACCGGACAGGGAGGCCGTGGCTGTGGCGCCGAAAGCCCGGTTGACCATGGTGGCCATCTGGGCCCGGGTCAGCAGGCCGGTGGGATTGATTTTTCCATCGTAACCGTTCAGCAGTCCATTTTCCACGGCCTGGCTCAGGGCCGGGGCCGACCAGTCCGACGGAAAATCCGTAAAGTCGTCTGCTGTGGCAGCCACAGCAGGGGTTGATAGGAGCAGAGCCCCTATCAACCCCATGATAACAGGGTTCTTGTCTCTCATTGTGTTCCTCCTATGGATGGGATTAGCTAACGCTAATTCTTGGGGTGAAAAGGGCCTTCTGCCGCAGAGGCGGCAGAAGGTGATTAGCGAATGCTAACCAACGAGCCTTAGTGTAGCACGGCGGTTTTTTCCTGTCAATTCCGTCCCCGCTGGAAATCCGCCGGAAACGCCCAAAAATCCAGGGAGAAACCCAGTAAAAAACGCTGCCCTGGGGCAGCGCGGCAAAGGGGGAAGACAGCCCGGCCGACCGGGAAAGTCACAAAAGTTCTTGTTTTCCCTCTTGCTATTTTCGACAAATATTGTTACAATAAACCCGAAAAACAAAAAAAGCGGCAGTTTCCGGGAGCGGCAACTCCCGGAAACCTGTCCAGGTGAACAGAGCACCTACACAACGGCCACCAGGCCGCACCGCAAGATGATTATACCGTTTTTTCACCCCGTATGTAAGAGGGTTTCTTGCCTTTCAACGGGAACAAACCAACCTTCCTTTTTCCATTTTTCGTGGAAAATACGTATAACTTTCGCCGGTTGACGATACCGCGACGGACGGCCGCAGGCCGCCGGTGAGCTGGCAAGTCCTTTTCCCCGTCCCGCCGAGGGGCGGTGGCATGGAAGGAAACTCCCGGCTGAGTGGAGAGAAAAGGGCGGAAGAAAAACATCCCTGCGGCGCGTTGTGCGTACCAAGACGATGCTGTCGTTTGTTATGCTGTGTAGGATCTGCCCCTGCACGGCATTTTGTTTTTCTCCGGCCGGTCTGGGGAGGATGGTTGGCCTCCCCGGACGTCAGGCGGAAAGGGAGTGGATGAAAGCCGCCGGAGGTTCTCCGGCGGCTTTTGTCATGGGGCGATGCGGATAGTCGGGCAAAGCGGCTTTCCGGCATGAGGGAAAAAAGGCGGCGGTCCAAATGGACCGCCGCCAAAATTACATGATTCTGCCAGAGAATGGAAGTGTATTAGCACTTCTCGAAGATGGCAGCCACGCCCAGGCCGCCGCCGATGCACAGGGTAGCCAGACCCTTCTTGGCGTCGGGACGCTTCATCATCTCGTGGAGCAGGGTGACAATGATCCGGGCGCCGGAGCAGCCGACGGGGTGGCCGATGGCGATGGCGCCGCCGTTGACGTTGACCTTGGACATGTCAAAGCCCAGCTCACGGGCCACGGCGATGGACTGAGCAGCAAAAGCCTCGTTGGCCTCGATCAGGTCCATGTCGTCGATGGTCAGGCCGGCCTTGGACAGAGCCTGGCGGGAAGCGGGGATGGGGCCGGTGCCCATGATCTTGGGATCGACGCCGCCCTGGCCCCAGGAGACCACCTTGAACAGGGGCTTCAGGCCGTACTTCTTCACAGCTTCCTCGGAGGCGATGATGATGGCGGCTGCGCCGTCGTTCAGGCCGGAGGCGTTGCCGGCGGTGACCCGCTGCACGCCGGTGTTGTCGGCGGAGGGGGTCATGTGGGTGGCCTCGAAGGTCATCTCCACCTTGTCCAGCGCACCGTCAGCGGAGGTGGGGAAGGCACCCTTCAGCTTGGCCATCTTCTCCAGGGTGGTGTCCTTGGGATGCTCGTCCACCTTGAACTCCACGGTCTCCTTCTTCTTCTTTACCATGACAGGCACGATCTCGTCCTCGAAGCGGCCGGACTTGATGGCGGCCAGAGCCTTCATCTGGGAGTTGTAGCCGAACTCGTCCAGCTCTTCCCGGGTGATGCCCCAGATGTCGCAGATGTTCTCAGCGGTGGTACCCATGTGATAGTTGTTGTAAGCGTCCCACAGGCCGTCCTTGATCATGGTGTCGATGATCTGGGTGTGGCCCATCCGGGCGCCCCAACGGTTGGTGGGGATGGCATAGGGAGCGCCGCTCATGCTCTCGGTGCCGCCGCACATCACCAGGTCGGCGTCGCCGCACTGGATGGCGCGGGCACCCTCGATGACGGACTTCAGGCCGGAGCCGCAGACCATGCTGACGGTGTAGGCGGGCACCTTCAGGGGCACACCGGCCTTGACCATGCACTGACGGGCCACGTTCTGGCCCTGAGCGGCGGACAGGACGTTGCCGAACATAACCTCGTCCAGCCATTCGCCCTTGACGTTGCCGCGCTTGAGGGCCTCGGCAATGACGGTGGCGCCCAGGTCAGCGGCGGGGACATCCCGCAGGGAGCCGCCGAAGGTGCCGACAGCAGTACGGCAGGAACTGATGACATATACGTCTCTCATGATAGATCGTACCTCCAAAAAAGTTTAACAGGTATGCATAAAGCGTACATTTACCGCAACATTATACTTGCCGTGCCTGCAAAAATCAACTGTATTTTTGAAAATTTCCGGGGCATTTCCAAGTTTTTTGGCGGCCCGGCGGGTTACTCCGCCGAATCTGGGAAGAGGGCGTCCAAAGCCTGGAGAATCTGGCTCTCTCCCACAATGACGTAGGCCGAGCCCTGGATGACAAGGTCCTCGTTGGAGTTGCAGCCGAAACCATAGACCGAGGCGCCGTCCGCACTGGTCAGGGAGACCTCATAGTAAACCCCGCCGGGAGGGGCGACCGCGGTGCCCCGGCCCCGGACGAAGCGGACCTCAGTGTCCTGGATGGCCTGCCACAGGCCGGACACCTGGTCGGGGCTGGTCACGGCCAGGGAGACGCCGTCCTTGTGGGCCTCATCGTACCGGGTGATTTCTCCGGTGGAGGGGATGTCGGTGCCGGTCATGCAGTCAAGGAGGGGCTGGGTGCGCATGAAATAACCCACATAGCAGGCCACGATGACGGCAATGATAACAATGGGGAGCAGAATATTGCGGAGTTTCTTCTTGTTCATAGCATCGGTTCTCCTTCTGTTTGGCAGGGGTAGAATGCTTTCATTATACGCAGGACGGCGGAAAAAGGCAAGGAAAATGCAGGGGAGCAGAAAAAAGAGCAGGGAGAAAAACCACCCGCCGGGCAAAAACGCCCGGCGGGTGGTCTGTGTTTGGGAGAGCTCAGCCGGCGGCCTCAAAATCCCTCAGGACGATGCCGGCCAGCTTCAGCACGTCGTCCCCTTTTTTCAGCCGCAGGGACAGATAGGGCTTGTCGCCGGCGGAAAAGAGGAGGCGGCCCTTGTACTTTTCCAGGCCGCACACCGCCGCCACCTTGGCAAAGTCGGGCTGGGGGAGGGAGAAGCGCAGGCTGCCCTCCTTCTGCACCAGCTCTGTGATGCCCAGGGCGGCGGCCCGGGCCCGCAGCAGGGCGATGGCGATGAGGTTGGCCACCCCCACAGGGGGATCGCCGTAGCGGTCGATGAGCTCGTCGGTGATGTCGTCCCCCTCCTCCTGGGTGCGGACCCGGGCGATGCGGCGGTAGAGGTCCATCCGCTGTTCCGGGGCGGGGATATACCGTTCCGGAATGGCCGCGGCCACGGCGAAGTCCGCGGTACAAAGGGTCTCCCGCACCACGGGCTTGCCCTGCTCCTCCAGCACCGCCTCCTCCAGCAGGCGCAGGTAGAGGTCGTACCCCACGCTCATGAGGAACCCGGACTGTTCGGGCCCCAGCAGGTTGCCCGCCCCCCGGATTTCCAGGTCCCGCATGGCGATTTTGAACCCGGAGCCAAAGGCGGCATACTCCCGGATGGCGGACAGCCGCTTGGACTGGTCCTCGGTGAGCACCTTGCTGGGTCGATAGGTGAGGTAGGCGGCGGCCCGGCGGGTGGAGCGACCCACCCGGCCCCGGAGCTGGTGGAGCTGGGCCAGGCCGAAGGTCTCGGCATTTTCGATGATAAGGGTGTTCACGTTGGGCAGGTCGATGCCCGTCTCGATGATGGTGGTGCACACCAGGATGTCCAGCTCCCCGTCGGTCATCTGGCTCATGATGTCTCCCAACTGCTCCTGGTCCATTTTTCCATGGGCGGTGGCGATGCGGACCGACTCGCCCAGCAGGGCGCGGAGCTTGGCGGCGGTGCGGTCGATGGTCTCGGTCCGGTTGTGGAGGTAATAGACCTGACCGCCCCGGTCCAGCTCCCGGCGAATGGCGTCGGCCACCAGGCCCCAGTCATGCTCCAGGACATAGGTTTGGACGGGCTGGCGGTTGGTGGGGGGCTGCTCCAGGGTGGACATGTCCCGCAGGCCCGAAAGGGCCATGTTCAGGGTCCGGGGAATGGGGGTGGCGGAGAGGGTCAGCACATCCACCTGGCTGGTGAGTTTTTTCAGCTTCTCCTTGTGGCCCACCCCGAACCGCTGCTCCTCGTCCACCACCAGCAGGCCCAGATCGTGGAACCGGATGTCCTTGCCCAGGAGCTTGTGGGTGCCGATGAGCAGGTCCACGCTTCCCTCCGCTGTCCGGCGGAGGATGTCCCGGGTCTGTCCGGCGGTGCGGAACCGGGAGATCATCTCGATCTCCACGGGAAAATGGGAGAAACGCTTCAGAGCGGTCATGTAATGCTGCTGGGCCAGCACGGTGGTGGGCACCAGCAGGGCGGCTTGCTTGCCCTCCAGCACGCATTTCATAATGGCCCGGAAGGCCACCTCGGTCTTGCCGTACCCCACGTCCCCGCAGAGAAGGCGGTCCATGGGGATGGACTTCTCCATATCGGCCTTGATCTCCGCCGCGCAGCGAAGCTGATCCTCCGTCTCTGGATAGGGGAAGAGGGCCTCAAAGTCCTTTTGCCAGGGGGTGTCCGGGGCAAAGGCATGGCCGGCCAGCCGCTGACGCTGGGCGTAGAGCTGGATGAGCCCCTTGGCCATATCCTTGGCGGCCTTTTTGGCCTTGGTCTTGGACTTCTCCCACTCCGTGCCCCCCAGCTTGGACAGGCGCTTGCGCCCGGGGTCGTCCCCGCCGCCGATGTATTTGGACACCAGGTCCAGCTGGAGGGCGGGGACGTAGAGGATGTCGGCGCCGGCAAACTGCAGCTTGATGTAGTCCCGGTCCGCCCCGTCCACCGGCATCTTCACCATGCCCACAAACCGGCCGATGCCGTGGTGCTCGTGGACCACCAGGTCCCCGGGGGCCAGGTCGGTGAAGGATTCCAGCCGCTGGCGGGTGGTGGGGTCCGCCTTGGGCCGGCGAGTTCGGGGGGATCGGGCGGGCAGGGCCTCCCCCTCCGCCAGAACGGCAAACTTTCCGTCGGGGAAGTCAAAGCCCGCAGACAGCCCCCCCACGGCGATGGTGATCCGGCCGGGGGCGGGCAGGTCGTGGAGGCGCTCGTCCACGGCGGAGAACACCCTTTTCTCCCGCAGCATGGCCTGAAGGGCGTCGGCCTTCCGCCGGCTGGAGGCCAGGAGCACCACGGCAAAGTCCTCCTTCTGGTACTGCAGCAGGTCCTCCGTCACCGACGCAAAGCGGATGCCGTAGCCCGACAGCTGCCGGGCGGTGAAGGAGAGCAGGGCCGCTGGGGGCACCGGCGGCGCACCGGTGGGGAAGGCGTCCAGGTAGAGCAGGGTCCGGGGGGCCAGGCCGGCGCACAGGGCCTCAAAGGCCGGGGCCAGCACCGGTGGCTTGCCGGTGAGCAGCCCTTGCTCCAGTAGGGCGGTGATGTCTTGACCCAGCTGCCACAGATAGTTTTTGGCCCGCTCGGCCACCCGAGGGGTGTCACAGAGGCCCACCAGGGCGTTGCCGGGCAGATAGTCCGCCGGGGTGGTCAGCTGGTCATAGACCCTGCCCAGGGCCAGGTCCGGGGGGCCGGTCCAGGGGTCGTCCTGGGGGAGGAGGACCTCCCCGGCGGGCAGGAGGGTGCAGGTCTCCCGCTGGGCGGTGCGCCGCTGGGTCACCGGGTCAAACAGGCCCATGGAGTCGATCTCATCCCCCCAAAATTCCATCCGCACCGGCAGGTCCAGGCCGGGGGAGAAGACGTCCAGAATGCCCCCCCGCAGGGCGAACTGCCCTGTCCCCTCCACCTGGTCGCACCGGGTGTACCCCGCCCGAACCAGAAAGTCGGTGAGCCCCTCCGGCTGACAGACCTGGCCCACATGGAGCTGGCGGCAGCTGGCGGCGAAGACCGCGGGGGGCATGGTCCGCTGGAGCAGGCCCTCCACGGTGGCCACCAGCACCGGACAGTCCCCCCGGTGGAGCCGGGCCAGAATTTCCAGGCGCTGGTGCTCCCACTGGCGGGAGGCGGCCCCGGGGTGAAAGAGGAAGTCCCGGGCGGGGAGAACCGGCACCTCCGCCCCGGTGAGGGCGCTGAGGTCTCCCGCCAGACGCCGGGCCTCTCCGTCGTCGGGGCATACCAGGGTCAGGGGGCGGCCGGTGGACTGGTGGAGGGCGGCGGCCAGATAGGCCCGGTGGACGGCGGACAGACCGGACAGGGCGATGGTCTGCTTGCCCTGGTCCACGGCCTCCAGCAGCCGGGGATAATCCTCCAGCCGGGACAGAAACTGGGTCAGACCGGGGAGGGAGAGGGGGGCGGACATAGCAAAACTCCTTTCAGGGTAGGAATAGAGGTGGGTGGGCATAGGGCCCCACGACAGGTCGCCCCCACCGCCGGGGGCGGTGGGGGTGGGCTGTTTTTTCGGGCAGAATCGCCCCGACAAACGGGGCGGCGGACTGGGGGATCAGCCGTTGTACCGGGCCATGGCCTGGTCCACCCCTTGGGACAGCAGACAGGTCACCGCGTCGGCGGCCCGGGCGATGGCGGCCTCCATGGCCTGCCGGTCGGGGCCGGTAAACTTGCTGAGGACCCAGTCGGCCATGTCACTGTCGGGATGGGGCTTGCCGCCCACCCCCACCTTGATCCGGGGGAACTGGTCGGTGCCCAGGTGGGCAATGATGTTTTTCAGCCCGTTGTGCCCGCCGGCGGACCCGCTCCGGCGGACCCGGAGCTTGCCCTGGGGCAGGGAGACATCGTCGGAGATCACCAGCACCCGGTCGGGGGGGATTTTGTAAAACCGGGCCGCCTCCCCCACCGCCTCCCCGGACAGGTTCATGTAGGTGGTGGGCTTCATCAGCAGCACCGGCTTCCCGCCGATAAGGGCGGTGTTGGTCAGGGCCTTGTGCTTGAGTCTCTGGACCGGGAGATTCTCC
>NZ_QQRQ01000002.1 GCF_003425665.1 Evtepia gabavorous
CCGCCTGCCGCAGGTCTTCCGCGACGCTGAGCACGCCGATCTTGGAGAAGGTGATGAGAGCGTCCCCCGGCTGGACCTGGGTGTAGTCCACGGTGTGGTTCATGCAGACCAAGGGGGTCTTCCGGTGGTGGACCTCCACCTCATAACTGTCTCCACAGCTGGCGATGATGCGCAGGAGAAGGTCCTTGGCCTCCGGGGCGGCGCAGAGGTGGACCTCTGGCGCCAGGACCCCCAGAATGGCCCGGGTCCAGGCATAGCCCCGCTGCCGGTCGGCGATCATTTGACACTCGTCGATCACAGCCACCTCGTAGGGCTGTTTCAGGTCCAGCTTTTCTGCGGTGGCGGCCACGTGGGTGTCTCCCGCCCGGCGGTCCTCCTCCTCACCGGTGGTGAGGCTGCAGTCGATGCCGGCATCCAGCAAAACCTCCTGGGCTTCCAGGGCCAGCAGGCGCAGAGGGGCCAGATACACCCCGGTGCGGGCCTGCTTAAGGCGCTGAAACCCGGCGTAGGTTTTGCCGGTGTTGGTGCCGCCCAGGTGAAGAATGAAGTGGCGGTCCATGGCCCGGGCCTCAGGGTACTCGTCCTTGGGGTTCAGGGCCATGAGGACCTCTAAGCTGGTGCGGATGGCTTGGGGAACATAGCAGACGGAGTAGAGATAGCCCAAGGTTCGGGAGAGCAGCTGAGAGACGGGAAAGTCCTTCATCTGCAGCAGCGCCGGCAGATCGGCCTCCGGCTGGGCGGCGGTGAAGCTGACGATGACCTGTTCCGCGGCGGCCCGGAGAACCCCGGGATACTGGGCTTTGACCAACCCGGCCAGGGGAGCGTCTGGATGATCCCCCAGCCAGACACCCGCTTGGACGAAATGGGTGAGCACCCCGGGGAGCTGGGCCTCATCGCAGCGGGTTCCCAGGGAGAGAAATTGGTTGAGAAAGCCGGAAATCTGATTGGACCGCAGCCCCCGGCCCCGGGCGGCAGCGGGGAGGTGGGAGACAATGGCCTGGTGATAATATCCGGCCAGCACCCAAGGCCAGGTTTCCTCCCTGGGGGCGTCCTGCCAGGCCCGGCCCAAAAGGGCGGCTGCCGCTTGGGCCGCAGCCGCGGCGGCCTGCAGGTCGGCGCCCCGGGGCAGGGCCCCCCTGGATTTGGCCTGAAAGGCCGCGGTGGCCTCTGCGGCCCGGACATCGTCCCGGTGCCAATGGGGGACGGAGCGACCGTTGAAACGGCGGTATTGGGGACGGGGAAGAAGCTGTGCCATAAGTTCCTTGGTCCATCCCCGGCTTTTCAAAAGTCCTGGGGTCCAAAGCTTGCCTGATCTCCTGTTTGCCATCGCCGTCTCCCTCCTTGTTGGTTCTCTTATTGTAGCATGTTTTCCGCCTGGGGGCAATCGGGGCTCTGCCTTGACATTCTCCCCTGGACGGGCGTATCATAAAACCAGAAGCCTTGATTTTTTGAGATTTCATTGTTTTTATAAAAGAGGAGGTTCCATGGCAGAGCAGAAGCAGAAAAAGGCGGGGCTGACCATTTCCCTGGGGCGTCGGCCCAAAGTGTTGCTGCTGGGCAATGGGATGAACCGGGTCTATGGCGGCGCCTCCTGGGCGGGGCTGCTGGAAAAGATCAACCGGACGTCCTTTACCGCCGACCAGGTAAAGTCCATGCCCTTTCCCATGCAGGCGGTTTTGCTGAGCCGGGACCAGGTGGATGTTTCCCTCCAGGACCTGCAGCGGGAGCTGACCCAATGCGAGGTCCATCCCTGGCTGGGGGAGCAGCTGCGGCGTCTGCTGGCGATGCCCTTTGACTGCATCCTGACCCCTAACTTTACCTATGAGGTGGAGTGCGCGCTGGTCCCTGACTTTATGGATCATCCCCTGCGCTATCTCCGCCATACTGCGGCGGTTCCTCGGGCGGAGAAGGGGTTTATGCTCCACACCTATTATAATCTGCCCCGGCCCCAGGGGGATCTTCCCCTGTTTCATGTCCATGGGGAGGCCAGGGTGCCCAATACGGTGATTTTGGGCCATTACTACTATGGCAATCTCCTCTTCTGCTGTGATGAATACCTGACCCACCGGGCGCCGGAGCAGCGTTATCCCCTGTGGCCGGGGCATGGGTCTCTGCCGGCGCTGAGCTGGCTGGATTACTTTATTTTGGGAGATGTCTATTCCCTGGGATTTGGCTTTGATACCTCGGAGATGGACCTGTGGTGGCTGCTGTGCCGGAAGAAGCGGGAGCGGGCCCCCCACGGGGACCTGTGGTTTTTTGAGCCGGAGCGTCAGTCCGCTGAGACCAAACGCGCCCTGCTGGAGGCCTACCATGCCAAGTGCGTGTCCCTGGGATTCAGGGAGCCGGGGGCGGGGGACTATCGGGCCTTTTATGAAGCGGCAATCCAGGAGATTGGACGGAGGCTCACGGAGGAAGGAGGAGCCAGCCAGAGGGAGTAGGCGAACGGGACCGCCTGAGGAGGGGGAGATGGGAATGAGAAAAATCCACTATGGCTGGGTGATTTGTGTGACCTGCACCTTGCTCCTGTTTGTGACCATGGGGACAGTATCCAATGGATTCTCCATTTACCTGCCCTATATCATGGCGGAGCGGGGGCTGACCCATGCCCAGACCTCCTCCCTGGTGACCCTTCGCTGCCTGGTGGCCTTTGTGGCCATGCTCCTGATTGGAGGATACTATCGAAAGGTGTCCCTGCGGGTGGGGACCGGGCTTGCCGTGTGCTGTGCGGGGCTTGCCTTTTGGCTGTACAGCGCGGCGGAGACCTACCCGCTTTTTTGTGTGGGGGCGGCAGTGTCCGGGATCAGCTATGGTCTGGGCTCGATGATTCCTGTCTCCATCCTCATCAACCGTTGGTTTGACCAGCATCGGGCGCTGGCACTGAGCATCTGCGCTTCGGGCAGCGGGATTGCGACCATTGTTCTGCCGCCGGTCACCACCCATTTGGTGGAACGGTTTTCCATGTCTGCGGCCTTTCGCATGGGAGGGGCGGCCATTCTTGTTTGTGCAGGGGTGGTTCTGCTGGTCCTGCGGAATGACCCCAGGGAGAAGGGGTTGCGTCCCTGCGGGCAGACGGAGATACCACCAGAAGCGCCGGCAACGGCGGTGTCTCCCTCCCAGGGGGCGCTGGGGAGACGAACCTGGATCTTACTGGGCTGCGCCAGCTTATTTATGGGTGCGGTGGCCAATCCGGGCTTTTCCCATCTATCCGTGCTGTATACCACGGAGGGGTTTGCACCGGCCACGGTGGCGCTGATGATCAGCGGCACGGGGGTGATGATTACCGTGGGCAAGCTCCTCTATGGGGAGACCACAGACCGGATCGGCGGGCGGGGGTCCTGCCTGCTGTTTGGCGGGGTTCTGCTGGCTGGGCATCTGCTGTGCTGTTTGGCCTTTGTCCAGAGTACGGCACTCAGCGTGGTCAATGTCCTCTGCCTGGGACTGGGCTATCCCATCGCCACCATGGGTCCCTCTGTATGGTCCAATGATTTGGCCGCGCCGGAGCAATACCCCGTGGTGGTCCGGCGGCTCCAGGTGATCTATGCCGGCGGTGCCCTCCTCTTCGCCAGCCTCCCGGGTCTGTTGGCGGACCGGCTGGGCGGGTATATTCCGGCCTACCTGCTGTTTTCCGCCATCATTGCCCTCACTCTCCTCTGCATTGCTTTGGCCTATCGGTCGGGGGGAGGCGACCGGTGAGATAGAAAAAGAGAACGTCCTCCGTGCGGTTTTCCGCTCGGAGGACGTTTTTTTGATCTCAGGGGGCAGTTCCATCTTGGGGGGAGGTGCCGGCAGGCGGCTGTTTGGCTGGCCGGTCAAAGTCAGGCAGAAGGAAGGTGCCCACCAAAAAGGTGAGGGAATACAGCGCGGTGAACATCATGGCCACAGTCCAGCTGACGGTGTTGGCCAGGTGGACCACAATGGCATAGATAATCATCTGTAAAATGTACGCGCCGGTCCAGTAGAGGGTGAGGATCACGGCGACCTTTTGCGGGGTAGCGCCTGGCAGGCGGGCGGGCAGGGTGAACAGAGAGGGGGTGGAAATAAAGATCACAAAGCCCAGCAAAATGGCGCATACGGTGGCCAGAACGGCGGAATTGGTGAGAATCATGGCGAAAAAGAGAATGGACTGGGCAACCCCAGAGAAACGGAACAGCGTGATCTGCCGTTTGAGCTTTTTGGCCAGGACGATGCCCAGGATCGTGCCTGGAATCCCCGTCAAGGCGATCATCAGGGAGATAAACTGTGCGTCCACTGTGAAGTCGGGATGCAGGGGAAACAGATACAGCATGACGGTGTACATCACCAGACGGCCAGTCATGGTAAAGAGGAATTTATAGAGAAAGGGCTCTCGTAAGCCGTCCCGATAGCGGTAGACCGTGGAGGAGAGGGTCTCCTCTTTGGCCTTTTCCGCAATGGGATATCCCCGACCCACAAAGAGCCAGAGAACCAGAAAAACCACGCTGAAGATCCCGTAAAAGAGGATGACGCTGCGCCAGGACCCCAGCCACCCCCGGACGGCGGTGACGCTGAGCAGGGCGATGAGATTGCCGGTATTGGGGCCGGCGTTGTTCAGCCCGATGAAGATGGGCTGCTGTTTGGGCTCAAAGCAATAGACCACATAGGGGGTCATGCAGATCATCAGAATCGCGCCGCCGAATCCCAGCAGAAACCGCGTGAGAATGAAGGCGGGAAAAGAGGTGGAAAACGCCCCCACAACCACCGCGCAGATCAGCAGGCAGGACAGGGAGACCGTCCGCTTAGGGCCCAGCTTCAGAAGAATCCAGGCGGCGACAAAGTTTCCCAGAATTTTGGCCGCGGAGATGGCGTTGTTGACAGAGGAGGGAATGGTATACACGCCGAATTCCTGGGCCATGTCCGTTGTGACGATGGACCCAACCATCCAGGAGGCACTGAAGAAACAGTAGGCAAAAAACAAGAGCAATTCAATGGAGAGGGCCCGCTTGGGGCCAATGACCTTGGGTGGCAAGGGAGACGCCTCCTTTTTTGAGCCCCCAGTTTTGGGGGCATAATAAAGCTATTGTACCTTGAAAATGACCATTCGTCAAGGAAAACGGAGCCTCCTTTTGGGCAAAATGGAGAGAAAACCCCAAAAAGGGACGGCTTTGTCGGAAGGAAGAGAAAACGGTTGAAAAAGGAGCAGTCTGTCTTGCAGGGAATTTGGCGGTGGTGGAGCAGAGCCGCCTGAACCGGCAAGCACAAAAAATGGAAAAAAACCAGCAGTTCCCGGTGTTCGGGGACAGCTGGTTTTTGTTATTCTGGGAAGGGGAACGTGCGACGCCGGACAGAAAGGGAGGAGAGACGTGAGAGGAAAGCGATATGGGTACATCCGTGTTTCCAGTACAGACCAGAATGAGGACCGGCAGAAGCTGGCTATGGCGCAGGTGGCGGTACCGGAAAAGGATATTTATATGGACAAACAGTCTGGCAAGGACTTTGAGCGCCCGCAATACAAGCGGCTGGTGAAAAAACTGCGACCGGGCGATTTGCTCTACATTTTGAGCATCGACCGGCTGGGGCGCAACTATGAGGAAATCCAGACCCAGTGGCGGGTTTTAACCAAAGAGATCGGGGTGGACATCTGCGTGTTGGACATGCCCCTGCTGGATACCCGCAACGGCAAGGACCTCATGGGGACCTTCATCGCGGATCTCGTGCTCCAGATCCTGTCCTTTGTGGCACAGAATGAGCGGGAGAGTATCCGCAAACGCCAGGCCCAGGGGATTGCTGCGGCCAAGGCCCGGGGTGTCCATCTTGGCCGTCCCTCTTCCGCCCGGCCGGATAATTTTAGTAAGATTGTCCGGGCCTGGGAGGCCCAGAAAATTACCTTTGAAGAGGCTCTTCACCGCTCGGGCCTGGGGCAGTCCACCTTTTATCGCCGCCTTCGGGAATACCGGCTGGAGGTGGGAGAAGAAAGAAGGAAATAATGGAGAGAGAAAAAATCAGCTATCAAAAGGTACACCTTTTGATAGCTGATTTTCTTGCTCTCATTTTATCTTCAATAGATAAATAAAGCAAGGTTTTTTTCGGCGTTTATTGAAGAATTGACGAAAAACTGTGGCATTTGCAAAGAAAATAGAGGACTTTCAAAAGGTGTACCTTTTGAAAGTGGAAAGGAGCAAATGAAACAGACAGAGAGGAAACCCCATTCAGAAAGAAGGAGGAAGTAAGATTGAAGAGAAAACGATGGTTGGCAATGGCACTGGTGTTCTGCCTTTTGGGAACTACGGTTCCGCTGACGGCGCTGGCAGCAGGGGAAGACGGGGAGGTTCAGTATATCGTAAGTAACGATGGAACAACCTTGACCATCCAAGGCGATGGTGAGATTACCAGTCAGGCTTTGGATGCCAATGTGACAGCGGAACAGAAAAAGACACTCACTTCTGTGGAGATTGGCGCCGGCGTTACAGGGATTGCAGATGGTTACAGCTCGGTATTTCCCGCGGGTGTAACCAACGTTACCCTGAAGGGATCGGGGGCGTTCCGATTTGGCAAGTATTCTTTTAAGGGACAGAAAAATCTAACGGTGCAGTCAGAGCGTACATCCCTTGCCATTGGAAGCTATGCTTTTCACAATGCTGTACTAACCGAGTTTCCAATGGACCAACTGCATACCATTGGAAGCTATGGGTTTTCCAATGCGGTTTTGCCGTTGGAGGGGGAGACGCTGACGCTGCGGATAGAGGACCAGGTGGATGTGGAGGCACAGTACCCGGCCATTTCTGTGGGGAGCTGTGCGTTCAGCGGCGTAAAAAATAAAGAAGGAACCGCTTTTTCCAAGGCGAGCGTTACCATTGGGGGAACGGTTCAATTTGGCGATTATTCTTTCAATGCAAGCGATGTATTTGGAAGCAGTGCGGCCTTGGAGGAGCTCACCTTCCACCTGAAGGAGGGAGCCTATCTCATCTTTGGAGGAGGTGCCTTGGGAATCCCCGCTCTGCGCAGCGCTGTGTTTACCGGGACGGGACAGATTGATTTTCAGCATCCCAGCTATCGCTATGTGCAGGCAGCACCCTTTCGCAACGGGAAGCAAGTGGAAACCCTGGATTTCAGTGGATTTACCGGGGAGATCACATTTGCTAAAAATATGTTTCATGCCAGTGCAACTTCAAAACCAGGGCTAAAGCAGGTGATCTTGGGGGAAGGGTGCCAGGTAACGAAAATCCGGGAAAAGGCATTTGCCTACTGTACGCAGCTGGAGACCTTTGACTTTTCCAAGGTGACAGGAGAAATTGCAGGAGAGGCGTTTCGAGACACCGGGTTGAAAGGAGCATTGGACCTGAGCCGGGTGACCGCCATAGAGGTGGGTGCCTTCGAAAACGTCACAGGGGTGACGGATTGGAGTGCAATCTGTCAGGGGGCCGAGGCGGGTATCCTGAAAAAGCTGGAATACAGCAATGTATTTCTCAAGGACGACGCGGTATGGGACTTGGTGGAGCGAGCAATGGACGGTAAGTTCCGCCTCAACCAAGACGGCGGGTATCCGACGTTGCGGCCCACCGACAACGCATGGGAGGACAGTCACCTGGGTGAGAAGAACGGACTGGGCGCGGCCTCCACACAGCTGACCAAGGCGGCCAAATGGACCGACGAAGACAGGACGACAGCCCAAGTGGAGATTCAGGCGGCCTATGCGCCGGACCGGCAGAGAGATTTCGTGTTTGTCCTGGACACCAGCACCTCCATGGAGCAGGTCAACGGACAGGGCGCGGCCCTGAACAAGATGTATGAGATGCTCTCCAAAGTGGCGGATGTGACCGAAACGCTGCTGACCTCCCAGGAGGTGGACAGCCGGGTGGCGGTACTGTCTTTTGGCAGCGGGGTGAACGCAGCTTCCGCAGGCTTTTTTGAGGGGAGCAACGCGGCGCATGCCGGGGAAGTGATCCGAGGCCTAAGCTGTGAGGGGAGGACCAATTACACTGCAGGATTGGAAAAGGCGGTGGACTATCTCCGCATGGCCCAAAGCCTGGGGCGTTCGGTCTCGGTGGTCTTTCTTTCCGATGGGGAGGCCAATGAGGACACAGAGGGAATCCCCGTAGCGGCGCAGGCGATACAAGCCCTTGGGGTTTCGACCATTGGGGTGCTCTATAAAAGGGAACCGACAGAGCAGGAGAAGACCTATATGGACCAGGCCTGCACGGAATTTTATCTGGCTGAGGATACGGACGGGTTCAGTCGGGCGGTGAACCGTACCATCTATGATGCTTTCCGTACCTTTACGCTGACGGATGTGGTGGGAGAGGATTTTCAGACCATCCAGCAGGCGGCGATTCAAGTGACTGGCGGCACGGCGACGCTGGCAGAAGACGGACGCACCGTCACCTGGGACCTGTCGGGGACAGAGCCCTATGAGACCTATACGATGACCCTCCATCTGACCCTTGCCCCTGGACAGGATGGCACATATCCGGCGGGGACTTTTGCCACCAACCAGGGAGAGAGCGTCCTGAGGGAGCAGGGGACGGAGAAGGTACAAAATCAGGTGGCCTCGCCCCAGCTGCGCCGGGGAATCCAAGACGGTGGAGGCGGTGGAGGTGGCGGGGGAGAGACCCGGTATACCCTCCGCTATGATTCCCGGGGAGGAACTTCCTACCCGCCGGAACAGTACCCCGGCGGAACGAAGGTCCTGCTGGAAAAAGTACCGACACAGGAGGGGTATACCTTCACCGGCTGGTATGGGGAGGAAACATTGAGTAAGCGGCTTACAGAGGTGACAATGACTTCGGACCGGACGGTGTACGCCGGCTGGCAGGCCACATCGGTGCCGGATATGCTCAACGGAGCAGATCACTTTGCCTATGTGATCGGATACCCGGACGGTCAGGTGAAGCCGGGGGGCTCCATTACCCGGGCAGAGGTGGCCACCATTTTCTTCCGGCTGCTGAAGCAGGAAATTCGGGACGGAAACCTGACCCGGGTCAATGGGTTTACCGATGTACAGGACGGCAGCTGGTTTCAGCAGCCGGTGTCTACCATGTCGGCTCTGGGCATTCTCAAGGGGCGGACGGAGGAACGCTTCGCGCCCAATGCCCCCATTACCCGGGCGGAGTTTGCGGCCATCTGTGCCCGGTTTGACACTGGAGTGTCCGACGGATGCAGCGAGTTTACGGACCTTGCAGGGCACTGGGCCCGGGAGGAGATTGGAAAGGCGGCCAGTCTGGGATGGATTCAGGGGTATGAGGACGGAACATTTCGTCCGGACCAATCCATTACCCGGGCCGAGGCGATGACCATGATCAATCGGGTGCTGAACCGTCTTCCCGCCGCCAAGGAGGACTTGCTGCCCGGCATGCTTCAGTGGCCGGACAACCAGGACCCAGGGGCCTGGTACTATCTGGCGGTGCAGGAGGCCACCAATAGCCATACGTGGAAGGAGAAAGGGGAAATTTCTGAGCAGTGGACGGAACTGACTGAGGCGCCGGACTGGAGCCGTTACGAGACCTGACCTGTGCAGCCGCAGCGTAGGGCGCCGAGGGAAAGCAGGGAAACGGAGAGAATTTTTGCGCTTTTCGACAGGAACCCTGGGGAATCTGGGAAAAAGAAGGAGAATCCCCCTTTTCAGAAGAACTGGAATCCGCTAAAATAGAACGGGAAAAGCCAAAGAGAACCGGGAACCCTGGCGGCGTCCAGCATGGGCAGGGGGCCTGGGAGAAAAGGGGAGAGGACTGTGCCGAATTACCGCTTGACCCTCTGCTATGACGGGACCCGCTGGAAAGGGTGGCAGAAGCAGGGAAATACCGAACAGACCATTCAGGGAAAGCTGGAGGCTCTTCTGTCCCGCCTGCTGGATCAGCCGGTTGAGGTAGCCGGTTCCGGACGAACCGACGCGGGGACCCACGCAAAAATGCAGGTGGTCTCTTTCCGGGCCAAAACCCAAAAGACCACAGAAGAGATCTTGGCCGGCCTGCGCCGCTATCTGCCGGCGGACATTGGCGCTATCCGGCTGGAGCGGGCGGAGCCCCGGTTCCATGCCCGCCTGTCCTGCACTGGGAAAACCTATGTCTACCGGATATGGAACAGCGATCTGCCCAATGTCTTTGAGCGCAACTATTTGTATCACCTGCACGAACCTCTGGACCTGGCGGCTATGGTTCAGGCTGCGGAGGACCTCTGCGGCACCCACGACTACCGGGCCTTCTGCTCCCTGAAGAAATTCAAGAAGTCCACGGTGCGCCGGGTGGAGTCCATCACCATTCAAGCCTTGGGGCCGGAGCTTCGCTTTACCCTGAGTGGGGACGGCTTTCTTTACCACATGGTGCGAATCCTGGTGGGAACCCTGCTGGAGGTGGGCCGGGGACATCTGCGGCCCGAGGATATGGCGGACATTCTGGCCTCCCAGGACCGACGCCGGGCGGGGGAGACCGTACCGGCCTGCGGCCTGTGCCTGGAGGAGGTCCGCTATTAAGGACAGAAAAAAGCCCTTGCGCTGAAAGGCGCAAGGGCTTTTTTGAGTTCAGGAAAGGGGCTTGTCGTCCTTCATCATCGTCTCCGCCGCCACGCACAGCAGAATGATGACCGCGCCGAGAATCCCTGGGGTGGAGAGCTGCTCCCCCAGAAGAAGACGGGAGAACATGGCCGTCATCACAGGGCAGAAACACTGGAGCAGGGCCACGGTGCGGGAGGAGAGCACCCCCAGCGCCGCGTTTTGGAGCAGATAGCCGGCCACAGTGCAGAAGAGGGCCAGGTAGAGGATGCTCATCCAAACCGAGGGGGTGGCCGCGCCCAGGTGAATTCCCTGGTCAAAGGCCAGGGCGCACAGCAGGGCCATGAGGGCTGAGGCGGCGGTCTGGAGGGTGGTGAGGGTGACGGGGTCCACCCGGTCCAGGGCGTGCTCGCCAAAAATCAGGGCCCCGGCCAGCAGAAGGGCGGAGAGGAGGGAAAAGACTTCTCCCAGACCAAACCCGGACAGCCCGCCCAGGCCGCAGAGCAGGTAGAGCCCCACAAGGACCAGCAGCTGAACCGGAATGTGTTTTTTTCCAAACTTGCGGCGGTAGAAAGCCAGGGCCAAAAGTGGGGTCATCATCGTGGACAGGGAGCGCAGAAAGGCCACGGAGGTGGCGGCGGTGAGCTCCAGGGCGATGTTGTTGGCCACATAGGCGCCCCCCATGCAGAGGCTGGGAAGCAGCCAGTCCCGGGGGGAGCAGACCTTCAGTCCCCGCCAGATTCGCCGGCCGAACACCAGCAGCAGAAAGGCAAGGGCAATGCCGTAGCGGGCGGTCAGCAGGGAATAGACGGGGAGAACCTCATAGGCGGACTTGGAAATGGGGTCCCCCAGCCCATACAGTACACTTTGCAGAAAGATAAACAGGAAAGGGAGCCAGCGCAGGGAGGCACCCTTCCGCAGGGGGAGCCGGGTGACAGGGGTGGATTGGTCTGACATGGTGATTCGCCTCCATCCGGAAAAAGCTGGCGGCTGACAGCGGCCGTGCTTCCCGATTATACAATATGGGGCAGGGAAAGACAAGGCTTCCCATGGATACAGATTGTTCACAGGGTTTTTAAGTTCAGTTAAAGAAGCCCTGGTATTCTGAGGCTGCTCCGGGGGAAGGCCCGGGGAAAGGAAAAAGGAGGCGGTGGTATGCGGCTGCTGCTGGCGGAGGATGAGCGGTCCCTGGCCCGGGCCCTCACGGTGCTGCTGCGAAAAAACAACTATGAGGTGGACGCGGTTTACGACGGGGAGGAGGCGATGGCCTATCTGGGGTCCGGCAACTATGACGGGGCCATTCTGGACATCATGATGCCAAAGCGGGACGGGATCGATGTGCTGTGTCAGCTGCGCCGGCAGGGGAACCGGCTGCCGGTGCTCCTGCTCACCGCCAAGTCCGAAGTGGACGACAAAGTGCTGGGGCTGGACAGCGGCGCCAACGATTATTTGACCAAGCCCTTTGCCAGCCAGGAGCTGCTGGCACGCATCCGGGCCATGACCCGGGAACAGACGGTACAGGCCACCTCCCGGCTTCAGGTGGGAAACATCACCCTGGACCGGGCCACCTTTGAGCTCTCCTCTCCCACCGGCCGGCTTCGGCTGGCCAACAAGGAATTTCAGATGCTGGAGCTGCTGATGTGCAACCCCCGGAACCTCATCTCCACCGAGCGGTTTTTGGAGAAAATCTGGGGGTATGACAATGAGGCGGAGATCAACGTGGTCTGGGTCTACATCTCCTATCTGCGAAAAAAGCTCGCCGCGCTGCATGGGAACATTCAGATCAAGGCCCGGCGGAACGCGGGGTATTACCTGGAGGAGGCCATATGATCCGGAAACTCCGGACCAAGCTGGTGGCGGCGGCCATGCTCTCTCTGCTGGCGGTGCTGACGGTGATTTTAGGGGTGATTCTCCTGACCAACTATCGGGGAATTGTCTCTGACGCGGACCGCATCCTGGACCTGCTGGCGGACAACCAGGGCAAGTTTCCAGAGATCAAAGCGGACTTCGACTGGGAGGAACTGGGCCCCCGGCACCGGTCCGTAGAGCTGGGCTATGAGACCCGATATTTTTCCGTGCTCCTGGACCGGCAGGGAACAGTTTTGGCCACGGACACCGGAAAGATCGCCGCAGTGGATGAGGAGACTGCGGCCAGCTATGCCCAGGCCGTCTGGGCCCAGGACAGTCCACGGGGATTTTGGCAGGACTACCGGTATTTGGAGGCGCGGGAGGGGGAGAACACGCGGGTGATTTTCCTGGACTACGGCGCCCACCTGTTTACCTTTCACAGCACGTTGGTGACCAGCCTTTGGGTGGCGGCGTCGGGGCTGCTGGCGGTGCTTCTGCTGCTTCTGCTGCTGTCCCGGCGGATCATTAAGCCGGTGATCGAGGGACATGAAAAGCAAAAACGCTTCATCACGGACGCCGGCCATGAGATCAAAACCCCCATTGCCATCATCCAGGCGGACACGGAGGTCCTGGCCCTGGAGACGGGGGAGGAGAATGAGTGGATCGTGGACATTCAAACCCAAATTAAGCGTTTATCCACCCTTACCAATGATCTAATCTACCTGTCCCGCATGGAGGAGGAGCAGGGACGGCAGCAGTTTCTGCCGCTGCCCTTCTCCGAACTGGTGGCCGAGGCCGCCCAAGCGTTCCAGGCGGTGGCCAAGCGCCAGAACAAGACGCTGTCCGTGGATGTTCAGCCTATGCTCACCCTGGTGGGCGAGGAGAAAAGCCTGGTGCAGCTGGTGTCCATCCTTCTGGACAACGCGCTGAAATATTCGCCGGAGGGCGGGCAGATCGCCCTGCGTCTGTCCCGACAGGGCAAACACCTGCGCCTGTCGGTGGAGAACACGGCGGAAGTGCTGAGCAAGGAACTGCTGGAGAATATGTTTGACCGGTTTTACCGGGGGGATGCCTCTCGAAACTCCGGCCAGGGGGGATATGGCATAGGGCTGTCCATTGCAAAGGCGGTGGTCCAAGCCCACCGGGGGAAGCTCTCCGCCGCGGCCAAAGGGACGGACCGCCTGGTGATTACGGCGCTGTTTCCCAGCGCGTGAAGTCCATGACAAGTCCGGTGAGGGGCAAAAAGAGGCGCGGTTCCCGGACTTGGTGGGCCGGAACCGCGTCTTTTTGAGGGAGCACATCTCCCTGTGGGAAGAAGGAGGGATCGCAAATGACAGCGAACGAGTTTTACGGCCCGGAGCTGGCGCAGATGCGTCTGGCCGAGCGTCAGGTTCTGGAGGCGGTGGAGGAACTGCAGCGGGTATGGAAGGCCCAGGGGCGGCAGTCTCCCGTGCTTTATACCAGTTCCCGGATCAAATCCCCGGAGAGCATGTGCCGCAAGCTGGCCCAGCGGGGACAGCCACAGACCCGGCAGGCGGCGCTGACCCGGGTCCGGGACGCGGTGGGGGTCCGGGTGATCTGCGGGTTTCAGGACGATGTGTATCAGGTTGCCCGGTGGCTGGAGGACCAGGCGGCGTTTTCCGTGCTGGAGACCAAGGACTACATCTCCTACCCCAAGGAGAATGGCTATCGAAGCTACCACCTCATTTTGGGCCTCCGGGCGGGGCCGGGGCGGGGGATGACGGTGGAGGTGCAGCTGCGGACCATCGCCATTGATTTTTGGGCCAGTCTGGAGCACCAGCTCAAGTACAAACGGCAGGTCCCTCATGCCCGCCTGGTCCGGGAGGAGCTTCGGCGCTGTGCCGATGAGATCGCCTCTGTGGACCTGTCTATGGAGACCATTCGGGAGCTGCTGGCCGGTAGTTTCTGACCGGTTACGCCTCAGGGGCGGAGGTCCGGGGATGGGTTCGGCGCCAGAGAATGCCCGCCACCACGCAGAGCAGCCCCAGGAGCAGAAAGCCCAAGATGATCAGGAACATCACGTTGGCGCTCATGGCGGCGGCCCAGTTGTGAAAGTCAATGGGGAGGATCAGCTGATAGGGGGTACTGGTGAAATAGCCCATGTGCAGATAGATCTGATCCAGAACAAAGGGCGCCAGCCAGATCCACAGGCCGGTCCACGCCAGCCCCACCCCGGCCCGGAACCACCGGCCCAGGGGGAGGTAGCGCAGGGCGCCCAGCCAGCCCCAGGGAAGGGCCAGACACAGCAGGGCAATGGGCAGCATGGGCAGGGGAAAGTCCCCGGTGCGTCCCTCCCAGGCCAGGCCCGCCAGCAGGAGAATGGACTCAAAGGACAGATAGACCACCGCCTTGTGCCGGGACCAGTTCCAGGGCAGGGGGAGCTGCCGGAGCAGGAGGGGGAGCAGGGCAATGCCCAGTCCAAACACCGTCCAGAGCGCGGCGCTGAGGAACCACGTGCCCCCGGTGTACAGACAGGCCACCCCGAACAGGGCGAGAAGCAGCAGAAGCTCGATGCCCACGTAGAGGGAGACCTTCCGGTGGGCCAACTCCTCCGGCAGGGGCAGGGCGCGCAGGGCGAAGGGGAGGAAGACCAGGCCCATACCAAACAGCACGCTCACCCCGGCGATGAGGAACCAGTCCCCGCCGGTATAGAGACAGCAGACCAGCAGCAACAGCAGCAGGCAGCCGGTGAAGCCCCCCAGGCTGGCCAGTCCCCGCCGTCCCTCTGGAACGAAGGTGGGCAGCAAGGTAAGGGAGGCCACCATGAGTTCTGAGGCCAGGACGATCCAGAACCAGGTGAGGGCATGCTGGCTGAGCAGGTTGCCCAGCAGACAGCCCAGGGTGATCAGGCCATACAGGATATATTGTCCCAGCCGGTAGTTTCGGGTCAGCTGCAAATATTTTTTGGCCAGCTGTTCCGCCCGCCTGCCCTCGGTGTCTTCGCTGGAGGACAGCAGCTCTTTCTCACTGCATTGCAGGACCTGACAGATGCTCTGGAGCAGGGTGATGTCAGGGTAGGCCAGCCCCCGCTCCCATTTGCTGACCGCGGAGTCGGTGACAAAGAGACGCTGGGCGAATTCCTTCTGGGTCATGCCCAGCTCTTTGCGCCGCTGGCAGATGAAGGTGCCAAATGATTTCTTGTTTTCCATCCGTTCACACACTCCTTTGGTTGGATGTGCCTTGCAAGACGGAAGCATCATAGCAAACCATGGGGGAGAAAGTCAATGCAAAGCCCCCGTTTTTCCACTCGACCATCAGGAAAGTGCAGCAATGCCAAGGGTTTTCAGAGAGTTCTTCCCGCATGCACCCTGCTGAAAAAACGGCTATGAGCCCCCTGTTTTCAGGGGGCTCGTTTTCTTTGGGACGCGGGCGGGTCCCCGGTGGGCGAGGCAGAATAGGGAGTTACGGGGATACGGCCCGGCGGAACAGGGTCCAGGTGGAGAGCGCGTAAGCCAGCAGGAGAAGCAGAAGAATGCCAGCCAGGGCGGACACTTGAGACAGGAGCGCATCAAAGCCCAGGTAGGCGTTAATCTCTGTGGCAATCGACCAAAAGAAAAAGGCGGATATGGCCCCAGAGATCAGAACGGCCAGACCCACAGGCAACCCAAACCACAGAGCCAGCTGTTTGGAAATGAGATGGTGGATGGAGCGGTCCTCCACGCCCAGCTTGCGCAGCACACCGAACCGGTAGCGGTACTGGTTGGCGTCCCACAGCTGCTGGAGGGAGAGAATGGTAAAGCAGATGACCATGAGCACCACGGCTCCGTAGACCATCACGGCGTGGAATAAGAAAATCTGTGATTTGGTGTCACTGATCTGCTGGGTTCGGGTATCCAGGCTGTACTCGGGACCGTCCTGCAGGGACTGTTCCGGGTAATGGGTGGAGAAGGCGTCCTGCAGAGCAGCGGCGTCTGCATAGGGAATGGGGTGGGCCGTGGCAAGATACCGCTTGGTCATAACGGGAAGGAGCTGATGGCAGACCTGGTCGGGCAGGACATAGGTTACATGGGTGTAAAGATTATAGAAAGTTTCCCCCATGGACTCTGTGTGGAGAGCATCCTGGGCCAGGGAGAGGGTGCCGGCATCGGTGGACAGGGTGGGATGGTTGCGGAGAAAGGCCGCCTGGTCTTCCGGGGTGGAGATGGCGTCCCACTGGGTGCTGAACTCCCTCGCCCCCAAGGAGATGGGGGGATACCCCAGCATCTGCCGGATGGCGTTGTAATCGGACAGTGCCACAGCCACAACGGGGAAGTCATACTTGTTTCGGTTGTGGAACTGGGATGCCTCCGGCAGGTAAAGGGAAAAGACACGGTCTTGGGTGATCTGGATGCCCCGCGCCTCTAAAAACGTGGGGACAAAGTCATACGTGTCTTGAGGCAGGTCTTCCTGACGGAGGACATTGTTGTAATAACTGTTGATCTGCACGTCATAGATGGCCCGCTCCTCCAGATAGCCCTCTGCCCAGCCGCTCAGGGCGGGGGAGAGGGCAAACAGGACGGTGGACAGTACCAGGGTCAGGCTGATCAGAGTCATGGATTTGCTGGCAGAGCGAAGCTTGGAGAGAACCTGGCCGTAGAAAAAGAGGTTTTCCCCGGTGTACTTATGGGCGGGGGACCTGTCCTTCCAGGCGGACAGCAGGCGGCTGGACAGATACATCACCGTACAGAGGAAGAAAGACAGGTAGACAAGAAAAAAGAGCAGGTAGGAGCGCAGGCTCTCCTGAGAAATGGGCAGGGAGTAGGTCCGGTCCATCCACGGGGCCAGGGCGATGAAGAAAAGGCTGATGAGGGACTGGACCAGGAGAAAGGCCAACAGAGGGAGAAAGCGCCGCCGCTTAAAACACCATAGTCCGCTCCCTGCCAAACCCGCCAGGGGAAGTACGGCATTGGACACATAGAAGATACGGGCCAGTAGAGGCAGGCGGGAATCATAGTAAAGGGAGGCATACCAGAGATTCATCGCCGCGATTCCTGCCAGCGCGGCCAGGTAGAGAATGGTCACCACAGGCATCCAGCGGCTCTTTTTCAGACTGTCCTCATTTTTGCGCCGGGCCTGGAGCATGTCGATGACATGGAGCTTTTGAATGGACCGGACGTTAAACAGACCCACCACGAAAAAGCTCAGGGAGAAAAAAAGCAGAGTGAGGGCGGCGGTATCCGGGAAAAGGGCCCAGGAGAGCTGAAAAGACTGGCCATAGCTGGACAGGAGCATAGCGGTGATGAACTGGGAGAGGAGGCTGCCCAACGGGATTCCCAGCCCCAGGGAGAGCAGTCCCATGAGGAACGTCTCGCCAAAGAACAGCCAGGCGGTGGTTCGCTGTTCCATGCCCAGAATGGTTTGCATGGCGAATTCCTGCTGTTTTTGTCGGATCATATACCGGTTGACATACCGGATGAGAAAGAGCAGGAGCAGTGTGACCCCACAGATGGCCAGCTTCATCCACTCACTGAGAAAGGAGAGATCAAATTCCGCCCCCAGAGCAGGGTGGTAATAACGGCTGGAGATGGAGAGAAAGGCATAGAACAGCCCCACGCACAGG
The DNA here is from genome assembly GCF_003425665.1 of Evtepia gabavorous. Lineage (GTDB taxonomy): Bacteria > Bacillota > Clostridia > Oscillospirales > Oscillospiraceae > Evtepia > Evtepia gabavorous. Next base: position 17,847 of record NZ_QQRQ01000002.1, read on the forward strand.
GTCAGGGTTACCAAATAGATCAGGTAATCCTGGACGGATCGCCGGGCGCTGCGGAGGATCAGTTTACCGTACATCCACTGTGCCCCCTCCCATCATGGTGAGCACATCCAGAATTTTTTCAAAGAACTGTTTTCGGCTGTCGTTCCCCCGGCGAAGCTCGGAGAAGACGGCGCCGTCCCGGAGAAATAGAATGCGCTCTGTGTAGCTGGCGGTGAAGGCATCGTGGGTGACCATGACAATGGTGGCGCCCATCTGCTGGTTCATGCTCTCCAGGGTGCCCAGCAGCATCTGGCTGGCGTGGCTGTCCAGAGCCCCGGTGGGCTCATCAGCCAAGATGAGCTTGGGGTGGTTTATCATGGCCCGGGCGCAGGCGCACCGCTGCTTCTGGCCGCCGGAGATCTGATAGGGGAACTTGGACAGGATGTCCCCGATGTTCAGGGCGTCCGCCATCTGCTGGACCTGCCCATCAATCTGGCCGGGCGGGACCTTGTTGATGGTGAGGGCCAGGGCGATGTTTTCCCCCACGGTAAGGGTGTCCAGGAGGTTGAAGTCCTGAAAGATAAACCCTAAGTTTTCCCGGCGGAACCGGGCCAGCTCCTTGGGTTTGAGCTGGGTGATGTCCCGGCCCTCCAGCAGAATGGAGCCGGCGCTGACGGTGTCGATGGTGGAGATGCAGTTGAGCAGCGTGGTCTTGCCAGAGCCGGAGGCCCCCATGATCCCCAAAAATTCCCCGGAGGAGACGGAGAAGCTGATGTCGTCGATGGCGCGGGTCACCCCGCCGCCGTTGCCATAGATTTTCTGGATATGCTCCAGACGCAGCAGTTCGTTCATGTGAATCACCTCCCCTGTAGTCTAAGAGATGCCGGAGGGAATTTGTAGCTTCTTTTCTTACAAAGTTCTAACAAAATTGTAAGAATTACAGCGGACCCTGCACCCCGTGGATGAAGTCGTTGATCCGAAAGGTCAGGGAAAGGGTGGTTCCCGCTGGGGAGGATTGGGCCTGGAGGCCGATGTCCAGCTTGTCGCACAGGCGTTTGCAGAGGTAGAGCCCCAGCCCGGTGGCGTTTGGGGCGGACCGGCGGCCATTTTGACCGGTAAAGCCTTTGTCAAAAATGCGAGGCAGGTCCCTGGCATCAATGCCGATGCCGTTGTCTTGCAGAGAGAGGGTCAGTGTATCCTGGTTCCGGACGGCGCGGAAGGTGAGGACCGGAGGGTCCCGCCGGTATTTTACCGCGTTGCTGATGAGCTGATTGAGGATGAAGCAAAGCCATTTTTCATCGGAAAATATGGTGTCCTCCGTCTCATGCACCTGAAGGGTGACCCCGTTTTGCAGCAGGAGATACTTGTTTTGCCCTATGGACTGGTGGACTGCGTCAAAGAGCCGGAGTTCCCGGATGAAATAGTCCTTTTCCGTGTGTTCGCTGCGGGCGTAGTAGAGGGCTTGCTCGGTGTAGCGATCAATGGCCTCCAGGGCGGACAGCAGTGCCGGGGAAGCGGGGCTGGGGTGGTTTTCGCAGAGGAGCTTGCTGGCGGCGATGGGGGTTTTGACCTCGTGAATCCACTGCTCGATGTACTCCCGGTATTCCCCGCGCTCCCGCTGGATGGCGCTGATCTGCTCCAGCATGGACCGGCCGGCGCGCTTGAGAATTTGATAATAGACCTGATCGTCCGCCCGGGTGGGCGCCTGCATGATTTCACCGATGAGATAGGTCTCCCGGAGGCTTTCCGACAGGGACAGCAGGGCATCCAGCTGGTGCTTGCGCAGCAGATAAGACCGGACCATCCAGCCCCCCGCCACCCCGGCCCAGGTCAGCAGGATCAGCAGAATGCTGTCCCGGTTGTTCCCGTTTAGGGCGAGAAAGCAGGCCAGGGCGGCCATGGACAGCAGATGGACCAGGAGCAGGGGGAACTGCTGTTTCCAGAACAGACGGGCGCTCATAAGGTGTATCCCTGCCGGTGTTTGGTTTTGATGAAATTTTCTAAGCCCAGGGTAGAAAGCTTTTCCCGGATTCGGCCGATGTTGACGCTCAGCGCGTTGTCGTCCACATAGAGCTGGTTGTCCCAGAGATAGGAGACCAGATCCCCCCGGGCGCAGATGGTCCCGGCGTGTTTGAACAGATAGTAAAGGATTTTCAGCTCGTTTTTGGTCAGGTCCGCCGCCTGCCCCTGATAGAGAAGCTGGCTGCGTTCCAAGTGGAGTTCCGCCCCGCCATAGGTGAGCACTTGACCGGGTTGGTCGGGATAGGCCCGACGCAGCAGAGCGGCTATTTTGGCCAGGAGAATGGCGGTGTGGTAGGGCTTGGTGATAAAGGCGTCGCCGCCCAGCAGAATGCTGCTGAGCTCATCCATGTCCGTGTTACAGCTGGTGACAAAGATGATGGGAACCGTGGAGAAAGCGCGGATCTGGGAGCACAGGGAGAACCCGCTTTGGCCGGGGAGCTTGATATCCAGAAGGATCAAGTGGGGCTGAACGGTGTTTACCTGAGAGAGTGTAGTGGAGAAATCCACCACGGCGGCGGCCTCATATCCCTCGGCCTGGAGAAGGGTGACCAGCTCCCGTTGGATGGTGGGATCGTCCTCAACGACAAGAATTTTGTATGGCATCGCAAAACGTCCTTTCTATGGTTTGCGCCAGACCAGGGTCAGATAGACCTGGCCTGTCTCTGGCTCGGTGTCCTGGTCGAGGGGAGAGAAGCCCTCCCGTTGGTAAAAGGCCAGCGCCCGCTGGTTGTTCTGATAGACCTGTAAGGTGATCAGCGGGTGCCTGGCTTTCAAATGAGTGAGCAGGGCGCGGCCGATCCCGGTGGAGCGGCAGGTGCTGCGGACGAAGAGACCGGACAGGTGGTGCCCCGTCATGCCGGCAAAACCCGCGATGTGTCCGCCGGTTTCGTAAATGGACAGCTCCGCTTGGGGGAGCAGGCGGGCCACCAGGGCGGTGTGCCGGTGCCAATGGTCTGGCGGGATAAAGGCGTGGGCCTCCAGATTGCCGGACAGCCAGAGGTCCATCAGAGAGGGCAGGTCGTCAGGGCGGAAGGATCGGATCATGGAGACTCCTTTCTGTGGGGCCGGGCGGCGGTGCCCGGCCGGCGTGTCATTTTTTAAGAAAACCTTTCTTTTTTCTTCATTTCTCCCCAAGAAATTCCTGCTATGATACGAAGGCGCTGCCCGGGCACCGGCGTGAAAGGAAAGGAGGAGAAAAGGCCAGCCTCGTTTGGCTGGCCTGGAAGATCAGTATTTCATCTGGAACAGGGTCTGGCTCATGGCCAGCTTGTCCGGGCGGCTGTTTTGAAAGGTGACCGTGCCGAACCCGGTTCGGTCGGTCAGAAGAGACGCGGCCTCCAGCTGGCGGCGAAGCTGCCGGGCGGTGCCCTCACTGCCGTCGATGATGGAGACGGGACGGCCGAAATTGCGGGCGATGGCCTTTCGGACGAAGGGATAGTGGGTACAGCCCAAAACAATATAGTCGATGTTGCAGTACCGGAAAGGCAGGAGGAGGTCCTGCAGGTAGGCGTCCAGAACCGGACCGTCAAAGATGCCCCGCTCCACCATCTCCGCCAGCCCCTTGCAGGGCAGGGAGATGACGTTGGCGTGGCCGCAGAAAGCGGCGGCCAGCTTTTGGTATTTATCCTCCCGGATGGTGAGGGGGGTGGCCATGACGATCACCGAAGAACTGCCCGCAGCCAGCGCGGCGGGCTTCACCGCAGGCTCGATGCCGATGATGGGCAGTCCCGGGTGGAGCTGGCGCAGCAGGCCGATGGCTGCGCTGGTGGCGGTGTTGCAGGCCACCACGATTCCTTTGACCCCTTGCTCCAGCAGCCTGTCCACGGCGGAGAGGGTCAGGGCCCGGACCTGGTCCAGGGACTTTTCCCCATAGGGGGCGTTGGCGGAATCCCCGAAAAAGAGAAAATTTTCCTGGGGCAGCAGGCGCACGCAGGCGCGGAGAACGCTGATGCCGCCCAGACCGGAGTCAAAGACCCCGATGGGACGGGCTTGGGCTTCCATATTCCTTCCCCCTCTCTCCTGGCTGGCGGCTGGATGCGGGCCATAGCCGTTTTGCGCTATTATACCACCATTTTTCCGGCCGCGCCATAGGATTTTTTGGGAAGGAGGGACCAAGCGGGCGCAAAAAGGCTGGCAGGGGCATAGAGTGGTTTGAGGGTGACCTGCCCTCATGAGATCGTCCCGCCGTTTCGGCGGAGAAAGGAAGCAATATGAAGCGTTACCAATGCAACGACTTTGAATTGCCCAACCGGCGGCCCTGGACACCGCCTGGCTGCTGCCCGCCCCAGTGCCCGCCTCAGTGTCCGCCGCCCTGCCCACCCCCGATGCCGGAGCCCTGCCCCCCGCAGCCTCCCTATCCGCCCCAACCCCCCTGCCCGCCTCTGCCTCCCTGCAACACCGGGTGCGTGCCCACGCCCTGGGTGCTGGGCGGCATTTACCGGGCGGGCCAGCTGGTGACCTATAATGGCTTCCTCTATGTGGCCAACGTAGACAACGCCAGCGGGGTGCCTGGGGAGTCTCCGGACTTTACCCTGCTGTCCACGCTGCAGCCCATCGGCCCCACAGGCCCTGCCGGCCCCACGGGTCCCACGGGCCCTGCTGGACAGCCCGGAATTCCGGGTCAGCCGGGGACGCCTGGCGCTGCGGGTCCCACGGGTCCCACGGATGCAAGGAAGGATGGACAACACAGGCGGGAAAAACGGGGAAAAAAGGGGAAATTTGGTGCGCTTTTGATGCAGAACATACCGTACAATAGACTAACTTCACTATGTGCTTTTTTCTAAGGTGCAGGTAGGAATTTTCTGGAAGGTGATGTGGGTGAAACAGGCCATCAGCTGGTTTCTTGTATTTATGATTCTGTTCTCCTCGGCGTCCCTGCTCCGCGAACCGGCGGGAAGCACGGAGGACTGGGAGAACCCTTATATTGATGTGACCCAGGATCTGTGGAGTTATCAATACATCACGGAGCTGAATAAGGCCGGCGTGCTGCCTTCCAGTGAGAAATTCCAGGGGCAGGAGGAGGAGACCCGGGGAAACCTGGTCCTCTACCTTTATAATATGGACCAGGGCGTTTTCAAGGACCGCAAGAAGAGCCGGGACAAGAAGAAGGAGAAAGCGGCCCCCAACTTCACCGATGTCACCAAGGATTCCCCCTACTACGACGCGGTGTGCTGGGCCTACCAAAACGGCCTGGTGGGCGGGACCACCGAGACCACCTTTGCCCCGGAGCACTCCCTGACCCGGGAGCAGGTGTGCACCGTTGTGGCCCGGTTTGCGGCCCTGGAGGAGATCTCTCTGCTGCAGGTGGTGGAGCCCGACCAGTTTAAGGACTCCCTGTATATTGATGAATATGCCCGCAGCGGGGTGACCGCCTGCCAGATGGCGGGGATTGTCAAGGGATATGACAACGGCTTTTTCCAGCCGGACAACACCCTGACCCGGGAGGAGTGCGCCGCTGTGGTCTATCGGGTGATGACGGCGGCGGACATGGAGATCCCCGAGGGCAGCGCGGTGGTGGACCTGACGGAAGGGGCCTATGACAGCCTGTATGACAATTACCAGGACATCACGTTCACGGCGCTGGTGCCAGAGACGGAGGAGGGGCCTGTGACCTTCTTTGACCAGGCGGTCTTTATCGGGGATTCCATCTCCATGACCCTGGAGGCCTACTGCGGCGCCAGCGGCGCGCTGGGCGGCGCCAAGTTCCTCTGTGCCGGCAGCATGAGCCCCACCAATATGCTCACTGGCAAGATCCTGCCGGAGTATCCCAAGGGGTCCGGCCAAAAGCCGGCCATTGGGGACAGCGTGGCGGCCACCGGCGCCAAGGTGGTCTATGTGATGCTGGGTATGGACAACATCGCCTATGGGGTGGAGCGGGCCACCAAGGATTACCTCACTATTCTCAACCAGATCATCGAAAAGAATCCAGGGGTTCAGATTGTGGTGCAGTCCGTGACCCCTATGGCGGATTCCAGCACCAGCTACTCGGAAAAGCTGAACAACGAACAGATTAACGCATTTAACGAGACCATGAAAGCGTATTGCCAGGACAATCGCTGGTATTATGTGAACGTGGCCGAGGCATTCAAAGACGAAAAGGGCTTCCTGAAAAAGGAGTACTGCAGTGACTACGGCAGTATGGGCATGCACTTTACCTATGAGGGAGCCAAGATTTGGGTGCAGTATCTCAAAACCCATATTCCCCAGGATTTGCTGTAATCAATGGAAAGGAGAATTCCATGAAAAAATGGACGATCCGAATTCTCGTCCTACTATTCCTATTGACCGGGTCTGCCTGCAGCCAGTCGGTGCCGCCTGCCGAAGGGGAGGAGACGCTGCTGGTCCAAGGAGAGAGCGGCGGCCCGGAAAATCTGCCGCCAGCCTTTGACCCTGTGGTTCCCGCCGCCGAGGCGGTGGACCCCCAGTGGTTTGCAGATGCGGCCTTTGTGGGAGATTCCGTGTCGGTGATGCTGGAAAATTACAATACCAGCACAGGCCGGCTGGGGAGTCCGGCGTTCTTTTGCTCTGTGAGCTTGAGCCAGACCAATGCCTTGTCCTATCAGGCGGGGAATGCCCGGCTTCCGGAATATCCCAAGGGGTCCGGCCAGCACCCCCTGGTGGCGGACGGCATCGCCAGCGCCGGCGCGAAAAAAGTTTATTTGATGCTGGGCATGAATTGTATCGCCGGGGGTGTTGACAGAGCAAGTCAAGATTTGGTAACATTAGTTGATCAGATCCTGGCCAAGTCCCCCGAGGCGGCCATTTTCATCCAGTCGGTGACGCCGATGACCGCGGACAGCCCCCGGGCGGATGACGCCTTAAACAATGGGACCATTCAGGCATTCAATGAGAGAATGCGTCAGATTTGCCAGGAGAAGCAGTGGTATTTTGTCAATGTGGCAGAGGCGGTCTCCGATGAGAATGGATTTCTCCGGAGTGAGTTCAGCGGGGACCGGGCCATGGGGATCCATTTCAATTACGACGGTGCTGCGGCGTGGGCAGACTATCTCCTCACCCATGTGCCCCAGGCGCTGAAGTAAGATATTTTTTAGGAGGATGAATGAGGAAGTATGAAACGGATAGTATCTCTTGCAGCCATTGTGCTCACCTTGACCATGGCGCTGTCCTTGGCCGCCTGCGGCGAGGAGCCCGGAACCAATGAAAACACGGAAAACGGCCAGAATCAGACCAGTTCCAATGAGACAGGCAAAACCGTGGACCTGGCGGCGCTGCGGACCCAGTTTGTAACGGATTACAGCCTGACGGATGTCCTGGAGGTGGAGACCGAGGGACTGAATAATCTGTATGGAATTACGGAAGATATGGTGAAGAATTCCGCCAGCTTTTCCGCCTCCTCCGGGGCAGCGTTTGCCCAGGAAGTGGTGATGGTGGAGGCGGTTGACGAGTCCGCTGCCGCCACTGTGGCTGAAAAGCTGGAAACCCGTCTGTCCACCATCGCAGAGCAGGCTGCCTCCTACGATCCCGACAGTCTGGCGCTGGCGGAAAAGTGCAAGGTGGTCACCGACGGCGTCTATGTGGGGATGTTCTTCTCCTCCCACTATGACGACATGGCGGCCGCGTTCCAGAGCGCGCTGTCCTGAGTGCGTGTTCCCAGAGCATCAAAAAAGAAACCGGCTGCCGGGCAATCGAAGGACTGCCCGGCAGCATTTATTGGAGAATAAACGCCTATGGTTTTTTCAAGTTTACCTTTCCTGTTCCTGTTTTTGACGGTGGTTCTGTTGGTCAGCCACATTCTGCCCTTCCGATTCCGGAACTTCTTCCTGCTCCTGGCCAACCTGGTTTTTTACGCCTATGGAGAGCCTGTTTACGTCCTCATTATGATCGGCTCCATTCTGGTGAACTTCTTTGCCGGGCTGCTCATGGACAAGCAGTCCACCCAGGGCCGGCGCCGGGCGGTGCTGGTGGTGGGCATCGTGCTGAACCTGGCGGCACTGGGGGTGTTCAAGTACGCCGGCCTCTTTGTAAGCACCCTGCGGGAGATTCCGGGGCTGTCCTCCCTGCCGGAGGTGGACATTGCGCTGCCCATCGGGATTTCCTTCTACACCTTCCAGGCGGTGTCCTATCTCATTGATGTCTATTGGGATGACTGCGCGGCCTCTCATAACCTGATTAACTTTGCCTCCTACATCTCCCTGTTCCCCCAGCTCATCGCCGGCCCCATTGTCCGGTACAAGGATGTCAACGAGCAGCTGGTCTCCCGACGGGAGACGCCCACCCTTTTTAATTCCGGGGTTCGCCTCTTTGTGGTGGGGCTGGCCAAAAAAGTGCTGCTGGCCAACCAGTTTGGCATGCTGTGGGACGCCATGTCCGCCGACCCGGTGGCCGCCGGCGCCCTGGGGGCCTGGGCGGGAGCCTGTGCCTATACGTTGCAGATTTATTTCGACTTTGCCGGTTACTCCGACATGGCTCGAGGCCTGGGGAGAATGCTGGGCTTTGAATTCTGCATCAACTTCAACTATCCCTATATTTCCAAGAGCGTGACGGAGTTTTGGCGCCGGTGGCACATCTCCCTGTCCACCTGGTTCCGGGACTATGTGTATATCCCCTTGGGGGGCAACCGGTGCGGCAAGCTCCGCCAGTGTGTCAACATTCTGGTGGTGTGGGCCCTGACGGGCTTTTGGCACGGCGCGGGGTGGAACTTCCTGTTCTGGGGGTTCTACTACGGGGTGCTGCTGCTGTTGGAAAAGCTGTTGCTGGGGAAATATATCCGCCGGCTGCCGGCAGTGTTCCAGCATCTGTATGCCATGGTCATTGTGATCATCGGATGGGTGTTCTTTGCCTCCCCGGACCTGTCCACGGCGCTGGCCTACCTTCAGGTGATGTTCTCCTTCTCGCCGGGCACCATGGGAGGGGCTTCCCTGGTGATGCCGTGGCTTGGTATGGCGGTCATTGGGGTGGTGGCAGCCACGCCCCTGGCCAAGAATCTGTGGGAGAAGCTCCAGGGGAAAAAAGCCATGCCCTTGGTGGAAGGGGCGCTTTGTCTGGCCGCGCTGCTCCTGTGTACTGCCAGCCTGGTCAGCGACAGCTACAATCCCTTCCTGTATTTCCGGTTCTGAGAGGGGGAACCTATTGTGAAAAAATTGTATTCCTTTTTGCCGGCGCTGATCTTCCTGGTATTTCTGGGGGTCATGGCCCTTCTGCTGCTGTTCTCCCCGGTGCGGGACTACTCGGAGAATGAGAAACGCTATCTGGCCGGGCGGCCTGAGGTGACGGTCTCCGGGATTCTGGAGGGGGAAACCCAGGAACAGCTGGAGAAGTTTACTGCGGACCAGGTCCCCGGACGGGATTTCTTTGTGGGGGTCAACGCCTATTGGAACCTGGCCACCGGCCGCAATGGAGCCCAGGATATCTACCACTGCAAGCAGGGCTATCTGATCAACGCCCCCAAGACTTACAATGAGAAGATTTTCACGGACAACCTAACCAAGTTCGATCAATTCGCCGCCCAGCTGGGGGTTCCGGCAGACCTGATGATGGTACCCTCTACGGGCTATCTCATGGAAGAAGTCCTTCCCACGTTCCATGGGACCTACGACGATGACCAGCTCTATGACAAGGCAGAGCAGATCTTGCAAAATACCCGTCTGGTGGATGTGCGGCAGGCCCTGCTGGAGGGGAAGGAAACCGGCCAGATCTGCTACCGGACCGACCACCATCTGACTTCCTATGGGAACTATTTGCTCTACCGGGCCTATCAGATCGCCCAGGGGGCGCCTTACCTCTCCCGGGATGCCTATGAGGTGGCCAGCTACGATGGGTTCTACGGCACCACCTGGTCGGGCAGCGGCTACTGGTTCACCCAGCCGGATCAGGTGGAGGTGTGGGACAGCGGAATTCAGCCCACGGTGACCTTGATCGACGGAAGCGCCGCGCCCCAGGTTTCGCACAGCCTTTTCTTCCCCTCGCACCTGGAGGAGATGGATAAATACCCGGTTTTTCTGGATGGCAACCACAGCCTGGTCACCATCCAGAATCCCAACGCGGAGGGGGGGAACCTTCTGGTGATCCGGGATTCCTATGCCCACTGCTTCAGTACCTTCCTGGCGTCCGACTATCAAAATATCTACCTGGTGGACCTGCGGTACTACCGGGATAACCTGTCCCAGTTTGTGGCGGAACATCCGGTGGACCGGGTGCTCTACCTCTATGGGGTGGACAACCTGGTCAGCGACACCAATTCCGCTTGGCTGAAATAAGCTTGCGTTCCGGCGGGCCCGCCCCCTCACAGGGGTGGGCCCGCTTGATCAAATGTTAAGAATTTCGACATGACTGGGTCATAAACGCGGGATATCCTGGGAGAAATCCAGGTATCCGGAGAAGGCACAGCGGTACCATTGGGCATGAGGTACCTGACGACAGCGTGGTACGCCGCCGGCTTGCCAGAACCCCGACGGGATGGTATGATAGACCTGATTCAACAGGAAGAGGAGGGGCGGCATGGCGGAGATTAACATTGCGCTGGAGTGTTTTGGAAGCATTCTCACCCTCATTCTTCTGGGCAGTCTGCTGCTCCACGGGGACCGCTCCAACCCTTCCACCCGGCTGTTTGTGGGGATGCTGCTGGTGAACTTAGTGTCCCTGTGGGCGGATGCCTGGGCCTGGTATTGGAACGGGACGGAGTATGTGGTTTGGAACTGGCTGGGAAATTTTCTGCAATACCTGTCGGGATATGTGCTTCTCTTCCTCTACTGTCAGTATCTCTTGGTCCGGGCCTCTCTTTGGACAACGTGTCCCTGGATTCGGCGGAGTGTGTCCGCGTTGTGCCTGCTGGGGATTGGCCTGACCGTTCTCACCCAGTTTACCGGCCTGTTTTATACCATCACGCCGGAGCACCTCTGCCTGCGGGGAGAGGGATTTTGGCTCTCCCAGGCCATCGGGCTGGTGGCGCTGGCCTTGGTGGGGGGCGTGATGGGCCTGCATCGCAAGGGACAGGCGCGGGAGGAGAGAGAACTTCTGCCGGCGTATGTGCTGCTGCCCATGGGCATTCTGGCGGCGGAACTGCTTTGGACGGAGATTACCTTGCTGGGCATCGGGGCGACGCTGACCCTGGTGCTGGTCTTTGTCAATGTCCAGCTGCAGCGGGACCGGCGTCTGCGGGCCCAGGACAAGGAACTGGCGGAGAAGAAGATTGCCATTATGCTCAGCCAAATTCAGCCCCATTTCCTGTATAACATTTTGGGAAGCATCGAGTGGCTCTGTGAAACCAATCCCCAGAAGGCCCAGGAGGCCACCGATGAGCTGGCCCGCTTCCTCCGGGGGAACATGGACAGCCTGCAGAGCACGCGGGTCATCCCCGCCAGCCGGGAGCTGGAGCATGTGCGGTGCTATCTGAATCTGGAGCGTATCCGCTTTGGAGCCCATCTGCGGGTGGAGTATGCCATTGAGACCAGCGATTTCTTCCTCCCGGCCCTGAGCCTGCAGCCGCTGGTGGAGAACGCGGTACGCCATGGGGTCACCAAGCGGGAGGAGGGCGGCACCATCTGGATCTCCGCCCGGGAGACGGAGGAGAGTTACCAGGTGACCATCCGGGATGACGGTGTGGGGTTTGACCCGGTGCGGGTGCGTGGGGACGGGCGGGAACACGTGGGGATCGAGAACGTCCGCAGCCGCTTGACCGCCCAGTGCGGCGGGACGCTCTGCATCGCCAGCCAGGAGGGCGTGGGGACAGTGGCCCAGGTGCGGATTCCCAAGACAGGGGATACCCAAGGAAAGGAGTCTTTTGATGCGGATCATCGCGGCGGATGACGAGGCCCTGATGCTGGATATGCTCACGGACCGGATTCGGCAGGCCTGTCCCCAGGGGGAAATCCATCCCTTTTCCAGTGCCCGTCGGCTGCTGGCGTGGCTGGAGGAGACTGGAGAGGGCTTTGATGTGGCCTTTTTGGATATTGAGATGCCGGGGATGAGCGGCATCGCCCTGGCCCAGCGGCTGAAAGAGCTCTGTCCCCGGGGCAACCTGATCTTTGTCACGGGGTTTTCCCAATACATGGCGGAGGCCTTTCAGCTCCACGCCAGCGGATATATTCGCAAGCCTGTCACCGTCAAGGCGGTGGAAGAGGAACTGCGCAACCTGCGTTACCCCGTACAGGAGCGGGCAGCACCCACCCTGCGGGTGCAGGCGTTCGGCAATTTTGAGGTCTTTTATGGAGGGCGGCCTGTCCATTTCAGCCGGAGCCGGACCAAGGAGCTGTTTGCCTACTTGATCGACCGCCGGGGGGCGGGGAGCACCATGGGGGAGCTGATCTCCATCCTGTGGGAGGGCCGCCTGGACACCCCGAGCATCCGCAGCCAGCTGCGCAGCCTCATCACGGACCTGCGGACCACCCTCCAGGGGCTGGGCCAGGGGGCGATCATCATTAAGAAGCGGGATTTGATCGCGGTGGACCCGGAACGGGTGGACTGCGACTACTATCGCTTCCTGGCCGGGGACCGGCGGGAGGCCAATGCCTTTCGCGGGGAGTACATGTCCAACTACTCCTGGGCGGAGACCACCCTGGGGGCGCTGACGCGGAAGGAAGGACAGGGGGAAACAGGTTCATAGAGGGCGGTGCCCGATGCATAGGTTCTACCGAAGACGGTTGTCCCAGGACGGCCGAAAAAGGAGGGAGCCTATGGGCAGAGGCGGAAAGCTGGCCGGCGGCCTTTGGCGGGTGGGGCTGTATATCCGTTTGTCCCGGGATGACGGGCGGGAGGAGAGCCTCAGCGTGCAGAACCAACGAAAGATTTTGCTGGATTACCTGGAGCATGAATTCCAAGGCCAGTGGGAGCTGGCCGGGATCTATGTGGATGATGGCCTAACCGGCACCGATGACAGCCGGGAGAGTTTCCAGCGAATGATCGGGGATATGAAGGCGGGGAAGCTGAACTGTATCGTGTGCAAAACCCTCTCCCGGGCCTTTCGGAACTATGCGGACCAAGGCTATTTTTTGGAGGAGGTGTTTCCCCGCTACCGCACCCGGTTTATCTCCCTGGGCAGTCCCCGGGTGGACAGCTTTTTGGACCCCGAGGCGGTGCAGATGGGGCTGGAAATTCCCATCAATGGGATTCTCAATGACCGCTATGCCGCCAAAACCTCCGCGGATGTCCGGCGGACCCTGGATATGAAGCGGCGGCGGGGGGAGTTTATCGGGTCCTTCGCCCCCTACGGATACGATAAGGACCCGGCAGACCGGAACACCCTGATCCCGGACCCCGAGGCGGCGGCGGTGGTGGCTCGCGTATTTGAGTGGTATGTCCAGGGGGTGGGAAAGGGGACCATCGCCAGCCGGCTCAACGGCTTGGGGCTGCCCAATCCCACCGCCTATAAGGCCGGGAAGGGGTCCCGATACCGGCGCCCAGGGCCTGCCAACGATGGCCTGTGGACCCCGGCCACGGTGGCCCGGATGCTCCAAAATCCCGTCTACGCGGGTACCCTGGTGCAGGGCCGGCAGCGGGTGGTGAGCTATAAGGTGCACCAGACCATGGCGGTTCCTCCTGAGGACTGGTATGTGGTGGAGGGAACCCATGTCCCCCTTGTGCCCCCGGCCCTGTTCCAGCGGGCCCAGGAACTGGCCCAGCGGGAGACCCGCCGGGCGCCGGGACAGAGGACGTTGCACCTGTTTGCCGGCTTCCTGCGGTGCGCGGACTGCGGCAAATCCATGAGCCGGAAGACCGCCCGGGGCATCGTCTACTACACCTGCTCCACCTACCGCCGAAAGTCCAAGACCGCCTGCACCAAGCACACCATTCGGGAGGACCGGCTCCGGTCCCAGGTGGCCCAGGCGCTGGGGGTACAGCCAGAGGCGTTGTCCCGGCGGCTTCTGTTTGAACAGGTGCGGGAGATTTTGGTCCATGAGGACGGCGAGGTGACCGTCTGTCCTTTGCCAGCGGAAGGGGCTTCCTCTGTTTAACGAAAATTTAACATTTGGGTGGTTTTTTATTTTACATGCTGGGGATAGACTGGTTGTAAAGAACAGGTTAAATGGGAGGAAATGAGGAGGCATCCCCAATGGAACGAATTTACTTGCTGGAGGACGACGACAGCATTCGCAAGCTGGTCATTTACGCCCTGGGCAGCCAAGGCTACGAGGCCCAGGGCTTTGACCGGCCTTCTGATTTTTGGAGCGCGATGGAGGGCCCCCAGCCCGCCTTGATCTTGCTGGATATTATGCTGCCGGAGGAGGATGGCCTTTCCATCCTGCAAAAGCTGCGGGCCTCGGCGGCCACCAAGCGCATTCCTGTGATCATGCTCACCGCGAAGAACACGGAGTATGACCGGGTGGTGGGCCTGGACAGCGGCGCCGATGACTTTATCTCCAAGCCCTTCGGCATGATGGAGCTGGTGGCCCGGGTCCGGGCGGTCCTCCGCCGCACGGAGCAGAAGCCGGAGACCGAGGACTACCAGGTGGGGGACCTTTTCGTCAGCCCCCAGCGCCATGTGGTCCGGGTGGCAGGGGAGGAGGTTCCCCTGACCAACAAGGAATTTGAACTTCTGTGCCTGCTGCTGGAGCACCAGGGCATGGCCATGACCCGGGACGCCATCATGGACGGGGTCTGGGGCCAGGAGTTCAGCCGGGAGAACCGGACCTTGGATGTCCATGTGCGGACCCTGCGGACCAAGCTGGGCGCTGCCGGGCACTATATTGAGACCGTCCGGGGGGTGGGCTACAAGATTGGAGGGGCCTCATGACGGGGAAAATTTTCCGCAGCTGCTTCCTAGTGGGGCTGGCGGTGATGATCCTGTGCACCGGGCTTTTCGTGGCGGTGATGGCCTCCCAGTATGAGGAGGAGGTCTATCAGCAGCTCCAGGAGGAGCTGGCCTATGTGAAGCACGGCATGGAGGAGAGCGGACAGGCCTACCTGACCGGTCTGCGGACCACCCAGCGCCTGACCTGGGTGGACACCGACGGCACCGTGCTCTATGACAGTGTGGCAGACCCCGCCACCATGGAGAACCACGGGGACCGGGCGGAGATCCGGCAGGCGCTGGAGGAGGGCTCTGGACAGGGAAAACATCTCTCCAACACCCTGCTGCAAAAGAATCTCTACTATGCCGCCCGTCTGTCGGACGGGACGGTTTTGCGGATTTCCTGTGTGGAGACCACGGTGGGGGCGCTGATTCTGGGGGTTCTCCAGCCGGTGCTGTGGATTTTGGTGCTGGCCCTCATCCTGTCGGGGATTCTGGCCTCCCGGCTGTCCCGGCAGATTACCAAACCCATCAACAGCCTGGATTTGGAAAACCCCAGGCTGGATGAGACCTATGAGGAGCTCTTTCCCCTGGTCAGCCGCCTGCGGGAGCAGAACCGCACCATTGGCCGGCAGATGGACGCCCTGGGCCGCCGGCAGCGGGAGTTTGCCGCCTTGGCGGAGAACATGAGCGAAGGGGTTTTGCTCATCGACAGCCGTTACCATGTGCTCTCCGGAAATCAGAGCGCCTTTCACTTGCTGGGGGAGAAGCAGCAGCCCGAGAGCATCCGGCAGGGGACCTGCCGGCGGGAGATCTGGGAGGCCGCGGGCAAAGCCCTGGCCGGCCGCCATGCCGAGACCCTGATGCGGGGCGAGTCCCACATCTTCGAGATTCTGGCCAGTCCGGTTACTGCCAACGGGCAGGTGACCGGCGCGGTGATTCTCATGGTGGATGTCACCGAACGAGAGGAGCGGGAGAGCCTGCGGCGGGAGTTCTCCGCCAATGTCTCCCATGAGCTGAAAACCCCCCTCACCTCCATTTCCGGGTTTGCCGAGCTCATGAAAGAGGGGCTGGTGGAAGCGGATAAGATGAGGGAGTTCGCGGGGGACATTTACAAGGAGTGCGGCCAGCTCATTGCCCTCATTGACGACATTATGAAGCTCTCCCGCCTGGATGAGGGGTCGGAAGAGCTGTCGGCGGAACGGGTGGACCTGTATGACCTGTCCCAAAAGATCCTCCAGGAGCTCACCCCTGTGGCCGCGAAGCGGGGAATTTCCCTGCACATGGAAGGGGGGCGCCAGACGATCCAGGGGGTGTGGCGGATTCTCCATGAGATGATCTATAATCTCTGTGACAATGCCATTAAGTACAACAAAGACGGGGGCGCTGTGACCGTCCGGGTGACGGAAGAGGAGGACCAGGTGGTTGTATCCGTGGAGGATACCGGCATTGGAATCTCCGAAGGGCAGCAGGACCGGGTATTTGAGCGGTTCTACCGGGTGGATAAGAGCCATTCCCGCCGGGTGGGGGGCACCGGCCTGGGGCTGTCCATTGTCAAGCACGGCGCCCAATACCATAATGCCCAGCTCTCCCTGGACAGTGAACCGGGCGCGGGAACAACCATTACCCTGCGTTTCCCCAAACAAAGCGCGGCCTGAATGGAGGAGAGCGAGCACCTTATTTGAAGTTAGAAGGAGAAATCCATGATTACATTTGAAGAAATTAAAAAGGACCCGGGTATCCGGACCTATATTCAGAAGGCAGACGAGTCCCTGATCAATCTGGGCTTTACCGAGCACAGCTTTGCCCACGTGGGACTGGTGGCGGCCAACAGCAAGTATATTTTGGAGACGCTGGGGTACACCCCGCGGGAGGTGGAGCTGGTCCAAATCGCGGCCTACCTCCACGACATTGGCAACCTGGTCAACCGCATCGACCATTCTCAGAGCGGGGCGGTGATGGCCTTCCGCCTGCTGGACCATCTGCATATGGACCCCTTGGACATTGCCGAGGTGGTCACTGCCATTGGCAACCACGACGAGGGGACAGGTACGCCTGTCAGTCCCATGGCGGCGGCGTTGATTCTGGCGGACAAATCCGACGTCCGCCGCAGCCGGGTGCGCAACCAGGACATCAGCAAGTTTGACATCCATGACCGGGTCAACTATTCGGTGACCAAGGCGGAGCTGAAGATCAATGAGAACAAGACGCTCATTAAGCTCAAACTCCACATTGACACCCGGTATGGCTCTGTGATGGACTATTTTGAAATTTTTCTCAACCGGATGGTTCTCTGCCGGAAGGCGGCGGACACCTTGGGGCTTCAGTTTAAGCTGATTATCAATGAACAGCAGCTGATTTGAGGCAGAGAAAGAGACACGGCTACGAAAGCAGCGACGGCCTGAGGTAATTACCTCAGGCCGTTTTTTCTTTGCCATCCAAGACTTTTTTTCTGGTACAGGGGGAAAAATACCAAGGGAAGAAAAAATTTTGATTTAACCAAAACTTTATCTTTCTTTGGTTTTTCCTTTAACCGAAACTGGATACACTGTACTTGTAGAAAACAAGAGATCAAACAGAAAACCAAGAAAGAAATGAGGAATTTAACCATGAAAAGAACCATGAAGAAAGCCATGAGCATTCTTGCTGCCTCTGCGGTTCTGGCCCTGACGCTTGCCGGCTGCGGAAATGAATCCACCGATCCTGCAACAACAGATGGCAGCGATACGGACTCTGCGTCCACTGTCTCCGGTACGGTGGCTACCAATGGCTCCACCTCCATGGAGAAGGTGATCGGCAACCTGAAGGAGCAGTTTGAAAATGACAACGACGGCAATGTGACGGTCTCCTATGATGCCACGGGTTCCGGTGCGGGCATTGAAGCTGTGGTCAACGGCACCGCGGACATCGGCCTGTCCTCCCGGGCGCTGAAGGAAGAGGAGACCTCCTCCGGCCTGAAAGGAACCACCATCGCCCTGGACGGCATCGCCGTTATCGTCAATGCCGACAGCCAGGTGGCGGACCTGACGGTGGACCAGATCGCCAAGATTTTCACCGGGGAGATCACCAACTGGAGTGAAGTAGGCGGCGCCGACGGGGAGATCGCCTGCATCGGCCGGGAGGCCAACTCTGGCACCCGGGACGGGTTTGAGTCCATCACCGGAACCGAGGACACCTGCAAGCTCAGCCAGGAGCTCACCTCCACCGGCGCGGTGATTGAGGCCGTGAAGAACAGCCCCAACGCCATTGGCTACGCGTCCCTGTCTGCGGTAGAGGGCAAGGAGGGCATCAAGGCCCTGACGGTGAATGGTGTGGCCTGCTCTGAGGAGACGGTTCTGGACGGGTCCTATGAGATTCAGCGTCCCTTCGTGCTGGTCACCAAGTCGGATGCGTCCCTGTCCACGGCTGCACAGGCCTTCTTTGACTACGCCACCTCCAAGGACGCCAGTGAGCTGATCCGCAACGCCGGCGCGGTTCCTGTGGCGGAATAACCAAGCGATTCACCCAAGCGGTGCGGGCCTCCTGCCTCTCGGGGGCAGGGTCCGTACCGCTTACCTTATGGTTTTGTTGGCGAGAGAAGGAGCTTCCCATGGAAAAAGCATTGAACAATTCCGGCCCTGCCGCGGCCAAGCCTGGCCACAGGGCAAAAAGAGCCGAACCCGGACGACGGGGGGCCAAGGATGCCCTGGAGTGGCTGATGCACACCATTTTTCTACTGTGCGGCATTGTGGCAGTGGGCTTTGTGCTGGTCATCAGTGTGTACCTGATTATTTCTGGTGTGCCCGCGATGAAGGAAATTGGCCTGACGGATTTCCTGCTGGGACAGACCTGGGCCCCCACGGCCTCTGACCCCTCTTACGGGATTCTGCCGTTTATCCTCACCTCCATCTACGGTACCGCCGGAGCGGTGCTGATCGGGGTCCCCATTGGGCTGATGACAGCCATTTACTTGGCCAAGGTGGCCAATCCCCGGATGGCTGCGGTCATTCACACGGCGGTGGAGCTGCTGGCGGGGATTCCCTCGGTGGTTTACGGCCTGGTTGGTATGATTGTGCTGGTGCCCGGGATTCAAAAGGCCTTCGGTCTGTCCTCCGGCGCCTGCCTGCTGGCAGCGATTGTGGTGCTGGCCATTATGATCCTGCCCTCCATCATCAGTGTCTCCGAGACCTCTCTCCGAGCGGTCCCGGAGGAGTATGAGCAGGCCTCCCTGGCCCTGGGCGCCACCCACTTGGAAACGGTGTTCCGGGTGACCCTTCCGGCGGCCCGGAGCGGGGTGGCCACGGCTGTTGTCCTGGGGGTGGGTCGGGCCATTGGCGAGGCCATGGCCATTATCATGGTGGCCGGCAATGTGGCCAACATGCCTGGGCTGTTCACCTCGGTGCGGTTTTTGACCACGGCCATCGCCTCGGAGATGTCCTATGCCTCGGTGGGCAGCCTCCAGCGGCAGGCGCTGTTCTCCATTGGCCTGGTGCTCTTCCTGTTCATCATGCTGATCAACGTCTTCCTGAATGTCTGTATCAAACGAAAGAAGGAGAATTGAGATGTCATCCCTTTCCAAGCGGCGCAAGGCGTATGACCGGAGCCTGCGCACCCTGCTGTATCTCTGCGCGGGGATCACCTGTGCGCTGCTGCTTTTCCTCATTGGATATATCTTTTACCGGGGGTTGGGCAACATCAGCTGGGAACTGCTCTCCAGCCAGACCAGCTATATCAACGACACCATCGGCATTCTGCCGAACTTTCTCAATACCCTCTATATCATTCTGCTGGCCATGGTCATTGTCCTCCCTCTGGGGGTGGGTGCGGCCATCTACTTGACGGAGTATGCCACCAACCGGAAGGTGGTGGCGGCCATTGAGTTTGCCACGGAGACCCTCACCGGGATTCCCTCCATTATCTTTGGTCTGGTGGGCATGCTGTTCTTTCTCCAGCTGTTTGGATTGAAGGCGGGCATTCTGGCCGGCGGCCTGACGCTGGTCATCATGATTCTGCCCACCATCGTCCGTACCACCCAGGAGAGCCTGAAGACGGTGCCCCAGTCCTACCGGGAGGGGGCGCTGGCCCTGGGCGCGGGGAAGTGGCACATGGTTCGCACTGTGGTGCTGCCCAACGCGGTGGACGGCATTGTCACCGGCTGCATCCTGGCGGTGGGCCGCATTGTGGGCGAGTCTGCGGCTCTGCTCTTTACAGCGGGGTTCGGCCTGGAGCTGAACAATTTCATCACCTCTCTTCAGGCCTCTTCCGCCACCCTGACAGTGGCCCTATATGTCTACGCCAACGAGCGGGGGGAGACCGGTGTGGCCTTTGCCATTGCCGCGGTCCTGATGCTGTTGGTGTTCCTGATCAACTTTGCCGCCACCCTGGCAGGCAAGAAACTGAAACGAAAGGCAGGCTGAACCATGGCAGCTGAGATCATTACCGCCAAGTCCCTGAACCTGTGGTACGGCACCGATGGAAAAACCAGTGCCAGCGACCGGGGGCATCACGCGCTGAAAGATATCAATGTGAACATTCCGGCCCGGCAGATCACTGCCCTGATTGGTCCGTCCGGCTGCGGAAAGTCCACCTTCCTCAAAACCCTGAACCGAATGAACGACCTGGTTCCCGGGGTGCACATTGAGGGGGAGGTCTGCTTTGACGGGCAGAACATTTTTGACAAAACCGTGGACACCACCTGGCTGCGCAAGCAGGTGGGGATGGTGTTCCAGAAGGCAAACCCCTTTCCCATGTCCATTTATGACAACGTGGCCTACGGTCCCCGGACCCATGGCATCCGAAACCACAGCGAACTGGATGGCATTGTGGAAAAATCCCTGCGGGACGCGGCCATTTGGGATGAGGTGAAGGACCGGCTGAAAAAGAGCGCCCTGGGCCTGTCCGGGGGACAGCAGCAGCGGCTGTGCATTGCCCGGGCCCTGGCCAATGAGCCGGAAGTTCTTCTGATGGACGAGTCCACCTCGGCGCTGGACCCCATCTCCACCGCGAAAATTGAGGACTTGGCCGTGGAGCTGAAGGAGAAGTATACCGTTATTATGGTGACCCACAACATGCAGCAGGCGGTTCGTGTGTCGGATAAAACCGCGTTCTTCCTGCTGGGAGAGCTGGTGGAGTTCGGGGACACCGACAAGATCTTCTCCATGCCCAAGGACAAGCGGACAGAAGAGTACATTACAGGGAGGTTTGGATAATGCGGGAAAAGTTCAAACAGCAGCTGGAGGAGATGTACCGGCAGATGGTCATTATGGGCAGCCTTTGCCAGCAGGCCATTGCCGTGGCGGTGAGAACCCTGGACGAGGAGGAGGACCGGGCGGAAAAATTGGAGGCCCAGGTGTTTGCCGTGGACGGGGAGATCGACGACATGGAACGGGAGATCGAGGCTCTGTGTACCAAACTCCTGCTCAAGCAGCAGCCGGTGGCGGCGGACCTGCGCCGGATCACCGCAGCGCTGAAAATGGTGACCGATCTGGAGCGGATTGGGGACCAGGCCTCGGACATTGCGGAGCTGGCCCGGTTTATTCGTAAGGGGGGAGCGCACAGCCACCTGAAACAGATGGCGGCGGAGGTCATCCGGATGGTCAGCGAGAGCGTGGACGCCTTTGTCCGGCTGGATCTGGACCAGGCCCGGGAGGTCATTGCCTACGACGATGTGGTGGACCGGTGGTTTGATCAGATTAAAAAAGAACTGGTTTCCCAGATTGCCGCGGACAGCACCGCTGGGGAGGAACTGCTGGATGTCTTCCTGGTGGCCAAATATCTGGAGCGGATTGGCGATCATGCCACCAACCTGGCGGAGTGGGTGGAGTACGCGCTGACCGGAACTCGTTCCAAGGATGGGCACTGGGAGGCGCCGGACGGAGAGTAAGGACAAAGGACTCTTTATTTAACCTGGATTTAACCTTTTTATGGTTTTTCTTTTTACGTGGGGCAGATAAACTTTTCATTACGACAGGAAACGTAAAAGGCACGTAAAAAAAGAGAAAACAGAGAGGGTTAAACGATGGATCTATTTGACGTATTGACTTTATTGGGAGGACTCAGCCTGTTTTTGTTTGGCATGAACCTTATGGGGGCCTCCCTGGAAAAGAGGGCGGGCAGCAGTCTCAAGATTTTGTTGGGAAAGCTGACCTCCCGCAAAATATTGGGATTCTTGACGGGAATGGGTGTCACGGCGGTGATCCAAAGTTCCTCGGCCACCACGGTGATGGTGGTGGGCTTTGTGAACTCGGGACTGCTTACCCTGCGGCAGGCCATCAGTGTCATTATGGGCGCCAATGTGGGCACCACGGTGACCGCCTGGATCCTGAGTTTAACGGGTTTGGACGGAGACAATTTTTTTGTCATGCTGCTCAAACCCACTTCTTTTACCCCCATTCTGGCGCTCATCGGCGTGGTTCTCACCATGATGGCCAAAAGCGACAAGAAAAAGGACGTGGGGATGATCCTGCTGGGCTTTGCCGTGCTGATGTTCGGCATGGACACCATGAGCGGCGCGGTGGCCGGCCTGGAAGAGGTGCCCGAATTCCGGAATATCCTCTTGATGTTCAGCAACCCTGTTCTGGGGGTGCTGGCCGGCGCGGGCCTGACGGCGATTATCCAGA
The DNA here is from genome assembly GCF_003425665.1 of Evtepia gabavorous. Taxonomy (GTDB): domain Bacteria; phylum Bacillota; class Clostridia; order Oscillospirales; family Oscillospiraceae; genus Evtepia; species Evtepia gabavorous. The sequence goes on from NZ_QQRQ01000002.1 coordinate 40,131, forward strand.
GCTCCTCGGCCTCTGTGGGTATTTTGCAGGCGCTCTCTGCCACGGGGCAGGTGACCTATGGCGCGGCGATCCCCATTATCATGGGGCAGAACATCGGCACTTGCGTGACGGCGATGATCTCCTCGGTGGGGGCCAACAAGAACGCCAAGCGGGCGGCTGTGGTGCATCTCCTCTTTAATATTGTAGGAACCGCGGTTTGGCTGGCGGTCTTCTACGGCATCAACGCGGTGGTCCAGTTCTCTTTTGTCTCCCATTCCATTGACCAGCTGGGCATTGCCGTGGTGCATACGGCCTTTAACATCCTGTGCACGGCGCTGCTCTTCCCCTTCTCCGGGCTGCTGGAAAAGATGGCCTGCCGCTTGGTCCCCGACACCAAGGCCCCCGAGAAGATTCAAATTTTGGACGAGCGTTTTTTGGCAACCCCTTCTGTGGCCATTGACCGCTGCCAGGAGGTGGCGGAGACCATGGCGCGGATTTCCATGGATGCCTTGAAAACCAGCTGTCAGCTAATCGAGCACTATGACCCCAAAAGCGCCCAGGCGGTCCGGGAGACGGAGCAAGAGGCAGACCAGTATGAGGACATGCTGGGGACCTATCTGGTGAAGCTGGGCCGGGCGGATTTGAATGCGGCGGACAGCCGGGAGACGGCGAAGCTTCTGCACATCATTGGGGACTTTGAGCGGATCTCCGACCATGCGGTCAACCTGGTGGAGTCGGCAGAGGAAATCCGCAACAAGGGCTTGAGCTTCTCGGTCCACGCCAAGCAGGAGCTGGCGGTACTCACCGCGGCGGTGGGAGAAGTGATGGACCTGGCGCTGGACGCCTTCCTCCAGAACGACCCTGCGCTGGCTGCCAAAGTGGAGCCTCTGGAGCAGGTGGTGGATACCCTGAAGGAGCAGCTGCGGAACCGGCATATTCTGCGGCTGCAAAAAGGGGAATGTACCATTGAATTGGGCTTTGTCTGGTCGGACCTGCTGACCAGCTTGGAGCGGGTGGCCGACCATTGCTCCAACATCGCCGGCTGTGTCATTGAGATGTCCCATGACAGTTTGGATGTCCATGAATATTTAGACAATGTGAAAGCCGGCGGCCCCGGTTTCCTCCGGGCCTATGAGGCATACGCCCAGAAATATGCGTTGATGTAATCCTCTCCGGCATAGGATGTGATATCCCGCTTTGAGAGGGCAAAAAACAGGATCGTGTTGTTCATAAATCATGGCTTCCACCGGCGCCGTGGGCCCCACCGGACCAATTGGTTTGACTGGGGCTCCCGGCGCCACTGGCGCAACTGGGGCAGCGGGTGCCACCGGTGCCACCGGTCCTGCTGGTCCTACGGGGCCTGCCGGTGCAGCCGGTCCCACGGGCCCTGCCGGCGCGGCTGGTGCCACGGGGGCGACAGGTCCCGCCGGTGCCACGGGTCCCACCGGGCCTGCTGGTGCTGTGGGCCCCACGGGCCCTGCCGGCGCGGCTGGCGCCACGGGGGCGACAGGTCCCGCCGGTGCCACGGGTCCCACCGGGCCTACCGGTGCTGTGGGCCCCACGGGCCCTGCCGGCGCGGCTGGTGCCACGGGGGCGACGGGGCCTACCGGTGCCACAGGCCCCACTGGTCCCACAGGCCCCACTGGCCCTGTCGGTCCTGCCGGCCCTGGGCTGACGGATGCCACGGCCTTTGCTCCGGGAACCACCTATCAGGAGGGCGACTTGGTCTTCTACAATGGCGCGTTGTTCCGTGCGGCGATCAACGCGCCCACGGGAACCCCTGGGACATCGGCTGACTACACCCTGCTCACGGCTACGGAGACCGGTCCCACCGGCCCCACGGGCCCTGCCGGGGCAGAGGGAGCGGCCGGACCGACCGGTCCTGCTGGCGCGGCTGGTGCTACTGGACCGACCGGTCCTGCCGGCGCAGCTGGTGCCACCGGCCCCACTGGACCCGAGGGCGCGGCCGGCGCGGAGGGTCCCACTGGCCCCACCGGTCCTGAGGGCGCGGCCGGCGCGGAAGGTCCCACGGGTCCCACTGGACCCGAGGGTACGGCCGGCGCGGAGGGTCCCACTGGCCCCACCGGTCCTGAGGGCGCGGCCGGCGCGGAGGGTCCCACTGGCCCCACCGGCCCTGAGGGTGCGGCCGGCGCGGAAGGCCCCACTGGCCCCACCGGTCCCACCGGCCCTGCGGGTACAACGGGTTCTGCTGGTGCAGAAGGCCCTACGGGTCCGACAGGACCGGCTGGTGTGGTGACACCCGCTGCGGCTGTAACGGATGCCACCAGCACTACGGATATTGTGACCCAATTCAATCAGCTGTTGGCCAACATGCGGACAGCAGGCCTGCTGTCCAGCTGACACGGAAGAGAACGATCCAACTGGATCTCAACACGAAAGAGGGGCGGCGCACTGCGCCGCCCCTCTTGGCTCAGAGAAGGAGGTCCTATGAAAATTGTTGTGTATGCCATCTGCAAAAATGAGAGGCCCTTTGCAGATCGCTGGATGGCCTCCATGTCGGAGGCGGATGAGGTGTGCGTGCTGGACACAGGGTCCACAGACGGAACGCCCCAGAGACTGGAGGAGTTGGGGGCCAAGGTCTCTGTCCAGGTGATTACCCCCTGGCGCTTTGATGTGGCCCGGAACCAATCGCTGGAGCTGGTTCCAGAGGATGCGGACCTCTGCGTGTGCACCGATTTGGACGAGGTGTTCCAGCCGGGCTGGCGGGAAAAGGTAGAGGCGGCCTGGGCCCCTGGTGTGGATCGTCTGCTCTACCGCTATGTTTGGAACTTCCTCCCAGACGGACGGGAGGGGATGGTGTTTTGGTATGACAAGATCCACCGGAGAAAGGGCTGCCGCTGGGTGAATCCTGTCCATGAGGTGCTCCAATTTGACGGGGGAGCGCCCCAGGCCCGGTACGTGGAGGGGGTCTGTCTGGAGCACCATGCGGACCGAAGCAAGAGCCGGGGACAGTACCTGCCCCTGCTGGAGCTGGCGGTGGAGGAAGACCCCAACAACGACCGCAACGTGCATTACCTGGGGCGGGAGTATTTTTTCTACCGGCGGTGGGAGGAGAGCATTGCCATGCTCAAGCGGCATCTGGCCCTGCCGACAGCCACTTGGGCGGATGAACGGTGTGCCTCCATGCGCCTGCTGGCGAAGGATTATTTTGCCCTGGAGATGGCGGGAGAGGCGGAACGGTGGATTTTCCGGGCGGTTGGCGAGGCACCCCATCTCCGGGAGCCCTGGCTGGACCTGGCGGACCTGGCCTACCACCAAAAGGACTGGCACGGTGTGCTTTGGGCCACAGGCCGGGCCCTGGCCATCACCCAGCGGCCCCGAACCTACATCAGTGAGGCGGCCTCCTGGGGAGAGCATCCCTGGGACCTGGCCAGCCTGGGGTACTTTTACACAGGGCAGTACGAAAAGGCGCTGGAGGCGGCCCGGAAAGCGCGGGACCTGGCGCCGGATAACCCACGCATTCAGAAGAATCTTCAACTCATCGAAGGGAAATTGGCGCCGGCTTGAGGCGGGGCGAGGGCAGCAAGCGGTTGCGTTGTCTCTCCCTTTGTCGTATGATAGAAACCATACTACGAAGAATAAAGATAGGGGAGAATCGAGCGATGTACATTCGAAAAGCCGCCGAAGGGGACCTTCCCCGGATGATGGAGATCTATGCCGTGGCTCGCCGCTTTATGGCGGCCCATGGAAACCCCAACCAGTGGGGACCGACCAACTGGCCTCCGGAGGAACGCATCCGCGCCGACATTGCCGAGGGCAGCAGCTATGTTTGTGTCCGGCAAAACCGCGTGGTGGGGGCGTTTTACTTCCGCCAAGGGGAAGGGATCGAACCCACCTATCAGAGGATTGAGAATGGCGCATGGAAAGAGGCGGGTCCCTACGGCGTGATTCACCGCCTGGCGGGAGACGGATCGGCAAAGGGGATTGGAACCCTCTGCCTGACATGGGCCTATCAGCAGTGTGGTCATCTTCGCATAGACACCCACCCAGACAACCATGTCATGCAGAATTTGCTGCGAAAGAACGGATTTGTCCACTGCGGAACGGTCTACGTGGTGGAGGACACCTACCCCAGGCTGGCCTTTGAGAAGGTGTCATCCCAGTGAAGCACCGGCGGAGATGGGAAAAGAAAACGTTATGGAGAACGGGAAAAAACCGTTCTCCATAACGTTTTTTGCTGGAAAGAGATTGTTTTTGAAACCTGCGGTGGAGGTTAAAAGTCCGCGCTCCCCACAGTGCGGGGGTGGGGCAGAACGTCGCGGATGTTGGAGATGCCCGTCAGATACATCACCATGCGCTCAAAGCCCAGCCCGAAGCCGGCGTGCTTGCAGGAACCATAGCGGCGCAGGTCCAGATACCACCAGTAGTCCTGGGGGTTCATCCCCAGCTCCTGGATGCGGGCCTCCAGTACGTCCAGCCGCTCCTCGCGCTGGCTGCCGCCGATGATCTCTCCGATGCCAGGGACCAGGCAGTCTGTGGCGGCCACGGTTTTGCCGTCGTCGTTCAGACGCATATAGAAGGCCTTGATCTCTTTGGGATAATCGGTGACAAACACGGGGCGCTTGTAGACCTGCTCGGTGAGGAACCGCTCATGCTCGGTCTGCAGGTCCGTGCCCCATTCCACCTTAAAGTCAAACTTGTCGTTGTGCTGCTTCAAAATCTCCACTGCTTCCGTGTAGGTCACCCGGCCAAAGTCGGCGCTGGCCACGTGCTGGAGGCGCTCCAGCAGGCCCTTGTCCACAAAGGAGTTAAAGAAATCCATCTCCTGGGGGCAGCGCTCCAGGACGGTGCGGATCACATACTTAATCATGTCCTCGGCCACGTCCATGTCTCCGGCCAGGTCACAGAAGGCCATCTCCGGCTCGATCATCCAAAACTCCGCGGCGTGGCGCTGGGTGTTGGAGTTTTCCGCCCGGAAGGTGGGGCCGAAGGTGTAGACGTTGCCGAAGGCCATGGCAAAGTTCTCCGCGTTGAGCTGGCCGGACACGGTGAGGCTGGCGGGCTTGCCGAAGAAATCCTGGCTGTAATCAATTTGGCCGTTCTCCAGCCGAGGGGCGTTTTCCGGGTCCAGGGTGGTCACCCGGAACATCTCGCCGGCGCCTTCGCAGTCCGAGGCGGTGATGATGGGGGTGTGCACGTAGACAAAGCCCCGGTTCTGGAAGAACTCGTGAATGGAGAAGGCCGCCACAGACCGGACCCGGAAGGCTGCGGAGAAGAGGTTGGTCCGGGGGCGCAGGTGGGCCACCGTCCGTAAAAACTCCACCCCGTGGCGCTTTTTCTGCAGGGGGTATTCCGGCGCGGAGGGACCTTCCACCTGGATGGAAGCGGCCTTGATTTCCAGGGGCTGCTTGGCCTGGGGGGTGAGGACCACCTTGCCTTGGACAATCAAAGCCGCGCCCACGTTCTGCTTGGCGATCTCCTTGTAATTTTCCAAGGAGCCCTCCTCAAAAACCACCTGGATGCTTTTGAAGCAGCTGCCGTCGTTGAGTTCGATAAAACCAAAGTTTTTCATGTCGCGGATGGTGCGGGTCCAGCCGCAGACGGTCACGTCCTGACCGTCAAAGTGTTCCATATCCGCAAAGATACGGGCAATTTCTGTGCGTTTCATGGTGACAGTGTCCTTTCAATCAATGAGAGTCTTAAAGTGTAGGAAAAGGCAATAGGGGGCTGGGAAAGAAAACCAGAGAAAATTATGCCTGCCGGCCTGGCCCCGCCATCCGCTGGGTGACCGGGACGTAGGACCGGCTGGCTTTCCCTGTGATTTGCAGGGGCTGGATGCGCAGCAGGGTGGTGTTCTTGGCTTTCTTGGCCAGATACTGTGCCTTAATTTCCGGGGTCACATCCCCAAGGGTGTCAATGAGGCTGCCCAGGGCGGCCAGGCGTTCCTCCTCTGCGGTGACCACCTGAGCCCGGCCCAGCACCACCACGCTCTCATACAGGGTGGTGATATGGGCGGGGATCACCTGGGCCTGGGTGACGACGGTGAAGCACACCCGGTCATCCCGGGCAATGGCGTCCAGCTTATAGCCCGCCCTGGCGCAGTGGAGGTAAATTTGTGTCCCCATCACGGTGTAATTCATGGGAACCGCGTAGGGCCAGCCGCCGTCGCCCACAACCGAGAGTACGCCGTGGGTTCCTTTGGCCAAAATGGCGCGGGCATCTGCCGCAGAAAACTGCCGGTCCTTCCGGCGCATGGGCCGTTCTGTCATAGGAGATGCCCCTTTACTGTTCAGCCACCACATCGCCATGCTCAATATGGTAGGCGATGCGCTGGATGATCATCATCAGAGCCACGGAGTTTTTTCCGCCCTCCGGCACAATGAGGTCGGCGTATCGCTTGGAGGGCTCCACAAACTGCTCGTGCATGGGTTTTACCGTGGCCAGGTATTGCTCCACCACGGAGTCCAGGCTCCGGCCCCGCTCCTTAACATCCCGGACGATCCGGCGGAGAATGCGTACATCGGCGTCGGTGTCCACAAAGAGTTTGATGTCCATGAGATCCCGGAGGGTCTTGTTTTCAAAGATGAGAATGCCCTCCACCAAAATGACTTTGTTGGGTTTGAGCTCCCGGGTCTCCTCGGTGCGGTCGTGGATGGCGTAGTCGTAGACGGGACAGTGGATGGTTTTGCCCGCCCGGAGGGCCTGCAAGTCCTGGATCATCCGGTCTGTGTCAAAGGAGGCGGGATGGTCATAGTTGAGGGTTTGCCGCTGCTCCAGGGAGAGATCGTGGTGGGCGGCATAATAATTGTCGTGGGGAAGTACGCTGATGTCATCGCCAAACTGCTCCAGCAGGCGGTCCACCAGGGTGGTTTTCCCGGAGCCGGTGCCGCCGGCAATGCCAATGATGAGGGGTTTCATGGTTTCACCTCCAAATAGAATGGGGACCAGGGCCCCGGCAAGAGAACAGAGAGGACCGGGGCGGGGGTCCTGTGCCGGGGGACGGTTACGTGTCCTCCTCGCTTCGTTCGTTGAACTCGGTCAGAACCAGCTGAGGATTGTGGTCGGAGACCCATTTAATGGACCAGAAGGAGGAGAACAGGAGGAGCTTGTTGCCCTTGTAATCCTCCACCAGCTTGGTGTCGTTGCCCAAAACCAGGTCGGTTTCATGGAACTCCACGGGCTCCTTGATCCAGCGCAGGTATTCATAGGGCAGGGTGTCCATACGGATTTCCACGTTGTACTCGTTGCGCAGGCGGTATTGGAAGACGTCAAACTGGAGGGTGCCCACCACGCCCACGATGACCTCCTCCATGCCGGTATAGGGGAGCTTAAAAATCTGAATGGCGCCCTCCAGGGCGATCTGTTCCGCTCCCTTCAGGAACTGTTTCCGCTTCATGGTGTCCACCGGGCGCACCCGGGCAAAGTGCTCTGGGGCAAAGGTGGGGATGGGGTCAAAGCGAAATTTCTTCCCCGGGGAGCACAGGGTGTCTCCGATGGAGAAGATACCCGGGTCAAACACACCGATGATGTCTCCGGCATAGGCCTCCTCAATGATCTCCCGCTCGGCGGCCATGAGCTGCTGGGGACGGGAGAGGCGGAGCTTTTTCTTGCCCTGGACGTGGTAGACCTCCTTCTCCGCGTCAAACCGGCCGGAGCAGACCCGGAGAAAGGCGATTCGGTCCCGGTGGGCTTTATTCATGTTGGCCTGAATTTTGAAGACGAAGGCGGAGAAGAAGTCCTCCATGGCGTCAATTTCCCCCTCGCTGCTGTGCCGGGGCAGAGGAGAGGTGGTCATACGGAGGAAGTCCTCTAAGAAGGGCTCCACGCCGAAGGTGGTCAGGGCCGAGCCGAAGAAGACGGGGGAGAGCTTGCCGTGGCGCACCCGGTTCAGGTCAAAGTCACAGGAGGCGCCGTCCAGCAGGGCGATGTCCTCGATGAGCTGGTCCCGCCGGGCCTGCCCCAGCATGTCGGTGAGAACCGGGTCGTCCAGATCAATCTGCGTGGTCCCGGACTTCTTGGCGTTGGTGTTGGAGGAGAAGTGCAGGATCTCCTGCTTGTTCCGATCATACACCCCTAAAAAGTCCTTGCCGGACCCGATGGGCCAGTTGACGGGATAGGTGTCGATGCCCAGTTCCTTTTCGATCTCCTCACACAGGGCGAAGGGGTCGCGGGCTTCCCGGTCCATTTTGTTGATGAAGGTAAAAATGGGGATATCCCGCATGACGCAGACTTTGAACAGCTTCCGGGTCTGTGCCTCCACGCCCTTGGCGCCGTCGATGACCATCACCGCGGAGTCAGCGGCCATCAGGGTGCGGTAGGTGTCCTCGGAGAAGTCCTGGTGGCCGGGGGTGTCCAGAATGTTGATGCAGAAGCCCCCGTACTGAAACTGCAGCACGGAAGAGGTCACGGAAATGCCCCGCTGCTTTTCAATCTCCATCCAGTCGGAGACCGCGGCCCGGGTGTTCTTTTTCCCCTTCACCTGGCCGGCCTGGGCGATGGCCCCGCCGTAAAGCAGGAATTTCTCCGTTAAAGTGGTTTTGCCGGCGTCGGGGTGGGAGATGATGGCAAAGGTCCGACGGCGTTTGATTTCAGATTCGAATTGAGACAAGGTGGTAACCTCCGAATAAAAGTTCAAATGGAGAGATTCCCCAGAGAAAGGAGACGGGAGAGGCCGCCGGGCATTTGAGGTGGGCAGGGAGCTGACTTTCTCCAGAGGGAATCGTTTCTATAACATCTCATTTTAGCATGCAATCGGCCGGACCGCAAGAGAAAAACCACCTTCTCCAGGGAGTCCCGCGGCAGTTTTTGTTCTGAGCGGGCAGGTGATTTTTCCCAAGGGCCTCTGAGGAAAACAGAGAGAAAGAACGTGCGTGGAATGGGGTTCATTCTACGCACGTTCCTGGGAAACAGAGGATAAAATCACGTTGTGCAGAAAAGACCGTCAAGGGTCTTCTTTGCCCTCGGGCAGAAGGGTGACCAGGGCCTCCTCCAGACGATGGTGCTGAATTTGGGTCATTTGAATCTGGAGACGGTCGGTCTGCAGGAGAATGTTCCGGCCGTCCTGGGGGACAGAGCCGTACAGACCAAAGACATAGCCGCCAAAGGTGTCATACTCCTCCAGGGGCAGGTCTACCCCCAGGGTTCGGGCCACATCGTCCAGGGGGGCCGAGCCCTGAATCCGCCAGGTGCCCTCTTCCAAGGGCTGGATTTCGGGCAGTTCCCCCTCCTGCTGAATCTCTCCCACCAGCTGTTCCAATAGGTCTCGGATGGTGACCACCCCCAGCAGACCGCCGTATTCGTCCAGAACCACGGCGTAATAGGTCCGGCGCTGCTTCATCTGCTGGAAGAGAACGTCTGCCTTGAGGGTCTCTGGGACAAAGAACGCGGGCTTTACCACGGTGTCCAGGATTTCCTGGATGGGACGGTCCTGGAGGCGGAAAAAGTCCCGGGCGTCCAAGATACCCACCACCTGGTCCACCGAGCCGGCACAGACGGGATAGCGGGTGTGCCGGGTTTCAAAGAGGATCTGCTTCCATTCCTCGGTGGTTTGGCTTGTCCAGAGCAGGTCCAGTTCTGTGCGGTGGGTGGCGAATTCTCCCACGGTGAGGTCGTCAAATTCAAAGACATTCTGAATGAACTCCTTGGTGGCGGAGTCAAAGACCCCCTTCTCACTGCCCCGGTCCACCATCATTTTGATCTCTTCCTCGCTGACCTCCTCCTCGTCGGCGTTGGGGTCCACCCCCAGCAGACGGAGGACGCCGTTGGTGGAGGCGGTGAGCACCGTGACCACCGGGGCGAAGATGGCCGAAATGGCGGAGATCAGGGCGGACAGCCCCATGGCCAGGGACTCTGATTTTTTCATGGCCAGCCGCTTGGGCACCAGTTCCCCGAAGACTAAGGTGAAATAGGAGAGCAGCAGGGTGATGAGAATGACGGAAAGGGTGTCTAAGGTCTTTTCCGGGATGGGGACCCCGGCGCGCAGCAGAAGGGCCACCAGCCGGTCCGAGAAGTGGTCGGCGGCAAAGGCGCTGCCCAGAAAGCCGGACAGGGTGATGGCAATTTGAATGGTTGCCAGGAACTGGGCCGGGCGGCTGGTGAGCCGGGCCAGCCGCAGGGCGCGCTTGTCCCCTTGGGCTACCAGCTGCGCCAGCTTGTTGTCGTTGACAGAGATCACCGCGATCTCCGCGCAGGCAAAGACGGCGTTAAGGGCGATTAGGATGACTTGCAGCAATAAGGGCCATAGAACAGCCTGCATGGTTGGAATTCTCCTCCTCAAAATTTCTGGGGGTTTCCCAGGATATGACTGAATTATACTATGCCCCTTGTCCGGGGTCAAGATGGGGCGGGGGTATTTCTGGAAAAGAATGACAGATGAAAAGAAGAAAACAGGCTGGAGAGGGACTATTGGGGGGTGGACATGGGGTCGGGCTGCATCTCCGGCAGGTTGTCCCAGTAACGCTTGGGCATGTGGGACATGCGGCACTTGGGGTTGTGGCGGGCGGGAATGGCGATGGTCTGATAGAACCGCCGCCAGAGAGCCTGACATTGCAGTTCGGCCTGGTCCGGTCGGTCCAGGTCCAGATGGTCCACGGGACGGATTTTCCACTTGCGGTCGGCGTAGAAGAGGCCTTCCCGGTGGGTTTTGTCGTGGAGGAGAAAGGCTTCTTCCGGTAGCCGCTGGCAGAAGTGAGGGCGGAGCAGGGGGAGCACCCGGTTCTTCGGGGCAATCTGGCCCACCAAGACACCGCCGTAGTCTGCAAAGCGGACGAATCCCTTGAGCTGGTGGGCCTCATGGGTCAGGTGCTGGATGGCCCGGGTGAGCAGGAGGACCCGGTCGTCGGTAAGGTCCTGGGGCAGGGCCTGGTGAAAGGCCAGATAGATCAGGTCGAACATAGTTCGCTCCCGCTGGGGCAGGCAGGTAAGGAAGCTGTACGTGATCAGCCGGCGGAAGGTGGAGGAGACGGTTTCCTCCAGGCTGCGGTAGACCGACTTGGCCAGGGCCTGGTCGGTGGGAGTTTCCAGAATGGGGTACAGGGAGATCTGCTCCACGCCAGGGGAGAGAAAGTAGAAGGGATAGACCTTCTGCCGGAAACTCTCTCCGACGCAGGTGAGAAAGCCGGCGAAGGAGCCGTCATACAGCATCGCGCATGGGGGCCAGGTGGACATCAGAACCTCCTTTCAGGCGGGGAAAAGGGAGAGCTGTTCGTAGGGCGCGGGCAGAGCGGGGGCCTCCAGGAGGGTCAGGGCCCGCAGGACCCCTGCCGGGGTAACCCGGAGGGCGGGGGTCATTTTGCCGGAGCAGGTGATGAAATACTGGGCCCGCTTCAGAACCACCCCCAGCTTGCCCAGGGCGGTGTGATCCAAAGACCGCCACCGCCGGGCGGAGAGAATCCGCCGGGCACTGACCACCCCGATGCCCGGGACCCGCAGGAGGGTGTGATAATCCGCGGTGTTGACCTCCACGGGAAAGTATTCCAGGTGGGACATGGCCCAGCTGCATTTGGGGTCCAGCTGGGGGTTTAGGGTGGGGTGATCGGGGGAGAGAAGCTCGTCTGCCTGGAAGTGGTAAAATCGAAGCAGCCAGTCTGACTGGTACAGCCGGTGCTCCCGCAGCAGGGGCGGCCGGAAGGACAGGGGGGAGGGGAGCAGAGGACTGTGGGTCACAGGAACATAGGCGGAGAAAAAGACCCGCTTGAGGCCGTATTTCCGGTACATCCCCTCCGAGAGCTTGAGAATGTGATAGTCTGTCTCATCCGAGGCCCCCACGATCATCTGGGTGGACTGCCCCGCCGGGGCGAAGGCCGGGGCGTGGCGAAACTTCTGGCGCTCTGCCTTGGACTGTAAAATTTCCTGTTTGATCTGAGCCATCGGCTGAAAAATGGCGTCGGTCTTTTTGTCCGGTGCTAAAAGCGCCAGGCTTTTGGAGGACGGGAGCTCGATGTTCACCGACAGGCGGTCAGCCAGCCGCCCCAGCCGGGCGGTGAGCAGGGGATCGGCGCCGGGGATGGCCTTGGCGTGGATGTAGCCGGAGAACCCGTAGTCCTCCCGCAATAGGGTCAGGGTTCGGATCATCAGTTCTGTGGTGTAGTCGGGGCTGCGGACCACGGCGGAGCTGAGGAAGAGCCCCTCAATATAGTTGCGGCGGTAGAAGTCAATGGTGAGGTCCGCCAGCTCCCGGGGGGTGAACATGGCCCGGGGCAGGTCATTGGAGGTCCGGTTCACACAGTATTGGCAGTCGTAGACGCAGACATTGGTGAGCAGAAGCTTGAGCAGGGAGATACACCGGCCGTCGGCGGAAAAGGAATGGCAGCAGCCGGCCGCGATGGTTTTGCCCAGGCGGCCGCCCCGCCGGTCTCCTCCGCTGGAGGTACAGGCCACATCATACTTGGCGGCGTCGGTGAGAATGGTGAGCTTTTCGGCAAGGGTCATAGGGGACACCTCCTGAAGGGAATGGCCAAAAAATCGAACGTATGTACGAATAGTATACCAGCCTGTCAGGGGATGTCAAAGGAAAAGGATGGCAAAAAAACACCGGAGGAAACTTCCTCCGGTGTTGGGTCCGCGTTTTGGGACTGATTAGGCCTGGTTGTTGGCAAAGGCGGCTGGAATTTCGTGCTTGATGCAGCGGCGGCCCTCCTTGGACCAGATATTGCCCAGACATTTGGTGCAGCCGACGCAGGGAGAGTCCTCGCCTTGCTCCAGGTGGCGGACGAAGTCGGGCTGGCAGATGAAGGGACGGGAGGCGGAGACGAAGTCGATGCCGGCGTCCAGGATCTGCTGGGCGGTCTCAGGGCCGCGGACCCCGCCCACCAGGATCAGGGGGATGGAGACCGCCTGACGGATTTGTACGGCCCGGTCCAGATAGAAGGTGGGGATCTTTTTCTTGCCGAGGCCCAACCAGTTGTAGCCGGACAGCTCAATGGCATCGGCACCCAGGGCTTCAAACTGGCGGCAGAAGTAGAGAATATCCTGGGCATAGGCCTCGTCAGCCTCTCCGGCGCAGTTGGTGTTGACCTTCACCAGGATGGGATAGTCCTTGCCCACGGCCTGGCGGATGGCGGAGAGACATTCCCCGGCGAAGCGGAACCGATTCTCCGCACTGCCGCCGAATTCGTCGGTGCGGTGGTTGGTGTTGGGGTCCAGGAATTGGCTGAGGAGGTAGCCGTGGGCGCAGTGGAGCTGGATGCCGTCAAACCCCATCTCCTGGGCGGCCTTGGCTGCGTCCACAAAGTCGTTGCGGATTTTTTCCCGATCCGCCGCGGTGATCTCCGTGGTTTCCATTTCGTTGGGGGCTTTCATGCCGCCGGAGGGGGCCAGCAGCTTGCCCCCTGCCACGTGCTTTTCCGGCATGAAGACATTCATGCCGGCGTGCATGAGCTGGAGGATCAGGCGCCCGCCTGCGGCGTGGACGGCGTCCAGCACTTCCTTCTGGCTGGCCCGCTGTTCCGGGGTGGCAAAACCCACCTGGATGCCGGTGGAACGGGCCTCCGGGGAGATGTAGCTGTACGCGGTGATGATGGCGCCGGTGCCGGCTGCGGCGATCTCGCGGTAGAGTTCCACCTGCTCCGGGGCGCAGGTGCCGTCCCGGCGGCCGAAGGGGTCCTGGGTGGCGGAACGGATGACCCGGTTGGGCAGGGTCAGGGTGCCGATCTGACCGGCGGTGAAGAGTTTAGAAGCCATGGAAACGTCTCCTTTGTCAAGTGTCATGAGGCTTTGGGTACCATTACAGTACAACTTTTTCATTATATCGAAAGGTGTCGGAAAATACAAGAGAAAAGAACCGGGCGACCGGCGCAGGTTACTTATCGTAGCGGAATGCAGAAACGATATAGGCAATTCTCGATGCCCCATAAGGTAAAATACCGCCCATAACCAGCCAGATAAAGGCATATTCCCGAGTCAGGCCGAAGGCAATCATGCCAGCGATAATTGTCATAAATGATGCATGTAGCGCAACCCGAAAGGCTTTCGCGGCACATTTTAACTCGATGTATTGATTTCTTTCGTCCTGCTCTGCAATCAAATCCTCCTCCGTTTTCTTAGGTCTAAGGGCAAAAATAAGGGCCAGCAGAACAAGGATAACGAGAGCAACGCCTGCCGTGGCTTTTTGTGGGGGTGTGAGTGTAGTAATATCGCCGAGATAGAAGCTGAAGAAAGCAGCTAATACCAATAGCACACCGAATAGTTTGCTTTTTCCATTGAATAATTGCATGTTTATAGTTCCTCCCCTTCTTCTTCACCGTCAATATGTAGCGCCATGACCATGTGATAAAGAGCGGCAAGGAGGCAGATTCCGATGAATATGATCGGCCTTAACATACCGTGCGTAGCGTCGGTGAATATACAAAACCTTGATATGGCAATACCAACGCCAAGAAGCAGGAGTAAAATGCCCCGTACAAACATTTTTTTATCTTTGATCCTCATGTTGTCCTTCCTCCAACGTCACATTTTCTTTCAAACAGCACAATTCCTCCACTGTCGTGTTGAATAAGCGCGCAATTTTGTAGGCCAGTACCAACGACGGGTTATATTCGCCCCGTTCTATGGAATTGATGGTCCTCACTGTTACGCGCACCTGGTTGGCAAGCTGCTGTTGTGTCAACCCGGCGGCAGTCCGTAAATCCTTGATGATCGTTTTCACACTCCTCACCTCTGAAATAGGAAGCTTACTTCTTAGGAAGTTAACTTCATATTATAGCAAGGCAAAGGGAATGTCAAGAGAAAAGAAGTTAACTTCTTATTGCTCACGGGGAAACGAAGGAATGCTGTTTTGTGAAACGGCTGGAGTTTCTTCCGGCAGGACCTATTTTGAACGGAGAAATCAGGCCGGGAAAGTTCCGATTGACAGGGTTGGGTTTGAGGGGATAGAATGAAAAAGAGAGAAAAGAGAGGGGGCTGCCGATGGAGCAAAAGAAAACCCTGGGGCTGATGACAGTGACCGGGTGCTATGTGCTGTGGGGAATCTTGGCCATTTTCTGGCGCTTTCTGGCCCAGGTAAACTCGGTCTATGTCCTGGCCCAGCGGATCATCTGGTCCCTGGTTTTTATGGGGCTGTACCTGCTGTTTACCCGACGGGGGCGGGAGGTTGCGGCGGCTTTCCGAGACCGAAAAACCATGGTCAACTGCCTGCTGTGCGGGGTTCTCATTACCCTCAACTGGGGTATGTACATCTACGCGGTCAACAGTGGGCATGTGCTCCAGGCCAGCATGGGCTATTTCATTGAGCCGGTGGCGGTGGGTCTCATCGGGGTCCTTGCCTTTCGGGAAAAACCCAGTCCGGGGGAGAAGGTCACCTTTCTGTGCGCTGGGGCGGGCATCGTGTTTTTGACGGTCCGCACAGGGAGCCTGCCTGTGCTGGCCCTGATGGTGGCCATTCCCTTTGCCATTTACGGGGCCCTGAAGAAGAAAATCACCCTGACGGCCCAGACTTCGCTGTTTATGGAAACCCTGTGGATGACGCCGCTGGCCCTGGCCTTTTCCGGCTGGTGGACGGCCCACCAGGGGGGCACGGCGGCTGTGCTGGGGGATGCGGCCCTGTGGCTGCTGCCGGCCAGCGGGGTGGTGACCTCGGTGCCCCTGCTCCTGTTTAACCTGGGGGTACGGGAGATTCCCTACTACTTTTCAGGCATTCTCATGTATATTAACCCCACCCTCCAATTCCTGGTGGGCCTGCTCTACTTTGGAGAGGCGCTGCAGGTGGATCAGCTTATCGCCTTTGTCATCATCTGGGCGGGCATCAGCGTCACCATGGTGGAGAAGGGGCGGCGGATTCGCCGGGAGAGAGCGGCCTGGAAGGAGGGGGCGTCAGGGGGATAACCGAACGGGCACCGCCTCTCCCAGGGTCAGGCTGTCCGGGGTGACGGTACAGCAGCGGGCCAGAACGGCAACCCCCGCCTGGGCCGCCTGGCGCAGAGCTTGTCCAAAGGCGGGGTGGGTGTGGTCGTTGGGGGCGAAAAAGTCCGCCTGCTCCATTTGAATGACGAAGCATACGGCCCCCTCATAACCTTGGGCCAAACTGTCTGTCAGGCCGTGGAGATGCTTTATGCCCCGCTGGGTGGGGGCGTCAGGGAAGTAGGCGGCCCCGTCCCTCTCCAGGGTAACCCCCTTGACCTCGACAAAGCCCTTGCGGGGCCCGGCCTCCCAGTAAAAATCAAAGCGGGAGTCCCCGTGACGGCACTCCGGTTTGAGTAAGGTGAGCTGGGGGACAAAGTGGCCGGCGGCGGCCCATTCATAAAAGACCTGATTGGGAGCCTGGGCATCCATGTTGATGAGCCGGGCTCCTTTCTGTACCGCGATGAGGTCATAGGCGGTCTTTCGGTTGGGGTTGGTGCTCTTGGTCAGCCAGACCTGGGCCCCGGGGAGGAGAAGCTCCCGGCAGCGGCCGGTGTTTTTGACATGGACGGTGATCACTTCCCCCTCCAAAAGGACCTGGGCCACAAACCGGTTGGGCCGGGAGAGAAAGACAGCAGAGGTGACGTTGGGGTAATGCAAGGGGGACCTCCTTTCGGAAATGGGTGGAAAATGTCCCACGGACATGCTACACTAAGGAAAAACCGATGGTGAGGGCATCATACCGCAACCGATGGCCCTCGTCAAGAAAGCGGGGCGATTTCGATGACGGACTATCTCTTGGCGCTGGATCAAGGCACCACCAGCTCCCGGGCGATCCTGTTTACCCGGCAGGGTTCAGTGGTGTCTTCGGCACAGATTCCCTTCTCGCAGTATTATCCGCAGCCCGGCTGGGTGGAGCACGATCCTTTGGAGCTGCTGGACAGCCAGCTCCGGGCGGCGGCCCAATGCGTGGCCCAGAGCGGCGTGCGGCCCGGTCAAATCGCCGGGGTGGGGTTGGCCAACCAGCGGGAAACCGCGCTGATGTGGGAGCGGGAGACCGGCAAGCCGGTGGGGCGCGCCATTGTCTGGCAGTGCCGGCGGACCGCGGCGTTCTGCACCCAGCTGCGGGAGCAGGGGTATACGGAGGCCATTCGGGCCCGGACCGGGCTGCTGCCGGACGCCTATTTCTCCGGCACCAAATACCGGTGGCTGCTGGAGCACACCCCCGGCGCCCGGCGGCGGGCGGAGCGGGGAGAGCTGCTCTGCGGTACGGTGGACAGCTGGCTGCTGTGGAATCTCACCGGGGGAAAGGTCCATGCCTCGGACTACTCCAACTGCTGCCGGACCATGCTCTTTGACATTCACCGCCGGTGCTGGGATGAGACCCTGTGCCAGTTGCTGGACGTTCCCATGGGCTGGCTGCCCCAGCCGGTGGAAAACAGCGGGGACTTGGGAACCATCGCCTCGGGGGTCCCTCATTTGCAGGACCTGGCGGGGCTCCCCATCCGGGGGGCGGCGGGAGACCAGCAGGCAGCCCTCTTTGGCCAGGGATGCTTTCAGGCGGGACAGCTGAAAAACACCTACGGGACGGGCTGCTTTACCCTGATGAACACGGGGGAGACCCCGGTGCTGTCGCAAAATGGCCTGCTCACCTGTATTGGATGGGGCCTGGAGGGGAAGACTACCTATATCCTGGAGGGGAGCGTGTTCAACGCCGGCTCCTCCATTCAGTGGCTGCGGGACGAGCTGGGGATCATCCGGCAGGCCAGCGACTGTGACAGACTGGCTGAACAGGTGCCGGACAACGGCGGCGTGTACCTGGTCTCCGCCTTTACCGGGCTGGGGGCGCCCCACTGGGACATGTATGCCCGGGGCACGGTGGTGGGACTCACCCGGGGGACCACCCGGGCCCACCTCTGCCGGGCGGCCCTGGAGGGCATTGCCTACCAGACGGCGGACCTCATTGCCGCCATGGAGCGGGACGCCGGGCGGCCCATCCAGTCCCTTCGGGTGGACGGCGGGGCCAGTGTCAGCGATTTTATGATGCAGTATCAGGCCGATCTGCTGGGAGTGCCGGTGGAACGGCCGGCGGTGGTGGAGACCACCGCCTGGGGCGCGGCCTGCTTGGCGGGCCTGGGCGCGGGACTGTGGCACAGCCCCCAGGAGATTGCCCGGGAGGGGGCGCCGGGCAGGGCTTACGCGCCCAAAACCGACCGGAGCCGGGAGTATGCCCGCTGGCAAAAAGCCCTGGAGCGGGCCAAAGCGTGGGAGGAGGCGTGAGAGAACAGATGACAGCATTGGAGCGGTTTTTGAAGTATATTACCTTTGATACCCAGTCCGAGGAGGGGTCGGAGGCGACCCCTTCCACGGAGAAACAGCGGGCGCTGGGCAGGGTTTTGGCCCGGGAGCTGGCGGAGATGGGCCTGGAAGGGGCCTGCCTGGCGGACAACGGCGCGGTCTATGGGTGGCTCCCGGCCACCCCCGGACGGGAGGACGTCCCGGTGATTGCCCTCATCGCCCACATGGACACGGCGCCCCGGGTCCCCGGGGGACCGATGAAGGCCCGGGTTGTCTCCTATGAGGGAGGCGTGCTGGTCCTGAATGAGGAGAAGGGGATTGCCCTGTCTCCGGCGGCGTTTCCCGACTTGCTGGAGCAGGTGGGCAAGCAGCTGGTGGTCACCGACGGGACCACTCTGCTGGGGGCGGATGACAAGGCCGGCGTGGCGGAGATTTTTGCTGCGGTGGAACGTCTGGTCCGTGACCCGCGGCTGGCCCATGGACGGGTGGCGGTGTGCATCACCCCGGATGAGGAGGTAGGCCGGGGGGCGGACTATGTGGACCTGGCGCGGCTGGGCGCCGCGTTTGCCTATACGGTGGACGGGGGTCCGCTGGGGACGCTGGAGTATGAGAACTTCAACGCCGCCGCTGGGACGGTTCTCCTCCACGGGGTGAACATCCACCCAGGGGAGGGAAAAAACAAGATGCGGAACGCCTGCCTGATGGCGGCGCAGTTCATCGCCATGGTACCCCCGGCGGAGGCGCCGGCCCATACGGAGGGATATGAGGGGTTCTATCATCTGTGCGCCATGACCGGGGACGAGAGCCAGGCAAGGCTGGAGTGGATCATCCGGGACCATGACCAGGCCCGTTTCGCGGAGAGAAAGGAGACCCTGACCCGGATCGGCGCCTATCTGGAGAGACAGTATGGGCCCGGTTCCGTGGAGGTTATCCTCACCGACTCCTACTACAATATGAAGGAGCGGATTCTCCCCCACCCCCAGTTGCTGGACTGGGCCCGGGCGGCCTTTCGTAAGGCGGGGGTGGAGCCCCGGGACGTCCCCATCCGCGGGGGGACCGATGGGGCGCGGCTGAGCTATTTGGGCCTGCCCTGTCCCAACCTCTCCACAGGCGGCTATCACTTCCACGGGGTCTATGAGTATATCCCAGTGGAATCTTTGGAAAAAATGACCGAAATGCTGGTGTATCTGCTGACGGGAATTGATGGAACAAAGAAAAATGGAAAAATTTAAAATGCCTCTTGACAAATGGAGGCTTTTTGGGTATACTAAACATCGCTCGTTACGGCGGGCGGACGCGGCGGCATAGCTCAGTTGGCTAGAGCATTCGGTTCATACCCGAAGTGTCACTGGTTCAAATCCAGTTGCCGCTACCATTGGTTTTGGGAGGGTCACCTCCCGGAACCAGCCTGGCCCGTTGGTCAAGTGGTTAAGACACCGCCCTTTCACGGCGGTAACATGGGTTCGAGTCCCGTACGGGTCACCATATGGAGGCATAGCTCAGCTGGTAGAGCGCTCGCCTCACACGCGAGAGGTCACAGATTCGAGTTCTGTTGTCTCCACCAAGAAACGTCTTGAAATTCTAAAATTTCAAGACGTTTCTTTTTTGTGTCCGTTCCCATTCGGGGCGCTGTGCTGTTATTTGTCCGTGCCATCGAAAGCGCGGCCCTTCTCCTCGGAGAAGGGCCGCGCTTACTTGGTACACTGGGGGTCAGAGGGATCAGCCGGTGCGGCGCTTCATGGGTAGGGCAATTTTATGGAGTGATATGAAATGATTATTTTGGGGGCCGGGAAGAAAAGGACGCGGAAGGGCAGATCCTGTCGGGACGGAAGAAATCCCCCTTGACAGGAAGAGAAATTGTGATAAAATAAACAAGTGACGAAAAATAAAACTTTTGCTTATGGAGGTGAGGGGATGACCCAGCGGGAGCAGCAGATTCTGGACTGGATTACAGAGGACCCGATGATCTCCCAGGAGGCCCTGGCCGAGCGGGCGGGGATTACCCGCTCTTCGGTGGCGGTACATATCTCCAACCTGATGAAGAAGGGCCACATTGTGGGCCGGGGTTACATCCTGCCCGCCGGCGGCTACGTGGTGGTGGCCGGCGCGGTGAATGTGGACATCGGGGGACAGTCCGCCGGCCCGCTGGTGGGGCGGGATTCCAACCCCGGCAAGGTTACGGTGAGCATGGGGGGCGTGGGGCGGAACATTGCCCACAACCTACGGCTGCTGGGGGTCAAGGTCTCCCTGCTGACGGCGCTGGGAGAGGACCCCCACGCTGGGCAGGTGATGGACTCCTGCGAGCGGCTGGGGATTGACCTGAGCCGGGCGCTCCACGTGCCGGGGGGGACCACGTCCACCTATCTGTTCCTCAGCGACGAGACGGGGGACATGGCCCTGGCGGTCTCCGACATGGGAATCTATGAGGAGCTCACCCCTGCTTACTTTGCCCGGCACCAGGGGTACCTCAACGGGGCGGCCCTGGTGGTGGCCGACGCCAATCTGCCCGCCGGCGCCCTGGCCTACCTGGCCGACCACTGCACCGCGCCGCTGCTGGTGGACCCGGTGTCCACGGTGAAGGCGGAGAAGGTGAGGCCCATTCTGGGGAAGCTCCACACCCTCAAGCCCAACCGCATGGAGGCGGAATCCCTTTCCGGGGTGAAGATCACCGACCGGGCCAGCGCCCGCCGTGCGGCGGAAAAGCTGCTGGAGACCGGTCTGGAGCGGGTGTTTATCTCCCTGGGCGAGGAGGGCGTTTTTGCCGCCGATCACCAACGGGACGTGTGGTTCCCGTGCTGTCCTGCCCAGATGCACAGCGCCACCGGGGCAGGGGATGCCTTTGCTGCGGCCCTGGGATGGGCATTCCTGGAGGGAAAGGACCTGGCTGACAGCGCCCGGGCCGCCAACGCCGCGGCGGCCATCGCGGTGGAAGGAGAAAAAACCATCAATCCCGCGCTCTCCGCAGACGCGGTACAGCAGCGGATGCAAGAACAGGAGGAAAGAATATGAATCAGTATCTTGACGTGAACCCCGAGGTGGCCCAGGCAGTTGCCCAGGGCAAGCCTGTGGTGGCCCTGGAATCCACCATCATCTCCCATGGCATGCCCTATCCCCAGAACGTGGAGACCGCGCTGCAGGTGGAGCGGATCATCCGGGAGAATGGGGCGGTGCCCGCCACCATTGCCGTCCTGGGCGGCCGGCTGAAGGCGGGTCTGACCAAGGAGGAGATCGAGTACCTGGGCAAGCAGGGCCAGGCAGTGACCAAGGCTTCTCGCCGGGACCTGTCTGTGCTGGTGGCCCAGGGAGCGGACGGCGCCACCACGGTGACCACCACCATGATGATCGCTCACATGGCAGGTATCAAAATTTTTGCCACCGGGGGAATCGGCGGTGTCCACCGGGGGGCGGAGACCACCATGGACATCTCCGCGGACCTGGAGGAGCTGGGCCAGACGGACGTGATGGTGGTCTGCGCCGGCGCCAAGGCCATTCTGGACCTCCCGCTCACCCTGGAGTATCTGGAGACCAAGGGGGTGCCTGTGCTGGGCTACCAGACCAAGGAGCTGCCCGCCTTCTACACCCGGACCTCTGGCCTGGCGGTGGACTACCAGGTGAACAGCCCGGAGGAGCTGGCCAAGGTGCTGAAGACCCACCATACCCTGGGACTGAAGGGCGGTATCCTGGTGGCCAACCCCATTCCCCAGGCCTATTCTATGGACGCCGATGCCATCAACGCCGTTATTGACCAGGCGGTGGCGGAGGCCGACGAAAAGGGCATTCACGGGAAGCAGACCACCCCCTTCCTGCTGGCAAAGGTGAAGGAGATTACCGGCGGAGACAGCTTGGAGGCGAACATTCAGCTGGTCTTCAACAACGCGAAACTGGCGGCGCAGACCGCTGTGGCGTACAGTGCCCTTTCCTAAAGAGAATCTAAAAACAGCCGTTTGGAATGCGTTCCAAACGGCTGTTTTTGTGTGAGAGGAAGTTGTTAAAGAGAAGGATCTGTTTCCTTCTGGGATTCCGCCACGCAAAAATCGAAAAACCGCTCCACGCTGCCCATGGGGTGAGGGGCGCTTCGGCGGACGATGTAGAAGTCACTCTCCTGCACCGGGTGGGTGAGGGGGAGGACCTTTACATCCGGGCGGTGGACAGGCGGGGTGTCCAGCAGGACCGTGATGCCAAAGCCCTGGGCCACCAGCTCCAAAATGAAGTTGGCGTCCTCCACCTGGTAGGCGATGTGCCACCGGTCCCGGACGGGAGCAAAGAGGCGGTCTACCGGGTCGCGCTGCCCGCTGAGCCAGGAATAGGTCACGTGGGGGTAGGGGAGGGTTTCCTCTAAGGTCACGGTGTCCTGGCGGGCCAAAGGGTGGTCCAGAGGGACGGCGGCCACCATGGCCCGGCGCTGGATGGCCGCGTAGACCAGCTGGGGATCGGGGAGGATTTTGGAGCAGAAGCCGATGTCCGCCTTGCCCTGGATCACCGACTGGCAGACCTGGCTGGACATGCCGGTGGAGAACTCAAAGTCGCAGCCGGGGTTGGCCTGCTTGAACTGGCGGCACAGACGGGTCACGGTGGGGATGATGAGCAGAGGAATGGTCTGCAGGCGGAGGGTCCCCACCCCCTCCCGCAGCATCTGGAAGTGCCGCAGGCAGCTGTCAGCCAGGGCTACAATCTGCTGGGCTTGGGAGAGCAGGGCGGCGCCGTACCGGCCCAGGGCAATCCCCCGGCCGCTTTTTTGAAACAGGGAGACCCCCAACTCCTGCTCCAGGGCCGCGATGGCGTGGCTGAGACCGGACTGTGAGATGTTCAGCCGCTGGGCGGCCCGGCTGTAATGCATCTCCTGGGAGAGGACCAGAAAGTAGCGCAGGTGATCGATGTTCAAAAAACGCACCCCCTTTCCAATTAGTATACCACAATTCATGCGAAAAAGGAATGAGTCTATGGGGTTCTGTGCCTTGATTTTCCAGCGGGCGGGGGGTTCAATAGAGGAGAGAAGAGCAAGTGCTTCCCGGCGGGGCGCTCTGTGCGGAAGCTCCAGGGCCGGGGGAGGAGGACGACATGAGGCGGTATCAGACGGAAGGCTCCCGCCGGCTGCATCAGCAGACCGTGCCCTACCTGCTGGACGGGGTGGGGAGTTCCTTCCACGTCAGCAGCTACCGGGACTATCCGGTGGCTATGACCCATGGGAAAGGGTCGAAGTTATACGATGTGGACGGCAACGAATACATTGACTACGTGTTGGGCTTTGGGCCCATGCTGCTGGGCTATTGCCCGCCGGCGGTGGACCGGGCGGTAGCGGAGCAGCTGCGGCGGGGGAGCCATTTCTCCGCCCCCACGGAGGACCTGAAACGGCTGTCTCAACGGCTGGTGGAGATCATTCCCTCGGCGGAGCTGGTGGCCTATCAGAACTCGGGAACCGAGGTGGTGATGTATGCCCTCCGGCTGGCCCGGGCCTACACAGGAAAGTATAAGATTGTGAAGTTTGAAGGGCAGTACCATGGCTGGTCCGATGAGGAGAAGGTCAGCATTGACGCCTCCTGCGTGGAGGAGCTGGGGGACCGGGAGAACCCCCGCAAGATCCTCCATACCAAGGGACAGCGGCTGTCCTCCGCAGAGGACCTGATCGTCCTGCCCTGGAACGACCTGCCGGCGCTGGAGCGCACCCTGGCCGCCCGAGGAGGGGAGATCGCGGCGGTGCTCATGGAGCCCTGTATGTGTGATTCCGGCCCCATCCTGCCCAAACCGGGCTATCTGGAGGGAGTGCGGGAGGTGACCCGGAAGTATGGGGTCCTGCTGATCTTTGACGAGGTGATCACCGGTTTCCGACTGGCATTGGGCGGGGCCCAGGCCTACTATGGGGTCACCCCTGATCTGTCCACCTTTGCCAAGGCCATCGCCAGCGGCTACCCCTTTGGCGCCGTGGTGGGCCGGCGGGAGGTCATGGCCTGCGGGGTCCCCGCCTCGGGGACCTTCAATGGGAATCCCATCGGGGTGGCTGCGGCGCTGGCCACCATTGAAACCCTGTCCCAGCCGGGGGTGTATGCCCATTTGGAGGGGCTGGCCCAGCAGCTGGAGACGGGATTCCGGGCCTTGGCGCGGAAGTACCACAGGCCCCTGTACCTTCGGCATGTGGGCAGCATTTTTATCCTGTACTTTGGCTTTGCAGAGGATGTGGAAGACTTCCGGGACTGGCTGACCCAGGCGGACCTGGCGTCCTACACCCGCTTTGTGGCGGGGTGCGAGGAGTATGGCGTCCGGTTCACCGACCGACGGGGCAGGGAATACCTGTCAGTGGCCCACACCCAGGAGGATATCCGGCGTACCCTGGCTGTGGCGGACCAGGTGCTGGGGGAGATGGAACGAGGAGAGCGCTGACCCGCCGGGGAAACCGGGAAGAGATGGGTTTGAAAACGAAAGAGCTTATTGGGAAGGAAAGGAGCGTGCGTGCCATGGGCATGAAAATCAGCATTCTGTATCTGGGAAAGATGGAGTTTCCCAAGTTTCGCCTGGTGGACTGGAAGGATGAGGGGGCGATGGTGCAATCCCCGGCGGTCGCCATCCTGATCCAGCATCCCACCCTGGGGAATATTCTGTATGACACGGGAAACTGTGAGGATTTTTCGGCGGTTTACACAGAGGAGATGCTCCATGATTACCCCATTACGGAGATGATCTCCATTCAGGAGGCGCTGGCCCAAAAGGGGCTGACCCCGGATGACATCGACTTAATCATCCTCTCCCACCTTCACTTCGACCACGCCGGCGGGCTGAAGCACTTTGTGGGGACCAAGGCCATCCGGCGTGTGCTGGTCTCAGAGGCGGACCTGAAAAACGCCTACTGGAGTGTGATGACCGGCAACGGCGGGGCGTACATCCGGTCTCTGTTCGATGTGGAGGGGATTCAGTTTCAAACCATTCGGGAGACGACCAAGCTGGCGGAGGACTTGGAACTCTTCATTCAGGCTTCCCACACCCCGGGCGTCATCGGTATGGTGCTGAAAACCGACCACCACGGCACCATCCTCACCACCAGTGACACCATTTATACCGCAGAGAGCTATGAAAAAGAGCTGCCCCCCGGCGGGACCATCAACAAGACAACCGATGAGTTTTTTGACAACCTGAAGCGGATCAAGGAGATGGAGAAGGCCTACCACGCCACCCTTCTGTTTGGGCACGACTACGACCAGATCATGGATTGGGTGGCCAAAGGCGTGATTGATTGACGAAGGGGGAGCGGGGATACCCCCTGCTTCCCGGAAGGGAGAAGTGTTATGGCAGTCCATACCAACGCCACCGCCGGCGCCGCCCTGGGCAATGAGCTGCGGGCGGGCACCGTTGCCCAGGTGGGCAGCACCAAACGAATCCAGGCACTCAACGGCATGCTCCATGCCAACCGGCCCAATGTGGACATCACCCGGGCCCGGGCCTACACGAAGATTTACAAACAGACTGAGGGCATGCCCAGTCTCATGCGCCGGTACAAGGCCTCGGCGGAGGTCTACCGGACCCTCAGCGACAACGTCTATGACCACGAACAACTGGTGGGCTGGCCCACCCAAAAGATTCGGGGGGCCAATTTCGCCATTGAGCTCCACGCCCACTGGCTGGCGGAGGACCTGCCCAACCTGCGGGAGCGGACCTATGACCCCTTTGACATCACCGACGAGGACTATCGGGAGTTGGAGGAGGAACTGCTCCCCTATTGGAAGGATAAGACCATGGCGGTCCAGTGGGGCCACTATGTGAGCCAGCGGGAGTGGAACCGGGGACAGTTTGGAGGGGTTTCCGATGTGTCCAACTACCTCTGCGCCAACGGGTCCCATTTCATCCCGGCCTGGACCGATGTAATCCAGCATGGCTTTGTCAAGTACTATGAAAAGGCCCAGCGGCTGCTGGAGGCGCTGGACCCCAATGACCCGGAATCCATTGACAAGCGGATCTTTTACACTGGAATCCTGGAGGTGCTGGAGGCCATCCGGGACTGGGGAGAGCGGCTGTCCGCAGCCTGTGCCCGGCGGGCCCGGGAGGAGAAGGACCCGGTACGGAAGCAGGAGCTGGAGAACATGGCCGCCATGATGAAGCGGGTGCCCTGGGGGCCCGCCACCTCCTTCCATGACGCCTGCGAAACGGCGTGGGCGGTGTGCTTTTTCCTTTTCGTGGAGGGGGCGGGGCCTTCCATCACCTGGGGACGCTTTGACCAGTATATGTATCCTTATTATAAGGAGGATATTGAGAAGGGGATTTTGACCCCGGAGAAGGCCATGGAGCTCATTGAGGAACTGTATGTCCGGGTGACCTCCAACGTGTGGTTCCAGTCCACCCAGATGGCCTATATTTTCGGCGGCTATTACCGCTATCCCCACCTGGATGTGGGCGGCCTGGACGAGAACGGGAGGGACGCCTCCAACGAACTGTCCTATCTCTGCCTGCGGGCCATGCGCTATGCCAAGACCACTTCGCCGGCGGTGAGCCTGCTTCTGCACCAGAAAACCCCGGATTCCCTGCTCTATGAGGCCTGCGAATTGGCCGCAGAGGGGATGGGGCATCCCTCCTTCTTCAACTGCGAGGGGCTCTACTCCATGCTGGAGCACCGGGCTGGAGGGCTGGAGGGGTACTCCCATTATACCCGAAAAGACATCCTGAAGTTCGGCTCTCCCATCGGCTGTGTGGAGCCCGGTGCGGAAGGGCTCCAATATGGCCACACGGATTCGGGGATCATCAATGTGGCCGGGGCGGCCCTGATGGCGGTGACCAATGGGGTGATGCCGGAGGAATCGGACAACATGTTTGCCGGGAAACTGCTGACCTTTGAGAGCGGGGCGCCGGGGTCCTTCCAGACCTTTGAGGCGTTCTATGACGCGGTGAAGGCGCAGATCAAGTACGCCATCGACGAGGCCCATGCCAACCTTCTCATCTGTGAAAAGCTGCTGGCCGAACAGTTTAACCTGCCTACCTTCACCGTTTTGCTGGAGGGGGCGCTGGAGAAGGGGAAGGACGCCACCGCAGGAGGGGCCAAGGTCAATGTGGGGCCCACCATGAACATGTGTGGGTTCGGCACCATGGTGGACTCGGTGGCCGCGATCAAAAAGGTGGTCTTTGAGGACCGGGCGGCCACCCTGGAGGAGGTCTGCGCGGCCTGCATGCAGAACTTTGTGGGCTATGAGGACTTGCGGACCAAGCTCCAGGCCGCGCCCAAATACGGCAACGACGACGACTTTGCCGACGCCATTGCCGCCGACCTGTGGAAGTGGTTCTCCACGTGTACCATGCGGCTGAAGATGTACCGGGGGCATTACTGCGACGCTGCGGTGCAGATGGTCCAGTCCAACGTGGGCTATGGCGCCATGACCGGGGCCACCCCCAACGGCCGCCTGGCGGGTATGCCCCTCTCGGACACCATGTCCGCCACCCAGCAGGCCGACACCCACGGCCCCACCGCCGCGGCCCGGAGCTATGGGAAGCTGGATTTCCCGGCCTATACCAACGGCACCTTGCTGAACATGTGGATCAGCCAGTCTGAGCTGATTGAGCAATCGTAAAGGAAAGGAGAATCGCCATGACAACCATCCGTGACATGCCGCTGGACTGCCCGGAAGCCACCTATGTGGAGCCTGTCTACAAGGAGGCTGGGATGCGGAATTTTACCAATCTGGTCCGCACCATGCTCAATGACTACGGGGTGTACCATGTCCAGTTTAACACCATCAACAAGCAGACGCTGATTGATGCCAAGGCCCACCCGGAGAATTATCCCACGCTGATGGTCCGGGTGGCTGGGTACAGTGTCTATTGGACGGACATTGCCGAGCGGGTCCAGGACGACATCATCAACCGGACAGAGCACACATTCTAAGCACCTGAGACCTGGGGGGAAGGAGGGGGGATCTGTGGAAGAAAAGAAGGCGATTGTTTTTGACATCGGACGGTTCCGAAACACCGACGGGCCGGGGATTCGCACCATTCTCTTTTTCAAGGGGTGCCCTCTGCGATGTCTCTGGTGCAGCAACCCCTTTGGATTCTCGCCGGCGCCCCAGTTGGCGGTCAATCCGGTCAAGTGCACAGGATGCGGCAAGTGTGTGCCGGTCTGTCCCCAGGGGAGAAATACCCTGGTGCCCGGGGAGAAAATCCAGGTGGATTTTTCCGCCTGCCAGGGGTGCGGGGCCTGTGTACCGGTGTGTCCCAGCGGGGCCCGGATGATCACAGGGCGGGCCTACACAGCCCGTGAGCTCTATCGGGAAGCGGCCAAGGATGCGGCGTTTTACCGGAAGGGCGGCGGTGGGGTGACGCTCTCCGGGGGAGAGGTCTTGCTCCAGTGGGAGGTGGCGTCGGAAACCCTGCGGCTGTGCCGGACCAATTATATCAACACCTGTATCGAGACCTCGGCCTTTGCCCCTTGGGCCCATTTGTGGCAGGTGGCCCAGTACTGTCACACGGTGTTTGTGGACCTGAAGCACATGGACAGCGAAAAGCACCGGGAGCAGACCGGGGTACCCAACGAGCTGATCCTGGAAAATATTCAGAAGCTGTGCCAGGCGCTGCCCCAGCGGGGAGGGAGGGTCATTGTGCGCCTGCCCCTGATCCCGGGTTGCAACGACGGGGCGGAGGACGTGGCGGCGGCGGCCCGGTTCGTGGGGAGCCTGCCCAACCGCCCGGAGATGAATCTTCTGCCCTACCACAACTTAGGAGAGAGCAAGTACGGTATGATCGGAGAGACCTGTGCGCTCTCCGGCCTGGAGAGCAGGAAGGGGAGGGACCCGAAGCTGCTGGCGCTTCAAGAGCTCTGCCAGCGGTGCGCCCCGGACAATCGGGTCAGCCTGGGGGGAGACGCCATCGCGCTGGAATAGTATGAAAACTCAGAAGCCCCGCCGCGGCTGCGGCGGGGCTTTCGGGTAGGAAGATGGTTGGGGTTGTCTAAGATGGACCTTGGGGGGCAGATACGCAATGGATCATGGTTCTTTGGCATTCATCCACATTAAAATTTTTTTGCAGTGCGGACAATGCCAAGCGGGAGAGTCTAAAACAGAGGATGCAACGCTGATGGTTTTCTTGGTGAAGAAGCCTTTGATTCCTGTTTTCTTTTTTTCTTCGTCTGAGGTAAATTCATACCAGTGCCCACCGCCCTGTCCGATGCCTTCGACACTGCCGTGTTCCATTTCCGTTCCACAGTCCAAACATTTCATGTCAGGTGTTCCTTTCACATTTTATTCTTCCGCTTTTTCATTGAGAAGAGAATGCACCCGTTCGACGGGGAAGCTGTCCTCTATGTCTATCACATCAAATAAGTGTGAGGGCAATTCCGTGCAGCCGATCAGGCTGAGATATTCACCGACAGCGCGCCGGTCCACGGCAATTTTTCCATGTCCGGCCCAATGGCGGTTACTTTCCCGCTTTTTTAGGCCGGAAATCCAATACGCCTCTCCGCTTTCAATATCTCTGTAATTGGAATATGTCCCTCTGCATTTTTGGAAAGCGTGGTCGTTAAAGTAAAGTGTCTTTCCGCTCTTTGAAGCCTTTACATACCCGATCCACGCAGGGCCATCGTCGGAATAACCGGTCTTTAACTCTATGTACATTAGATCGTGCGCCATTTTGGGCTCCTTTCCTTTATGGATCATCCATTTTTGTCTGTTTCATGATACCATAGAACCGAGAGAATGAAAATGCCCTTTTACAGCGTGTGGAGCGGGCCTGTTTTGTACAAAATTTTTGCAGAAAGCCGAGAAAAAATGATTGACAGAGGGAGAGATTCGTAGTATTATATATGAGCGCCTGAATGGGCGCAGTCTGCGATGATGCGGGAGATTGCGGTGAAAACCGGTAACTTCCGCGGAGTATGTCCGTGAATCGGGCGGCTGGGGAATCTGCTGCATGGCGTATATCGCCATGACAGGAGAGGAAAAAGCCGGCGAAGTATGCCGGTTTTCTTCATGCTTATGGAGTGATACGCACGGTTAAGTGTATCGGATTCCCCACCGTACGGAGCGTGGCAGAGACAATGACACTTCGTATGTTTTAGGAGGAAAGCAGCAACATGGCACAGAATGAAATGATCCGGATTCGACTGAAGGCCTATGACCATCAGCTGATCGACCAGAGCGCAGAGAAGATTGTGGAGACCGCCAAGAGAAACGGCGCCACCGTTTCCGGCCCCATCCCCCTGCCCACCAAGAAGGAGGTTGTCACCATCCTTCGCGCGGTCCACAAGTATAAGGACAGCCGGGAGCAGTTCGAGCGCCGCACCCATAAGCGCCTGATCGACATCAACAATCCCAACCCCAAGACGGTGGAAGCGCTGATGAGTCTGGACCTGCCCGCCGGCGTGGAGATCGAGATTAAGCTGTGAGAACAGCCGGCACCCTGCGGACAGGCAGGGTGAGACAGATCCCAAAGGAACGCTGGCATATTGCATTTGTGTACCCGCTGCCTGTCGCCTTATCGTGAGACAGGCGGGTCATGTTGACAAACCAATGACAGCCCAATGGTCATGTTTGCCAACCAATAACCTATTTAAGGAGGAAAACCAACATGGAAAAGGCCATCATCGGCAGAAAGATCGGCATGTCCCAGATCTTTGACGAAGCCGGTAAGGTCATCCCGGTCACTGTGATCGAGGCAGGTCCCTGCGTCGTGGTCCAGAAGAAGACCGAGGAGAAGGACGGCTACAACGCCGTACAGCTGGGCTTCCAGGACGTTGCGGAACGGAAGCTCACCAAGCCGGAACAGGGCCACCTGAAGAAGGCGGAAGTTCCCATGAAGAAAGTGCTCAAGGAATTCAAGCTGAACAAAGCAGCAGAGATGAACGTGGGCGACGAGATCAAGGCGGATACCTTTGCCAAGGGCGATCACATTGACGTGACCGGCATCAGCAAGGGTAAGGGCTACCAGGGCGTCATCAAGCGCTGGAACGCCGGCCGCGGTCGGATGACCCACGGCGGCGGCCCGGTGCACCGCCATGCGGGCTCCATGGGCTCCGGTACCGATCCTTCCCGGATCTTTAAGGGCAAGATCGGCGCAGGCCACATGGGCGCGGAGCAGGTCACCGTCCAGAATCTGGACGTGGTGAGCGTGGACCCCGAGTTCAACCTGATCGCTGTCTGCGGCGCGGTTCCCGGCCCCAAGGGCGGCATTGTCTATCTGAAGTCCACCGTGAAGACCATCCGCGAGAAGAAGGGCGAGGCCGGCACCAGCGTCAACCCGCAGAAGGCTTCCGCACGTGCCAACCCCCAGAAGGCATCCGCCAGAAACCGGTAAGGAAAGGAGAGTTTGAGAAATGCCTAAAGCAAATGTCTATAATATGGCTGGCCAGCAGGTCGGCGAGGTGGAACTCTCCGAGGGCGTTTTCGGCGTAGAACCCAATGAGCCCGCCGTCCATGCCGTCGTGGTAAATCACCTGGCAAATTGCCGTCAGGGTACCCAGAGCGCCCTGACCCGCGCCGAAGTGTCCGGCGGCGGAAGAAAGCCCTGGAGACAGAAAGGAACCGGCCATGCCCGTCAGGGCAGCACCCGTGCCCCCCAGTGGACCCACGGCGGCATCGTGTTCGCTCCCAAGCCCAGAGATTACAGCTATCGCGTCAACCGCAAGCTGAAGAGACTGGCTCTGAAGTCCGCTCTCTCTGCCAAGGCCGCCAGCGGTGACCTGCTGGTGGTGGATAACCTGGCTCTGGACGCCATCAAGACCAAGAGCATCCAGGCCTTCCTGGACGCTGTGAGCGCCGGCAAGACCATTTTCATTACCCCCGAGGTCAATGTGAATGTTTACAAGTCCGCACGGAACATCCCCGGTGTCTCCACCACCACCGCCAAGATTCTCAGCGTGTATGACATTGTCAACGCCGAGAAGCTGGTCATCGACCAGAAGGCGCTGGCCATCATCGAGGAGGTGTTCGCATGAAGACAGCATACGACATCATCAGACGCCCTGTGATCACCGAGCAGTCCATGGCTGATACCGAGAACAAAAAGTACGTGTTCGAGGTGGCCAAGGATGCCACCAAGATCGACATCGCCAAGGCGGTGGAAGAGGTTTTCGGGGTGAAGGTTGTCAAGGTCAACACCCTGCGCGTCACCGGAAAGCTCAAGCGCACCGGCCGGTATCCCGCCGGACGCCAGCCCAGCTGGAAGAAGGCAGTGGTTACCCTGTCTGAGGATTCCAAGTCCATCGAGTTCTTCGAAGGAATGGCATAAGGAGGTTAATGCACTATGGCTATTAAGAGCTACAAGCCCACAACGCCTGCCCGCCGGAATATGACGGTCTCCGCGTTCGAGGGCATCGATAAGAAGGCCAAGCCGGAGCGTAGCCTGACTGAAACTCTGAAGAAGAACGCAGGACGCAACAGCTACGGCAGAATCACCGTCCGCCACCGCGGCGGCGGCAACAAGCGCAAGTATCGTATCATCGACTTCAAGCGCAACAAGCTGGATATGACCGCGACGGTGCTCCGTCTGGAATACGATCCCAACCGCAGCGCCAACATTGCCCTTGTCCAGTACGAGGACGGCGAGAAGAGATACATCCTGGCCCCTGTCGGCCTGAAGGCTGGCGATCAGGTCCTCTCCTCCGCCAATGCCGACATTAAGCCCGGCAACTGCCTGCCCCTGGCAAACATCCCCACCGGCACCATCATCCACAACATTGAGCTCTATCCCGGCAAGGGTGGCCAGCTGGTTCGTTCCGCCGGCACCTCTGCCCAGCTCATGGCAAAGGAGGGGGATGAGGCGCAGATCCGTATGCCCTCCGGGGAGGTTCGTATCGTGCGCCTGAACTGCAAGGCCTCCATTGGCCAGGTGGGCAACATCGACCACGAGAACATCTCCATCGGCAAGGCCGGCCGGAAGCGCCACATGGGCTGGAGACCCACCGTCCGCGGCTCCGTCATGAACCCCAATGACCACCCCCACGGCGGTGGTGAGGGTAAGTCCCCTGTGGGCCGTCCCGGCCCCGTTACCCCCTGGGGTAAGCCGGCCATGGGCTATAAGACGCGTAAGAAGAAGAACCGCACTGACAAGTTCATTGTCAAGCGCCGCAACGCGAAGTAAGGAGGAGGCAGTAAAACTATGAGCAGAAGCATCAAGAAAGGCCCGTTTTGCGCCCCCGAGCTTCTTAAGCGGGTCAAGGAAATGAATGAGTCCGGCGACAAGAAGGTGCTCAAGACCTGGAGCAGAGCCTCCACCATCTTCCCTGCGTTCGTCGGTCACACCATCGCTGTGCACGATGGCCGGAAGCATGTGCCTGTCTATGTCACCGAGGACATGGTGGGCCACAAGCTGGGTGAGTTCGCCCCCACCCGCACCTTCCGCGGCCACGCCGGCAGCAAGACTGGTAAGTAAGGAGGAGAGAGAACAATGGTAGCAAAAGCTTACGCAAAGTATCTGCGGATCTCTCCCCGTAAGGTGAAGATCGTCGCGGACCTGATCCGCGGGAAGAGCCTGGCCCAGGCCACCGGCATTCTGCTGACCACCCCCAAGGCGGCTTCCGAGCCCCTTCTGAAGCTCCTGAAGAGCGCGGCGGCCAACGCAGAGAACAACCACAAGATGGACCCCGAGAAGCTCTATGTCTCCGAGGTCTTTGCGACCCCCGGCCCCATCATCAAGCGGATCATGCCCCGCGCCCAGGGCCGTGCCTATCGCATCAATAAGAGAACCTCTCACGTCACCCTGGCTGTGGCGGAGAAGGAATAAGGGAGGAGGCAGAATATGGGACAGAAAGTAAATCCCCACGGCTTGCGCGTGGGTGTGATTAAGGACTGGGATTCCCGCTGGTATGCCCGCAATGAAAAAGTGGGCGATCTGGTCGTTGAAGACTACAAGCTGCGGAAGTACCTGAAAAAGACCCTGTACTCCGCCGGTATCCCCAAGATTGAGATCGAGCGCGACAACGCCAAGATCAAGATCTATCTGCACTGCGCCCGCCCCGGCGTGGTCATCGGCAAGGGCGGCGCGGAGATTGAGCGCCTGCGCCTGGAGCTGGAAAAGAAGCTGGGCAAGCCCGTTGCCCTGAACATCGTGGAGGTCAAGACCCCCGATACCGACGCACAGCTGGTGGCAGAGAACATTGCCCAGCAGCTGGAGAAGCGGATCTCCTTCCGCCGCGCCATGAAGAACTGCATGGGCCGCGCCATGAGAATGGGCGCCCGCGGCATCAAGGTGATGTGCTCCGGCCGTCTGGGCGGGGCGGAAATCGCCCGCAGCGAGTGCTACCATGACGGCACCATCCCCCTGCAGACCATCCGCGCCGATATCGACTACGGCTTTGCCGAGGCTGCCACCACCTATGGCCGCATTGGCATCAAGGTTTGGATCTACAAGGGTGAGGTCCTCAGCCAGACCCTCCGCACCACCCCCCGCACCCTGGACACCAAGAACTTTAAGGAACGCCCCGACCGTCCTCGCCGCCGCGATGGCAGAGGCGGCTTCAACCGCGACCGTAAGCCCGGCTATGGCAACCGTCCGCAGGGTGGTTATAACAACAACCGTGGTCCCCGGCCCGCTGCCGGTGGATCTGCTCCCAAGGAAGGAGGCAAAGCCTAATGCTGCTGCCCAAGAGAGTCAAATACCGCCGTGTTCACCGTGGCCGCCTGAAGGGCAAGGCCACCCGCGGCAACACCGTGACCTACGGTGAGTTTGGTTTGCAGGCCACGGAGCCGGCATGGATCACCAGCAACCAGATCGAGGCCGCCCGTGTGGCCATGACCCGTTACACCAAGCGTGGCGGCAAGGTCTGGATCAAGATCTTCCCCGACAAGCCCATCACCGAGAAGCCCGCGGAGACCCGCATGGGTTCCGGTAAAGGTTCCCCCGAGTATTGGGTGGCCGTGGTGAAGCCCGGCCGTGTGATGTTCGAGATCGCCGGTGTTTCCGAGGAAGTCGCCCGCGAGGCACTGCGTCTGGCCAGCCACAAGCTGCCCATCAAGACGAAGATTGTGACCAAAGAAGAAACGGCCCCTGAGAGCGAGAATGGTGGTGAAGCATGATGAAGGCAAACGAGGTACGCAAACTGTCTTCCGCTGATCTGGAAAAGAAGCTGACCGAGCTGAAGAAAGACCTCTTCCAGCTCCGTCTCCAGCATGCCACCAATCAGCTGGAAAATCCTGTCCGCATCAATGAAGTGAAGCGCGACATTGCCAGAGTCAAAACCATTATCCGTGAGCAGCAGCTCGCTGGCCAGTAAGGAGGAACTGAATCATGCCTGAAAACAGAACTTCTTCCCGTAAGACCAGAGTCGGCCTGGTGGTTTCGGATAAGATGGATAAGACCGTGGTGGTGGCCATTGCCGACCGTGTGGCACATCCCCTGTATAAGAAGATCGTCAAGAGAACCTACAAACTCAAGGCCCATGACGAGAACAACACCTGCGGCATCGGGGACAGAGTAAAGGTCATGGAGACCCGTCCTCTGTCCAAGGATAAGAGATGGCGCGTGGTTGAGATCATCGAAAAGGCGAAGTAAGGAGGTGCCGTAAATGATCCAGCAGGAAACCTATCTGAAGGTGGCGGACAACACCGGCGCCAAGGAAATTAAAACCATCCGTGTCCTGGGCGGCTCTTCCCGGAAGTATGCGAACATCGGCGATGTGATTGTCGCCTCCGTCCGGAAGGCCGCGCCCGGCGGCACGGTGAAGAAGGGCGATGTCGTCCGCGCCGTGGTGGTCCGCTCCGCCAAGGGTGTGCGCCGGGCAGACGGCAGCTATGTCCGTTTCGACGAGAACGCGGCCGTTCTGATCAAGGACGACAAAAACCCCAGAGGCACCCGTATCTTTGGCCCGGTCGCCCGTGAGCTGCGTGACAAGGACTACATGAAGATCCTGTCCCTGGCTCCCGAAGTACTGTAAGGGAGGGGACTAAGATGATGAATAAGATGAGCATTAAGAAGGACGACACCGTGGTCGTCATCACCGGAAAGGACAAAGGCCAGCGGGGCAAGGTCCTGACCGTGATCCCCAAGGAAGGCAAAGTGGTGGTGGAGAAGATCAACCTGGTCTCCCGCCACACCAAGCCCCGCAAGCAGGGCGACGAGGGCGGCATCATCCAGAAGGAAGCCCCCCTGTATGCCTGCAAGGTGATGCGTGTCTGCCCCAAGTGCGACAAGCCCACCCGCGCCGCCAGCAAGATGGTGGACGGCAAGAAGGTCCGTGTCTGCAAGCACTGCGGCGCTGAAATCTGAGAGAGGAGGAGTCAATGATGTCTGAAATGCCCAATCTGAAAGCAAAGTACAGAGAAGAAGTTGCTCCTGCCCTCATGCAGAAGTTCAACTATAAGAGCACCATGCAGATCCCCCGCATTGAGAAGATCGTTGTGAACGTGGGCTGCGGGGAAGCCCGGGACAACGCCAAGGTGCTGGACGCTGTGGTCCGTGACCTGGGTGTCATCACCGGCCAGAAGGCCATTGTCACCAAGGCCAAGAAGTCCGTGGCAAACTTTAAGGTTCGTGAGGGAATGCCCATCGGCGCCAAGGTCACCCTGCGCCAGGACAAGATGTGGGAGTTCCTGGACCGCCTGTTCAATGTGGCCCTGCCCCGTGTCCGTGACTTCCGCGGCATCAGCCCCAACTCCTTCGACGGCCGCGGCAACTATGCCCTGGGCGTGAAGGAACAGCTGATCTTCCCGGAAATCGAGTATGATAAGATCGACAAGATCCGTGGTATGGATATCGTCATCTGCACCACCGCGGAGACCGACGAAGAGGCAAGAGAGCTGCTGACCCTGATCGGCGCTCCCTTCGGCAAGTAATTAGGAGGAGAACGATCAATGGCTAAATTATCCATGAAGCTCAAGCAGCAGGCTGAGCCTAAGTTTTCCACCCGCCGCTACAACCGGTGCAAGATCTGCGGCCGTCCCCACGCGTATCTGCGTGACTACGGTATCTGCCGTATCTGCTTCCGTGAACTGGCCCACAAGGGCCAGATCCCCGGCGTACGGAAGGCTTCCTGGTAATCAGTATGGTATCGCCTGACCGGATGCACCCAACCATCCGGTCGGCGTTCCCATAAAGTTTTCTCCGTACCTACGGAGAATGGTCCCCGGCCGGCGGCAATAGGTCGGTTCCTCTGAGACCCGATACCTTGCCGCTGATACAGGCGCTGCCTGTAATCTTATAGGAGGTATTACCCTATGCACATTACAGATCCCATTGCGGATATGCTGACTCGTATCCGTAACGCGAACAACGCCAAGCATGACACCGTCGACATCCCCGCGTCCAACATGAAGAAGGCCATTGCCCAGATTCTGCTGGACGAAGGCTACATCAAGGCCTTTCAGCTGGTGGAGGACGGCGCCCAGGGCGTGATCCATGTTACCCTGAAGTACAACAACCCCGGCAAGGAAAAAGTCATTTCCGGCCTGCGCCGCGTCTCCAAGCCCGGCCTGCGTGTTTATGCCGGTGCTGACGAGCTGCCCCGTGTCCTGCGTGGCCTGGGTGTTGCGATCGTGTCCACTTCCAAGGGCGTCATGACCGACAAGGCGGCCCGCGCGGCCCATGTCGGCGGCGAAGTCCTGGCATTTGTGTGGTAAGGAGGAGAGGTTACTATGTCTAGAATCGGTAGAATGCCCATCTCTCTCCCCAGCAATGTGGAAGTGACTGTGGGCGAAGGCAATCTGGTCACCGTCAAGGGGCCCAAGGGCACCCTGACCCAGAAGCTCAGCGAGAAGATGACCCTGACCCGCGAGGACAACGTCATCCATGTGACCCGCCCCAATGATGAGAAAGAGAACCGCGCTCTGCACGGCCTGACCCGTACCCTGCTCAACAACATGGTGGTGGGTGTCACCGAGGGCTATAAGAAGGAGCTGGACGTCAACGGCGTCGGCTACCGTGTGGCCAAGGAGGGCAAGAAGCTGAACATGAACATTGGCTTCTCCCACCCGGTGATCGTGGAAGAGATCGACGGCATCACCATCGACGTTCCCAGCCCCAACAAGATCGTCATCAGCGGCACCGACAAGCAGAAGGTCGGTCAGTTCGCTGCTGAGGTCAGAGGGAAGAGACCCCCGGAACCCTACAAGGGCAAGGGAATCAAATATACCGACGAGGTCATCCGCCGCAAGGAAGGCAAGACCGGCGTGAAGAAGTAAGAAAGAGGTGTGCCTAAATGATTAAGAGACCCGATACTAACGCTCAGCGTCAGAAGCGTCACACGCGCGTTCGCGGTAAAGTCTCCGGCACATCCGAGAGACCCCGTCTGAACGTGTTCCGCAGCGGAACCAACATCTATGCGCAGATCATTGACGATGTGAAGGGCTGCACCCTGGTTTCCGCTTCCTCCCTGGAGAAGGGATTTGAGGGCCGCGGCAACAACTGTGAGGCCGCAGCCAAGGTTGGCGAGGCCATTGCCCAGCGCGCCAAGGACAAGGGAATCGACACAGTGGTCTTTGACCGCGGTGGTTACCTGTACCATGGACGTGTGAAGGCTCTGGCAGAGGGCGCCCGCAAGGCTGGCCTGGAATTTTAAAGGGAGGAGGAAACGAAAATGCCTAGATTTGAAAGAGAACCCAGCGAGTTTGTTGAAAAAGTCGTTTCCCTGAACCGTGTCTCCAAGACCGTCAAGGGCGGCCGTGTGATGAAGTTCTCCGCTCTGGTCGTCGTGGGCGACGAGAAGGGCAAGGTCGGTTTCGGCCTGGGTAAGGCTGCCGAGGTCCCCGAAGCCATCCGCAAGGGCCTGGAAGCCGCCAAGAAGAACATGTTCACCATCACTCTCTCCGGCACCACCATTCCCCATGAAGTGGTCGGTGAATTCGGCGCTGGCCGCGTGCTGATGAAGCCCGCTGCCCCCGGTACCGGCGTCATTGCCGGCGGTCCGGTCCGTGCTGTGCTGGAAGCTGCCGGAATCAAAGATATTCGTACCAAGTGCCTGCGCTCCAACAACCCCCAGAACGTGGTTTCCGCCACCATGGAGGGTCTGAAGTCCCTGCGTGGTCCTGAGGCTGTGGCCCGGATCCGGGGTAAGAGCGTGGAAGAGATCGTGGGCTAAGGAGGGCTTTGAACCATGGCGAATCTGAACATTAAGCTCGTCAAGAGCCTCAGCGGCCGGATTGCAAAGCATAAGGCCACCGCAGAAGCCCTCGGCCTGCGTAAAATCGGCGATACCACTGTGCAGCCTGACAATGCTGCCACCCGGGGCAAGATCGCCCACATCGGTTACCTGATCCAGGTCACCGAGGAACAGTAAGGAGGTGCGCAACATGAAACTGCATGAACTTTCTCCCGTGCCCGGTTCCAACCCCAAGGCCTATCGCAAGGGCCGCGGCAACGGTTCCGGCAACGGCAAGACGGCCGGCCGCGGACAGAAGGGCCAGTGGGCCCGTTCCGGCGGCGGTGTCCGTGTGGGCTTTGAAGGCGGCCAGATGCCTCTGGCCCGTCGGATCCCCAAGAGAGGCTTTCACAACATCTTTGCAAAGCCCCTGGAAGCTGTGAACGTTTCCGCCCTGGAAAAGTTCGAGGATGGTGCTGTGGTCAGCGCCTGCGACCTGCTGGAAAAGGGTATCCTGTCCAAGTGTGAGCACGGCGTGAAGATCCTCGGCGAAGGCAGCCTCACCAAGAAGCTGACCGTTCGGGCCAGTGCTTTCTCCGCCTCCGCGAAGGCAAAAATTGAAGAGGCAGGCGGGAAGGCTGAGGTGGTCTAATGTTTAAGACCATCCGTAACGCATGGAAGCTGCCGGAGCTGCGCCGCAAGCTCCTGTTTGTGATCTTTGCATTACTGATCTTCCGCGTTGGCGCGGCGATCCCGGTGCCCTATATCAACACCGAGTATCTCCAAGATTATATTGCGGCAAATTCTGGGACGATTTTCGGCCTGCTCAATACATTGAGTGGTTCGGCCCTGTCCCAGGCCACGTTGTTTGCCCTGTCCATCCAGCCCTATATTAACGCCTCCATCATCATTCAGCTGCTGACCATTGCCATCCCGGCGCTGGAGCGGCTGGCCAAAGACGGCGGTGAGGAGGGCAAGAAGAAGATCCAGTCCATTACCCGTTATGCCACCTTGGCCATCGGCCTGCTCCAGGGCTGGGGATACTATACCCTGATCCGGAGCTATGGTCTGCTGACCAACGAAGGTGTTTGGGCGGCTGTGGTGATCGTGGTCTCCTTCACGGCTGGCGCAGTTTTCCTGATGTGGCTGGGCGAACAGATCACAGAGTTCGGCGTGGGCAACGGTATTTCGATCATCCTGTTTACCGGTATCGTCTCCCGTATCCCCCACATGATCATGTCTCTGGTGACCGGCGTGAAGAACTGGGCTGCCAACCTTGACATGACCAACTGGACGGAGCAGCAGATCAACAGCACCATCGTGATGAACCCTGGGATTGTTGCCCTCCTGGTGGTGGGCATGCTGCTGCTGATTATTTTCATCGTCTTTATCACCAATTCTGAGCGGAAAGTGCCTGTCCAGTATGCCAAGCGTGTGGTTGGCCGGAAAATGTACGGTGGTCAGTCCACCCACATTCCCATCAAGGTCAATCTCAGCGGCGTGCTGCCCATCATTTTCGCCCAGTCCATTGCCATGATCCCCGCTACCATCGGCATGTTTGTTCCCTCCTCCCAGCAGGAGGGGTCGGCGTGGCATACCTTCCTTTCGGTGTTCAACTCCACCAGTGCCCTGTACGCGGTGATCTACTTCCTGCTGATCATCATGTTCAGCTACTTCTATGCTACCATCCAGTTTAATCCTGTGGAGGTAGCCAATAACCTGAAGAAGAATGGCGGATTCATTCCCGGCTTCCGGCCCGGCCGTCCCACGGCGGAGTTCTTGGCCAAGGTACTCTCCCGTCTGACCTTCTTCGGCGCCATTTACCTGGGTATCGTAGCCATCCTGCCCATTATTACCGAGAACATCACTGGCATCCAGAACATGTCCATCGGCGGTACCTCCGTCATCATCGTGGTCGGCGTTGCCCTGGAGACAGTCAAGATGCTGGAAGCGCAGATGCTCATGCGGCACTATAAGGGCTTCCTGGAATGAGAGGTAATATAAGATGAAACTGATTCTTTTGGGCCCTCCGGGCGCCGGCAAAGGCACCCAGGCTGAGATTCTGAATAAGAAGCTCAACATTCCCACCATCTCCACCGGCAACATTCTCCGAGCTGCGGTGAAAAACGGGACTCCCGTTGGCCTGCAGGCCAAGGCGTATATGGATGCCGGCAAGCTGGTGCCCGATGAAGTTATCATCGGGGTGATCTCCGAACGCCTGGCGGAAGCGGACTGCCAGAACGGCTTTATCCTGGACGGGGTGCCCCGCACCATTCCCCAGGCCGAGGCCCTGGAAAAGGTGGGCATCACCTTTGACGCCGTGGTCTCCCTGGAAATTTCCGATGAGGAGATTGTGGAGCGTATGGGCGGCCGTCGGGTCTGCGCCTCCTGCGGCGCGCCCTTCCATGTGAAGAACCTGCCCCCCAAGGTGGAGGGTGTGTGCGACGCGTGCGGCGGCAAGCTGGAAGCCCGGGCGGACGATAAGCCTGAGGTGGTCCGTGACAGACTGAAGGTCTATCACAAGGAGACCGCGCCTCTGAAGGATTTCTACGCAGCGCGAAACCTGCTGAAAACCGTAGAGAATCAGCCCACTGTGGCTGAGACGACAACTGCGATTCTGAAAGCACTGGGGCTTTGAGTATGATTTCATTAAAGTCTCCCAGAGATATTGAGGGGATGCGCCGAGCAGGACAAATTACCGCGGCGGCCCGTGCTTTGGCGGGCAAAATGGTACGTCCTGGCGTAACCACTCTGGAAATAGATACTGCAGTTCGTAAATTCATCGAAAGCCAGGGGGCAACCCCCTCCTTCCTGGGGTATGGCGGCTTCCCCGCCTCCGCCTGTATTTCGGTGAACGATGAAGTCATCCATGGGATTCCGAGCAATCAGGTTCTCAAGGAAGGCGACATCGTCAGTGTGGATGTGGGCGCCTACATCGGAGGCTTCCACGGGGACTGCGCGGGCACCTATCCCTGCGGAAAGATCAGCGACGAGGCGGCAAGGCTCATTGCCGTGACGGAGCAGTCTTTCTGGGAGGGGATGAAGTTCGCCCGTTTTGGTTACCGTGTCTCCGACATCTCCCATGCGGTGCAGAAGTACGTGGAAGAAAACGGCTTCTCTGTGGTACGGGACTATGTTGGCCATGGCGTAGGCGCCAATCTGCACGAGTCTCCCGAGGTGCCCAACTATGGGAAACCCGGCCACGGCCCCCGGCTTGCTCCCGGGATGACCCTGGCGGTGGAACCCATGGTGAACCAGGGGGACTGGCGGGTCAAGGTGATGAAGGACGGCTGGACGGTACGGACAGCCGACGGCTCCCTGGCCGCCCACTATGAGAACTCAATCCTCATTACGAAGGGTGAGCCTGAAATCCTCACCCAAGTGGGGGATCTGCGCCTATGACGTTTCTGCGAGGAGACGTGGTACGGTCCGTTGCCGGCCATGACAGAGGAGACCTCTTTCTGGTCCTCCGGGAGGAGGGCGACTTTCTCTGGCTGGTGGACGGAAAATGCAGAAAACTTGAGACTCCCAAAAAAAAACGGCGAAAGCACGTTGTTTCCGCGGGGGTCTGGACGCACCCGGTTGCCGGCCGCTTGCAAGACGGCGAGCCGGTGCTGGACAGTGACATCAGGAGGGCGCTGGCCGCCTTCCGGAATAGGTTCAGTGAGATGAAGGAGGTATGACGCTTGGCAAAAAGCGACATGATCGAGCTGGAGGGAACCGTGGTTGAGGCGCTGCCCAACACCACATTCCGGGTTGACATCGGAAACGACCATATCATTCTGGCTCATATTTCCGGAAAGCTCAGGATGAATTTCATCCGTATTCTGCCGGGTGACAAGGTAACGGTCCAGATTTCCCCGTATGATCTGACACGGGGTCGGATCACCTGGCGAAGCAAATCCACCAAGTAAAGCAACAGGCTTACAGGAGGTAAAAAGTTATGAAAGTAAGACCGTCCGTCAAGCCCATGTGCGAAAAGTGCAAGATCATCAAGCGCAAGGGCAAAGTCATGGTCATTTGCGAAAACCCCAAGCATAAACAGAGACAAGGTTAAGAAGGAGGCGCTGAAGAAGTATGGCAAGAATTTCCGGCGTTGACCTGCCGAAGAATAAGAGAATCGAGATCGCCCTCACCTATATTTACGGGATCGGTCGCACCAGCGCCAACAAGATCCTGGCGGAGACGGGCATTAACCCCGATACCCGGGTCAAGGACCTCACCGAGCAGGATGAAGCTGCTCTGCGTGATGTCATCGGCCATGGCTACATGGTCGAAGGCGACCTGCGCCGCAATGTGGCAATGGACATTAAGCGCCTGACCGAGATTGGCTGCTACAGAGGCCTGCGTCACCGCAAGGGCCTGCCCGTCCGCGGCCAGCGGTCCAAGACCAACGCGCGCACCCGCAAGGGTCCCAAGCGCACCGTTGCCAATAAGAAGAAGTAAGGGAGGGAAGAATCGCTATGGCTAACCCCAAGAAGAAGGTTGTCAGAAGACGCCGTGAACGCAAGAACATTGAGAAGGGCGCCGTCCATATCCGCTCTTCCTTCAACAACACCATGGTCACTGTGACCGATACCAACGGCAATGCCCTGTCTTGGGCTTCCGCCGGTGGCCTGGGCTTCCGCGGCTCCAGAAAGTCCACCCCCTATGCAGCCCAGACTGCGGCCGAGACCGCAGCCAAGGCGGCCATTGAGGCCTGTGGTCTGAAGAGCGTGGAAGTGTATGTGAAGGGACCCGGTTCCGGCCGTGAGGCCGCCATCCGCGCCCTGCAGGCCGTGGGTCTGGAAGTCACCATGATCAAGGACGTGACTCCCATTCCTCACAACGGATGCCGTCCCCCCAAGAGACGCCGCGTCTGATCGAAGGAAAGGAGAAAAGCAACTATGGCAAAGAATACACAGCCGATCGCCAAGCGCTGCAAGGCGCTG
Organism: Evtepia gabavorous; assembly: GCF_003425665.1. Classification (GTDB taxonomy): domain Bacteria; phylum Bacillota; class Clostridia; order Oscillospirales; family Oscillospiraceae; genus Evtepia; species Evtepia gabavorous. Next base: position 84,102 of record NZ_QQRQ01000002.1, read on the forward strand.
GGTATTTCTCCTACCGTTATGGGTTACAGCAAGAAGGAGACCAACCGTAACCCCGGCGGTCAGATGAGAAAGAAAAAGAGCGAGTATGCCCTGCAGCTGACGGAGAAGCAGAAGGTCAAGTTTGTCTATGGCATCCTGGAGAAGCAGTTCCGCTCCTACTATGAGAAGGCAACCCGAATGTCCGGCAAGACCGGCGAGAACCTGCTGATCCTGGTGGAGCGCCGCCTGGACAATGTGGTCTATCGCCTGGGCTTCGCCATGACCCGCCGGGAAGCCCGCCAGCTGGTGAACCATGGCCACTTTACCGTCAACGGCCAGAGAGTGGACATTCCCTCCTATCTGGTGAAGCCCGGTGATGTGGTGGAGGTTGCGGAGAAGAGCCGCTCCTCCGTGAAGTTTAAGAGACTGACCGGTGAGGATGCCGTGATGGTCACCCCGCCCCAGTGGCTGGAGCGGGAAAAGAACGCCCTGAAGGGCACGGTGACCAAGCTGCCCGCCCGTGAAGACATCGACATGCCCATTGAGGAACACCTCATCGTCGAGTTGTACTCCAAATAATACGCTACCCTCGGCAGGAAAACGGAATGACGATACGGCAGGCCGCCGGTCTGCCGACGTAAGAAGGAGGGTAACAAATGGTAGAAATCGAAAAGCCGCGCATCGAATGCATCGAGAAGCCGGGAGACAACTCCTATGGCAAGTGCATTGTCGAACCGTTGGAGCGCGGCTATGGCACCACGTTAGGCAACTCTCTTCGCCGGATTCTGCTGTCCTCTTTGCCCGGCACTGCAGTCACCAGCATCAAGATTGCAGGGGTGCAGCATGAGTTCAGCTCGATCCCCGGTGTGAAAGAGGACGTAACAGAAATCGTCCTGAACGTAAAGGGGATCATTGCCAAGCTGTACAGCGAGGGTACCAAAACAGTGTACATTGAGGCCTCCGGCGAGGGGGTTGTCACTGCCGGTGATATCAAAGCTGACAGCGAGGTGGAGATCCTTAACCCCGAGCATCCCATCGCAACGCTGGGGCCTGAGGCGGTTCTGAATATGGAACTGACCTTGTCCCACGGCAGAGGTTATGTCCCCGCAGACCGGAACAAGACCCCCCAGACGGTGATCGGGGTGATCCCCGTGGACTCGGTCTATACCCCTGTCAAAAAGGTCAATTATACGGTGGAAAACACCCGCGTAAAGGATTTGACCGACTTTGACAAGCTGACCCTGGAGGTTTGGACCAACGGGACCATTGCCGCCCGGGACGCCGTTTCCCTGGGGGCCCGGATTCTCTGCGACCACTTTATGCTCTTTACAGATCTCAGCGAGACCATGGGCAACAAGTCCACGGTGGTGGAAAAGTCTCCCGACATCCGTGACAAGGTGCTGGAGATGACCATTGAGGAGCTGGATCTGTCTGTCAGAAGCTTCAACTGCCTCAAACGTGCCAACATCAACACTGTGGAGGACCTGATCTCCAAGACAGAGGATGAGATGATGAAGGTACGGAACCTGGGCCGGAAGTCTCTGGAAGAAGTTATCAACAAACTGGCCATGATGGGGCTTTCCCTGGCCAGCGACGACAATTGACCCAAGGTTCGGCACTGCTGAACCATCAATACCGAAGGGAGTTGAACCAACATGTCCGGTAATCGTAAGCTTGGCAAGCGGACCGATCAGCGGAAGGCCATGCTCCGCGCTATGGTGACCTATCTGCTGGAGAACGGTCAGATTAAGACCACCCTGGCACGTGCCAAGGAAGTGGCCCCGCTGACAGAGAAGATGATCACGCTGTCCAAGAAGAATGATCTGGCCGCTTACCGTCAGGCTCTGGCGTTCATCACCAAGGAGGACGTGGCACACAAGCTGTTCACCGAGATGAACCAGAAATACATGAGCCGTGACGGCGGCTATACCCGGATCGTGCGCATGGGCCCCCGCAAGGGCGATGCGGCCGAGATGGCTATTATCCAGCTGGTTTAAGAAAAAGAGAAAGAGACCCGTTGCCGAGGCTGTGGCAGCGGGTCTTTTTGCTATACCAAAGCATAACAAAATGGCCATGTGCCCCCTGACAGCGGCGCGGCCAGAAAATTACAGCGCGTGGGCCGGGGCGCTTAGAGTTGCACCGGGGGGAAAACTATGCTAAAATCCCCATAGAAGAAAAACAGGAAAGGAAGGGCGAGACAGATATGAAGGTACTGTTTGTCAACTGCTGTATCCGGGGGGAGGCGTCCCGGACCCTCCGGCTGTGCCGGGTTGCCATCGAGGCGATTCACACCACCTTCCCCACCGCGGAGGTGGAGGAGCTCTGCCTGGACCAGGAGGCGCTGCTGCCCCTGCACAGTGATACGCTGGCCCAGCGCCATGCGCTGGAGGTGGCCCAGGCGTTTGACCATCCCATGTTCCGTTATGCCCGGCAGTTTGCCGCCGCCGATGTGATCCTGGTGGGGGCGCCTTATTGGGAGTACCAGTTCCCGGCGCTGCTGCGGTGTTATGTGGAGCATATCTCCGTTAGTGGGTTGACCTTTGCCTATGGAGAAGACGGACGCCCCCATGGTCTGTGTAAAGGGGATCGTCTGTTTTATCTGACCACAGCCGGCGGACCCATTCTGGACCGGAACTGTGGCTTTGACTATCTGAAGACACTGTTGGGCAATATGATGGACTTCAAAAAAATGGACTATGTGGCCGCTGAGTGCACCGACGTGATCGGCTATCCCGTGGAAGAAGAGCTGCAAAAAGCGGAGGAACAGGTGCGGGCCCAGATTCAAAGCTGGCGGTAACCTGCGCATGCGGGAGAGGAGGTTACGCGGTGGGAGAGTGGAAGCATATCATTACCATCGGCCGGGAATACGGGGCCGGGGGCAGAAGTGTGGCCAAAAGAATTTCCGATCTGCTGGGGATTCCCCACTATGACAAGGAAATCATTCAGCTGGCAGCGGAAAAGACAGGCCTTTCGGAGGAGATGATCCGGGGGACCGAGGAGCATGAGAGCGGAAAAACCCTCCTCAACTGGTTTCTCCCCAGCGGCTCTGCCTCCGCCTATGACCAGGCAATTTTGGCCCAGGCCCAAACCATTCGCAAGATCGCGGAGCAGGGGCCCTGCGTCATTGTAGGGCGGGGGGCGGACTATATCCTCCGGGATTTTCCCCACCTGGTCAATGTCTTCCTGTATGCGGAAAAGAAGGACAAGGTCCGCTATGCCATGGAGACCTACGGGGAAAGCTATGAGCAGGCGGTCCGCCGGGTGCGCCACGCCGACGCGGCCCGGGAGTCCTATTACCATTACCTGACAAAGGCCAAATGGGGCGACTTGAAAAATTACCACCTGACCTTGAACAGCAGCCCAGTGGGCAAGCAGGCCTGTGCGGAGATCATTCTCCAGTATGCCAGCAGGAAAAACGGATGAGGGAAGCGAAAAATACGGCGGCGGCACCCGATCAGGTGCCGCCGCCGTGTTTTCTGACAAAGAAAGGTGTCCCACAAAAAAGACCGAAGAAAGGATTGACTTTCCCCGGCATAAGTGGTAGAATACCTTGATATTATCTGCGGAGAAGGAAGGAATTTCCTCCCACTCTGGGGACAGTATAGCAGAAATCAACGAAAAAGACAACAGGTTGAGAAAAGTTTTTTCCACGCCCCCGCGTGATCGCAAGAAATCAGGATACGACACCTTTTCAACGAAAGGACTGGTCAAGAGCAATGGTAAAGGATGTATACTACGGAAAAACCCTGCGCAAGAGCTTTGCCCGCCATGAAGAAGTGCTGGACATGCCGAATCTTCTGGAAATCCAGAAGAAGTCCTACCAGTGGTTTTTGGACACTGGTCTCCAGGAAGTGTTCCGGGATGTGGCCGCCATTGGTGACTACGCTGGAAATTTGGAGCTCTCCTTCATCGACTTCACCATGGATGAAAAGCCCAAGTACTCTGTGGAGGAGTGCAAGGCCCGGGACGCCACCTATGCCGCGCCCCTGAAGGTGCGGGTGCGCCTGCGCAACAAGGAGACCGAGGAGATCAAGGAGCAGGAGATCTTCATGGGGGATTTTCCCCTGATGACCAAGGGGGGCACCTTTGTCATCAATGGGGCGGAGCGCGTCATCGTCTCCCAGATCGTCCGTTCCCCCGGCGTCTACTATGCCCGCAATGCCGACAAGGCAGACAACATCACCTATGCCGTAACGGTCATCCCTTACCGGGGCGCCTGGCTGGAGTATGAGACCGATCTGTCTGACATTTTCAACGTCCGCATCGACAAAAACCGGAAGCTGCCTGTCACCTGCCTGATCCGGGCGGTGGGTCCCCAGACCGACAGTGAAATCCTGGAGCTGTTTGGAGAGGAGCCCCTGCTGGTGAGCACCCTGGAGAAGGACACCTGCAAGACCCGGGAAGAGGCCATGCTGGAGATCTACCGGAAGCTCCGGCCCGGAGAACCCCCCACTTTGGACTCAGCGGAGTCCCTCATCAACAGCCTTTTCTTTGACGCCCGCCGTTATGACCTGTCCGCAGTGGGACGGTATAAATTCAACAAAAAGCTCTCCCTGTGGCCCCGGCTTTCCGGCCAGAAGCTGGCCGCGCCGGTGGCGGACCCCCGCACCGGTGAGATCATTGCCGAGGCGGGCCAGACCCTGACCCGGGCCCAGGCCCAGGAACTGGAGAACCGAGGGGTGTCTGAGGCCATCGTGGATGTGGACGGGCAGAGCGTCAAGGTTTTCTCCAACCGCATGGTGGACATGGCCCAATTTGTCTCCTTCGACCCTGAGGCGTGCGGCATTACCGAAAAGGTTCGCTTCGAGGTCCTGTGCGAGCTGCTGGACCAGTTCGGCCAGGACGAGGCCGCCCTGAAGGAGGCTGTGGCCGAGCGCAAGGACGACCTGGTGCCCAAGCACATCATTGTGGATGACATGATGGCCTCCATCAACTACCTGTGCTCCCTCTCCCACGGCGTGGGCACCCCGGACGACATTGACCACCTGGGCAACCGCCGCCTGCGCTGCGTGGGCGAACTGCTCCAGAACCAGTTCCGCATCGGTTTTAGCCGGATGGAACGGGTGATTCGGGAGAGAATGACCATTCAGGACCTGGACATTGTCACCCCCCAGTCCCTCATTAACATCCGTCCGGTGACGGCTGCCATTAAGGAGTTCTTTGGCTCCTCCCCGCTGTCCCAGTTCATGGACCAGACCAACCCCCTGGCAGAGCTGACCCACAAGCGGCGTATGTCCGCCCTGGGCCCCGGCGGTCTGTCCCGGGACCGGGCCTCCTTTGATGTCCGAGACGTCCATTACAGCCACTATGGCCGGATGTGCCCCATTGAGACCCCGGAAGGTCCCAACATCGGTCTGATCTCCTACCTGGCCACCTACGCCCGCATCAATCGCTACGGCTTCATTGAGGCCCCTTACCGCAAGGTGGATAAGCAGACAGGGTTCCTCACCAATGAGGTGGAGTACATGACGGCGGATATTGAGGACGAGTTCATGGTGGGCCAGGCCACGGAGCCTGTGGATGAGAACGGCTGCCTGGCCAATCAGCGGATTACCTGCCGCCACCGCAACGAGATCGTGGAAGTGGACCGGGAAAAGGTGGACTACATCGACGTGTCGCCCAAGATGATGGTCTCCATCGCCACGGCCATGATTCCCTTCCTGGAAAACGACGACGCCAACCGGGCCCTGATGGGCGCCAACATGCAGCGGCAGGCTGTGCCGCTGCTCACCACCCAGGCCCCCATTGTGGCCACAGGGATGGAGCATAAAAACTGTATCGACTCTGAAATTGCCGTTCTGGCCGAGGGGGATGGGGAAGTGACCCGGGTCTCCGCCACCAATGTCACGGTTCGGTATGACGGAGGGGATGTGGTGGACTATCCCCTTATTAAGTTCCTCCGTTCCAACCACGGCACCTGCATCAACCAGCGGCCCATTGTGTCCCTCCGGGACCGGGTGAAAAAGGGGGATGTCATCGCGGACGGCCCCTCCACCAACCAGGGGGAGATCTCCCTGGGCAAGAACATCCTCATGGGCTTTATGACCTGGGAGGGCTACAACTACGAGGACGCCATCCTGCTCAATGAGAGAATGGTCAAGGACGATGTCTTTACCTCCATTCACATTGAGGAGTATGAGACCGAGGCCCGGGACACCAAGCTGGGGCCGGAAGAGATTACCCGTGACATCCCCAACGTGGGCGACGACGCCCTGAAAGACCTGGATGAGCGGGGCATTATCCGGGTGGGCGCGGAGGTCCACGCGGGGGACATCCTGGTGGGCAAGGTGACCCCCAAGGGGGAGACCGACCTCACCGCAGAGGAGCGCCTGCTCCGGGCCATCTTTGGCGAAAAGGCCAGAGAGGTCCGGGACACCTCCCTGAAAGTGCCCCACGGTGAGAGCGGCATCATCGTGGACGTGAAGGTCTTTACCCGGGAGGGCGGCGACGAGCTGGGCCCCGGCGTGAACATGGTGGTGCGGGTTTACATCGCCCAGAAGCGGAAAATTTCCGTGGGCGACAAGATGGCCGGCCGCCACGGCAACAAGGGCGTGGTCTCCCGGATCATGCCCCAGGAGGATATGCCCTTCCTCCCCGATGGAACCCCCTTGGACATCGTGCTCAATCCCCTGGGCGTGCCCTCCCGTATGAACATTGGACAGGTGCTGGAGGTTCACCTGGGCCGGGCCGCCCAGGCGCTGGGCTGGAAGGTGGCCACACCGGTCTTCAACGGCGCGGATGAGAAGGACATTATGGAACTGCTGGCCCAGGCGGGCCTGTTCCGGGAGGTCTATCCCAATGAGACCATCGCCGGAAAGCAGCTCTACCTGGTCACAGAGGACGGAACCGATGTGCGCCGCCTGGATCAGGAGGAGATGGCCGATGCACAGCAGATCCGCATTTGGCGGAAGGAAGGCCGGCTCCGCCTGGCCGACGGCAAGACCAAGCTCTATGACGGACGCACCGGGGAGATGTTTGAGAACCCGGTGACCGTGGGCTACGTTTACTTCCTCAAGCTCCACCATCTGGTGGACGACAAGATCCACGCCCGCTCCACCGGCCCCTACTCCCTGGTGACCCAGCAGCCTTTGGGCGGCAAAGCCCAGTTCGGCGGCCAGCGGTTCGGCGAAATGGAAGTCTGGGCCCTGGAGGCATACGGCGCGGCCTATACCCTGCAAGAGATTCTCACCGTCAAGTCCGACGATGTCACCGGCCGTGTGCGGACCTACGAGGCCATTGTCAAGGGACACAACGTGCCCTCTCCCGGCATTCCCGAGTCCTTCAAGGTTCTGGTCAAGGAGCTCCAGGCCCTCTGCCTGGACATCAAGGTGCTCGATGCCCAGGGAGAGGAGATCGAGCTGCGGGACGATGAGGAAGAAGGCTATCAGAATATCAACCAGATTCGGGATGATGATTATGAGCCTTACCGGGAGGACGCGGACGCGCAGTTCTCCGCAGCGGGCTATACCATCAAGGAATCCAGTGACGACGATGACCTCACCGTGGGCGACGACAGTGATAGTGACACCGCTGAAGATGACTACGGCGATGGGGATTATGAAGAATAACGAAAGGGAGGACGATGAATATGAGTTATGCTGAGTTTGACGCCATTCGTATTGGTATCGCTTCCCCGGAACAGATCCGTGACTGGTCCTATGGCGAGGTGAAAAAGCCGGAGACCATCAATTACCGCACCCTGAAGCCCGAGCGGGACGGCCTGTTCTGTGAACGGATCTTTGGCCCCACCAAGGACTGGGAGTGCCACTGCGGCAAGTATAAGAAGATCCGCTATAAGGGTAAAATCTGTGACCGCTGCGGCGTGGAGGTCACCCGGGCCAACGTCCGCCGGGAGCGGATGGGCCACATTGAACTGGCCGCGCCAGTCTCTCACATCTGGTATTTCAAGGGGATTCCCTCCCGGATGGGCCTGCTTCTGGACCTGTCCCCCCGGATTCTGGAAAAGGTGCTCTACTTTGCCTCGTATATTGTGACGGACCCCGGCTATGCGCCGCTGACCAAGAATCAAATTCTCTCGGAGAAAGAGTACCGGGAACTGCGGGAGAAGTATGAGGACGACTTCGACGCCGGAATGGGTGCCGAGGCGGTGAAAAAGCTGCTGGCGGACATCAACCTGGAGGAACTGTCTGTTCAGCTCCGGGAGGAGCTCCAGCACGCTTCGGGACAGAAAAAGGCCCGAATTGTCAAGCGGCTGGAGGTAGTGGACGCCTTCCGGCTGTCCGGCAACAAGCCGGAGTGGATGATCATTGACGTGCTGCCGGTGATTCCGCCGGAGATCCGTCCCATGGTCCAGCTGGACGGCGGCCGGTTTGCCACCTCCGACTTAAACGACCTGTACCGCCGGGTAATCAACCGGAACAACCGGCTCAAGCGGCTGATCCAGCTCAACGCGCCGGACATCATTGTACGCAACGAGAAGCGGATGCTGCAGGAGGCCGTGGATGCCCTCATCGACAACGGCCGCCGGGGCCGTGCGGTCACCGGCGCCAACAACCGGGCCCTGAAGTCCCTGTCCGACATGCTCAAGGGCAAGCAGGGCCGGTTCCGGCAGAACCTGCTGGGCAAGCGGGTGGACTACTCCGGCCGTTCCGTTATCGTGGTGGGTCCTGAACTGAAAATTTACCAGTGCGGCCTGCCCAAGGAGATGGCCATTGAGCTCTTCCGCCCCTTTGTCATGAAGAAGCTGGTGGAGGATGGCCTGGCCAACAACATCAAGTCCGCCAAAAAGATGGTGGACCGGGGCCGCGCCGAGGTCTGGGACGCGCTGGACTTCATCATCAAGGAGCATCCTGTCATGCTCAACCGTGCCCCCACCCTTCACCGCCTGGGAATCCAGGCCTTTGAGCCGGTGCTGGTGGAAGGCCGGGCCATCAAGCTGCACCCCCTGGTGTGTACTGCGTTTAACGCCGACTTTGACGGGGACCAGATGGCAGTACACGTGCCTCTGTCCGCCGAGGCCCAGGCGGAGGCGCGTATCCTGATGCTTTCGGCCAACAACCTGCTGCGGCCCCAGGACGGCGGACCGGTTACGGTCCCCACCCAGGACATGGTGCTGGGCTCCTACTACCTCACCTATGAGAAGGATGCCCCCGCCGACCCCGCCTATATCTATGCCTGTGCGGAGGATGCCGCCGCCGCGTTGGAGGCGGGAACCCTGTGTGAGAGCGACCACATTTGGGTGGAGACCCCGGAACGGCTCCTGCCCACCTCGGCCTATGAGGCCCGCCGGGTCTCCGGCACGGGTGAGCTCCCCAAGGAAGTGCTCCACGCCTTTGCCAGCCCGGAGGAAGCCCGTCTGGCCTATGACGAGGGACAGCTGGAGCTTCACGTGCCCATCCTGGTGCGGATGACCGCCACGGTGGACGGGGAAACGCGCCACAAGCTGGTCCGCACCACCGTGGGCCGCCTGATTTTCAACGAGGGCATTCCCCAGGACCTGGGCTTTGTGGACCGAGATGACCCCGACGGCTGCTTTGAGCCGGAGATCAACTTCGTCTGCGGCAAAAAGCAACTGGGCAAAATCATTGACAAGTGTATCCTCCGCCATGGCTTTACCCAGTCGGCGGAAGTGCTGGATATCATCAAGGCCCGCGGGTACCACTACTCCACCTTGGGCTCGCTGACGGTCTCCATTTACGATATGACCGTTCCCCAGAAGAAGTACCCCCTGATCCGCCAGACGGAGCAGGAGATTGTGAAGATTGAAAGCCAGTTTAAGCGGGGCTTCCTCACCGACGACGAGCGGTACCGCCTGGTGGTCAAGGCTTGGGAGCAGACCACCAAGGATGTGACCGAGGCCCTGCAGGCGGGACTGGACCGGTACAACCCCATCTTTATGATGGCGGACTCCGGCGCCCGTGGCTCCATGGCGCAGATCCGTCAGCTGGCCGGCATGCGCGGCCTGATGGCGGATACCTCCGGCCGGACCATTGAGATCCCCATCAAGGCCAACTTCCGGGAAGGCCTGTCGGTGCTGGAGTACTTTATCTCCTCCAGAGGCGCCCGGAAGGGCTTGGCGGATACCGCCCTGCGGACGGCGGACTCGGGCTACCTGACCCGCCGTCTGGTGGACGTGTCCCAGGAGGTCATCATCCGGGAGCACGACTGCGGCACCACCGAGGGCATCACGGTCCGGGAGATCAGCGAGAACGGGCAGGTCATTGAGACCTTTGCCGAGCGCCTGAAAGGCCGCTACCCCGTGCATGATGTGGTGGACCCCCAGACTGGAGAGCTCCTGTTCTCCAAGGATCACATGCTCACCGGCGAGGACGCCAGCCTCCTGGAGGCGCGGGGCATTGAGAGCCTGGAGATTCGCTCGGTCCTCACCTGCCGGGCCCGGAACGGCGTGTGCTCCCGGTGCTACGGCGTGAACCTGGCCATTGGCGAGCCTGTGGGCGAGGGCGAGGCCGTTGGAATCATCGCGGCTCAGTCCATCGGGGAGCCGGGCACCCAGCTGACCATGCGGACCTTCCACACCGGCGGCGTGGCCGGGGGCGACATCACCCAAGGTCTGCCCCGTGTTGAGGAGCTTTTCGAGGCCCGCAAGCCCAAAAAGATGGCCCAGCTGGCGGAGATCAGCGGCCGGGTCACCTTGGAGGAGAGCAAACGCATCACCATTTGCAACGTCACCATCACCGCCGACGACGGCGAGGTGGTCAGCTATGCCCTGCCGTACAGCGCCGGCATCCGCTGCAAGGACGGCGACTGGGTCCAGAAGGGGGATCAGCTCACCGAGGGTGCGCTGTCTCCCCATGAGGTCCTGCGGATTCGCGGGGTCTCTGCGGTCCACGACTACCTGATTCAGGAAGTCCAGAAGCCTTACCGCCAGCAGGGCGTTGACATCAACGACAAGCACATTGAGATTATCGTTCGCCAGATGATGCGGAAGGTCCGGGTGGAAGAGCCGGGAGACTCCCAGCTCCTCTCCGGCGCCACTGTGGAGCTCATGGAGTATCTGGACGCCAAGGCAGAGGTCCAGGCCCGGATGGATGCGGGCGAGACCCATGAGGACGGCAGTGAGCTGGTCCTTCCCACGGCTACCACCCTCCTGATGGGCATTACCAAGGCCTCTCTGGCCACCGATTCCTTCCTATCCGCGGCCTCCTTCCAGGAGACCACCAAGGTCCTCACCGAGGCCGCCATCAAGGGGAAGGTGGACCATCTCATCGGCCTGAAGGAGAACGTCATCATCGGCAAGCTCATCCCAGCCGGTTCCGGTCTGTCGATGTACCGCCAGGTGAATCCCCGGGAGGAGGAGGCGCCCCGGACCGGTTATGCCGCCGTGGCTGCCGCGGTGCAGGACACACGAGAGGACGGAGCGGTCGAGCTGCCCGAGGACGAGGCAGCCTCCCTGGCGGCCGCCATGGAGGAAGACGAGATCGTCTCCATGTCCCTGGAAGAAGTATAACGGAGGGAATTTCCCTCTCTTGCGAAAACGGTCGCGGAAACTCCGCGGCCGTTTTTTGTCGGGGAAGGCAGGTGGGGAGAATTTTTCAAATGGACTACTATTTCCGGGGGGAATCTGCTATAATACCCATAAAGAATGGAAGAAAAGAGGGAGGGGTCTCATGGAGGAACTAAAGGTACTCCAATCCAAACTCAAAGCACAGCTGCCGGACCTGGAGCTGCGGGAACAAGAGCCGATGCGGCTGCATACCACCTTTCGGGTGGGCGGTCCCGCGTCGCTGATGGCCCTGCCCCGGCGCGAGGCCGACCTGGGACAGCTCCTGCGTATGGCGTTCCAGGCTGGGGTCACCCCCTTCTTTCTGGGGAAGGGCTCCAACCTTTTGGTGGCGGATGAGGGGGTGGACCGCTTTCTCATCAAACTGGCGGGGGGCCTCAACCGGCTGGAGCGGGCGGAGGGGACCGCGATCTATGTGGGCAGCGGGGTTACCCTGGCCCAGGCGGCGGTGTTTGCCGCCCATCACGGCCTGACGGGGCTGGAGTTTGCCCATGGGATTCCCGGGACCATGGGCGGCGGTGTCTTTATGAACGCCGGTGCCTACGAGGGGGAGATGTCCCAAGTCGTTGATTGGGTGGACTGCCTGGACGAGGAGGGTATGCCCCGCCGCCTGTCCAGGGAGGCGTTGGCACTGGGTTACCGCAGCAGCATTTTTCTCCGGCGGCCCTGGCTGATTACCGGGGCGCACCTGACGCTGGCGCCGGGAGACCCTGCGGCCATCCGGGAGAAAATGGCCGACCTGTCCCGCCGCCGCCGGGCCAAGCAGCCCCTGGAGTATCCCAGCGCGGGAAGCACCTTTAAGCGCCCGGCCGGGCATTTTGCCGGGGGTTTAATTGAGCAGTGCGGTCTGAAAGGGACAACGGTGGGCGGCGCCCAGGTGTCGGAAAAGCACGCGGGTTTTGTGATTAACACCGGCCAGGCCACCTGTCAGGATATTTTGACGCTGATCCGTCTGGTCCGGGACCGGGTGTTTCAGCAGACCGGCGTGCGCTTAGAGCCGGAAGTCCGGCTGTTGGGCTGTACCCTGGAGGAACCATAACGCAAAGGAGAAGCAACGATGGGAGATCATTTTTTTTTGCTGATGTATGCCACCAGCGGGGAGGAGCGGAATGTCACCCGCTTCACCAGCTATCGCCGTGTGGAGGATGCAGTGGCCATGGTGAAGGAATGGCTGGAGAAAGCCTGCTGCATGGACTGTTACCCGGCGGCGGAGGAGGCGGCCCTGCGGGAGGCCAACGGCGGCCAACTGCCGGAGACGGCTTTCCTGTGCCCGGAGGTCCGAGAGCCGGCGGACCTGGCCAAGTACAATGGTTTCTATGACTATGAGAGTTTGGGGATGTTTAACCTCTTCCTGACGCCGGTCTACGACACGGAGAGCGCCAGGCAATTCCGGGCCAGCATGAACAAAGAGTTTGGCATCGACCAGGAGTACAGCGGCCGGGCAGACCGCCTGCTGGCCCATCTGGAGACCTTTGTGAACTCTTTTTCCGACCCCGGTTTGGACTATACGGAGGCGGAGGAGGCCATTCGAACCTTCCTGGTCCAGGGCGGGTTCCCTCTGTTTGACCCGGAGGAGGAGGGCGCCTCGGATATCTTCGTCATTCCGGAGGGGGGCTTTGCCCCCAATGAGGACCCGACGGTATAAGCGGGAAATGGGTCCTGGAAAAAACGACCACAAAGCAAGGCCCCCGGGAGGCGTCTTCTTTTGAAGACGCCTCCCGGGGGCCTTTTCAGCGGGAAAAGGGGCCTGGTCAGGTCATCTCGTCTCGGAGGGCATCCAGGATGTTCTCCTGTTTGAGCTGGCGGGCGGCATACCACGTGGTAAGGAAAACCAGGGCAAACACGCCGACTGCGCTGAGGAGGAGACTGGCCCAGGGGAAGAGAAAGGGGAAGTGCTCCAACTGCTCGCTGGATGCCAGACCCCGTTGGATGAGCCAGGCGAAGAGTGTGGCCAGCGGGAGACCGAACAGCAGGGTCCGTCCCCCGTAGAAGAGGCACTCAAACCGCAGCATGCGGTGGAATTCTCCCTCCGCCATGCCCACCGAGCGGAGCATGGCCAGCTCCCGCCGCCGCAGCTTAATATTGGTGGAAATGGTGTTGAACACATTGGCTGCGGCGATCAGGAAGAGGAGCAGAACAAAGACATAGGTGAACACGTCCACCACGAAGGTGGCGTCCTGGAACTGGGCCGCCGCCTCATACAGGTTGTACATGGTATACTGGCCGGCAAAGCCCGCCTCCTGCAGGATGGCCTCCAGTTCCGACACGGTCTGGGCGGGGGTGGCAGAGCGGAAGGTGAGGCCCAGGCTGGTGGGTGCGTCCAGCAGATCAAACTGCGCCTTTTGCTGATAGGGTGCCACCGCCAACAGCACATAAGGGGCAGACTGCGCGGTCTGTGTCGGGAGGGGGTCCTCTGGATAGGTGTCCACAAAGACAGCCTGGATGGTCCGGCTGCCCGACGCTGTGGAGAGGGAGAGGGGCAGGGTGGAGGCGGAAAAAAGGTCGATGGTTCCCGTGGACTGGAATTTCCCCTTGGCAACCACAAGCATACTGTCCTGCTGGGTCATCTGCTCTGCCTGGGCAGGCGTCAGCTGCGCCAGAAAGGCATGGTAGAGGCTGTCCTCAATGAACTGTACCTCCAGCGTCAGGGGAAGGGTCTCCTCCTGGGCTGTGCCGGTAGCCGCCCGGTAGGCGGCAGAGAGGTCTCTGCCCGCCACAGGACAGGAGAAGGTGGACACGGCTTGATAGAAGCTCTCGGTTACACCGGCGGCAGCAGACAGACGGGGATAGAGGGTATGTAGGCCGTCCTCTGGGATGGCCTGGGTGGACAGGCAGAGGTCATAGTCAAAATCCACCGTGTATTGGTCCGCCAGGCGTTTGAGGGTGGTGCTGAAGGTTGTGCCTGCGACAAACAGGACGATGCTCAAGGTCAGTGAGAGGACAACGCTGCGGTAGCGTTTTCGGTTCCGCCGGAAGTTCTTGTGGGCCAGCATGCCCTCCAGGCCATACAGGCGCTGGAGCAGGGGGGCGGCGTTCAGCGCCTTGGCGTCCTCCTTGATCTCCTCCGTCTGCCGAAGCCATACCATAATGGGCTTGGACAGGGCCTTCCTGGCGGGAAGCGCGGCGGAAAAGAGAACGGTTGCCAGACAGATTGCCGCGGCTGCGGCCAGGGCGGGAAGGGAGAGGGAAAGGGTGAGGGGGGCCGAGCTGTGCAGAATCGCACTGAATTTTTGGGAGACTACGGGAAGCAGAAGCCCTGTGCCGCCGATCCCGGCCAGGATGCCCAGGGGAATGCCCACGGCACTCAAGCAGAGCCCCTCAAAGCGGACCGAGCTTCGCAGCTGCTTCTCTGTGGCCCCTACGGAGGCCAGCAGCCCAAACTGCTGCATGCGCTTGCTGAGGGAGATCTGAAAGGAGTTATAGATCAGGAAAAACGCCCCCACCATGACAATGGCCAGCAGGCTGCCGCAGACAGAGACCAAGAGGGTTTGAAATACAGGGCTCTCCGATGCCCCCAGAAAGCGCAGCACGGGCTCATTGTACAAAGCCTGGCCGCTGTACCCGGTGTGGGCGGCGTAGTCCTGCGCCTGGCGGGGGTGATACAGGGTGACGAACAGACGGAGGGAGGTAGCTTGCCCTGGGGGGGCCGCTGTTGTGAGCAGGGTGTATCCCGGGGCGTCGTGGGGTTCCAGGGTGGGCCGTTCGCAGGTCCCCACCACAGTGTAGGTTTTCTCTGTGGTGGAGACCAGGGTTTCCTCTCCCGGGCGGTAGGGATCGGCCTGGCTGAGGGAGATGCCCCCGGCCTGCCGGCTGCCCACAGAAAGGGTCAGGGTATCCCCCACGGAAAGGGAGACACCCCCTTTGACGGCCAGATGGGAGGGTACCAGCACCTCTCCGTCGTTCTCCGGCAGCCTGCCGGAGAGCAGGCGGATCGGGAGCGTATCCCAGGAAGCGGCCGGCAAACCGGCGAGAAAGAGATACGGCTTTTCGGGGCTTTGGACCCCCTCCAGGGTGGCATACCCCAGGTTTTCCAGCACGGCGGTGTGGGCAACCTGAGGGTCCTGGGCTTGGGCCTGGACAAAGGCGGTGTCCACGGCATCGAAGGAGACGTGCCAATCCCCGTACTTATTCTCGGCACTGATGACCAGGAAGTGGAGCAGAGAGGTCCCGAAGGCGGCCACAACGGTCATCAGGGCGGCGGCCAGGGCAATGCCCACGATGGTGACCAGGGTGCGGGCGGGGCTTCGTTTCAGGCTTTGCAGGGCCACGTGGTGAAAGACGTTCATGGGCGGACCACCCGCCTTTCATCCCGGACCACCCGGCCGTCGGCGATGGTGAGGATGCGGTCAGCCTGGAGGGCGATGGAGGCGTCGTGGGTGACCAGCAGCAGCGTCTGGTGGTATTTGCGGTGGCTCTCCTTCAGCAGGCGAAGGATTTCCTGGCTGTTCTGGCTGTCCAGGCTGCCGGTGGGCTCATCCGCCAGCATGACAGCGGGAGAATTCATCAGCGCCCGGCCGATGGCCACCCGCTGCTGCTGCCCGCCGGAGAGCTGGTTGGGCAGGTGGCCTCTGCGGTCCTGGAGGCCCAGGAGGGTCAGCAGCTCCTCCAGCCGTTCCTGGTTGACCTTCCTGTGATCCATCAGGATGGGCAGGGTGATGTTCTCCACCACGTTCAGGGTGGGGATGAGGTTGTGAAACTGGTAGATCATTCCCACCTGCCGCCGGCGGAAAATGGCCAGCTGCTGTCTGTTTTGGGCGTACACGTCCTGCCCGTTGAGGAAAACCGTCCCGCTGGTCGGGATGTCTACCCCGGCAATGATGTGAAGCAGCGTGGATTTGCCGGAGCCGGAGGAGCCGATGATGGCGGTAAATTCCCCCTTCGCAATGGTCAGAGAGACGTGGTCCAGGGCGGTCACTTGATTGTCCCCTTTGCCGTAAGTTTTGCACAGATTTTGGACTTCCAGAAATTCCATACTGTGGACCTCCTTTGCTGGAATCTGTCCCTATCATAGCGCGGTTGCCTGACAATCCTGTGACAGTTTGGTGAGAGATCCGTCACTTAGGGAACCGAATGGTAAAAACCGCGCCGCCCTGGGGGTGGTTGTCCGCGGTGATCTGCCCGCCCTGCTGGGTGATGATGGTTTTGCAGAGGGACAGGCCAATGCCGTACCCTGTGGTGTTGCCTGTACCCGTGCCCCGGTAAAAGCGGTGAAACAAATGGGGCAGGTCCGCCGGGGCAAAGCCGGGGCCGCTGTCGTGGAGGGTGAGCTGGGTGAACAGGAGGGTGTCCTCGCAGCGGATCTGGAGGCAGCCGTGGTCCTGCATGGAGTCCAGGGCGTTTTTCAGGAGGTTTTGCAGGGCCTCTGTGAGCCAGTGCCTGTCTCCCATCCAGGTGGCCCCTGGTGAAAGGTCGGTTTCCAGGGTGATGCTGTGCAGCTCAAAGGAGAGGAGGAAGGGGCGCAGGGCGGCGCGGACCAAGTCGTCCACGGCCACGGGGGCCCGCTGAAAGACCACCATGTCCGCGTCCAGCCGGGACTGCTTGAGAAGCGTATTGAGCAGCCAGTCCATCTGGCGGAACAGGACCTGGGTTTCCCGCAGCAGGGTGCGGCGTTCCTGGGGCTCCTTGGTGGTTTTGAGCAGGGAGAGGGTCAGATTGGCGGCGGTGAGGGGGGTGCGAAGCTGGTGGGCGATGTCCGCCAGGGCATCCGCCAGGTGCCGTTTCTCCCGGCGCAGGGCGGCGTTTTGTTCCCGGAGACGAAGGGTCATCTTGGTGAGCTCGCTGTGCAGGATGGAGAGCTCCCCCTCCTCGGCGTCCTGAATGGACAGGGTGTCGGCGTTGTGGAGAACACGGTCTACCTCCTCCGCCAACTGGGCAATCCGGCGGTAGCGGGCCCGGGTAAACCCCAAAAACACGCCGCCCAGAGCAGCGGAAGAGACCAGAGACAGGAAACCGGCCGCCGGGTGGAGGGCAAAGCCTCCGACGGCGGAGAGCGCGGCGATGACAGCACAGGCGAGGGCCAGCTGCCGCAGTTCCTTATTTCGAACCATGTCCGCCTCCCAGCCGGTAGCCTGTGCCGCGGACGGTCAAAATGATCTGCGGGGCGCTGGGCTCTGGCTCAATCTTCTCCCGCAGCCGTTTGATGTAAACGGTCAGGGTGTTGTTGTTCACAAATTCCCCCGCCGCGTCCCACAGCTCGTCCAGCAGCCGGTCCCGGGTGAGAATCATGTTGGGGTTATTGAGGAAGATCAGCAGTAGGCGGTACTCCAGAGGGGAGAGAAACACCTCCTGCCCCTGCTTTTGCACCATGCCGCTGGCGGTGTCCACCGTCAGGCCATGGAGGGAAAAGACCGAGGGGGCGCGGCCGGATTTCCGCAGGGCGGCGGTGATCCGCGCCAGGAGCTCCTGTGGGCGGAAGGGCTTGGTGATATAGTCATCGCCCCCCAGGCACAGCCCAGTGACGACGCTGTCCTCGTCTGCCGAGGCGGTGAGGAAGAGCACGGGGATCGCCTGGGCCTGCTTGATCGCGGTGCAGACGGCAAAGCCGTTTCCATCGGGCAGGGAGATATCCACCAGGGCCAGGTCCAGGGGGGTCTCCTCCAGACAGGCTACGGCGGCACGCTGGGTGGCGGCATGGACCACGGTGAAGCCCTCCGCCTGAAGCAGGCGGGTGAGATGCCTGGCAAGGGCCTGCTCATCCTCCACCAAAAGAATTCGTTTCATGGAGAGGCACCATCCTTTCTGGACAGGTAGTCTCTCTTATGATACTTCCTCTGGGGAGAGAAAACAAGCGGCGACACCTTTTTCTCCCGCCGGCATAGGATGAACCGGAGGGAAGGAGGCGGTTTCATGGATTGGATGGACCGAGAACGTAATATTTGGGTGGTGGGCGGAGACCTGCGCCAGCGGGCGTTGGCAAGATTGCTCCGGGAAGATGGACACACCGTTCATATTGCCGCGCTGGAAGGCGAGGGCCTGGCGCCGGAGCCGCTGGGTCCTGGGCTGGCGCTGGCTCACTGCGTGATCCTCCCCCTGCCGGTAACCCAGCGGGAGGAGATTTTACACACCCCGCTTAGCGAGGAAGAGGTCACCCTGTCCCAGGTGCTGGATTACATGGAGGCGGGACAGATCCTCTGCGGGGGTCTGGTGTCCCCGGCGGTGAGAGCGGCGGGGGAGCAGCGGGGCCTGCGGGTCTTTGATTACTATGCCCGGGAGGAGTGTATGGTGGCCAACGCGGTGCCCACGGCAGAGGGCGCGGTCCAGGTGGCCATGGAGGAACTCCCCTTTACCCTGCACAGCGCCCGGGTTCTCATCCTGGGATTTGGGCGGGTGGGAAAGTTGACTGCCCATCGGATGGGAGCCCTGGGGGCCAAGGTGACGGTGTCCGCGCAGGGGTATGAGGACCTGGCCTGGGCGGCAGCCTACGGCCACGAGACAGGCCGGCTGGAAACCCTCTCCTGTGAGCTGGGCGGGTTTGACCTGATTGTCAACACCATCCCAGCCCAGGTGCTGGACCGCCGGCGGCTGCAGTGGGTGAACCCAGGGGCCTTTCTGCTGGACCTGGCATCGGCGCCGGGGGGCGTGGACCGGGCAGCGGCCAAGGAACTGGGCCTGCGGGTCCTTCAGGCGCCGGGGCTGCCCGGACGGACGGCCCCTGTCACTGCGGCAGCGGCCATCCGGGATTCTGTTTATCACATTCTTTGGGAATTGGAGGCGTGAGAACCATGGGGGATGCACGGGTGGGATTTGCCCTCACCGGATCATTTTGTACCTTAGAGAAGGCCATCCGGGCCATGGAGGAGACCGCAAGGGAATACCCCAATATGGTCCCGATCCTGTCGGAAACCACGGGGGCCACAGACACCCGGTTTGGCCGGGCGGCGGACTTCCGACAGGCGGCGGAGGAAATCTGCGGCCATGGCGCGGTGGAGTCAGTGCGGGAGGCGGAGCCCATCGGGCCCAAACAGCTGCTGGATGTGCTGGTCATCGCCCCCTGCACAGGCAATACCCTGGCCAAATTGGCCAACGGCATTGCCGATACCTCAGTGACCATGGCGGCCAAGGCGCACCTGCGGAACGGCCGGCCTGTGGTGGTGGCGGTGTCCACCAACGACGGGCTGGGCGGGGCGGCCCGAAACATCGGGGAACTCCTGTGCCGGAAGCATTACTATTTTGTCCCCTTCCGCCAGGATGACCCGGTGGGAAAGCCCACTTCTCTGGTGGCGGATATGACCAAGGTGACCGAAACGGTGACCGCCGCCCTCCGGGGAGAACAGCTACAGCCCCTGCTCCTGGGGCCGGCGGACCAGTGAAGCAAAGCCCGGCAGGGATTGACCTGCCGGGCTTTGCTGTGGGGGTTCTGGGGAAGCACTCTACGGTCCGTAGGTTGCCATGGGGCCGGGGTTGGGGTATCATGGGCCCAGAAACACCAAGGAGGAGGAAGAAGAAACCATGGCGCATTATGTAACAGGGCCTGCCATCAAGGCCCTGCGGGAGAGGAAGGGGCTGACCCAAAAACAGCTGGCGGAACAGATTCTGGTCAGTGACAAAGCGGTTTCCAAGTGGGAGACGGGAAAGGGCTTGCCGGACCTCTCTCTGCTGGAGCCCCTGGCCAAGGCCCTGGGGGTCTCGGTGGCGGAACTGCTGTCCGGGGAGTACCGGACCAACGCCAATCGGGCCGGCAATCTGCTGCGCAGTCAGTGGTATGTCTGTCCTGTCTGCGGCAATGTGGTCTATGCCCTGGGGCAGGGGAGTTTTCACTGCTGTGGGGTGGCGCTTCCGCCGGCGGAAGCGGAGGAGGCGGAAGGGGAGCACGCCATCACCTTGGAGCAGGTGGAGGATGACTATTACGTTACCTTGGACCATCCCATGTCCAAGGGACATTTCCTCTCATTCATGGCCTACCTGACCACGGACCGGGTGCTGCTCCAAAAGACCTATCCGGAGCAGGCGGCGGCGGTTCGCTTCCCCCGTCTGGGACCGGGACAAATCCTGGCGTACTGCAACCGCCATGGGCTGTTTCGGAAGAAAATTTCATAACATTTGTGAGAAAGACTACCCCGGCCGCTGGAGCATAGCTCCGGCGGCCGGGGTGGTCTTTGAAAAATTCTATGGACAATGCGGGGAAAGAGGGGAAGAGAGGATGTAGAATTGTCACCCAATAAAATAATTTAGTTGACGAATGGAGGGGGCTGTGGTATCCTTGTCCCCATGAGCCGGAGAATGGCGAGTGACACAAGGGAGGGATGGTTTTGCACCGGGAAAAGACCAGGACAATGGTGTTGTGCGCCATGTTTGTGGTGCTGATTGCGGCGGGGGCGTGGATCAAGATTCCCGTTCCGGTGGTTCCGTTTACCCTGCAGTATTTGTTTACCATGCTGGCGGGGATTCTGTTGGGGGGAAGGCGCGGGGCGCTGGCGGTCTGCGCTTACCTGGCGCTGGGATTGGCAGGGCTGCCGATCTTTGCCCAGGGAGGCGGGCTGAGCTACCTGCTTCAGCCCAGCTTTGGTTACCTCATCGGATTTGCCGCAGGCGCCTTTGTCACAGGGACAATGGCCCGAAGCGGGCCGGTGACCTTCCGGCGGCTGCTGGCAGCCAATTTAGTGGGGCTTGGGGTTGTCTACCTGTTTGGGATGCTCTATTACTACGGCATCTGTCAGGCGCTGGGCACCCCCATTGGGTTTTGGCCGCTGTTTCTGTATGGATTTGTGCTGGCCGTCCCCGGGGATTTGGTGCTGTGTGTGGTGGGGGCTGTTTTGGGCATGCGCCTGCTTCCCGGCATAGCAAAGGAGAGAAAAGCATGACGGTAACAGAGACTTTGGGACGAAAGGTCCTTGCCGGGGGGCAGCTGACCAAGAAAGAGGCCATGACCTTGTATGGGCAGCCGCTGGAGGAACTGTGCACCATGGCCGACACGGTGCGGGCGCGGTTCCACGCCCAGGCGTTTTCACTTTGCACCATTGTCAATGGGAAGAGCGGCCGCTGCACGGAGAACTGCCGCTTTTGCGCCCAGTCTGCCCACTATCACACAGAGGCGGCGGTGTACCCGCTGTGTGACCAGGAGGAGATTTTGGCCCAGGCCAAGCGGTGGCAGGCCCAAGGGGTACCTCGCTTTGGGATTGTCACTGCGGGCAGGCGCCTGTCCGGCCGGGAGGTGGAGGAGATGTGCCGGACCATCCGGCGGGTGCGCCGGGAGACGGAGATTTCCCTCTGCGTTTCCTTTGGCCTTTTGAGGGAAGAGGAATACCGGGCACTGAAGGAGGCGGGGGTGGAGCGGGTACACAACAACCTGGAGACCTCCCGGTGCTATTTTCCCCAGGTCTGCACCACCCACACCTTTGAGGACAAGCTGACCGCCATCCGCGCGGCCCAGGCCGCGGGCCTGACGGTGTGCAGCGGGGGGATTGTGGGGATGGGGGAGACCCCGGAGGACCGGATTGACATGGCCCTGACCCTGCGGGAGCTGGGAATTTCCAGCGTGCCCCTCAATCTGCTCCAGGGCATACCCGGGACGCCGCTGGCCCAGCAGGAGAGGCTATCGCAGGAGGAACTGCGCCGCATTGTGGCGGTATACCGTCTGGTGCTGCCGGGCGCGGTGATCCGCCTGGCCGGAGGCCGGGGGCTGTTGTCGGACCGGGGAAGGGGCTGTTTTCAATCCGGGGCAAACGGGGTGATCTCTGGGGACATGCTGACCACTGCGGGGATTACTGTGGAGACGGACCGAAACCTGCTGGAAGAACTGGGATACGAGGTGAAGTGAGACCATGGCGAAGAAACTGTTTGTCACAGGGACAGGGACCGATGTGGGAAAAACCTACGTGACCGGGCTGATCCTGAAAAAGCTGCATCAGAGCGGGGAAACGGCGGCCTACTATAAGGCGGCCATGAGTGGGAACGACCGGGGGCCCGACGGCACCTTGTATCCCGGGGACGCACTGCGGGTCAAGGAGCTCTCCGGCATTCCCCAGCCGGTGGAGGAGATGTGCCCCTATGTCTACGAGCAGGCGGTCTCACCCCATCTGGCCGCCCGGTGGGAGGGGAGACCGGTGCAGGCGGAGGTGGTCTATGCCGGGTTTGCACGGCTCTGCGCGGCCTATTCCTGGGTCACCATGGAAGGGTCCGGAGGCATTCTCTGTCCCATCCGCCTGGAGGAGCCCCCCATCTGGCTGCCGGATCTGGTCCAGGGGCTGGGGCTGGGCTGCCTACTGGTGGCAGAGGCGGGGCTGGGCACCATCAACCAGGTTGGCCTGACGGCGGCTTACCTGCACCGGCGGGGGATTCCCTTACAGGGCATCGTGTTGAACCGCTTTCAGCCGGGGAACCCGATGCACGAGGACAACCGGGCCCTGTGTGAGCTGGTGTCCGGGGCGCGGGTGGTGGCCTGTGTCCCGGAAGGGGCCGCGGCACTGGACTGCACCGTGGAGGAACTGAAAGCACTGTATGGATGAGGAGAGGAGAGAAACGCGATGATTTGGTATCCCTACCAGCAGATGAAAACCATGCAGACACCCTATGAGATTGTCGATGCGGAGGGGGTCTATCTGTACACCCGGGAGCGCAGGATGATTGACTCCGTCTCCTCCTGGTGGAGCGTGATCCACGGCTACAAGCATCCGGCCTTGAACCAGGTGCTGGTGGACCAGGCGGGGCGGTTTTCCCATGTTATGCTGGGTGGCCTGACCCATGCGCCGGCCCAGCAGCTGGCGGAAAAGCTGGGGCAATGGCTTCCGGGGGAACTGGCGTACAGCTTCTTTTCCGACTCCGGCAGTGTGGCAGTGGAGGTGGCTCTGAAAATGGCTCTGCAATATTTTATGAACCGGGGACAGACCCAGCGCACCATGATTCTGGCTCTGGAGCACGCCTACCACGGGGACACCTTCAAGACCATGGAGGCCGGGGACGACGCAGATTACCACTTTGTCCTCCAGGCCTACGGACCCAGCCGGCATGTGGTGCACATTCCCACGGAGATTCCGGCGCTGGAGGAGGCCTTTCTGACCTACCATGACCGCCTGAACTGTCTTCTGGTGGAGCCTCTCCTCCAGGGGGCCGGAGGGATGCGGATGTATGATGTGTCCTTTCTCCAGCGGGCCCGGGCCCTGTGCGACCAGTATGGGGTGCTGCTGATCTTTGACGAGGTGGCCACCGGCTTTGGCCGGACGGGAAACCGATTTGTGGCGGACCTGGTCCAGCCGGACATTCTGGTGCTGGGCAAGGCGCTGACCGGAGGATATCTGGGGCATGCGGTGACGGTGGCCAGCCGGAAGGTGTACGAGGGCTTTTATGACGACTGTCCAGAGCACGCCCTGATGCACGGGCCCACCTTCATGGGCAATGCCCTGGCCTGCCGCCTGGCGCTCCAGTCCATCGCGCTGTTTGAGGAGCAGGATTACCTGGCGAAGATTCGCCGCATGGAACAGATCACCCGGCGGGAACTGGCGGGATTCTCCCATCCGAGCATTCGGGAGATCCGCATCATGGGCGGCTGTGTCTGCATAGAGGTGTTTGACCCGGCGGTGCTGCGGGGATACCAGCAGTTTGCCTATGAGCGGGGGGTGTTCAGCAGGCCGTTCTTGCAGTATCTCTATGCTATGGTGCCGTACATCATTGAGGAAGAGGAGCTGGTCACGGTGCTGCGTACGATGAAGGCGTGGTTTCTCCGATAAAAAGAGACCAGCGGCGTCTGTTTCGGTGGGGAAATGGACGCCGCTGTTTTTTTCTGGCCGAAGGAGACTTGATTACAGTTCGTGTCGAAAAAAGGTGGTAAGATAGAACCATCCAAACAGACAGACGCCAGAGAAAGGAGACCACACATGGGATTTCTGGATTTTTTCTTTCAAACGGACATCAATGCCGGCCTGGCACAGTACCAGGCGGACCCCAAGGGAGTTTTGCTGGATGTGCGGACCCGGGAGGAGTACACCCACGGCCACATTCCCGGCAGTCAAAATCTGCCCTTGCAGGAGGTGACCCGGATCGGGACGATGGTGCCCGATCAGAGTACCCCCCTCTATGTTCACTGTTACAGCGGCGCCCGCAGCGGACGGGCGGTGACCGCACTGAGACGGATGGGATATTCCCATGTGAGCAACATTGGTGGAATCCGGGATTACCGGGGAAAGACGGAAGGAGGAAACTGAGCGATGAAAGTCATCATCATTGGCGGGGTGGCCGGCGGCGCCACGGCGGCGGCTCGGATTCGCCGGTTGGACGAGAAGGCGGAGATTGTCATCCTGGAGCGTTCGGGGTTTGTCTCCTATGCCAACTGCGGCCTGCCCTACTATATCGGCGGGGTCATCACGGACCCGGAGGAACTGACCCTGCAGACGCCCCAGGGGTTTTGGAACCGCTTCCGGGTGGACGTGCGGGTGCGCCACGAGGCCACCGCCATTGACCCGGCGGGCAAGCAGGTCACGGTCAAGAACTTAGAGACGGGGGAGGTTACGGTGGAGGGCTATGACAAGCTTCTCCTGGCCCCGGGGGCCGCCCCCACCCGGCCCCCGCTGCCTGGGCTGGACAGTCCCCGGCTGTTTTCCCTGCGGACAGTGGAGGACACGTTCCGGATTCGGTCGTTTGTGGAGCGGAACCGGCCCAAAACCGCGGTGCTGGCCGGCGGGGGCTTCATCAGCCTGGAGATGGCGGAAAATTTGGCGGAGATGGGAGTGGAGGTCACGATTTTGCAGCGGATTCCCCAGCTGATGAACCCGCTGGACTATGATATGGCCACCTTCCTCCACAGCCACCTGCGCCGCAAGGGAATGCATCTGCGGCTGAACACTGCGGTGGCCGGCTTCCGGCAGGAGGGGGAGACCATCTCTGCCTTGGTGGAGGGGGGAGAGGCCATTCCTGCGGACCTGGCCATCCTGGCCATCGGGGTGACACCGGAGAATGCCCTGGCGAAGCAAGCCGGCTTGGCCCTGGGAAGCCGGGGCGGGATTGTGGTCAACCAGCGGATGGAGACCTCCGTCCCTGACATCTACGCTGTGGGGGACGCGGTGGAGATTCCACACCTGGTGACCGGGGAGAACACCCTGATCTCCTTGGCGGGACCGGCCAATAAGCAGGGCCGGGTGGCGGCGGACAACATCTGCGGCGGAGACAGCCGCTACTTAGGCGCCCAGGGGTCCTCCGTTGTGAAAGTGTGTGAGCTGACGGTGGCCGCCACAGGCCTGAATGAAAAGGCGGCCCAGGCGGCGGGCCTGTCCTATGAGAAGATCGTACTGTCCCCGCTGTCCCACGCCGGGTATTATCCGGGAGGAAAACTCATGACCATGAAGGTCCTCTATGAGAAGGGGAGCCAGCGCCTGCTGGGGGCTCAGATTGTAGGCCATGAGGGGGTGGACAAGCGGATTGACGTGCTGGCCACGGCCATGCAGGCCGGGCTGCCGGTCACTGCCCTGAAAGACCTGGACCTGGCCTATGCCCCGCCCTACGCCTCAGCCAAGGACCCGGTGAATCTGGTGGGATTCATGGCGGAAAACCTGGAGCAGGGGGTGGTGAAGCAGTTCCACTGGGAGGACGTGGCTGGGCTGCCCCGGGACGGCAGCGTAACCCTGCTGGACGCCCGGACCCCCGGGGAGTACAGCGGCGGCTGCGCGGAGGGCTTTGTGAATGTCCCGCTGGATGAGCTGCGGGACCATCTGGGGGAGATTGCCCCGGGCAAACCCGTCTACGTGATGTGCCAGAGCGGCCTGCGCAGCTATCTGGCCTGCCGGATTCTGGCCCAGGATGGGTATGACTGCTATAACTTCTCCGGCGGCTACCGCTTCTATGAGAGCGTCCTGCTGGACCGGTGGACCCGGCAGAATGCCTATCCCTGCGGCGTGGAGCGGCCCTGAACAGCAAACACCCCCGTTGGGTTTCCTGCCCGGCGGGGGTGTTTGCCCTCTTTACATCCTGGCGGGAAGTGGGTATAGTAGGAGGGAACGATTTTTGGCAAGGGGGCGGGGCACGTGGACGACGCGGTGTGGAAGCAGACCTGGGGGGAGGCTCTGAATCAGCAGCAGGCGGCGGCGGTCCAGGCTGCCGACGGGCCGGTGCTCCTGCTGGCTGTGCCGGGCAGCGGGAAAACCACGGTGCTCATCCACCGCCTGGGCTATCTGATGGACTGCCGGGGGATTCCCCCGGAGCGGATTCTCACAGTGACCTACACGGTGGCGGCCACCCGGGATATGCGCGCCCGGTTTGCCCGGACCTTTGGAGAGGACCGGGCCAGCCGGCTGGAGTTTCGCACCATCAATGGCCTTTCCGCCCGGATCATTCAGTATTACGAGCGGGCCATGGGCCGACGGGCTTTTCAGCTGGTCACCGACGAGGGGACACTCTCCTCCCTGGTGGGGGAACTGTTCCGGGCGTGCACTGGGACCTTTGCCACAGAGAGCACCATCAAGGGGCTGCGGACCGCCATCACCTACGGAAAGAACCGGCAGATGTCCCGGGAGGAGATGGAGGCGTTGTCCACCGGGGAACTGCCTGTGGCCCAGGTTTATCAGGCCTATTGCCGGGTGCTCCGGCAGCGGGGCTGGATGGACTATGACGATCAGATGGTGTACGCGGCGCAGATTCTCCGGCGGCATGGGGAGATTCTGGCCTACTTTCAGGAAAAATACACCCATCTCTGTGTGGATGAGGCCCAGGATACCTCCCGCATTCAGCATACCATTCTCCGTCTGCTGGCGGGAAGGCGGCGAAACCTCTTTTTGGTGGGGGATGAGGACCAGAGCATCTATGGGTTTCGGGCGGCGGAACCTGGGGCTCTGCTGCGGTTTGAGCGGGATTACCCCGGCGGGCGGGTCCTTTTCCTGGAGAAGAATTACCGCTCCACCCAGACCATTGTGACGGCGGCGGATGGGTTTATCCGCCAGAATCACAACCGGCGGGACAAGCACATGACCGCAGCCCGGGGCCCGGGACCTGCCCTGGAGGAACTATGGGTCTATGACCGGGCGGCGCAGTATGCCTATCTGGCCCGTCTGGCCCGGGACTGCCCACAGGAGACCGCTGTTTTATACCGAAACAATGAGAGCGCCCTGCCGGTGCTGGACCTGCTGGACCGGCAGGGCATTGCCTGCCGGTGCCGGCAGATGGACGGAACCTTTTTCACCCACCGGGTGGT
Source organism: Evtepia gabavorous (assembly GCF_003425665.1). Lineage (GTDB taxonomy): Bacteria > Bacillota > Clostridia > Oscillospirales > Oscillospiraceae > Evtepia > Evtepia gabavorous. The sequence goes on from NZ_QQRQ01000002.1 coordinate 111,674, forward strand.
CCGGGATATGGCGGACTTTTTTACCTTTGCGGTCAACCCGGCGGATGGAGCGTGCTTTCTGCGGATGTACTACAAGCTGCGGGCGGGGATCACCAAGGGCGCCGCGCAATGGGCGGTTCAGACGGTCGTGGCGGGGGAGAGCCTGCTGGATGTGCTGTCCCAGTGTCCCGGCCTGTCCCAGTGGAGCAGGGGCCAATGCCGGGCCCTCTCCGTCCACTTTGCCCGGCTGCGGGAGGAGCGGGGGGACTGGGCCGTGGACCGGCTCCGCCACGCCATGGGGTATGGGGAGTACCTGAAGGAGCGGGGCGGCGATCTGGGTAAGCTGGATATTTTAGAGGCACTGGGACGCCATGTGCCCAATTTGGGGGCCCTTCTGGACCGCCTGGAGGAACTGCGGACGCTGGTGCGGCAGGAGAGACAGGGGCCTGCACAGGGGCTGATCCTCTCCACCATTCACGCCAGCAAGGGGTTGGAATACCAACGGGTGATCCTGATGGATGTGGCGGACGGACTACTGCCCTTGGTGGAGGCGCCGGTGGGGAGGAACCCTGACCCGGCGGCGGTGGAGGCCTATGAGGAGGAGCGCCGGCTCTTCTATGTGGGGATGACCCGAGCCAAGGAGACACTGGCGGTGTTTCGCTTTCAAAAGCCCGGCCTGGCCAGCGCCTTTTCGGAGGCCCTCTTTCCCCCAAAAGCCAAGTCCCAGCCGGTCCGGGCCCGTCCGAAGCCGGCGGAGGACAGTCGGGCGGAAGGGGCACCCGACGGAACAGGGTATTTCCCCGGCGTTTCCGTGACCCACCGGACCTTTGGCAGCGGGAAAGTGGTCAGCCGGCAGGGGGACATTGCCACCATCCTGTTTGAGGGGGGACAGGAGAAGCGCATCGCCCTCTCCGTGGCGCTCCGGCGGCGGCAGCTGTGGAGGAGCCGGGAGAAAACCGGATAACCTGAGAACAAGCCCTGCAAAAGCAGGGCTTGTTTCAATCGGATAGAATGTTTTCCTTGGAGGGTGGCGGCAGAACCTCCCAGTGAAATGTTTCTCCCTCCAAGGTCAGCCAGCGGAAGAGCCCGTCCTCATAGAGCAGGCAGCTGTGAGGGGACCCGCCCCGGGGCAGAGAGACCGAGCCGGGATTGGCGCAGAACAGATCTCCCACCCACTGCCAGGAGGGAATGTGGGTGTGCCCGGACAAAAGGACCTGGGCGGCCCCGATGGGGGGCGGATTGTGGGGGCCATACCGATGGCCATGGGTCAAAAAGACGGACAGGCCCTCCCAGGAAACGGTGGCGGAACCGGCGTACATGGGAAACGCCGGCCCCAGGGCGCCCGCGCCGCGGTCACAGTTTCCCTCTACCCACAGAATCTCCCGGGCCAGGGGGCGGAGCAGCTGGATGACCTGATGGGGGTCGTATTCATACTGGGGAGCATAGGACCCGGAATAGACCAAGTCCCCCAGCAGGATAAGCTGCTGGGCGCCTTCCTGCTGATAGCGTTCCAACAGCTGCCGGCAGAACCGGGCGGAACCATGGAGATCGGACGCGATGAGTCGCTTCATGGGGAATCACCTCGCAGCTTAGTATACCGAATTTGCCGCCAAAGAGCAAGCAGAGGAAAAAGACCGGAAATCCAAGATTTTTCTCTGTTCCCTGGCGCAGGGACATGGTATAATGAACCCGTCCGCGAAAACCAAACACCACGGAGGTGGCTTTTATGATAGAAGACGCAAAACGATCCATTGCCTTTCTTTGTCCAGTCTGCCGGCAGCCGGTGATCTTGGAGAGGACGGTGTTTCAGCTGGCGGCATCCGGCAGCCGGCTGCCCTGTCCCTGCGGGAAATCCGCCCTTACCGTCTCCCTGATGGGGGACCAGGTCCGCCTGACGGTGCCCTGCCTGTTTTGTGAGCAGGAGCATACCGTGTCCTGCTCCACAGCGGCGTTCCTCCAGGAGAAGACGCTGGCCTTTTCCTGCGCCAATTCCGGGCTGGACTGCTGCTATGTGGGGGAAGAGGCGTCGGTCTTTGCCGCCATGCGGCGGCTGGAGGAGACGGTGGATGTGCTGGAGTCAGAGGCGGGCGCCCAGGGAACCTTTCTCAACGACCTGGTGATGGAGGAAATCCTGGGAGAACTGCGGGACATTGGCCGGCGGGGCGGCATCTCCTGTACCTGCGGATGCAGGGAGTGGAAGCTGAAGATCAATTACAGTTCGGTGGAGCTGTTCTGCGCCCAGTGCGGCGGTGCGCTGAAACTCCCTGCGGCGACCATGTCGGACATTGAGGACCTATGTTGTAAGCCGACGCTTACCATTCGGGGCGGGAAACCGCCGGAAGATGCCAAGTGAGAAAATAAAAAAACGCTCCCAACCTGGGCGCACATCCAGGCACCTGCGGCATAAGATGGACTGAGATCGCAAGACGGTCTCCATCTCTGACAGGAGGTAATTGTCTATGTGTTGTAACAACGGTTGGGGTGGTAACAGCTGCCTGTGGATCATTCTGATCCTGATCATCATCTTCTGCTGCGGCTGTGGTTCGAACAGCGGCTGTGGGAATAACTGCGGGTGTGGCTGCGGCTGTGGCTGCGGCAACAACTGTGGTTGCGGGAATAATTGCGGCTGCGACTGCGGCAACAACTGCGGCTGCGGCTGCTAAGACACGTACCATAGCCTGCGCACGTTCCTGCGTCACCGGCAGAGAGCAGCCCCGGGATATTCCGGGGCTGCTCTCCCTGGCCGGGGAAGGAAAAAATTTTGAAAAAATGAAAAATAAGACTTGCATTTTGTCTCTCCGTGTGCTATTATCTAAAAGCTGTCAGTTGACATGCGGCAGTAGCTCAGTTGGATAGAGTAACTGGCTACGAACCAGTAGGTCGGGGGTTCGAGTCCCTCCTGCCGTACCAAGCGCCTTCAATTTTTGGATTGAGGGCGCTTGTTGTTTTTATACGTTAAAAAGTACGCCGTGGACAACGGCACAGAGGTCCACGGCGTTTTTTATCAGGGTTTTGTTGCGGCGGCGCGGGGTTCTGCAGGCAAAGTATGGTGCAGAGAGCCCTGTAAAAGACGAAAGAATTCTGCTTCCGTGAGAAGGCAGAGGTTGGACTTCCCCTCAGCAAGAATGGCCCTGGCCTTTTCCTCCTTGTTGCTGACGGTGGCGGTTCCTCCTGGTCCATCGTATTGCCGTCCCACCACAAGAAAATCGGTTTTTCGGGAGACTGCGGTTTTGATGACCGCCCCCACGTTGACCGCCCGCTGCATGGCCTCCCGCCGGTCGATGGAGAGTTCCCCGGTGAAGACCACCGCCTTCTGATAGAGCGGGTGCTTCGGGTCGAAGAAGCTCACCTGGGGCCGGATTTCTTTGGGCCGGATGGGAGGACGGTACGCAGGCGAAACCCGTGGCTTACGCCGCTGGGACGGGGGCTGGGGGGCGACAGGAAGGGCCAGATCGGCCACCTCCTGAATGCGGATATGGGGCTGGGAGAAACAGAATTCCCCTAAGTTGAGACAGTGATTTGCCTGGATGCAGGCGATGGCGATCTGGGCGCAGGCCACAGCGTCGCATTCCGCGTTATGGTGGTGGGTGAGGGGAATGGCCAGGGCTTGGGCGCAGGCGGCCAGGTTCTTCCGGCCGGGGACCAAGTCCCGGGCCATGGCAATGCTGTCGATGTACTTAAAATCGGCGTATTGCCGGACGTAGGGGTCGCCGTAGGCCGCCAGAGAGGCCTTGATGACGGACATATCAAACCGGGCATTGTGCGCGATGAGGGCTTTGCCGGCCAGGAGGGGATGCAGCTCCTGCCAGACGGTGAGAAAATCCGGGGCGTGTTCCGTGTCCTCCGGGTAAATTCCGTGGACATGAATGTTGCCCTGGTCATATCTGTTGCCTGGCGGCTGGATCAGGTGGTGGGTGGTGGCGACCACCCTCAGCCCCACCACAAAGGCCAGGCCCACCGCGCAGGCACTGTTGGGGTCGCTGGTGGCTGTCTCAAAATCAATGGCGACAAAGTCCACATGTTGGTTGGCGGAAAGGGGGAGCGACTGTTTGTCGCGAACATCCATGGGGGATCACTCCGTTCGTCTTCTGTGCTGGGATTTGCAGGGGGAACCGGGAGGAACACAAGCCCCTCCGCAGATCCTTTCTTATTATAGTATCCTGGTTTGACTTGTCAAGCTGAGGGAGATTGGATTTAGGAGCACGGCGCGGAATGCTGACAGGATGACAGAAAAAGCGGTAGACTTCATGGCAAAAATTTGATATCATGACAAAAAAGGACCCGATTTGACCCAAAAATGCCAGAGGAGGGCGGAGCCATGCGAGAAAGAATCCGACGGAACGTGGGCCTTGGGATGGCGGTCATTTTGCTGGTTTCCTCTCTGGGGGTGCCGCCGGCGTCCGCGGGGACGGTGCGGGAGGGAAAGTCCCTGGCGGAGGCGGAGATGGACGTCCGCTCCGGGCCTGTGGAGTACAACGGGAGTGAGCAGAAGCCAAAGGTTTCGATTCATTTGGACGGTGTGCCTTTGCGGGAGGGGGTCGATTACCGGCTGTCCTATGCAGACAATCTGGATGCTGGGACCGCTGTGGTGATGGCAACAGGGACCGGCGCGTACCACGGCAGCCGGGAGGCAAAGTTTACCATTCTGCCCAGAACAGTATCTGCGCAGGCGCTTCAAATCGAAGCGGGCTGTCAGAAGGAATATGATGGAACAACGAAGGCTTCCCCAACGGTTTCCGTCCAGGTGCTGCCGGGGGACCAGGTGGAGGTGCGCTGTACAGCGGCCTATGACACCTGTTTCGTGGGCAGGGAAAAAACGGTCACGGTGTCTGGACTGCACTTTGGTGGCCCGGATGGGGACAATTACAGGCTGGAGACGTCGGACCTGGTACTAAAGACCACGGGACAAATCACCCCCCAACTGCCGGACTTCCAAAAGTCTGCTGCATTGGCCAAGGGGCATTCCCTGGACCTGCGAACCCTTTTCACGGACGCCTGGAAGGGGGAGGCACGGTTTCAGCTGACTGGCGAGGCCCTGGGCTGTACCTTGCAGGGGACAACCCTCACAGCGGGGCAGACACTTGGGACCGTCAAGCTGCAGGTGACGATGACTGGCTGGGATGAAAACGGAGACGGAATAGACGAGTACTCCGGGGACAGCGGCATTGACTACCTGACTGTGACGGTGGTGGATAAGGAAAGCCAGCCGCCTGGGAACGGCGGCGGGGTGGGGCAGCCTGGATTTTCCCTCCAGGGTCCCACTGCGGTGACCTACGGGCAGAGCATCTCCTTCCAAACCACTGGCGGGGCCGGCACCGGAAAGGTGACCTTCTGGGTGGAGCCCCGCAGCGGGCGGGGAGCGGCCACCATAGACAGCAACGGGGTTCTTCAAGGGACCCAGACGGGAAGCGTGCTGGTATACGCCAAGAAAGACGGAGACGACCGCTATGAAAGCATCCAGGCAGACCCCATAGAGGTGACCATTCGCCCGGCAAAGCTGACCATTCAGGTTCACAACAAAACCGCCGCTGTGGGCGATCCGGTTCCAGCCCTGACCCAGGCGGATTACACGGTCTCCGGTTTGGTGGGGCGGGACACCCTGGCCAAGGCCCCCACCCTCTCCTACGGTGCTGCCCCCAACCTCTCCCTGCCGGGGGTGGTCCCCATTCAGGCGGCCGGCGCAGTCGCCCCGGCGGGGGACAACTATGATCCCAACATCACCTATGTGCCAGGCACCCTGACCATCCGGGAGGTTCCGGTCTATCCCATCACCGTTGCCGCGATGGTGAACGGAGCGGTGGCCACGGACTGCCAGGCGGCGGAGCCGGGGACCACGGTGACCCTCACGGTGCGTCCTGCGGAGGGATTCCGGCTGGAAAAGCTGACCGCCGCCAGCGGGGGGCGCGCCCTTTCCCTGCGAAAAACAGCGGAGAGGGTGTATACCTTTTCCATGCCGGAGGGGGCGGTGACGGTGACCGCGCAGTTTGTCCAGGAGACACCGGAACAGGGCCCCTTCCCCTTTACGGACGTGCCAGAGACAGCCTGGTACTATGACAGTGTGGTCTATGTCTACACGCACGGTCTGATGAACGGCACAGGTCCCACAACCTTTCAGCCCAATGCACCCACCACCCGGGGCATGGTTGTGACCATTCTCTATCGCATGGAGGGAAGCCCCGAGGCGGCCAGCTGGTCCCCCTTTGGAGATGTAGACCCCAACGCCTACTATGCCGCGCCGGTGGCCTGGGCGGCGTGGAACGGCATTGTCAATGGGTATAGTGCCACTACCTTTGGTCCCCAGGACCGGGTAACCCGGGAACAGTTGGCAGCAATCCTGTACCGTTACGCCGAGTATAAAGGATGTGAGGTCTCTCAGCGGGGAGACCTGACGCAGTTTGTGGATGCCGGACAGATCCATACCTACGCCAGGGAAGCCCTCTCCTGGGCCAACCGGATGGAACTGATCCAGGGCAAGGGCAAAGGCATTCTGGATCCCAGAGGACTGGCAGCCCGAGCGCAGGTGGCCGCCATGCTCCAGCGGTTCCAGGAAAAAATTCTGGCTTGAGAAAGCGCTTTGCCGGACGGGGCCCCCGTCCGGCAAAGCGCCGAAGGGACAGGGGAGAAAAACTTTTTGCAAAAAATGAAAAATTCTCCTTGACAAATTCAAAAACGATGCTATAATAAATTTTGCTCGCGTGAGTTGCCCAAGTTAAAAACGCGACATGCCATAGCGGGATTGTGTAAGGGTAGCACGACAGACTCTGACTCTGTTTGTGAGGGTTCGAATCCTTCTCCCGCTGCCAAAGAAAGCGACCTAAAGATTGTTTTAGGTCGCTTTCTTTATTTTTGTGATTCAACTTACAGAGAGATGGGTAGAAAACTACTTCCGATTCAAATTGAGAGGACCGGGTGTCCGTGTCCCGCGTGAAACAAAACGCTGTGTCCGGATGGTCAAAAAATACTTGCAGTGTTTCCCGGAGGATCGATCCGTTGCGCTGATAGATATTCCTTTATGGATGCTCAATCTTTTTTCTCCAGGGGCTCCGGCTCTTCCGCCGCCCCCGGCTTGCGGGTATGATAGGCGAGACTTTCATCTGTTATCCTTTCAACATCCCCAGATTCTACCCTGTGAAACAAATTCGCTTGCGCTATGAGCTCTTTGGTAAATAAAGCTGCCTTCAGAGCGCAATCCATTTTTGCGTTTTGAGCCAGTCTCAGGGTGTGGTATATGAGTTGTCTCACAATTCTTTCATCTGCTTGCACACTAAGTGCCCCGCACCAGAGAGGGAAAACGCTAAAATCCAGATTTGCCTCGCTGAGTCTGGCCCCTCCCAGGTTTGTCCCTCTGAGGTTCGCCCCTCCCAGGTTTGCGCCTCTGAGGTCCGCCCCTCTGAGGTCTGCCTCACTGAGATTTGCCCAACCAAGGTTGGCCTTTCTGAGGTTTGCCCATCCGAGGGTTGTCTCTCTGAGGTCTGCTTCTCTGAGGTTTGCTCCTCTAAGGTCGGCCTCACCGAGGTTTGCGCCTCTGAAGTCTGCCTCTCTGAGGTTTGCCCCTTTAAGGTCCGCCTCGCCGAGGTCTGCCCCTCTGAGGTCTGCTCGTTTTCCCCCTTCGTTGTGCAACCAAAGCGTATGCTCTGTCAAAATCTTTTCGAGATCAGTTTTGTTCATCATGGATTCTCCTTTTTGACCCGATTCATCTGGTAAGACTGGCGCAAGCGTTAATTTTAATGCGTGCTGACCTCCCCGCCGCAGGCCAGACACCCTGCACCATCCATCCCGTTATCAATGTGTTCTGGGTTTCCAGATGCCCGGACAATCTTGAGCAAGGTCACTATGGCAGCCACGTCCTCCGGCTCTAACTTGCACATGGCCCCCAGAGGCAACACACTTCGTACTGAGGTAAGTATACCAGAATTCTGCAATCAAATAAAAATTGTTTTCGGGACTTCTATGGTCCTCTTCCGATGGGGGAACCTCCTTTCTAACTAAATTCCTCTCTTGCCCCCTCCTTCTGTCCGTGATAGAATCACAGGAGAAGGGAGGTGCAAACATGGATTTTTCTCTTATGGACGATCTCAACCATTTTTTCGATGTGTTTAATACCCGGACAGAAAATTCCCTGAAAAAGAATTTGCCTCCCGAGTCGGCCGATATTGCGTCCAAGGCTGTTTCGGAGGAAGTAAAATTACTTCGTGAGGTTGTTCTCTTCTGGATAGAAGAACATCTCAACCGTTGACAATCTTCATTTCATCAAAAAACTCTGTGGACAAACGGCTGGCGTCTATGGCTTCTTTGATTGTCACAGAGCTGGCTGCCACCAGCTCTGTGATTTTTTTGCAAGCTTTTTGGTCTTGTCATTTGGAGCGGTAAGCCGATGGGGATTTATAAAAATAAGAGCAGGCTGATCGCCATGACGGCCATGCCGCAGATCAGGCCGTAAATGGAGAGATGATGCTCCCCGTACTCCCGTGCCGAGGGGAGCAGCTCATCCAGAGAGATAAACACCATAATGCCCGCCACGCCGGCAAAGAGAATGCCGAAGACCAGATCGCTCATAATGGGCATGAGGAGCAGCCACCCAATGAGGGCGCCCACAGGCTCGGCCAGGCCGGAGAGGAAGGAGTACCGAAAGGCCTTGCCCTTGGAGCCTGTGGCGTGATAAATGGGAACCGAGACCGCGATGCCCTCTGGAATGTTGTGAATGGCGATGGCCACCACAATGGGGATGGCGATGCTGGGGTCCTGCAGGGCGGAGACAAAGGTGGCCAGTCCCTCGGGAAAGTTATGGATGGCGATGGCCAGGGCGGTCATCACCCCCATGCGCATCAGCTTGGTTGTGTGGCCGGTGTCCGCTTCCAAAGACTTGACCTCATGGGGATTTTCCTCGGAGGGAATGCACTTGTCAATGAGAGCGATCAGGAGCATCCCGCCGAAAAAGGCGATGACCGTGCTCCAGCTGCCCCATTTCTCCCCCAGTTCCGCCTGGAGCGCATCCTGGGCCTGGGAAAAAATCTCGATCATGGAGACATAAATCATGACGCCAGCGGAAAAGCCCAGGCTGACGGACAAGAATTTTTTGTTGGTATGGTGGGTCAAAAATGCGATGCAGCTTCCAATCCCAGTGCTCAGCCCGGCCAGGAGGGTGAGAAAAAAAGCGTGGAGAACCGCGTGATCCATAGGATACCTCCTTTGATGATTTAAGTTAGCGTTTGCTAACTTAAAATACGATACCACGTCTTGTGCCGTTTGTCAAAGGAAAAACCGCCCGCCCCGGGACGCTGCGGTCTGAGGCGGACGGCTTGAGGAGGTTTTTATAGCTTTTTGTACTGTCGGTAGAAGAGGGTGGCTGTGGTGCTGACGGCGATGAAATCGGCCACAGGTTCGGCCAAAAACACGGCAAACACCTTGTCGGCCAGGAAATATGGGAGAATGTAGATCAGGGGGATCAGCAGGATCACCTTGCGCAGGAGGGCCAGAAAGACAGAGGTTTTGGCGTTGCCCAAGGCGATGAAGGTCTGCTGGCAGGAGATCTGAATGCCATGGAGCAGAGAGACCGCCATGTAGATTCGGATGGCCCAGCGGGTAAAGTCCGCCAACTGCGGGTCACTGGTAAAGATGGAGATGAACAGCTGGGGGACAAACATGGACAAAAACCAGATGAGCCCGGCAAAGACCATACAGCAGGCCAACAGCAGACGAAAGGCCTCCTTGACCCGGTCCCGCTGGTTGGCCCCGAAGTTAAAGCCGATGATGGGCTGGGCCCCCTGGGTAAGCCCCTGAAGCGGAAGCATGCAGAATTGCATGACACTGGCCAGGATGGTCATGGCCCCCACGGCGATGTCTCCTCCATAGCGGAGCAGGCTGGTGTTAAAGCAGATGTTCAGGATGCTCTCGGTAAACTGCATGATAAAGGGAGCGATGCCCAAGGCGATGCAGGGGAGGATGACCGAGCCCCGCAGACGGGCGTACCGGAGCTGCAGCCGCAGTGTGGTTGTTTTCCCGGTGAGGAAGCGGAGAATCCAGGCGCAGGAAATCCCCTGGGAGAGAATGGTGGCCAGGGCGGCGCCCTGCACGCCCATTCCCAGGGCGAAGATGAAAATAGGGTCCAGAATAATGTTGCAGGCTGCGCCGATGGTCACGGTGAGCATTCCGGTTCTGGCAAAGCCCTGGGCGTTGATGAAAGCGTTGAGACCCAGAGCAAGCTGGACGAACAGGGTACCCAGGGAGTATATTTTCATGTAGTCCCAGGCGTAGGAGATGGTGTTGCTGCTGGCGCCGAAAATCATCAGAATGTCCTGGCCGAAACACTGGATCACCACTGTGAGAACCAGGGCGGTGATCACCAGCATGGAGGCGCAGTTGCCCAGAATGCGCTCGGCCTGCTGGGGCTCTCCCTTGCCCATCATGATGGAGGCACGGGGCGCGCCCCCCATGCTCACCAGGGCAGCAAAGGCGGAAATGCACATGATCAGCGGCAGGGTCACCCCCACGCCGGTCAGCGCGTTGGGGCCGACATCGGGAATGTGGCCGATGTACATCCGGTCCACCATATTGTAGAGCAGGTTGATGAGCTGGGCCAGAATGGCCGGCAGGGCCAGCTGGAAGAGAAGGCGGCTGATTTTGTCCTGGCCCAGATTGGCGCCTTGCGAATGTTGTAGCTGCAATGGAATCCCTCCGATGTGGTCAAATGCGATAACATCTATTATAACACAAAACATGTGGAGCTGACACCCTGGATTACACGCCCTTGACGAGACAGGAAATCTGTGATACACTGCCCTCGATCACTCGCCGCCGGGCGGGTGCTGCGTTTGTTTCTGTACCATTAGGCCGTAGAAGGTACAGAAAGAAACGCATTTTTTATTGATGGGAAAAGGAGGAAGGCGTGATGGCGTGGATTTGCCTGTTGGCGGCCGGATGCCTGGAGATGGTCTGGGTGACTGCGATGAAGCTGTCGGATGGTTTTACCAGGGTTGGATATTCCGTTCTGACTGTGGCGGCTATGGCTGCCAGCGTCTGGCTCTTGGCCCAGGCGGTGAAGACCTTGCCCATGGGGACAGCGTACGCCGTCTGGACAGGAATTGGCGCCCTGGGTGCGGTGGTGCTGGGAATTGTGATCTTCAAAGAGCCAGCCACCGCGGCCCGGATGTTTTTCGCGGCCCTGCTGCTCGTCGGCATCATTGGTCTGAAAGCAACGGCCCATTGAGAGAGAAAACGCCCGCATCAGCGGGCATTTTCTTGGTAGGCTTTTCCCCAGGCTTCCATGGCGTCCAGAACAGGCCGGAGGCTGCGCCCCAGGTCGGTGAGGGTGTACTCCACGCGGGGGGGAACCTCCGCGTAGACGGTGCGGGTGAGCAGTCCGCTGGCCTCCATCTGCCGCAGCTGGGCGGTGAGGACCTTCTGGGTGACGGTGCCGATGGACTTTTTCAGCTCCCCAAAGCGTTTGGTGCCCGGCATCAGGTCTCGCAGGATCAGAACCTTCCATTTGTCGCTGATCAGGGTCAAGGTGGTTTCCACCGGACAGGCTGGGCACGCGGCTGACAGAGCAGGGCTTTGCATACCAGATCCTCCTTGCTTTCATGGTATCTTTTTGGAAAGTACAGAAAAATATTACACTTACAATAGAAAAGATAGCTGCTTCCTTATTATAAAGGAAGCGCGGGGGGAATGCAAGCGCCCGGCAAGGGATTAGGTAGGATGGGGGGTACACAGCTGAATGGAATTGCGTTGTCAAAAGGGTGCCGCCCCCTGTCCGGGAGGGTCTCTCCCAGACAGGGGGCGGCGAAAAGAAAGAAAAAATATGGAATCAATGGTGAGAGGCTGGCGTTTTCGTGGTCCGCCGCCGGGCGGCTTTCACCACCAGGGAGGACAGAGCCAGCAGAGCCAGGGCGTTGGGAAGGACCATGAGCTGATTAAACAGGTCGGACAGGGACCACACCAGGTCATTGGACAGACACGAGCCCAAGAAGATGAACACCACCCCAAGCACCGAGTAGACGGCAGTGGCTCGCTTGCCGAAGAGATAGGCCACGTTGAGCTTGCCAAAGAAGTTCCAGCTGAGGATGGTGGAAAACGCGAAGAAAAGGAGGCACACAGCGACGAAAATACTGCCAAGCCCTTCCCCAAAGACGCTGGAAAAGGCCAGCTGCGCCATGTTGGATTGGTCAATGCCCTCTGCCGCCCCGCCGGCCAAGGGGCCGTTGCCGGCATACAGGGTGGAGATGACCACCAACGCGGTCATGGTAAGAACCAGGAAGGTGTCGATGAATACCCCGATCATGGCGACCACACCCTGCTCATGCGGGGTTTTGACCTTGGCCATGGCGTGGGCATGGGGGGTGGAGCCCATACCGGCCTCGTTGGAAAACAGCCCCCGCTTGACGCCCTGGCTGATGGCGGTCTTTAAGGCGTACCCCAAGCCGCCGCCCAGAATGGCGTTGGGGAAAAAGGCGTACTTGAAGATCATGCCGAAGGTCTCCGGCAGGTAGGGCAGCCGCAGAAGCAGAAGAACCAGCCCCCCAAGGAGGTAGAGCACCGCCATGATGGGCACCAGCTTCTCCGTCACAGAGGCCACCCGCTGCACCCCGCCCAGAAAGACAAAGGCAGAGGCCACGGCCACCACGGCGCCTATGATCCAAGGGGGGATGCCGAAAGCGTTGCCGCAGGTCTGACCGATGGAGTTGGACTGAACCATACAGCCGATAAAGCCCAGGGCCAAGGTGATGGCCACCGCAAAGAACCCCGCCAGGAAAGTGCCGAACTTGTTCTGAAAAGCCCGCTTAATGTAGTAAACAGGGCCGCCGGAGACGGTGCCGTCCGCATGGACCACCCGAGTCTCCTGGGCCAGAACGGCCTCGGCGTAAATGGTGGACATCCCGAAAAAAGCGATGATCCACATCCAGAAGATGGCACCGGGCCCCCCCACCAGGATGGCGCTGCAGGAGCCGATGATATTGCCTGTGCCCACCTGGGCGGCAATGGCGGTGGTCAGGGCCTGAAAGGAACTCAGGCCGCCCTTCTGCCGGCCCCCGCGCATGGAGAAGCCGCCGAAAACCCGGCGCATGCCCTCCCCAAAGCAGCGGACCTGGACAAAGCGGGTGCGAAGGGAGAAAAAGACCCCCGTCCCCACCAGAAGGACCACCAGGATGTAGTCGGAAAGGTAAAAGTTAATGGTTTGCACAATGTGCAGCAGTGTTTCCATGGGACTGCCTCCTCAAGACTTGAAATGAAAAGAGCCTGCCGGTCCAAAGGCCCAGCGGCTCTGAAGAAAAGACAGTCCGAATCCTTCTTCCGGCGGACAGACGACCTCCGCAGAGGGGATGCTCGGCTCTGTCCTTTTACCTGAGAGATTCGGCTTCCTGGGAAGCCTTGCACCTTCGGTACTCAAAATATTGAGATTCTCCAGAGATCCCTCCTCCTTCAGTCTCCTTTCCCTGGGGAAAGGATTCTCAAGGTCTCATCGGGCGATATGCGGTTGTACAGCACTGCGCTTTTTAGGATAGCATGGCGCAAGAAAAATTGCAACCCAAGGGGGTTACAAAATCCTTGTCTAAAAAATGAAGGATTACTATGCAAAATAGAGAAATTAAAGGAAAAAGCCCGCCTGTCAGAGGGATTCTGACGGGCGGGCTGCTGGTTTTCTTGCAAAAAAAGGAAGGAAATTATGCGTCGTAGTTGCCGTTTCCGTTGTTCCACTTCCAGTCCCTGATCTCCGGCAGGTCCTGTCCGTGTTCGGCAATATACTGCTTGTGCTCCACCAGCTTGTCCTGCAACTGCTGGATGAGGAAAGCGCCCCGGGTGCCCAGCTTCTCCGGCAGCAGATGGATGACATCCATGGTCAGGTGGAAACGGTCCAGGTTGTTGAGCACCCGCATGTCGAAGGGGGTGGTGATGGTACCCTCTTCGATATAGCCCCGGACGTGGAGATTCTTGTTCTTCCGGCGGTAGGTGAGCTCATGGATCAGAGAGGGGTAGCCGTGGAAGGTGAAGAGGATGGGCTTGTCCTGGGTAAAGAGCATGTCATACTGGGAGTCGGACAGGCCGTGGGGGTGCTGGGTGTTGGACTGGAGGCGCATCAGGTCCACCACGTTGATGACCCGAACCTTCAGATCGGGGAAATGGTGGCGGAGGATGGTGACCGTGGCCAGGGTCTCCAGCGTGGGGGTGTCACCACAGCAGGCCAGTACCACGTCAGGTTCCTGCCCCTGGTCATTGGAGGCCCACTGCCAGATGCCGATGCCCTGGGTGCAGTGCTTCACCGCCTGCTCCATGGTCAGCCATTGAGGGCGGGGATGCTTGGAGGTGACCAGCACATTCACATAGTTCCGGCTGGCAATGCAGTGGTTGAAGCAGGAGAGCAGGCAGTTGGCGTCCGGGGGCAGATACATCCGCACCACATCGGCCTTCTTGTTGGCCACATGATCCAGGAAGCCGGGGTCCTGGTGGGTGAAGCCGTTGTGATCCTGCTGCCAGACGTTGGAGGAGAGGATATAGTTCAAGGAGGCGATGTCCTGCCGCCAGGGCAGCTCGTTGCAGGTTTTCAGCCACTTGGCGTGCTGGGAAAACATGGAGTCCACAATCCGGATGAAGGCCTCATAGCTGTTGAAAAAGCCGTGGCGTCCGGTGAGCAGATAGCCCTCCAGCCAGCCCTCGCACATGTGCTCGGAGAGCATGGAGTCCATCACCCGGCCGCTGTGTCCCAGGTACTCGTCGCCCTCTGCCAGGTCGGCGTTCCAGACCCGGCTGGTCGTCTCAAACATGGGGGTCAGACGGTTGGATTTGCTCTCGTCAGGGCCAAAGACCCGGAAGTTTTTGGCGTCTGCGTTGTCCCGGATCACATCCCGGACAAAGGACCCTAAGACCAGCATGTCCTGGGCCTCCACACTGCCGGGGGAGGGGACATCAATGCCGTATGCCCGGAAGTCGGGGCGCTTAAGCTCCCGGAGGAGCTTGCCGCCGTTGGCGTGGGGGTTGGCCCCCATCCGGCGGTCCCCCTTGGGGGCCAGGGCCTGCAGCTCCGGCCGCAGCTTGCCTTCGTCGGTGAAGAGCTCCTCGGGCTTGTAGCTTCTCAGCCAGCTCTCCAGCAGCTGGAGGTGGTGGGGCTGGGACATGTCGATGGGCACCTGGTGGGCCCGGAAGGAGCCCTCGATGGTGGCGCCGTCCACCTCTTTGGGGCCGGTCCAGCCCTTGGGGGAGCGCAGGACGATCATGGGCCAGGTGGGGCGGCTGTCGTCCCCGGTGGTCCGGGCGTTGGCCTGGATGCGTTTGATCTCCCGGATGGCCCAGTCCAGGGCGGCGGCCATGGTCTGGTGCATGGTCTTGGGATCATCCCCCTCCACAAAGCGGGGCTCCCAGCCGCAGCCCCGGAAGAAGCTCTCCAGCTCCCCGTGGGAGATGCGGGAGAGAATGGTGGGATTGTGGATCTTAAACCCGTTCAGATGGAGGATGGGGAGCACCGCGCCGTCCCCGATGGGATTGAGGAATTTGTTCCCGTGCCAGGCGGTGGCCAGGGGACCGGTCTCTGCCTCACCGTCCCCCACTACGCAGGCGGCGATGAGGTCGGGGTTGTCCAGCACCGCACCGAAGGCGTGGGACAGGGAGTACCCAAGCTCTCCGCCCTCGTGGATGGAGCCCGGTGTCTCCGGGGCTACATGGCTGGGGATACCGCCGGGGAAGGAGAACTGCTTGAAGAGTTTTTGCATTCCCTCCAAATCCTGGCTGATGTTGGGATAGATTTCGCTGTAACTTCCCTCCAGATAGGTCTGGGCCACCATGGCGTTGCCGCCGTGGCCGGGGCCGGAGAGGTAGATCATGTCCAGGTCGTACTTGTTGATGATCCGGTTCAGGTGTGTATAGATGAAGTTCTGACCGGGGACGGTGCCCCAGTGGCCGACGATCTTTTTCTTGATATGAGCAGGCTCGAGGGGCTGCTTCAGCAGGGGGTTGTCCAGAAGGTACAGCTGGCAGGCGGACAGATAGTTGGAAGCCCGCCAGTAGGCGTCCAGCTTTTCCAGCTGGGCCGGGGTCAGGGCGGCTTTCCGAGACATCCGGGCAGCCGTTTTTGCGATGGGTTTGTTGAGTCCCTTCGGTTTTCTCGGCATAGAAAAAACCTCCTTTTCGTAGTCTACCCTTTATTATAAACGTTTTTGGGGAAGAATCAACAATAAAGTCCCCATGGTAAAAATAAAAATGGGTTCCAGTGAAAGGAAAAGAGGAGCACAACAAAAACGTTACAGCCTGTTTTAGACAGCTGTAGTGTTAATGGACAAAGAGAAGTTGTGATCACAAGATTCCCCAGTCTATTACAGTAACTTGAGGGGGAAAGAAAGTAGATAACTCGCGCACGTAAAAGACTTCTACCTGATCCCCAAGAGAAAGACGAACCTCATTTCCTGACTTTGCAGAGAGCAACTCTGTGCGGGAAAGCCAAACCTCATCCGTTTTTTTGCGAAGGGGATCGGATTCTGCGGGGGTCAGAACCACCCAATTGTCTTCTATGCGAAGTACGGTGCCTGTTAATCTTTGATCATCCAGTTCCCAGTTATAGATGTCGATTTCTACTCGAGTATCTGTTATTTGTTTGATGGGATGGGACATAGGATAGGAACCGGAGATGCGATCACCAACTTTGGGGGTTAGAGGTGAGAATTCTCCATCCAGATGAGGAAAAAACTGAATTTCAGAATAAGACTGGATCAACGTGGGTTCTATTGTGGAATCTGTTGTATCCAATTGTACTACAGCTTGTTCAGGAGTAAGGGAAAGGAGCGTCCCAGAAAAATATCCTTCATCACTGTCAATGCCAGGATTTGGTGGCGTGCAGGTGCAAGCGCAAAGTGGAAGGCATAGGAGGAAGAAGAAAACAAGCTTCAACCAATACATCATAAAAAACCTCCTATAATGATAGTGTTTTATATTGTATAACATAATAATAACATAGAATTTTAAAAAAACAACTACTTAAAAATATTGACATATAAAGAAAAGTATGATTATATACAAAATATGAGAAAAATCTCAAAGAGCAGAGTATCAGAGTGAAAAGTGAGGAGAACTTATGAAGAAACTATTATCATGTATTGTTGCGTGTGCTATGATGATAAGCATTTTAGGAATAAATGCTTATGCAGCGGAGCGAGAGATTCAATCAGAGGCACCGATGATTACAGAGGAAGTGGCACAGATTATTGCATCGTATTTTCTGAGAGACTATCAAGATGAAGCAGGATGTTGCTGGGACACTAACACTGCAATTGTTAACAGTGTGATAATGTACAATCTGGAGGAAGAAATTTCGGCTTATTCGTTTGAGTTAGCGACAAGTGGGGTAGAGAGTGGGTATATTGTAGTATCGGCTTATCCGGATGTTGAGAATGTGATACTTGAGTTTTCGGATACTGCTACGCCAGTATATGAGCCTTTTAACCTGAGTGTTGGTGAAAAGATTATATATACAGGAGGATTAAACTACTTTAAGGAGTCTGTAGATGGGACATTCTTTGCAGTGAATGGAAAAACTCTTCAAAAGAATCAAATAGAAACCCCCTTAGAAAGTATAAGAAGTGAAAAGTATCTGCCCGCTTCTTTTAGAGATTATGAATATCCTATTAAGGATCCTATCGCTTGGGCTAATAAATATTATGGGGGTCCATTCTATGCTAAATCCTGGAAGAACTCTTTCGAGGATTACTGCGAATTTTGGAGGACATCCGATTTTAAAACAGTCAATGGAACTACATATTCAAGTCACTGTGGTCCGACAGCGATTACAAATTTAATCAGGATGGTTGGAAAATATCGAAATCATTCAAAGGTAACTTCCACATCCGGCAAGGCTATATTTAAAACAGTTGCGGACTATGGAAAGTCAAAAGGATATTATACAAGCAAAGGAACACCACATGCAACAACAGCAACTTACATAAAGGATTCTTTCCAAAAATATGGGATTTCGACGAGTGTCAAAAAAAACGTTGCATATAGTGGGACAATCGTTAATGCAATAAATGCATATAAACCGATCTATTTAACAGTAACAGGGCACTCTTATTATGGTACACATGCTGTAGCTGCGTATGCTTATACTCAATTAGTAAGCGAAAAAACGGGAAGTGCTAAAATCTTTGTCAAGATTGCCGACGGGTTTGAAAAAACAGGAAGATATCTTTGTGCAGATATTTTGTCAAGCGAAAATATGTATGTCATTACCATTGGCAATTTAAGTTAACAACTCTGTTATCATAAGAACCAAAAAGCCCCCTGCCCGGGGTGGACTGCTCCATAAAAAACGTACAATAGACAAAAAGCCCCCTGATGTAGGAAAATAAAAGTACTACATCAGGGGGAATTGTTATGTCAGGCAAAAAAGGAATGATTCGGTATAGTGAAGAAATAAAAGAACAGGTACGCAAAGAAGTTCAGGCAGGCCAAAGTCAAAGAGAAATCAGCCGCAGATATGGAATCAGCGGTTATACGGTACAGAGCTGGTGCGGCCTCAGGCCCGAGACAAAGCTGAGGCAGGCGGCACCTTTACGCAAAGGCCGACCGGGCAAAATAAAGACAATAGAGGATTATGAAAAGGAAAATAAACGTCTGAAGATGGAGAACGAATTGCTGCGGGATTTTCTGCGATCCACAGAAAGGAAGTGAGCGCGAAGGCAAAGTACGCGGTGATTTACCGTCATCGAGAACAGTATCCAGTACTCGTCATGTGCCAATTCTTTGCAGTGTCCAGAAGCGGCTATTACAGCTTTGTAAAGCGGATGAAGCATCCTGAAAAGAATGCTTCCCTTGCCCAGACAATCCGGCAGCAACAAGTCAAATGCTTTCATACCTACGGCTACCGACGGATGTGGCAATGGCTGGAACGAAATGTGGGGATCCACCACAATCCGAAAACCATCCTCCATGTCATGAAGAAATATGGCTTGCTGGCTGAAATTCGCCGCCGCAGGAAGTGGCAGCAGATGGGCCAGCAGCTGCACAAATACCAGAATCTTCTCAACCGGAATTTTCACGCTGAGGCACCGAACCACAAATGGGTGACTGATATTTCCTATATTCAAACCAAACAGGGCGTATTATATCTGTCCATGGTCCGGGATCTTTATGACAACAGCATTGTGGCTTATAAGACCGCAACACAGCAGACGGTGCACCTGGTGCTGGATACCATCCGCCAGGCAATGCTTAAGGAGAAAAAGAGGGTCGCTGCAGAACTCCACCTCCACAGCGACCAAGGGTTCCAGTACACCTCCCAATTACACTGGTCATGGGTAGCTGGTTCTTTTGAGGAGGAGGCGTAGGTTCTAATAGATGTTACAGGCTAAATTCTTTCCCGTAGATCAGGGTTCCGTGAATGGGACCTGGGTTTTCCCACAAGCAGATTGCCATGAGATGGTCGGAAGGGACCCCCTTGGGGGCTTCGATGTGAAACCGCGCCGCTGGGGCGTATCCGAACCTTGTATAATAAGCCCGGCTTCCCAGGACCAGTACATACGAAAAGCCCAGGCGCTTGGCGACGGCATGCCCGTCCAGGATGAGGGCCCTTCCAATGCCCTGCCGCTGGAATTGGGGTTTGACGGACAGCGGGGCCAGGGCAAGCACCGTGGTGCTGCCCACATGGGCTTTTGTCAATAAAATATGGCCTACGATCTCGCCCTGAACCTCGGCGACACGGGACAAGGCGGGAACAAAGGAAGGCCCCGTTCTTAAAGCGGCGACTAAATCTGCCTCATTTCCGTCAGAGTGCTCCGCTGTCGCGAAGGAGTCCGCAATAAGGTGATGGACCGTCTCATAGTCCTTTGGAAGTTCTTGTCTAAGAATCATTTTTGTATTCCCTCTTTTCCGTTCTGCAGGGGGGACAGCGAAGGGCTGTGATGGAAAAAGGCGGCCAATCCCAAGGATTGACCGCCTCTGTCCTGTTTCAGTTGTGCACCACATGGGTGGATGATGAGAGGACGGCGGCCGACTGGCCCGCCTTTTTCTCCTCCGCCGCCCGCCGCTTGGCGTTGGCCAGCATGAGCTTGATGCGGTTTTCCTGGTTGATCTTGGTGGCGCCGGGGTCGTAATCCACGGCGACAATGTTGGAGTCAGGGTAGTCGTCTTTCAGGACCCGGATCATGCCCTTGCCCACAATGTGGTTGGGCAGGCAGCCGAAGGGCTGGGCACAGACGATGTTGGGGGTGCCGGAGTGGATGAGCTCCAGCATCTCGGCGGTGAGGAGCCACCCCTCGCCCATTTTGCACCCGTCGTTGAGGTAGCCGTAAATCAACTGATGGAGCTCAGCAAAGGTGCCGGGGGCCCGGAAGCCGGAGTTTTTCAGGGCGCCGATCATGTCCAGCTGGCATTTCTCCACATATCCCATGAAGAATTTGCACAGGGCCTGCTTGGCCCGGCTGCCGCCAAACATCTCCACGTCGGAGACCCGGTTGTAAATCTTGAAGATCAGAAAGTCTGTCAGACCGGGGACCACCGGTTCAGCCCCTTCGTCCAGGAGAAACTGCTCCAGCTGGTTGTTGCCCAGGGAGGAGAACTTGATGTAGATTTCCCCCACCACGCCCACCCGGACCTTCTCCTCGCCGGTCACGGGAATGGACTTGAAATCCGCGCAGATCTCCTCAAAGATGCCCCGCATCTTTTTCCGGGACATACCCTCTCCCCGGTCGAAGCGGTTGAGCAGCTCGCTGGTCCAGAATTCCACCTTGGCGGTGGTGTCCCCGGCGCTGACCTCATAGGGCCGCACCTGGTTGGCCACGTTCATGATGAGGTCCCCGTACATCATGCCGTAGATCAGCCGGCGGATGAGCCCCACGGTCCAGTGAAAGCCGGGGTTCTTCTCCAGGCCAAAGGAGAGGGAGAGGACGGGGATATAGTCCAGCCCCGCCTTTTCCAGGGCCTTGCGGAGCATGTGGATGTAGTTGGAGGCCCGGCAGCCCCCGCCGGTCTGGGTGATGAGCAGGGCCACTTTATGGGGGTCATAGCCTCCGTTCTGAATGGCGTCGATCATCTGGCCGATGACCAGCAGTGCGGGATAGCAGGCGTCGTTGTGTACGTATTTTAAGCCGCTGTCCACCACGGACCGGCCGTCGTTGTTGAGAATGGCCACGTGGTAGCCGGTGCGTTCCAGGAGCTTGGCGAAGAAGCCAAAGTGTACTGGCAGCATCTGGGGGATGAGGATGGTGTACTCCTTGCGCATCTCCTGGGTAAACAGCAGGCGGCCAGTCTCGTCGTATTCCAATTTTGCCATGGGATCATTGGCCTCCTTTCTGGTTCCGGGCGTCCCGGGCATCCAGGGCGGCCATTAGGCTGCGGATGCGGATTTTCACGGCGCCCAGGTTGGAAATGTCGTCGATTTTCAGCTGGGTATACAGCTCTCCGGCCTCCTCCAGAATGGAGCGGAGTTCATCGGTGGTGATGGCGTCCACCCCGCAGCCGAAGGAGACCAGTTGGATGAAGGCCATGTCGGGCTGGGTGCAGACATACCGGGCCGCGTTGTACATCCGGGCGTGGTAGGTCCACTGGTTGAGCACCCGGCGGGGCTGTTTGTCCATGTGCTGGAACACCGCGTCCTCAGTGATGAGGACAAAGCCGAAGGAGGTGATCAGGTCGTTGATGCCGTGGTTGATCTCCGGGTCCATGTGGTAGGGCCGCCCGGCCACCACCAAAATTTTCCGGCCGGTCTCCCGGGCAAAGGAGATGTATTCCTCACCCTTCTTCTGCACCAGCCGGCGGAAGTCCTCGTAGGCGGCGTAGGCCTTGCGGATGGCCTTGACAGAGGCCCGCTTGGGAATCCCAAACTCGGTCTCCAGCAGCTGGGCGCCCTTCTTCTCAAAATCCTTGGGCCGGTGCAGGCCCAGGTTGGGATGGAGGTATTTGATGTCCTCCAGGGCGGGGATGTTTACCCCCAGCAGGTCGGGATAGTAGGCCACCACGGGACAGTTATAGTGGTTGTCCGACAAATGCTCGTCGAAGTTATAGGACATACAGGGGTAGAAAATGGTGTCGATGCCCTCCTCCAGCAGGGCCATGATGTGGCCGTGAAGGAGCTTGGCAGGGTAACAGACCGTATCAGAGGGGATGGTCTGCTGCCCCTTGAGGTACAGGCTCCGGGTGGACTCCGGGGAGAGGACCACCTCAAAGTTCAAAGTGGTGAACAGGGTGAACCAGAAGGGGAGGTTCTCATACATGTTCAGCCCAAAGGGAATGCCGATTTTTCCCCGGGAGCCGTCCCCCTCGCCCTTGCCCTGGAGGGAGCGAAGATACTGGTACTTGAATTTCAGCAGGTCGGGAATGTCCACTTTCTCCTGGCCCAGGGGCCGGGAACAGCGGTTGCCAGAGATGAATTTCCGACCGCCGTCAAAGCGGTTGATGGTCAGGGAACAGTGGTTGGTGCAGAGCTTACAGGTGGCGGGCCGGGCCTCATGGGTGAAGGAGGCCAGGGCCTCGGCGGACAGCAGGGTGGACTGGGTCAGACCGGCGTCCTTGGCGGCCAGGGCCGCGCCATAGGCCCCCATCATGCCGGAGATGGTGGGGCGGGTGACCTCCCGGCCAATCTCCAGCTCGAAGGAGCGCAGCACCGCGTCGTTGAGAAAGGTGCCGCCCTGGACCACAATGTGCTGGCCCAGATCATCGGCGCTGGCGGCCCGAATGACCTTGTAGATGGCGTTCTTTACCACGGAGATGGACAGCCCCGCGGAGATGTCCTCCACAGAGGCCCCGTCCTTCTGGGCCTGCTTGACAGAGGAGTTCATAAAGACCGTGCACCGGGACCCCAAGTTCACCGGATGCCGGGCGAACAGCCCCATCTTGGAGAAGTCGGCAATGGTGTAGCCCAGGGCCTTGGCGAAGGTTTCAATGAAAGAACCACAGCCGGAGGAGCAGGCCTCGTTGAGGAGGATGGAGTCCACCGCGCCGTTGCGGATCTTGAAGCATTTCATATCCTGGCCGCCGATGTCGATGATAAAGTCCACATCAGGGGTAAAGTGCCGGGCGGCGTTGAGATGGGCCACGGTTTCCACCAGGCCCAGGTCGCAGGAGAAGGCGTTTTTGATGAGGTCTTCTCCGTAGCCGGTGACCGCGGCGCCCTGGATGGTCACCCGGCCGCCGCACTGGGCATAAATTTCCCGCAGCTGGGGCAGAACGATGCTGACGGGGTTTCCTTGGTTGGAGTGATAAAAAGAGTAGAGAAGATTGCAGTCCGGGTCAATGAGCACCATTTTGGTGGTGGTGGACCCGGCGTCAATGCCTAAGTAAGCCGGCCCGGTGTAGGTGGCCAGGTCCACCGTGGGGACGGCCATGGCCTGGTGCCGGGCGGAAAACGCCTCGTAGTCGGCCTGGGAGGTAAACAGCGGGTCCATGGTGTCCACCGGGGTAGAGACCGTGGCCGCGTGCTCCAGCAGGTCCAGGAGTTCCTCGAAGGGCCGGGGCTGGCTGTCCTCGGTGCACAGGGCGGCGCCGATGGCGGCGAAGCAGTCGCCGTCTTCCGGGAAGATGGCGTGGTCCTGGTCTAAATGCA
Organism: Evtepia gabavorous; assembly: GCF_003425665.1. Classification (GTDB taxonomy): domain Bacteria; phylum Bacillota; class Clostridia; order Oscillospirales; family Oscillospiraceae; genus Evtepia; species Evtepia gabavorous. Next base: position 135,168 of record NZ_QQRQ01000002.1, read on the forward strand.
GGGTCTCCACAAACCGTTGGCGCAGGCCGGCCAGGAAGTGAAGGGGACCGCCCAGAAAGACAATGGTGCCCTTGAGCTCCCGGCCCTGGGTCAGGCCGGCCACCGTTTGGTCCACCACCGCCTGAAAGATGGAGGCGGCCACGTCCTCCTTGCGCCCGCCCTGGTTGAGGATGGGCTGGATGTCGCTTTTGGCAAAGACCCCGCACCGGGAGGCGATGGGGTAAATTTTTTCATGCCGCAGGGACAGTTCGTCCAGCTCATCCACGGATACGTTCAGCAGAGTGGCCATCTGGTCGATGAAGGCTCCGGTGCCCCCGGCGCAGGAGCCGTTCATCCGCTCCTCCAGGGTATTGCCGAAGAAAATGATTTTGGCGTCCTCTCCCCCCAGCTCAATCACGGCGTCGGTACCGGGAATGAACTCCCGTACCGCGGCGGCGGTGGCGTAAACCTCCTGGACAAAATCCAGGCCCGCGGCCTTGGCCACGCCAAGTCCCGCGGAGCCGGTAATGAGCAGTTGAACCTGTTGTCCCCCCAGAAGGCCCCGGAGTCCCCGCAGGGTCTCACAGGTGCGCTCCCGGGTTTTGGAATAGTGACGCTCATAGGAGCGGAAGAGCAGTTTATTTTGTGCATCCAGCACCACGACCTTAACGGTGGTGGAGCCGATGTCGATTCCGATACGCAATGCCATGATCTCACCTCGAAATGGAACGTGCGTTTGCAGCCTCTTTTTATATATATTTAATGTGCGTTCCCTATTATAACGTACACTTTGTCGAAAAACAACAGAAAACTTGTGCCAGAGGTGAGAGAGAATCACAAGGAAAAATTAGAAAAATGCCCCAAGGGACTCAGGAAAGGGGGGAGAGGACCAGCTGACCGCCCTTTTCCTCCAGGTACAGGGTTTCTCCCGGGGCGATGTCCTCCCGGAGCAGCAGCTCCGCCGCGGGGTTTTCCACCTGGTTCCGAATCAGCCGGCGGAGGGGACGGGCGCCGTACCGGGGGTCCAGCCCCTTTTGGGCCAGCAGCCGGATGGCCTGGTCCGAGGGGAGAAAGTCCACCCCAGTGGCGGCCAGGCGCTGGGCGAAGCCGGACAGGAGTTTCCGGGCAATGGTGTCCATCTCTCCCGCGCCCAGGGGGCGGAAGCGGACGATCTCATCCAGCCGGTTGAGAAACTCCGGCCGGAAGACCTGGCGAAGTTCCCGCTGGAGAGCGGCGGTCTCTGCCGCGTCGGAGGCCTCTCCCGTGGAAAAGCCCAAGGGCGTGCCGGCGGAGAGCCGTTCCCCGCCCACGTTGGAGGTCATCACAATGACGGTGTTGCGGAAGTCCGCCCGCTTGCCGTGGGCGTCGGTGAGCACCCCGTCCTCCATGATCTGGAGCAGAAGGCTCCACACGTCGGGGTGGGCTTTCTCCAGCTCGTCGAACAGGAGAACCGAGTAGGGATGCCGCCGGACCGATTCGGTGAGCTGGCCGCCATCCTCATGTCCCACATAACCAGGGGGAGAGCCGGTGAGGCGGCTCATGGTGTGCTTTTCGGAGAACTCCGTCATGTCGAACCGGAGCAGGGCCTCCTCCGTGCCGAAGAGCACCTGGGCCAAGGCCTTGCACAGCTCGGTCTTTCCCACGCCGGTGGGGCCCAGGAAGAGGAAGGCGCCCACCGGGCGGTCAGGCTCCTTGAGCCCTGCCCGGCCCCGGCGGATGGCCCGGGCCACGGCGGCCACCGCCTCCTCCTGGCCGGTGACCCGGCGGCGCAGGTCGTTCTCCAGGTCCAAAAGACGCTGCTTTTCCGACTTGGTCAGGCAGGTGAGGGGAATCCCGGTCCACTGGGAGACCGTCTGGGCCACGTCCTGGGCGGTGACCACGGGATCTTTCTGCCCGGCCTGCCAGCGGAAGCGTTCCAGTTCCAACTCCCGGCGGAAGTCGGACTCGGCGTCTCGGTACTGGGCGGCTTTCTCGTAGTCCTGGCCGGCAATGGCGTCGTCCCGTTCCCGGGCGGCGGACTGTACCCGCCGCTCCAGGGCCTTGAGCTCCGCCGGGGGCTCCAGGGCCTGCAGCCGGGCCTGGGAGGCCGCCTCGTCCAGCAGGTCGATGGCCTTGTCGGGCAGGCGCCGGTCCGGGAGATACCGCACCGAGAGAGAGACGGCGGCCTCCAAGGCGGCAGGTTCAAAGGTCAGGCCATGGTGGTGGCAGTAGCGGGGGGTGAGGGTGTGCAGAATCTCCAGGGTGGTCTCCTGGCTGGGCTCCTCCACCCGAACCGGCTGGAACCGCCGCTCCAGGGCGGCGTCTTTTTCGATGAACCGGCGGTACTCCTCCGTGGTGGTGGCGCCGATGAGCTGAATGCCGCCCCGGGCCAGGGCGGGTTTGATGATGTTGGCCGCGTCAATGGCCCCCTCGGCGCTGCCGGCGCCGATGATGGTGTGCAGCTCATCCAGGAAGAGGATGACGTTCCCCGCCCGGGCGACCTCGCCCAGAATGTTTTTCATGCGCTCCTCAAATTCCCCCCGGTACTTGGTTCCGGCGATGACGGAGGGCAGGTCCAGGGCCAGCAGCCGTTTCTGGCGGAGGGCGTCGGGGACCTGCCCCAGCGCCATTTTCTGGGCCAGACCCTCGGCCACGGCGGTTTTGCCCACCCCGGGCTCCCCCAGGAGGACGGGGTTGTTTTTCCCCCGGCGGATGAGGATTTGGATGACCCGGCGAATCTCCTCCTCCCGGCCGGTGACGGGGTCATAGCCGCCGCGGCCGGCGGTCTGGACCATGTCCCGGGCGTGCTGGTCCAGCAGCCGGGTGGCGGGGGAGGAGGCGGGCGGCGCGTAGTCCGCCTCTCCCCGGGCGCGGGGATAGTAGGACCCGCTCCCGCCCAGGGAGAGGGCGGTCTGCCGGTAGAGCTGGTTGGGGTGGAGGCCGGCCTGAACCAACAGCTTGATCCCGCCTCCGGTCCCCTGCCGGAGCAGGCCCAGCAGCAGATGGCGGCTGCCCACCTGGTCGTGGCTCAGGCGCTGGGCCTCGGCCACGGCGGCCTCCACAATGCGTTCCAGGCGGGGGGTCAGGGGCCGGCGGCAGGCCAGGGGCGTGCCGGTGCCCAGGGCGGTGACCAACAGGTTTTGCAGATTCCGCCGGGTGAGACCCTGGGCGGAGAGAATGCGGGCGGCGGTGCTCCGGGATTCCTGGAGCAGACCCAGCAGCAGGTGTTCGCTGCCTACGTAATCATGTCCCAGGCGCTGGGACAGGGCCCCGGCGGCTCCTAAGCTGCCCTGGGCGTGGGCGGTGAAGGTTACGGTTTTGATGGGGAACCCTCCTCTCTGGGCCCTGGGGTGTTCTCCCCCTGGGGCGGCGAAATGACGGGGATGCTTCGGTTTTCGTGGCTGGCGGAGCAGGGGGCTCCTTCCAGGGCCGGGGTCAGGGTGCCGGCGGCCGGGGGATTCGAGATGTTTTGCATAGAGAAAATCCTTCCAAGGTGTTTTTTAGGGCCAAAGTCCATAAAAATCATGCCCGAAATCTATAAAAATAACCAAAAAATTTCTATGATTTTAGAATTGCATTTTTTAGAAAATGTGATACAATGTAGCCTGCCAAGAAAAAATTATTGGAGGTACCTAACTATGTACGCTATCAATCCCGAACTGTGCACCTTCTGCAAGAAATGTATGGAAGAATGTCCCAGCGGCGCCATCACTGAGGGCTCCGTGGATGGCAAGGAAGTTTGCGTTGTGAACGCGGATTGCATCGACTGCGGCGGCTGCGAGGACGCTTGCGAGACCGAGCCCAAGGCAATCGGCTACAAGGAGTAATTTTTATCCCCCAACCGAAAGAAAAGACGAGCGTACCGGAGGCAGATTCGGCACGCTCGTTTTTTATAGGGAAAAGGTGGAACCATGTTTTTTTCCACAGGAAGCCTTGGAATCTGGCGCTTTCTGGGGGAGGGAGAGGGCCGGTTTTGGTTGAGATTTTCTCCCGGTTATGTTATAATCTATAAAATATACCAGAATGTCTCCGCTGGAAGAGGAAGGAGTCCCTTCCAGCGTGTTTTTGTTGGGGAAAGGAGCGCCTATGAAAATTGTTGTGCTGGCCGGAGGACTGAGCCCGGAGAGAAATGTCTCGCTGTCCTCGGGCACCATGATCGCCCATGCCCTGCGGGGGCTGGGGCACCAGGCGGCCCTGGTGGATATGTACTTCGGCCTGGAGGCATACACGGGCCCTGTGGCGGACTATTTTGACGCCCCCCTCACCGACCAGTGGAAGCAGGTGGACCCCAAAGCACCGGACCTGGCGGAGATTCGGGCCGCCCGGAAGTGGCAGAGCCCCAGCCAGTTTGGCCAGGGCGTGCTGGAGCTCTGCCAGATGGCGGACATCGTCTTTCTGGCTCTCCACGGGACCTGCGGGGAGGACGGACGGGTACAGGCCGCCTTTGATCTCATGGGCATTCCCTACACGGGGGCGGGTTATCTGGGTTCCGGCCTGGCCATGGACAAGGACCTGACCAAGCGTCTGATTGCCCACTTAGGGGTGCATACCCCCCAGTGGCAGCGGGTGAGCTACACCGAACAGGAGGTGGAGGACCTGGCCGCGGCCACCCAGGTGCCCTGCGTGGTGAAGCCGGTGGCCAGCGGTTCTTCCATCGGCGTGTCCATCGCCCACACCAGGCAGGAGCTCCACGGGGCCCTGATGGAGGGACTCCGCTTCGGCGGCCAGTGCGTGCTGGAGCAGTATGTGGCCGGCCGGGAGATTCAGGTGGCCATTCTGGCCGGACAGGCGCTGCCCTCCATTGAGATTATCCCCAAAGAGGGATTTTATGATTATGAAAACAAGTATCAGCCCGGCGCGGCAGAGGAGGTCTGCCCCGCCCCCATCCCCCCCGCGTGGGAACAGCGGGTGGGGCAGGCGGCCCTGACGGTTTACCACGCCCTGGGGCTGTCGGTCTATTCCCGGGCTGACTTCATTGTGGACCAGGAGGGGACCCCCTGGTTCCTGGAGATCAACACCCTGCCGGGGATGACCCCCACCAGCCTGGTGCCCCAGGAGGCCGCGGCGGTGGGCATTGACTATGCCAGCCTGTGCCAGCGGATCATTGAGGAGTCTCTCCGGGTGCGGAAGGGCTGAGAGACCAACAGAAAAAAGGAGAACGCGCAATGGAACCTATGACAGTCAGGGAGCTTTTGACCGCCACCGGCGGAAGGCTCTTGGGAGAGGAAGCTGTGGCGGAGAGGACCATCACAGGCGTGGAGACAGACAGCCGGGCCGTCCACGAGGGAGACCTTTTCGTGGCCCTGCGGGGAGAGCGGACAGACGGGCACCGGTATATTGCCAGTGCGCTGGAGACCGGCGCCGCCGGCTGCCTGACCGAGGAGGTCCCCCAAGTGCTGCTGCCTGGAAAGTTCTATATCCAGGTGGAGGACACCATGCTGGCCATTGGCCAGGTGGCCAGGGCGTATAGAGAGAAGTTTCCCATCCCCGTCATCGGCATCACTGGCAGCGTAGGCAAAACCACCACCAAGGACATGGTGGCCTCGGTATTGGGGCAGAAGTTCCGGGTTTTGAAAACGGAGGGAAACTTCAACAACGAGCTGGGTCTTCCCCTGACCCTGTTCCGTCTGACGGCCCAGCACCAGATCTGTGTGCTGGAGATGGGGATGAATCACTTCGGGGAGATCGACTATCTGACCCAGATTGCCCCCCCTGATGTGGCGGTGATCACCAACATCGGCGACGCCCACATTGAAAACCTGGGCAGCCGGGCGGGCATTTTGCAGGCGAAGAAGGAAATTTTCCACCGGATGACGCCGGAGGGGATGGCAGTCCTCAACGGGGACGACGCCATGCTCCGCCCTCTGGAGGGAGAACTCTCTCCCCAGGTGGTGTTCTGCGGGGCGGACCGACCGGCCCCCTATGCGGCGAAGGAAATCCGACAGCTGGGGTCCAAGGGGCTGCGCTGCCGGGTGATTACCCCGAAGAACGACTTTTCGGTGACCGTGCCCGCGTTGGGCGGCCACATGATCTACCCGGTGCTCATGGCCTGCGCCATTGGGGAGCGGTTCGGCATGACCGGGGAGGAGATGAAGGCGGGGATTGAGGCCTTTGTCCCCACCAAGATGCGGATGAATGTGATTCACCAGGGGGATATCACCATTCTGGACGACGCTTACAACGCCAACCCCCAGTCCATGCGGGCGGCCCTGGAAATCCTCTCCCAGACCGAGGGCGCCTATCGGGCGGCGGTATTGGGGGATATGTTTGAGCTGGGGGACCTGGGCCCGGAACTCCACCGGAGCATGGGGGAGTGCGCCGGCGCGCTGGGCAACATTGACGGCCTGCTGGCCGTGGGGGAGCTGGCCTGGAATATCTATGACGCGGCTCACCAGTCCGGTATCACCCAGGCGCTGTATGCCAGGGACCGGACGGCGGCCAAAGAGCTTCTGCCCAACCTGGTCCGGCCGGGGGCGGTGATCCTGGTTAAAGCCTCCCGGGGCATGGCCTTTGAGGAGCTCACTCGGGAAATCCAGCGCCTGGCCCCCAAGGCATAAAAAGGCCGGGTCCGAAGACCCGGCCAAACTCAGGAAGGTTCTGCTCTTTCCCAAGAAGTTTGGGAAAGAATTTAAGCCATTAAGCATCAAAGTGGACGATCATCTTTCGGGGGGCATGCTTTACCTGTTCTTCCAAGGTCTCCTCATAAGGAGCACAGGCGATGCCCCGGTCGGTGATCATGCCGGTGATGAGAAAGGCGGGGACCACGTCATAGGCGGGGGTCCATCCCTGGGCCTGTCCGCAGTCCAGACCCTCTGTCACGGCGGCGGGATCGCCTTCCTCCTGCCCGAAAACAGAGCCGTTTTCCGCGGTCAGGTCAATGTCGTCGGCATGGAGCACGGCGTAGAAGGGAACCGAGTGGAAGTAGCAGGCGATGGCCAGTTCATAGGTTCCCACCGGAGCTTTCAGATCCCCGTTTTTCGCAGCCAGAATTCCGTCGGCCAGCACCAAATGGGCCCCTTGGCGGGCCAGGAAGGTGGCGGCGGCGTGGTCGGGGATGAGGGTGCAGGGGACGTTTTCCTTGGACAGCTCCTGGGCCAGCAGCGTGCCGGCGGCCAGGGAGGGGCGGCCCTCGCAGAGGGTGACCTGCTCCAGCACATCCCGCTTCCAGCCCCGGCGGGCGATGCCCAGGGCCCCGCAGGGAGAGGCGGAGTGGAAGGCTCCCCGGTCGGTTCGGAGGAGAAGGCGGGTCCCCTCCCCCATGAGGTCGGTGCCGTTGCGGCAGATGTTCCGGTCGGCGATGACCTGCTGCCGGTCATAGGTGACAGCGGTGGCCAGCAGAGTGGTCAGTTGGTCCACGTTTTTGGTATAGGCTTCTGGCGGGTGCTCCATAAAATCCAGGGCGGCGGCCAGCTCCCGGGAGCCGGGGCGGCTGGCCAGGAGCAGGGCCTTGGCCTGGTCCAGTTTCTCCTGAAACTGGGGGGTCTGCTGGAGTTCCTGGTGGGCCATGGCGGCCAGACAGTAGCCGTAGACCCCAGCCACCGCAGCGATCTTCTCCTCCAAAATGGCGCCGGAGGAGAGGGCTTGGGCGGTCTCCTCCACGGTGGAGCAGGTGATCCAGTGCTCCTGCTGCGGGTAGGCCGCCTGGTCCAAAAGGGACAGGACGCCGTCCTGCCACTGAAGTGAAATCATACGTAATGCCTCCTATTCTGGGTGTTCCCCGCCAGAGCGGGAAACACCGGCTGCTTGGCGTTATCATATCATACTTCCGGGCACAGCGCCACTCCCAATGGAAAAAACTTGGGGGATGGGGCTGATTGGGCCCGAAAACAGAGGAACAGGATTCATGATTGACATTGCGGTACGAGACCTAAAGAAAGAATATGAGGTGGGCCAGCCGGTGCTGGATGGGCTCACCTTTCAGGTGGACACCGGCGAGCGGGTGGGCATCCTGGGCAGAAACGGGGCGGGAAAGACCACCCTTTTCCGTATCCTCACCGGCCAGGAGGAAGCCGACAGCGGCGAGGTGATCCTCTCCCCGGGCAAACGCCTGGGGCTGATCTCCCAGATTCCCGTCTATCCCGCCGGGTATACGGTGGAGGATGTGCTGCGCACAGCCTTTGATGACCTGAAGGCCATGGAGGCCGAGCTCCATCAGATTTCAGACCAGCTGGGCAGCGGGGACAAGGACCTGCTGGCCCGGTATGACCGGCTGCAGGCGGCCTATGAGGCGGGGGGCGGCTATGAGATCGAGACCCGGCTGGAGAAAATCTGCGCCGGTCTGGGCATTGAGCGGGCCTTCCGGGACAAAAACTTTGCCGATCTCTCCGGGGGAGAGAAAACCCGGATCAACCTGGCCCGTTTGATCCTGGTGGACACGGAGATCCTGCTGCTGGACGAGCCCACCAACCACCTGGACCTGAATGCCACGGTTTGGCTGGAGGACTACATCAGCCATTATAAGGGGACCGTTTTGGTGATCTCCCACGACCGGTATTTTTTGGACAGAACCATCTCCCGGGTGGTGGAGCTGAAGAACGGCCGGGCGGAGTTTTACGCCGGCAACTACTCCTTCTACGCGGTGGAGAAGGAACGGCGGTACTTAGAGCAGCTGCGCCAGTACAAAAAAGAGCAGGCAGAGATCCAACGCCTGTCGGAGACGGCGCGGATCATGCACGAGCACAACACCGAGCACTTGAACAAGCGGGCCTTTTCCATTGAAAAACGGATTGCCCGGCTGAACCAGACCGCCCGTCCAGAGGAGCGGAAGAAATTAAAGGCCAAGTTTGGCCAGGCGGAGTTTCACGCCGACGATCTTCTTTCCCTGCGGGAGGTGAATAAGGCCTTCGGCAGCCAGGTTCTCTTTGACCATGTGACCCTCCGGGTGGAGGATGGGGACCGCATCGCCCTGCTGGGGGACAATGGGGCGGGAAAGTCCACCCTGCTGAAGATCATCCTGGGGGAGGAGCCCCAGGACGGTGGCACGGTGAAGCAGGGGCTCACCGTAAAGGTGGGTTACCTGCCCCAGCAGATTCGATTTTCCCACCCGGAGCGCAGCCTCTACGACACCATGCTCTACGAGGCGGGGTGCAATGCCCAGCAGGCCCGGGACCGTCTGGGGAAATTCCTGTTCCAGGGGGAGGATGTGTTTAAGCCCGTCTCCGTGCTCTCCGGCGGGGAGCAGAGCCGTCTGCGGCTGTGCATGCTCATGGATGAGAAGGTGAACTTCCTGATTTTGGACGAGCCCACCAACCATCTGGACCTGGACTCCCGGGAGTGGATCGAGGAGGCGGTGGAGGAATTCTCCGGGACCCTTCTCTTTGTCTCCCACGACCGGTACTTCATTGACCGGTTTGCCAACCGGATTTGGACCCTGGAAGGGGGGAAAATCCAGGATTTCCGGGGGGATTACACGGCCTATCAGGCCTATCGGGAGCGGCAAAAGGCGCTGACTCCGTCCCCCAAGAAAGAGGAGAAAGCAAAAAAGGAGAAACCCAAACGGTCCGGGGGCACCAAACAGCTGAAAAAGGAGCTGGCCGCCGCGGAGAAGCGGATGGAAAAGCTGGATCAGTTGCTGGAGGCCCTCAATGTCCAAAAGGAGGCTGCGGCCTCCGACTACCAAAAGCTCCAGGAGCTGCTCCAGCAGGAGGCGGCGTACAACGCGGAGTACGATGCCCTGATGGAGACCTGGGAAACCCTGTCCGAGGCCATTGCGGCAGAGGAAGGGACATGACCCCTGCACCCGATGAACGATAGAAAGGAGAAAACACAGTATGTCTGAGAAAGAAACCAACCGCCGTCCCGAGGCGTCCACCGAGGACAAGATGCAGGAGCTCTTCCGCCTGATGGACGAGAAAGCGGCCCAGGGAACCCTGGTGGAGACCGAGGAGGATGTCTCTGCCCAGAAGGAGAAGGTGGATACCACCCCGCTGTCTGAGAGTGAGACCGCGGCCTTTGAGTACAACATGATGATGATGCAGTATGAGGCCATGCTCCTGGATTATCAGCGCCGGGAGGCAGAGGAACAGGCCCAGAAAAAGGCGGAGCAGGAAGCGCGGGAGCAGGGGTCGTAATGTGGGAACAGCTGAACCAGGCCGCCCTTCGGCTGGAGGAGCTGGAGACCCAGCTGGCCCAGCCGGAGACCTATGAGAACCCGGACCTGGTGGCGGCCCTGAACCGGGAGCAAAAGGAGCTGACCCCTCTGGTGGAGACCTTCCATCATTACCAAGGGGCCCAGCGGGAGCTGGCGGGGCTTACAGACCTGCTCTCCGACCCGGAGTGCCGCCAGCTGGCCCGGGCGGAGTACGACCAGGTGAAGGCGCAGCTGGACCAGCTGGAGCAGACCCTCCGCCAGATGCTTCTGCCCAAGGACCCTATGGACGGAAAGAACGTCTTTCTGGAGATCCGTGCGGGGGTGGGGGGAGAGGAGGCGGCCCTTTTTGCGGCGGACCTCTACCGAATGTACGCCATGTACGGGGAGAAGCAGGGCTGGAAGCTGGAGCTGGACAACGTCAGCCAAACGGAACTGGGGGGCATCAAGGAACTGTCCTGCCTGGTGGAGGGGGAGAGCGCCTATGCCAAGCTCAAGCATGAGAGCGGCGTCCACCGGGTCCAGCGGGTGCCGGAAACCGAGTCCGGGGGACGCATCCACACCTCCACCTGCACTGTGGCGGTCCTTCCTCAGGTGGACGAGGTGGAGTTTCAGCTGAACCCGGCGGACCTGCGGATTGACACCTTCCGGGCCTCCGGGGCCGGGGGGCAGCACATCAACAAGACGGAGTCCGCCATCCGGGTGACCCACCTGCCCACCGGAACCGTGGTGGAGTGCCAGGACCAGCGGAGCCAGTATAAGAACAAGGACCGGGCCCTGTCCATCCTCCGGGCCCGCCTGTATGAGCAGGCGATCCAGGAGCAGGCCCAGGCTGTGGCTGGCCAGCGCCGGAGCCAGGTGGGGTCCGGCATGCGGAATGAGCGGATTCGGACCTACAATTTCCCCCAGGGCCGGGTGACAGACCATCGAATCGGCCTGACCCTCTATAAGCTGGACGCGGTGATGAATGGCGAGCTGGAGGAGCTGGTGGAGGGCCTGAGCCTGGCCGAGCAGAGGGAGAGACTGAAAAGGAGTGAAGACGGATGAACAGCCGGAAAACCATACGTTACACCATGGAGGATGTGGCCCCAGCGGTGGCCATGCTGCAGAAGGGCGGGCTGGTGGCCCTGCCCACGGAGACGGTGTACGGCCTGGCCGTGAACGCGGAGAACAGCGCCGCGGTGTGGGTTCTCTATGAGGTCAAGCAGCGGGAGCGGGAAAAGGCCCTCTCGGTCCTGGTGACGGGTATGGAGATGGTGGAGAATTACTGCCAGAACATCCCGCCCCAGGCTTATGCCCTGGCGGAGCACTACTGGCCGGGGCCCCTGACCATGATTTTAGAGGACAAAGGGGTGGTCTCTGCCCTGGTCAATGACGGGTCGGGGACCCTGGGGGTCCGCTGCCCGGACCACCCGCTGACCCAGGCCATTCTCCGCCAGGCCGGCGTGGCCCTGGCGGCCCCCTCCGCCAACCCCTCGGACCAGCCCAGCCCCAAAACCGCCCAGGAGGTGCTGGACTATTTTGACGGGCACATTGAGGGGATCGTGGACGGCGGCCCCTGCCGGGTGGGGGTGGAGTCTACCATCGTGGACCTCACCGGGCCGGCGCCCCAGATCCTCCGGGAGGGGGGCATCCCCGGTCAGGAACTCCTGGACTTTTTGAAAGGACTGGGGTAAGCCATGAAAGTCATTGGAATCACAGGCCCCACCGGCGCGGGAAAGACCACCGCGCTGAACGCCCTGCGAAGCTTAGGAGGGCAGATCATTGACGCCGATGCCGTGTACCACGATCTGACCCGGTCCTCTCCCGCCCTGCGGGCGGAGCTGGAGGCCCGGTTTGGCCCGGTGTACAACGGGGAAACCCTGGACCGGAAGAAGCTGGGCGCGGTGGTCTTTCAGGACCAGAAGGCCCTGGCGGACCTGAACGCCATCACCCATAAATATGTGGCCCAGGAAACCGCCCGCCGCATTGCGGCGGCCCGTCAGGCGGGGGTTCCCGCAGTGGGCATTGACGCCATCGCCCTGCTGGAGAGCCCTCTGGCGGCCTACTGTGACCGTACCCTGGCCATCACCGCGCCGGAGGAACTCCGGGTGAAGCGGATCATGGCCCGGGAGGGAATTTCCGAGGACTATGCCCGGATGCGGGTGGCGGCCCAGAAGCCCAGTGCCTGGTTCCAGGCGCACTGTGATGATACCTTGGAGAGCACCGAGACCGACACGGTGGAGACCTTTGCCCAGCGGGCTCGGGCACTTTTCCAACAGATGTTAGAGGAGAGCAAATAATGGACGAGAAAAAAGAACCGACGCTGCTCCAGCAGCGGAAAAAAGACCTCTTCTTCGCTCCCACCAACGGTTATGACCGTCTGGCCCCGGGGGAGGAGGAGGACATCCAGGCCTATTGCGCCGGCTATAAGACCTTTTTGGATGAGGGCAAGACCGAGCGGGAGTGCGTGGACTATGCCATCGGCCTGGCGGAAGCCGCCGGGTTCCGCCCCCTGGTCCGGGGGGAGAAACTCCGGCCCGGGGACAAGGTGTACCGGAACAACCGGGGCAAGTCCCTCCTGCTGGCGGTGATCGGCCAGGAGAGCCTGAACCAGGGGGCGGTGATCGGGGCGGCCCACATCGACTCCCCCCGCCTGGACCTGAAGCAGAATCCTCTGTATGAGGAGAAGGAGATGGCCTACTGCAAAACCCACTATTATGGGGGGATCAAGAAGTATCAGTGGACCACCATTCCCCTGGCCCTCCACGGAGTGGTGGTGCGCCGGGACGGCACCGTGGTGCCGGTGCGCATTGGAGAGGCGCCGGGAGACCCCCAGTTCACCGTGGGAGACCTGCTGCCCCATCTGGCCGGCGACCAGGCAAAGAAGACCATGGGGTCCATCGTCTCCGCCGAGCAGCTGAACCTCTTTGTGGGCAGCCGCCCCTTTGGCACCGAAGAGGGGAGTGACCGGGTGAAGCTGGCCATGCTGGAGATTCTCCAGGAGAAATACGGCATGGTGGAGGAGGACTTCCTGTCCGCCGAGCTCATGGCGGTGCCGGCGGCCAAGGCAGTGGACATCGGCCTGGACCGTTCGGTGATCGGCGCCTATGGACAGGATGACCGGGTGTGTGCCTACGCCTGCCTCCAGGCCCTGCTGGAGCTGGAGGGAGCGCCCCGGCTGACTGGCGTATGTGTGCTGGCGGACAAGGAGGAGATCGGCTCCCTGGGGGTCACCGGTATGCAGTCAGCGGCCTTTGATATCTTTATGAGCGATCTGTGCGACAGCCAGGGGGCCGCCCTGAAGGCCTGCTACGAGAATGCCTTCTGCCTCTCCGCAGACGTGACAGCGGCCTATGATCCCAACTTTGCAGAGGCCTATGAGGTGCGCAACAGCGCGTTTCTCAACTACGGTGTCTGCCTCAGTAAGTACACGGGGGCCCGGGGCAAGTCCGGGGCCTCTGACGCCTCCGCGGAGGTGGTGGGAAAGGTCCGGCGGATTTTTGAAGAGAACCAGGTGATCTGGCAGCTGGCGGAACTGGGCAAGACGGACCAGGGCGGCGGCGGCACCGTGGCCTGCTACATGGCCAACCGAAACATTGACACCATCGACGCCGGGGTGCCCGTGCTCTCCATGCACGCGCCCTTTGAGACCACGGCCAAGCTGGACTGCTACATGACCTACAAGGCCATGAAGGCCCTGTACACCCACTGAGAGAGAAAGAGGTAGATCCATTTGAGTGTCCTTTCATCCATTTTCCTGGGGCTGGTTCAGGGCGTGGCGGAGTTTTTGCCCATCTCCAGTTCCGGCCACCTGTCTCTGTTCCAGAACTTCTTCGGGCTGGTGTCCGCGGAGGGGAGCCTGTTTTTTGACGTGCTCCTCCATTTGGGCACCCTGATTGCTGTCTTTGTCTACTACTGGAAGGACATTGTGGCGTTGGTGAAGGAGTTTTTCCATCTCATCGCCTGCGTGTTCTCCCGGGAGAAACGGAGGCAGATGAAGCGACTGCCCCCCAACGGGCGGCTGATCCTGATGATCATTGTGGCTACCCTTCCCCTGTTTGTCATCCTGCCCATCAAGGATAAGGTGGAAGGGCTGTACGGCAACACCATTTTTGTGGGCTGCGCCCTGGCGGTGACCGGCTGCATCCTCTTCTTCTCAGACCGGATGGCCCGGGGCAAGAAGGGGCCCAAGTCTGCCACCATGCTGGATGCTCTGCTGGTGGGCGTGGGCCAGGCGGTGGCGGTGGTGCCCGGCCTCTCCCGGTCGGGGACCACCATCTCGGCGGGGATGATGCGGGGGTTTCACCGGCGGTTCGCGGTGCGGTTTTCCTTCCTGCTGTCCATCCCAGCGGTGCTGGGGGCCAATATTCTGAGCATTGGAGAGGCTGTGCGGGAGGGGATTGACGTGTCCCTGCTGCCGGCCTACATTGTGGGCACCCTGGTGGCGGCCGTGTCCGGCTATTTTGCCATTCGTTTGGTGAATCTGCTGGCTGACAAAGGCAAGTTTGGCAACTTCGCTTACTACTGCTGGGGCATCGGCGCCGCAGCGGTGGTGGCCAGCCTGATCTTTCGCTGATCCATAACCCAAAGCAAGGAGGGAAGTATGGCTTCCACGCAAAAGAAAACGGCAAACACGAAAAAACAGACCACGGGGAAAAAGCCCAACGGCACCCGGAAAAAGCCCCCGGCCTATGTTCCGGACCTGATGGCCCGGGGGATTGGCGCGGCGGTGTGCCTCTTCCTGGCCCTTATGGTGGTGCTGGGAATGGTTGGCATACACGCGGTGGTCCCCGATCTGCTGTGCCGCGGCATCCGCGGCCTCGTTGGCTATGGCTTTTGGCTGACCGCCCTGGCGCTGTTCTGGGCGGCGGGCCTGCTGCTGCTTCGGCGGGAAAGGCGGGCTACCCTGCGGCTCTGGTGCCTGGGCCTGCTGCCGGTGGTGGGCGGTGCGTTCCTCCATGTGCTGCTCTCGCCCCGGCAGCCTTCCCTGGGGATTGATCTGGCAAGCCGGCTCTGGAACGATGGGGTCTATGGCTTTGGCGGCGGTGTGATCAGCGGCGGGCTGGCGGTGTTTGGCACCATGGGCTTCAGCCGGGTGGGGGCAGGGGTGATCTTTGCCCTGGCCTTTCTGGCACTGCTGGCGGGCGCGGGCCATCTGACCCCGCCGAAGGTTTTGCGGGCACTGAGCCGTCTGCGGGAGCACCGGGCACAGCGGCGCTATGAGGACGAGGCCTACTATGAGGAGGAGGACTACGAGGACTACGGCGATCCAAGGGAGGAAGCGCAGAGGGAAGCCCCCCTCTCTCAGGGCGGTTTTTGGCCCATCAACCGGCGGAAACGGGCGCCTGACCTGCCCTTGGATGACCTGCCCGCCGCCAAGCAGCGAACCGGCACCCCGCCCCAGGAGAAGGGGAAAAAGCCGGCCCCGGCGGCGCCCGCCGCGGCGCAGGTGCTGCGGGAAGAGGAGGAAAAGCCCCCCCTTTTCCAGCCGGAAAGCCATGTAAAGCGGCCGGATGAGGTTTTGGAAGAGCTGACCCAGGAGGCGGAAGCGCCGGCCTGGAAGCTGGCGGAGGACGCGCCGGTATGGCAGCCCCCCGGGGAGCCAAAGCCCCCGACACGGGCCCAACGCCAGGCGGCCATTGAGAAGGAGGCCCAGGAGGTCACCCAGACCATTGCCCGGAGCCTGGAGGAGGACGCCCCCAGAGCTTATGTCTATCCCTCTCTGGACCTGCTGACCCAGCCCAGCGGCGACAGTGCCCGGGCGGCCCATGAGGAACTGGAGGGGACCCTGGACCGGCTGTCCAGCGTGCTCAACTCCTTCGGCATTGACGGCCATGTGACCGGGGCGGTGCAGGGGCCCTCAGTGACCCGGTATGAGGTGGCGCTGGAACAGGGGGTACGGCTGAATAAGCTCACCAACCTCTCTGACGATGTGGCCCTGGCGCTGGGGGTCTCCAGCGTGCGGATTGCCCCAGTGCCGGGGAAAATCTCTGTGGTGGGCATTGAGGTGCCCAACAAAGTTGTCATCCCGGTACCCATTCGGGAGGTGCTGGATTCCCCGGCTTTCCGCCGGCACAAGTCCAGTGTGGCCTTCTCCGTGGGCAAGGACATCGGCGGCAACTATATCGTGGGGGACTGCTCCAAGCTGCCCCACATGCTCATTGCCGGCACCACAGGGTCTGGTAAGTCGGTGTGCATTAACTCCCTGCTCATCAGTATGCTCTATAAATCCACCCCGGAGGAACTCCGCCTGATTATGGTGGACCCCAAGATGGTGGAGCTGGGGGGATACAACGGCATCCCCCATCTGCTGATCCCTGTGGTGACCGACCCCAAGAAGGCCGCCGGCGCCCTCCAATGGGCGGTGACGGAGATGATGAAGCGGTACCGCCTGTTTGCGGAGGCCGGGGTGCGGGAGCTCTCCTCCTACAACCAGTGGGCCAAGGGACAGGAGGGGGTGGACACCATGCCCAAGGTGGTCATCGTCATTGACGAGCTGGCCGACCTGATGCTGGTGGCGGCCAAGGAGGTGGAGGAGTCCATCTGCCGGGTGGCTCAGATGGGCCGTGCCGCCGGCATGCACCTGGTCATTGCCACCCAGCGCCCCTCGGCGGACGTCATCACCGGCCTGATGAAGGCCAACATCCCCTCCCGGATCGCCTTCGCGGTGGCCTCCTCCCTGGAGTCTCGGATCATCCTGGACAACACCGGGGCGGAAAAGCTGGTGGGCAAGGGGGATATGCTCTGGTTTCCCCTGGGTTCCGGCAAGCCTCTGCGGGTCCAGGGCTGCTTCATCTCTGATGAGGAGGTGGCGGCGGTGGTGGACAGCGTCAAGCAGAATGCCGCTGCCGAGTATGACGATGAGGTGATGGCGCAGATCGAGCAGCACGTCACCGAATCGGAGAAAAAAGGCAAGTCCGCCGGCGGCGCCTTCCCCGCCGGCGAGGCGGGGGAGGAGGAGCAGGATGAGCTCTTCCCCGCCGGTGTGGATGTGATTTTGGACCTGGGACAGGCTTCGGTCTCCCTGCTCCAGCGCCGGCTGAAGCTGGGCTATGCCCGGGCGGCCCGTCTGATGGACCAGATGGAGGAGAAGGGGATCGTGGGACCCTCTGAGGGCTCCAAGCCCCGGCAGATTCTCATCACCAAGGACCAGTGGGTCCAGATGCAGAGCGGCGGAGACCCCACGCCCCCGGAGGCGGCTCCCCCTGTGGAGGAGGAAATCCTAACCTTTGATCCCGTCCCGCCCCACTATGAGGAATGACCAAGCGCCGTGAACCAGGCAGGTTCACGGCGCTTTTGGCGGAATGCCTGGGGAAAAAGTTGATTTTTTGGAAGAAAAGCATGCCCTACCGATTGAAAAAAAAGGGATAACTGCTATAATGTTCTATATACTCTGTTTAGTACTTGCAAAGATGAGGTCTGTACCATGTGCTTTGACGATCCGATCTATCTGGACCGGGGCTCCTTTGAGGACCTTATGGTTGATACCGATCAGCACAGGATCTGTTGGATGTACCACGACATACTGTCCCACCCCAGGATCGCCTGGCTGTTTGACAAATATGCCGGAAAAGGAACACCCATCCGCGAAGCATGGACAACTATGGCCTGGGTGGCTGCGGGGTACCAGGAGGACAGCTTTTACCTTTTATTTAAGTGGTATGAGGATTTCTACGACCCGCCCCAGCGCAGTGATCTCTATTTTGTGGAACGGGAAGGACCCGATGGTGAGATTCGGGTCCGTTTTTTGAACCGGGATTTTCAGAACAAGCTGGAACGGAGAGAGCTGGCCTGGTGCGAGAGCTTCCCCGTCCGCGTCAGCCAGAACGCCAGCTATTTTTTTGGCGACAGCAAGTTTGACGCCAATCCGGTGGGACGGATTCTCCAGCTGCTGGGCCGAAACGCCGGACGGGAGCTGGAGTGTTTTGACTGGTATTTTGGCC
Organism: Evtepia gabavorous; assembly: GCF_003425665.1. Taxonomy (GTDB): domain Bacteria; phylum Bacillota; class Clostridia; order Oscillospirales; family Oscillospiraceae; genus Evtepia; species Evtepia gabavorous. Next base: position 153,138 of record NZ_QQRQ01000002.1, read on the forward strand.
GGCGCAGCGACGGGGAGAAGTCCCGGCTGTGTGCCACCATTGCGGCCTATTTCCGCAGTGTGCAGGCCATTCGGGAGATCCTTTTCAGCCTGGTGGCCAGCGACGGCAAGACGCCGGAGGGAAGCCGCCACATGCGCGCCGATGATCTGCTGGAAATCTTGAAGCCGGTCTCCGCCCAGATTGATGAGGAACGCCTACCCGCCCTGGGGAGGCTGTTCCAGGACCTGGCGGATGGCTTTTTTGACGAACCCAGCCGCGCCCCCTACCTCAGCCGGGGGGCGGGCCGGGCCTTGACCGACCGCACGGAGACCGGGGAACTTCGCTGGCTGCGGCTGGGCAGACAGAGCGGCCGCCGGCTCCTCCGGGAGCTGTACAGCCGCTGCGCCCCCCGGAGTGTGTGGGATGTGTTCCACCGGTGGCAGGGGGAGGTTTACTACACCGTTCTCCGCCGCCCGCTGTCCCAGGATTTGCCCCGGGGGGTCTACCTTCTCTCCCGGTTTGAGGACCAGACCGGCCTGGATGTCACCGGCCTGTTCTGGCTGGAGAATGTCACTGTGGGGGTGGCGCATCTGTGCAAGGGGGAGTTTTTTGAGGAACTGCTGGACCTCCTCCTCTCCCGGCCCACCCGGGAGGCCGCGCTGCCTGCCGCCCGGCCCAGGGAGGAGACCATGGTCAGCGGATACAGCTACCTGCTTCAGGAGGCCTTTGAACAATACGGCCGGGGCATGGGCTGAGGCCGCCGGAAAAAGGAGGAGAGCCTTTGAAAACCGCAGTCGTTACAGACGGAAAATACCGCGCCTCCCTGGCCGCGGTCCGGGCGCTGGGAGAGGCGGGCTTTCGGGTGGTTGTGACCCAGACCCGGGCAGAGGCCACTGTCACGCCGGCCTCCTTTGTCTCCCGCTTTGCCGCGGAGACCCGGTGGATTCCCGGCTCCTGCCGGGAGGCGGACTACGGCACCCGCCTGCGGGAGCTGCTGGAGGCCTATGACCACCCTGTTCTCTTCTGTACCGGGGCGGACACCCTCAACCTGGTCAGCAGCCGGCGGGAGGAGCTGGCCCGGGCGGCGGACTTTCTGGTGGCGCCGCAGCCGGTGCTGGATGCCCTGAACGACAAGGAGACCGTCCACCGGCGGGCGGTGGAACTGGGGCTTCCAGTCCCCCGGGAATATGACGAAATGCCCGACCGGTTTCCCGTGGTCATCAAGCCCCACTGCGGGGAGAAGGCGGGCCTTAAGGCCAGGGACCGGTATCAGATCGCCCGGGACCCAGGCGAGTATGCCCGGCAGTACGCGGCCATGCGCCGCTATGACCCGTCCCCCATTGTGCAGGAAAAGGTAGAGGGGCCGGGAGAGGGGGTCAACCTGCTTCTGGATCAAAGCAGCCGGCTGGTGTGCGCCTTCTGCCACCGGCGGCTGCGGGAGTATCCGGTTACGGGGGGACCGTCCACCTGCTGCGTCAGCTTTTATGAGGAGACCATGATCCGTCAGGCCTACCAGCTGCTGGCCTCCTTTGGCTTTGTGGGCATGGCCATGGTGGAGTTCAAGGGGGGACGGGTGCTGGAGGTGAACCCACGGGTGTGGGGGAGCTTTCCCATGAGCACCTGCTGCGGCAGCCCCTTTACCGCCCTGTATGCCCGGGCGGCCCAGGGGGAGACCCTCTCCTACATGCCGGAGGACTACCAAGTGGGGGTGAAGATGCGCTACCTTTTCCATGATGGCGCGGCCACCCTGGGCTATCTCCGGCAGGGGGACTGGCGGCGGGCCCTGGCTGGGGTGGCGGACTTCTTCCGCACCCCGGAGGCCCTGTACCGCAAGGACGACAAGGGGGCCTATCGGGCCTACCTCCGCAACAGCCTGAAAGGCAGATGATATGAGACTGACACTGGATTTGCACCTCCACTCCCAGGCCTCCCCGGACGGACGGATGACGGTGGAGGAGATTGCCGCCGCCGCCCGGGCCAGAGGGCTGCACGGGGTGGCGGTCTGTGACCACGACGTGGTCTACACAGGGCCCACGGAGGTGGACGGCGTTCTGCTGATTCCGGGGGTGGAGTTCTCCACGGAACACGGCCACCTTCTGGGCCTGTTTGTCCGCCAGCCCATGGTCTATACCACCTGGGAGGAGACCACCCAGGCCGTCCGCCGGCTGGGGGGACTGACGGTGCTGGCCCATCCCTTTCAGCACCGGAAGGAGGAGGGGAAACTGGTGCCTCTGGTTCCCTATCTGGATGGGATGGAGACCTGGAATGGCCGGGCCAACCGGAAGAATCCCCAGGCCAACGCCCAGGCCGCGGCCTTTGCCAAGGACTATGGGCTGATCCCCACAGCGGGAAGCGATGCCCATCTGGCCCAGGAGATTGGCAACGGGACCATCACCGTGGAGGCTGCGGACAGGACCCTCCCCGCCATTCGGACGGCGCTCCTGGACGGAAAGGGCTGGATTACCGGGGAGGAAGGCTCCTCCCTCTGCGTTGCCCGGAGCCAATATACCAAGTTGAAAAAGACCCATGCCCCCCCTCTGCGCTATGGAAGGTGGGCGGCGTTCGCCCTGAAATGTGCCTGGGAGGATCTCAGAAGAACGCGGAGGAAAGGAGAATAATGGCATGTCCTTAATCGTAAAAGTGGGAAAGGCGGGCAAGCGCGTTGTCAAGAAGTTCTTGCCTGAGGAGAAGCACCATGTGAGCTACACCCGGCGGATAGAACGGGTGAAGACCAGGGAGCGGGTGGTGGCCATGACCTTCGACGATGGTCCCATGGACCTGCCCTCCAGCCCCGATAAATTTGACGGAAAGGCCCTGACCGACATCCTCCTGGACACGCTGGGGGAGTATGGAGCCCAGGGCACCTTCGACGTGGTGGGGGACACCAGTGAAAACTATCCTGACACAGCTGGCAAAAGCGGCCAGGCGGACTGGGGCGGCGTGCGGTATGACCACTACCCGGACATCAACCAGGACGAGCGGGGCGGCGCGGTGCACAACCAGCGGCTGCTCCGCCGGATGCTGGACGAGGGGCACCAGGTGACCAACCACGGGTACCGCCACGTCCTGTTTGGGAAAAAGCCCTTTGTCTACGGCAAACGGGACCATTTCCACGGCTTGGACCAGGTGGTGTCCGACCTGACCCGTCTGCACACCCTGCTGAAGGAGACCTACGGTTATGAGATGACCATGGCCCGCCCGCCCCACTATGTGGATAAGATCGAGGGGGGCTTTACCAGCTACGATGCCTATGACCAGATGGGATACCTCTATCTGGCCGCTGCCTTTGACGGGGCGGGTTGGCTGCCGCTGCACCACGGCTCGGCCCAGGAGAGCCTGCGGGCGGAGGTGGAGGCCATGGTGGACCCCATGCGGAAGGTGCTGGAGGCGGACCCCGACGGATTGGCCGGTCAAATCATTTTCCAGAAAGACGGCTACAACATGTGCCGCCGGACCCCGGTGGCCTTTGGCTTAAAAAAGCAGCTGGAGCTGCTGAAGAAGTATGGTTATCAGGTGGTCACCGTCCAGCGGCTCATGGAGTACAGCCCCTTTGCCGATGTGGGCCGGGAAGACCCCGGCTTTGAAAAGCTGGTCCGCCTCCAGAAGACCCGGGGGATTGTCTACTCAGACAACCGGCTGCGGCTGGACGCCCCTATGACCTGGGGGGAACTGGCGATGCTGCTGGCCCCCCGGGGGGAGGCCATTGACCGCCGGATTCAGAAAATCCGGGAGACCGGCACAGCCCAGCACGCCAACTGGGGCGCCATGGACTGGTGCGCCGAGCAGGGGATTCTGAAGTACGCCATGGACCCGGATGGGGCGGTGAGCAGCCTGCCCAGCGCATATTTTGCCCCGGCCAAGGGCTTTACCCGCCGGCAGGTCTACGAGGCCTTTCGGGAGTGAGCCGCAGGGCCGGGGCGGAGACAGAAAGACGGAACGTGACAGGAGGGATCGCAATGGAGTTTATCAAGCTGAGCCTGGAGGAAGAACTGGCGGTGGTCACCATTGACCGCCCCAAAAGCCTGAACGCCCTGAACAGTCAGGTCTATCGGGAGATCATTGCCACCCTGCGGCAGGTGGAGGCCATGGACCAGGTTAAGGTGGTTATCCTCACCGGGGCAGGGGAGAAGGCCTTTGCCGCGGGGGCAGACATTGCCCAGATGGTCCACGAGGACGCCGTGGCGGGCCGCCGCCTGTCGGGGCTGTGCCATGAGGCGGCAAACCTGCTGGAGTCCATGCGGCAGGTGACCATTGCTGCGGTCAACGGGTTTGCCCTGGGGGGCGGCTGTGAGCTGACCCTGGCCTGTGACCTTCGCATTGCTGCCGACCACGCCCGGTTCGCCCTGCCCGAGGTCACCTTGGGCATCATTCCCGGCGGCGGCGGCACCCAGCGTCTGGCGCGGATCATCGGAGTGGGACGGGCCAAGGAGCTGATCTTCACCGGGGACCAGATTGACGCCCAGGAGGCCTACCGCCTGGGGCTGGCCAACCATGTGGTGCCCCGGGACGAATTGATGGAGACCTGCCGGGCCCTGGGAAAGAAGATTGCCTCCCGGGCCAGCTATGCCGTTTTTCTGGCCAAGACCGCCATCAATTCCAGCCAGGAAATTGACCTGAAAAACGGCGCGGAGCGGGAGAAGGATTTGCTGGGCCTGGCCTTCGCCACCCGGGATAAACAGGAGGGAATGGAGGCGTTTTTGGCCCGCCGGCCCCCGCGTTTTCAGGATTTTTAAGGGCAGAAAAAAAGTTGCCCAATTTGGAACCCCTTGAGAATCAAGGACTTTTTGAAAAATTTTGGACCGATCCCCCAGGGATCGGTCCTTATTTTTGTGAATGGTAACGAAATCGTGTCTTAAAATTAACAAATTGGTTACAAAAATAAACGAAGCAGTGACAAAGAGTATAAAAATGGGTAACAATTAGAAACAAAAATTTGGACAATCCTGCTAAAGCGGCGGCGGATTTTTACCGGTTTCCTCCGATTCCGGGAATTTGCCAAGGGGGGCGGCCTTCGTGTATAATGCCCCCTGCAAGCGCCGCCGGGGCCGAGAGAGAGAAGGACCCGGCAGCACGAAGAAGCCAGGAGAGCACGCCGGAGCGCCGCCGGACACGGGCGCTTGAAGAGCGGCGGCGGGGGTGCTTTCCGTGACGACAGGAGTTTATGATGAAAAAGTTTTTGATTGCAACCCTACTGTGTATGGCGCTGACCGTGACCATGGTCCCTATGGCCTTTGCTGCGGACAGCAACTATACCGAATGCATGGCTGCGATTCAGGAGCAGCGCACCATCCAGGACCAGGCCCATCAGACGGCCGAGTCCCTGCGCAAGAAGGGGTATTCCGACAGCAGCGCCTATGTGCAGGCGGCCAAAAGCACCTGGAACGAGGCGCAGAAGGCCATTGCGGGCTATCAGAAGCTGGCCCAGTACAGCGACGAAGATATCCGCATCCTGACCACCACCGTCTTCCATGAGGCGGGCCACACCACGGAGCAGCTGCGGCAGTATGTGGCCCAGGTGGTGCTCAACCGGGTGGAGGACAGCCGGTTCCCCGACACGGTGAAGGGGGTCATCACCCAGCCCGGCCAGTATTCCACCAAGTATGCCACAGTGGAGGCGGCCAACGCCATCCAGGCCACGGACAGTAAGAATGGTACCTACTATTATGGCATCTGTGAGGATTCTGTGAAGGCGGCCATGATGGGCCAGGTGGAGATGCCCAGCAACGTGCTCTACCAGGCCAACTTCTCCCAGGGTAAGGGCGTGTGGAAGTCCGTCTACTTCAACAGCGGATGGTATGCCAGCACCAGCTATTTCTGCTACGGCTAAAAGTTACAAGAAATGACAAATTCATAACGACAAGATACAAGCCCCCTGGATTCCTCCAGGGGGCTTGTATCTTGGAACAGCGGGGGGATCAGTCTGGAGGAAGAATCTCCAGGATGTGGCCGTCGGGGTCTTGGATGAAGTAGATGCCGTTGGCCAGTTCATCAAAGATCAGCCCCATGGCTTGGTGCTTGGCCTTCAGGCCCTGGAAGTCCTGGGACACGAGGGCCACATGGGGGGTGTCATCCCCCAGGCGGTAGGGCTCGGTCCGCTGGAGCTCCCGGCAGAGCTCCAGCTGGAACGGGGTGACGCCGTCGCCCAGGAAGACCAGGTGCCAGCCCCGGTCCTCCATGGTCAGCTCCCGCTGGGGCGTGAGTCCCAGGGTCTCCCGGTAAAAGGCGACGCTGCGCGCCAAGTCCAGAACCCGGACGCAGGCATGGCTCAGTGTGGGCATGGGAAGGTCCCTCCTTGCGTAAGATAGATTCTTTTTCATTGTAGCACAGGCTCGCGCCCAGGGCAAATTTTTTGAAAAAGGGGAAATTCCCCTATGCAAAAGGGGGAAAATGGGGTATGATAAGGGCAACTATGAAGGAGATTCCCCCTTCGGCGGAAGGGGAGCCATAGAATCACGATCCAAAGGGAGGGTAACCCATGAAACTGACCTTTTTCGGCGCGGCCAAAGCCGTCACCGGCAGCTGCCACTGTGTAGAGGTGCGGGGGAAGAAGATTCTCATTGACTGCGGCCTGCAGCAGGGCCGGGATGAGCGGGACAATGCCGTGTTTGATTTTTCCCCCAACTATATCGACTATGTGATTGTCACCCATGCCCACATTGACCACTCGGGGCGGATTCCGTTGCTGATCAAAGAGGGGTTTCAAGGGCAGATTTTTACCACACGTCTCACCGGCCAGCTGCTGTCGGTGATGCTTCAGGACTCGGCCCACATTCAGGAGCAGGATGCCCAGTGGAAAAACCAAAAGGGAAAGCGGGCGGGCCGGCCCCCGGTGGAGCCCCTTTATACTGTGGCCGATGCGGCCCAAGTGGCCGAGCATTTGGTCACCGCGGAGTATGGACAGATCATAGAACTCTTTGAAGGGGTCAAGATCCGCTTTGTGGATGCGGGACACCTGCTGGGCTCTGCCAGCGTGGAGATGTGGATGGAGGAGGGCGGCGTGGAGAAGAAGATCGTCTTCTCCGGGGACATTGGCAACGTCAACCAGCCGATCATCCGGGACCCTTCCTGGGTCCATGGAGCTGACTATGTGGTCATGGAGAGCACCTACGGCGACCGGAATCATGCACCGGTGGCGTCCTATACAGCGGAGCTGGCCAAGATCATCGACGACACGTTTTCCAAGGGGGGCAATGTGATCATTCCCTCCTTCGCTGTGGGGCGCACCCAGGAGCTGCTGTATTTCATGCGGGAGATGAAGAAGGAGGGGCTGGTAAAGAGCAACCCGGACTTCACCGTCTGCGTGGACTCCCCCCTGGCCAACGAGGCCACGAAGATCTTCTCCGGGGACCTGCGGGGCTACCTGGACGAGGAGGCCCTGGAGGTGGTGAAGGAAGGGGAGCGCCTGTTCACCTTCCCCGGCCTCATGATGACCGAGAGCAGCGAGGAGTCCAAGCTGCTCAACCTGGATAAGAGCTCGAAGGTCATCATCTCCGCCTCCGGCATGTGCGACGCCGGGCGGATTCGTCACCACTTGAAGCACAACCTGTGGCGGGAGGAGTGTGCCATTGTCTTTGTGGGCTACCAGGGAGAGGGGACTTTGGGCCGCCACCTGCTGGAGGGGGCCAAGCAGGTCCGCCTCTTTGGGGAGGAGATTGCGGTCAACGCCTCCATCTATAATTTCCAGGGTCTTTCCTCTCATGCCGACCGGGACCACCTGCTCCAGTGGATTGACCAGGTGAAGGACCCGGCGCCCCAGCAGATTTTTGTGGTCCACGGGGATGCCCAGGTGACAGAGATTTTTGCCAACACCTTGCGGGAGAAGGGCCTGCCGGCTCACGCGCCTTTGTATGAGGAGGTCTTTGACCTGGCCAGAAACGTGATGCTGGCCGCCGGGGTGGAGATCGCCCCCAAGAAGACCAGCTTTGCCTCCACCGGCCGGCCCTCCACGGCGTACCACGAGCTGGAGCTGGCCGCCATGGATCTGCTGTCCATCATCCGGGCCAGCAAGGGCGGCGCCAACAAGGACCTGAAGAAGATGGCAGCACAGCTCAGGGCAGTTACAGAGAAATGGAAGGACGCCTGAGCGGGCGCAGTGTTTGGACAGACGGGCCGTTCCCTTTGGGTGGACGGTCCGTCTGTGTATCCCGGCGGGTTTGCCGGGCAGAGGACGGGGAGGTCCCCAAGAGAAAGGAAGAGAGATGAAACAGATTCTAATGATTGGCACCGGTGGAACCATCGCTTCGGAGATGACCGAGGCGGGGCTGGTCCCCGGGATGTCAGGGGCGGAGTTTTTGCAGTATATTCCCTCCGTGGAAAAGCTTTGCCAGGTGGACTGCCTCCAGGTGTGCAACATTGACTCCACCAATATGACCCCCAGCCACTGGCTGGCCATTGCCCAGGCGGTGGAGACCCATTATGAGACCTATGACGGCTTTGTGATCTGCCATGGGACGGATACCTTGGCCTATACTGCCGCAGCCCTGAGCTACCTCATTCAGGACAGCCCCAAGCCCATTGTCCTCACAGGCAGCCAGAAGCCCATTCACATGGACATCACCGACTCCAAGACCAACCTGCTGGACAGTTTTACTGTGGCCTGTGACGGGCGGCTACCCGGGGTGACAGTGGTGTTCGGCGGGGCGGTGATCCTGGGAACCCGGGCCCGGAAGACCTATTCCAAGAGCTTTGGCGCCTTCTCCAGCATCAACTACCCTGTCCTGGGGGTGGTGCAGGAGGGGCGTCTGGTGCCGTACATCCTGCCCCCGGCCGGCCCGGCCCCCCGGTTTTTCCACGCCTTGAACCAGCGGGTTTCCCTGGTGAAGCTGATCCCCGGCCTGTCGCCGGCCTATCTGGCCTTTGCCCTGGCGGAGAGCGATGGGGTTTTGGTGGAGAGTTTCGGCGTGGGCGGCGTCCCGGCGGGGGACCAGGGGCAGTTTTATGACCTGATCCGCCAGGCGGTGGACCAGGGAAAGATCGTGGTGGTGACCACCCAGGTGCAGAACGAGGGCAGCGACCTGGCGGTGTACAATGTGGGTCACCGCCTCAAGCGGGACCTGGGGGTGCTGGAGTCCTATGACATGACCATTGAGGCCGCTGTGGCCAAGCTCATGTGGGCCCTGGCCCAGACCCGGGACAGCAGAGCGGTGGCGGCCCTCTTTTACACCCCTGTGGCACAGGACATCCTCAGCCGGCCAGAATAGCAACGTCCCCGGTCAGAAAGACCGGGGACATTTTCTTTGCCTGTGCTGGGGTCTATGGCGGCGGGAGGGGGGACACCTGCTGCCCCCGGGTAAGATAGGGAGGCGGCGTGGTCTCCGCCCCATGGGGGCGGGGGTCCAGGCGGTGGTAGTTGGGGGCGGGAGCGGTCCGGAGGGAGGAAAAGGGGATGGGCAGCCCGGCAGAAGTGTAGAAATCGGGGGTGTCCTGGAGCTGGAAATGGAGATGGGGCTCTGAACTGTTGCCCGAGTTTCCGCAGGCGGCGACAGGCTGTCCCTGGCGGACCGATTCCCCCTGCCGGACCAAGAGGCTGCCGGGTTTCAGATGGGCCAGGAGGGAATACTCCCGGGGACTGTGCTGGAGAAGCAGATAGTTGCCCCGGAGGTCTTTGGCGGCGCATACTGCCTTTCGCGGGGAACAGACCGGGCTGTCCGGGGCGCCATCCACTGCGGCGATTACGATCCCGTGGGCGGGGGAGAGGATGGGCTGTCCATAGCAGTAGAAGGAGGAGAGGCGCTCCTCCGGCCCCTGAAAGGAGTTCCCCTGGGCGTCTGCGATGAGAAAGTCGTAGGCATACCGCTGGCTGGGAAGCTCCCAGGTGTGGGAGGTAGCCTGGGTGATCCCGCCGTTGAGGACGGTCCAGCTGCCCTGGAAAGGGAGCCGGTAGGACACCGTCGTATGGAATGTCTCCGGGGCAGGAAGGGTCCCGTGATACCGGTTGGTGGCCGCGACAATGCCGTGGAGCTGACGGAAGAAGACGGCCCACCGCTGAAAGAGGGTCACAGGGTCTTTTCCAGGCAGACCAGCTGGACCCCGGGAATGCCGTTGAAGGCGCAGGGGACGATGGAAACCTCCCGATAGCCCAAATTGCGATAGAGGGCCCGGGCGCTGGCGTTGCGCTCGTTGGTGTCCATGCGGAGGTAGCGGCAGCCGTGTTCCAGGGCATAGGACTCATAAAAGTCCACGAAGCGGGAGCCGTAGCCCCGCCCCTTGGCCTGGGGGTCCACCACCAGGGTGTGGAGTACCATGACCTGTTCCGGGGGGGCGTCCTGGGTCCAGGCGGCCTCGGCGTACTCGGGGACCTGCTCCTGGTTGATCTTGGCGGTGGCCACCAGGCGGCCGTTTTCCTCGGCCACGAACATATCCCCCGCCTGGATGGCGTCCAGGGCGGTCTGCCGGGTGGGATAGACCCCCCGGACCCAGCCCACGGTGGCCCGTCCGGCCTCCTCTTCGGTGTGGATGTGGTCGTAAATGGCGGCAATTTGCTCCAGATCGCTTAGGGTAGCTTGTCGAAACATGGGGTCCATCCTTTCTCTCGGTTTGATTGTTGTTCATTGTAGCATCCCGGAGGACCTTTTTCAATGGCGGGGTGGTTGGTTTTCAGAGGGGAAGGTGAGACTTTGACTTGATGCTCCGGCGGGGATGTGCTACACTGAGGCAATCAATCCAGCAGGGAGGTCAGCAGAATATGCGAATTGTCGTGCTCCATGGACAGAGCCATAAGGGCTCCACCTATCATCTGGCAAAGCTCTTTTGCGACAAACTGGGGGGAGAGGTGACGGAGTTTTTCCTCCCCCGGGATTTTGGCGCTTTCTGCGTGGGGTGCAGCCAGTGCTTTTCCAAGTCGGAACAGCTGTGCCCCCACGCTGACCAGCTCCGGCCGATTACAGAGGCGTTGGATGCTGCGGATGTCATCGTCCTGGCCAGCCCGGTCTATGTTTACCACGTCACCGGCCCGATGAAGGCGCTGCTGGACCACTACGGTTACCGGTGGATGGTCCACCGCCCCCAGGAGGGGATGTTTTTCAAGCAGGCGGTGTGCCTGTCCACTGCGGCGGGGGCCGGAACGCGGCGCACCAACCAGGACCTGGCAGACAGCGCCTTCTTCTGGGGGATTGCCAAGATTCACCGGTATGGCAGAAATGTCCGGGCAGTCTCCTGGGAGCAGGTCAGCCAGGCGCGGAAAGACCGGATGGCGCGGGAGCTGTCTACCCTGGCCAAACGGGTGGAGCGTGGGGTGGGAAAGGTGCGGCCCGGCCTGCGGACAAAGGCGTTTTTTACCCTAATTCGGTGGATGCAGAAGCGGGGCTGGAACGAAGCAGACCAGGTATACTGGCGGGAAAAAGGCTGGACAGGGCGCGCCCGTCCCTGGAGGAAAGCCTGACTCTGCCGGGGGCGAGAGGGGAGGTCCTTGCGCCTAATGATGGACAAATGGATGGATTCGTGTTACAATAACACGGATTATATGCAATTCTCGCCCTCTGGCGGGGAAGTATGACAATGGAGATGCGAAACGGTGCGAAAAGAAATTATGGGGGTGACCTTTGACGATGTCACCCTGGAAGAGGCGGTGGCCGCCGGGGAGGCACTGGCGGCAGGGCCGGGCTTTTCCTATGTGGTAACCCCCAACCCGGAAATTGTAGCGATGGCCCGTCAGACGGAGACGTATCGGGAGATTCTCAACGGGGCCGGCTTGGTTCTGCCTGACGGGATCGGCGTGGTCCACGCGGCGAAGATTCTGGGTACCCCCCTGAAGGGGCGGGTGCCAGGGATCGACTTCGCCTCCGCCCTGGTGGAGAGACTGGCCCGGAGCGGGCTGCGCCTGTTTCTGCTGGGGGCCAAGCCCGGCGTGGCGGAGCAGGCGGGGGAAAACCTGAAAAAGCGGTACCCGGACCTTCTCCTCTGCGGCACCCATGACGGATACTTCCAGACGGACGGCCCGGTGGTGGACCAGATTCGGGCCGCCCGGGCGGACGTGGTCTTTGTCTGCCTGGGGGCGCCCAAGCAGGAGCGGTGGATGGCCCAGTACGGCCCGGAGACGGGGGCCCACCTGATGGTGGGGCTGGGCGGTGTGCTGGATGTGTATGCCGGCCATGTGAAACGGGCGCCGGAAATCTGGCAGAAGCTGGGGCTGGAGTGGTGTTACCGCCTGCTCCATCAGCCCAGCCGGCTGGGCCGGATGGCCAAGCTCCCCCTGTTTCTGCTGGAGGCCGCCCGGGAAAAGGGAAAGCGGGGAAAGCCATGAAGCGGGGGCGCTTGATTGTCATTGAGGGCACCGATGGCTCGGGCAAGTCCACCCAGTTTGCCCGGCTGTGCCGCCGGGCAGAGCACGAGGGCATTGCCTTTCAGCGGCTGGTGTTTCCCCAGTATCAGGAGGAGTCCTCCGCCCTGCTGCGGATGTATCTCAACGGAGAGTTTGGGCGAAAGCCCGGCGATGTGAACGCCTACGCGGCCTCCAGCTTCTACGCGGTGGACCGGTATGCCTCCTGGAAGAAGGTATGGCAGGGGTACTACGAGGCAGGGGGGCTGGTGCTGGCGGACCGGTACACCACCTCCAACGCGGTCCATCAGTCCAGCAAGGTCCCCCCGGAGGAGCGGCCGGCGTTCTTCCAGTGGCTGTTTGACTTTGAATATGGCCGGCTGGGCCTGCCGGAACCGGACCTGGTGCTCTACCTGGACATGCCCACGGAGCGGGCGGTGGACATGCTCCGCCAGCGGGAGAGGGACACCCACACACAGGGGGACATCCATGAGACCGACAGCGCCTATCTGGCCACCTGCCGGCAGGCCGCCCTGGAGGCGGCCGAGCGATATGGCTGGACCAAGATTCCCTGCCTGGATCAGGAGGGACGGCTCCGGCGGATTGACGAGATTCACCAGGATATCTGGCAGGCGGTGCGCCCCCTGCTGGAGACAAAGGAGAGATAAACGATGGGAACAGAAGTTTCTAAGGTGAAACAGATTCTTCGGGGACAGATGCGGCAGGCGCTGGCGGAGCTCAGCGACCAGGAGAGAGCCTGGTCGGACGGAGAGCTCATCCAGCGGTTTTTGGACCACCCCAAGCTGGCCCAGGCCCAGACGGTGATGCTCTACTACGGTGTGGGGCACGAAATTCGGACCGAGGGGCTCATCCAGACCCTGCTGGACCAGGGCAAGACCGTTTGCCTGCCCAAGTGCCTGCCGGAAAACCAGATGGAGGCCCGGGCCATCACCAGCCTGGAGGACCTGGCCCCCGACCGGTATGCCATCCCCGCCCCCAAGGACACCTGCCCGGTGGTGGAGCGGGAGAAGCTGGACCTGATTTTAGTGCCCGGCCTGTGCTTTGACAGCCGGGGCAGCCGCCTGGGGCAGGGCGGGGGCTACTATGATCGCTATCTGGAAGACTATGACGGGGTGACCATCGGCTTGTGCCGGGAGGACTTTTTCCAGGTCAACCTGCCCCGGGAGCCCCTGGACGCCTGGGTGCGCTTTGTTCTCACCGAGGAGGGCCAGGTCTGGCCCATGGGAACATCCGCTAAATAAACAAAGAAACCCGCGGGGCTGGCCCATGGCCCCGCCCTGAGGAGGTAGCATATGGAACGAGATACCAGAAGACGACGCCCGGAAGAGCCGGAACGACGACCCGCGCCCCAGCGGAGACGGCGGAATAAGCGGTCCCCTCTGTCCAACTCCATGCTCTATATTGTGATGGTCTGCGCGGTTTCCATTGTTTTGGCTGCGGTGGGCTGGTCTCTGGCCAACGACATGCTGGCGCTGAACAAAGACAAGGTCACCGCCACCATCGTGGTGGACGACGAGAATGACTTTGGCAGTGTGGTGGACCAGCTGAAGGACAATGATATCATCAAATATAAGGGCCTCTTCCGCCTCTTCTCCGCCCTGTCGGGGGGAAGCGACAAGATTGCCCAGGGCAGCTACTTGGTGGACACGGACATGGACTACCGGGCCATTTTGAACAGCTTGGGGTCTGGCTCCTCCAGCCGGGTAGAGGTGTCGGTTACCATTCAGGAGGGTCTCACCGTCCGGCAGATCTTTGAGCTGCTGGAGAAGGAGGGGGTCTCCACCGTGGAGAAGCTCAACGACATGGCGGCCAACCACGACTATGCCTTCTCCTTCCTGGAGGACATCCCCCTGGGAGACCCCAACCGTCTGGAAGGCTATCTCTTCCCGGACACCTACAACTTCTACATGGGGGAGGACCCCAAGTATGTTATCAATAAGATGCTGGTGAACTTTGACAGCAAGGTGGATGACAGCATGCGGCAGAAGATTGCGGACAAGGGGTACACCATCCAGGAGCTCCTCACGGTGGCCTCCATGATCGAAAAGGAGACCGACGGCACGGACCGGACCACCATCGCCTCGGTCATCTACAACCGTCTGAACAACCCCGGCGCGGGGACAACGGGACACCTGAACATTGATGCCACCATCCAGTACGTGCTGCCGGAGGGGGAAATTGTCTCGGAAGAAGACTATTACACGGTGGAAAGCCCCTATAACACCTACCTGAACAAGGGACTTCCCCCCGGCCCCATTGCCAACCCCGGCCTGGAGTCCATTATGGCGGCGCTGAACCCCGAGAGCACCAATTATTACTATTACGCCCTGGGAGATGATGGGGTCCACCACTTCTTCACCTCGTACAGTGAGCACCAGGCCTTCCTGAACAGCTGATGGCCATGGAGAGAAAGCTGGAATTGCTGTCCCCCGCGGGGGACTGGGAGCGGCTGGAGATGGCCGTGGCCTATGGGGCGGACGCAGTCTATCTGGCGGGGGACACCTTCGGCATGCGCTCCTTCGCGGGAAACTTTTCCCCGGAGGAGCTCCGCCGGGCGGCGGACCTGTGCCGCCGCCGGGGGGTGGCCCTCCACGTGACCTGCAACACCATGCCCCGAAACCAGGAGGTGGACCGGCTGCCCCAGTGGCTGGCGTGGCTGGAGGACTGCGGCGTCACCGCCGTGATCCTGGCTGATGTGGGGGTGCTGGCCCTGGCCAAGCGGTATGCCCCGTCGGTTAAGATTCACATCAGCACCCAGGCCAGCATTGTGAGCTATCAGGCGGCCCGGGCCTGGCACGATTTGGGGGCCGACCGGGTGATCCTGGCCCGGGAGCTGACCTTGGAGGAGATCGCGGAAATCCGGGCCAAGACCCCGGCGTCCCTGGAGATCGAGACCTTTGCCCATGGCGCCATGTGCGTGTCCTACTCGGGCCGGTGCCTGCTGTCCAACTACATGACGGGGCGGGACGCCAACCGGGGGGCCTGCGCCCAGCCCTGCCGGTACCAGTATGCCCTGGTGGAGGAGAAGCGTCCGGGGGAGTACTTTCCCGTCTATGAGGATGAAAAGGGCACCTACATTATGAACTCCCGGGACATGTGCATGATTGACCACCTGCCTGACCTGATCGCGGCGGGGGTGGACTCGGTGAAGATTGAGGGCCGAGCCAAGTCGGCCTATTACGCGGCCATTGTCACCGGGGCCTACCGGCACTGCATTGACGACGTGCTGGCAGGGCGCCCCCTGGACCCCGTCTGGCGGGCGGAGGTGGAGAAGGTCAGCCACCGGCACTACTCCACGGGCTTTTTCTACGGCCAGCCCGGCCAATTCACCCAGGACGCCCGGTATATCCGGGACTGGCAGGTGGTGGCGGAGGTCGTATCCTGTGACCAGACGGGCCTGGCCACCGCCTCCCTGCGGAACAAGTTTGCCCAGGGGGACGCCATTGAGCTGGTGGGGCCCGATGTGCGGCCGGTGGCTTTTACGGCCCCCATGATGGCGGACGAGACCGGCGCTCCCCTGGAAGAGCCCCGGCATCCGCAGATGAAATTTCAGATTCAGCTGCCCTGTTACGCCCCGCCCCACTCGTTCCTGCGGGCCTGCCGGGAGAACTCGTAATCGGGCCGAACAGACACAAAACCCACCCCTGGCCAGGCGCAGCGCGCCTCGCCGGCGGTGGGTTTTTCCAAAGGGAGAAGAAGGGAGCGGGAAATGAAGCGGTATCTATCCAGTTTTACTTTGCCGTCCAAGACCGACCAGGAGTTTGCGCTGGGAAAAGCGGTCAACCGCAGGACTTGTTACCAGAATGTTTACCCTTTTGGCGTCTTTGGGGCGTGGGAGGAAACCCGTCTGGAGATGGAACCCATCACCATCCTCTATGGCGGCAACGGGTCTGGGAAAACCACCTTGCTCAACCTGATGGGGGACGCACTGGGGTTGGAGCGGCGGAGTGTCTATAACCGGGCGGCGTTTTTCCAGAATTTTGTGGACCTCTGCCAGTGGGAGGGGGAGCGCCAGATGCCGGCGGGCAGCGCGGTGCTCACCAGCGACGACGTGTTCGACGACCTTCTGGACCTGCGGAGCCTCAATGAGGGCATCGACCTGGATCGGCAAGCCCTGCTGCGGGAATACAAGGACCTTCGGTCCCAGGGCTTTCAGCTGCGCTCCCTGGACGACTATGGACACTTGAAAAAGGTCATCTCCGCCCAGCGGAACACGGGCTCAGCCTTTGTGCGCCAGGAGCTGGGGGGAGAGCTGCGGGGCAAATCCAATGGGGAGACCGCCCTGGCATATTTCACCAGCCGGGTGACGGAAGGGCGGCTTTATCTGCTGGATGAACCGGAGAACAGCCTCTCTGCGGACTACCAACAGGCGCTGGCGAGGTTTTTGGAGGACTCCGCCCGGTTTTACCGCTGCCAGCTGGTCATTGCCACCCACTCTCCCTTCCTGCTGGCCCTCAAAGGGGCCGCGGTTTATGATTTGGATGCCCAGCCCCCCTGCCGCCGCCCTTGGCGGGAACTGCCGGCGATGCAGACCTGGGCCGCGTTTTTCCGGGCCCATCAGGGGGAGTGGGAGGACGATAAGGAGGAGAACCATGAAACGCGATGAACTGGAACAATGCCTCAGGGGATGGAAGGTCCGCCTGCGGGATTCCGCCCACGACGTGGAGGAGATTCAGAGAAGGTTTTACGCCAGCAAGGGGGCGGCCGCAGTGCGAAGCCTGGAGAAGAACGGCTTTGCCGCCCATTACGCGGCCAGCCGGGGGGAGGCGGCTGCCCTGCTCCTCTCCCTGATCCCGGACGGGGCTGTGGTGGGGGTGGGGGACTCCCACACGATCTATGCCTTGGACTTAGATGAGAAACTGGCGGCCAAGGGCTGTCAGGCCATCCCCAGTATGGCGGCCCTCACCGGCACCAGCTATGACTGCAATCCCCCCGGCCATTACCGGGCCCCCACCCGGGAGGAGGCCCGACGGATTTTGGCCGCCTACCTCACGGCGGATGTCTTCCTCCTGGGGGCCAACGCCATCACCATGACAGGAGAGATCGTCAATGTGGATGGCGTGGGCAGCCGGGTGGTGGGGGGCATCTATGGGCCCGACCGGATTGTTGTGGTGGCGGGAATCAATAAGCTGGTCCCTGACGAGCGGGCGGCCCGGGAGCGGATTGCCTTTGTGGCGGCCCCCATGAACAACCTGAAGTATGATCGGGCCTGCGCCTGCGTCAAAACGGGGCGCTGTCCCAGCTGCGATGCGCCCAACCGCATCTGCAATGTCACCACCATCCTACACAAAAAGCCCATGCGGTCGGATTACCATGTGATCCTGATTGGGGAGAGCCTGGGCTTTTGAGGGGCGTGCTTTTGGCGCTTCCATAGAAATAGGAAACGCAAACACCGGCTGGTTGGCCGGTGTTTGCGTTGGGTGGGGGCCAGCGGTCAGGGCAGCCCCAGGGCGGAGAGAAGGGAGAAGAGGGCAGTGAGGGTGAAAAATGCGCAGATGGCGGAAAAGATGCCAAAACTTATGCTCTTTTGCTTGACTGCATAGTAGACAAACTGAGAAAAGACACTGCCGAAAAAGAGAAGGCTCAAGGCGTAGTCCCCGATATCGTCCAGGGGAACAAAGAGTTTTAAGAGGCAATAGAGAATGAGAAAGACACAGTGGGAGAACCTGGCGCTTTCCAATTTGGTAAGCCTGCCGCGCTCATCCTCCATCACATTTTCTGCCCGGCTTTTCGTAAGAATTTCATCTCGGTTCATGGGAGGACCTCCGTTTTGACAAGTTTACTTGGTATACCTATTATAGCATACCAAGTAAACTTGTCAACCTATTTTGCGAAGTTTTCTGTGCAGAATACGGGAAGCCAGGCGTGGGCGGCAGGGGAGGCCGTGGAGCGGAAACGGAGGGGGCTACGGGCCCAGAAAATTGCGCTCAGGGAGCGCTGAGCAGGATGTCCAGGTCTTTGAGAGAGACATCCATTTTCCGGGCGATCTCCTCCGGCGTCATACCGGCGGCCTGGAAGCGGCGGATGACCAGTTTCATGGACTCTCCCACCTCGATGAGGTGGCCGTCCAGGTCGTAGAACCGGATCACCCGCTGGCCCCAGGGATGTTCCACCACCCCGCCCAGG
This sequence comes from Evtepia gabavorous, assembly GCF_003425665.1. Classification (GTDB taxonomy): domain Bacteria; phylum Bacillota; class Clostridia; order Oscillospirales; family Oscillospiraceae; genus Evtepia; species Evtepia gabavorous. The sequence continues at coordinate 171,520 of NZ_QQRQ01000002.1, forward strand.
GTTTGCAGGTGGGGATAGGCCCGCAGCTTTTGGAGGAATCCATCCAGGTCCTCCGTTTCAAAGGCCAGCTCCATGTTGTTGGGCTGGGGGTGAATCTGCGCCCGGGAGAGTCCCGTCAGCCAGTGGAAGTCCTGCTGAAGGGAGAGCCCGCAGGTAAAGGTGAGATTCCTGCCGTAGTCCTGGTAGAGCTCCAGGCCGAAAAGGTCCTCATAAAAGGCCCGGGCTGCGTGGATCTCCGCCACGGAGAGGACGGTGGTGAATGCTTTCATAGGGTACCTCCTGCTGTGTGTTTTCCCCATTTTACAGGGAAGCCGGGGAAATGGCAACCTGAATTTCCGTGAGGAACTCCGCCTCCTGGACGGTGTCCCGGTTGTCGATCTCATAGAGCTCAAAGGGGGTTCCCGCCAGGGTCAGGCCATGGGAGGCGGCGTAGGCCAGGACCTCCTGGACCCTGGAGCGGTTCTGCTGGTAGCTGCCCTGGTAGAAATAGGACAGGTAGACCCCGGCGGGCAGCACAAAGTCGTAGTCGGCCGCGTCCTCCTCCAGCACGGAGAAGACGGCGTCGTAGACATTGGGAATGCCCTGCATCAGTTCATCCATGGCCAGAAACGCCCCGAAGGTCTGGTTGCCGAAGTCCCGGATTTTGTCCTCATGCTTTCGGTGGAGCTTTTTCATCACGAAGTCCATCTCCTCATCCCGGGTGATGTGGGCGCTGAACTGGACGCAGGGGCGCTGGGGGAGGGTGCGGAGGGTGATGGCGCCGGGGACAATGCTCCGGGCCTCCGTCAGGGCGGCAATCCGCCTTTGGAGCAGGCGGGCCTTGGTTTGCAGCTCCTGGATTTGGGCCTGGACCAGGGCCTGCTCCTGGCGCAGCAGCGCCAGGGTGTGGTCCACGGTCTGCCCTTCCAAATAGTCTTTGATCTGCTGCATGGAAAAATCCAGCCGGCGCAGGTCCCGGATGACGTTGAGCTTGTACATGTCCTTCAAATTATATAAGCGGTAGCCGTTGGTATCCCGGCGCGGTTTGAGGATCCCCAGTTTCTCGTAGTAGCGCAGGGAGTCCACACCGATGCCATATAGCCGTGCGATCTCGTTGATTTTATAGTAATCCTTCACAAAAAACACCTGCTTAATTTATTTGAAATGATGGATGGAATGGCCTTGACTCTGGTATTATACCAGAGTTTATACTCAAAATAAAGAGAGCCCTTCCCAGGGATTTGATTGAGTAAAACCGAAAGCGAGGCGCATCGTTATGTCAAAAAAGGAACAAGTGATTCAGGAGCTGAACCGGGTGATTTCTTTGATCCATACGGATATTCAGGCGATTTCTCCCGCAGAGAAAAAACAGATGGTAGAGGAGACCGTGGAGCATTTCAACCACTATGTGAGCCCCGGCTGGCTGGCCTACCGCAAGTCGGTTTCTTCGGACTCTGAGGCGGGGGCCGTGTTGGAGTGGCAGGACGAAGGCGCCTACTGCTATGGCCTCAATGGGGAACAGTTTATTGACTGCCTGGGCGGCTTCGGCATCTACACCTGCGGCCACAGAAACCCGGAGATTCTGGACGTGGTGAAAGCCCAGCTGGACCATCAGGCCCTCCACTCCCAGGAACTGCTGGACCCCCTGCGGGGCTACCTGGCCAAGGCCATGGCGGACATCACCCCCGGGGAGCTGCAGTACTGCTTCTTCACCAACGGCGGCGCCGAGGCGGTGGAGATGGCCCTGAAGCTGGCCCGGATCGCCACCGGCGGCCGGTGGTATATCTCCACCGTGGGGGCCTTCCACGGCAAGTCCATGGGCGCGGTGTCCATGGGCGGCAAGGGGACCTACCGCACCCCGTACACCCCCATGATCCAGCAGGTGCAGCACGTGGAGTACGGCGTAGCCGAGGACATCCGCAAGGCCATAAGAAACCTCCAGGCTGTGGGCGAAAAGGTGGCCGCGGTGATTTTAGAGCCCATCCAGGGGGAGGCCGGGATCATTGTGCCCCCCGAGGGCTACCTCCAGGAGGTCCGGGAGATCTGTGACGAGACCGGCGTGGTGCTGATCTTTGACGAGATCCAGACGGGCATGGGCCGCACCGGCACCATGTGGCGGTGCCAGGCGGAAGGGGTCACACCCGACATCATGACCTATGGCAAGGCCTTTGGCGGCGGCATTATGCCCATCACCGGCATCATCTGCAAGCCCAAGCTGTGGGTCCAGGAGATCATTGACAACCCCTGGCTGCTGGGCTCCCCCACCTTTGGCGGCAACCCCGTGTGCTGTGCCGCGGCCCTTGCCACCATCAAGTATATGCTGGAACATGATATCCCCGGTGTCTGCAAGCGGAAAGGGGAGGTCCTGAAAGCCGGTCTGGAGGCCCTGGCCAAGAAGTATCCCAAGATCATCCAGGCGGTTCGTGGCCTTGGCCTGATGCTGGCGGTGGAGTTCCACACCAGCGAGATGGGCTATGCGTGCGCCAAGGGCATGTTTGCCCGGAAGGTACTCACCGCCGGGACCTTGGTCAACGCCAAAACCATTCGGTTTGAGCCCGCGGCAGTCATCTCCGAGCAGGACATCCAGGATGTGCTCTCCCGCATGGATGAGGCCCTGGCGGACACCCAGAAGGCGTTTGGCCTGGAATAACGGAATACGGCGTCCTCTCCTCTGGGGAAAAGAGGAAAGGCACCAGAAGGCCCGGCGGCGCACCGCGCCGCCGGGCCCCCTTGACAAAGAGGAGGGGAGAGCGCCCAGGGAAAATTTCCAGCCGGGAGCCCTTGACAGGGGAAAAATCCGTGATAAAATGAAAAAGCGATAGGATATCTGGCGATGAGGAAGCCCATGTGCCATGGCCGCCCAAGCGAGAGGGGAAGCGGTGAGAGCCCCTTGGCCCAGCCCGGCACAGCGCCACTTCCGAGCCGCCCGGGAGGACCGGGCCGGGCCATTCCCGTTACAGGATGAACCAAGAGGCAGAAGGCCGCCAGGCGTTCTGTGAATTAGGGTGGTACCGCGAAGTAGTTTACTCCGTCCCTGAACAGGGAGGGAGTTTTTTTATTTTATTTTTCTGAGACATCGGAGGTATGTTTATGCATAAGTACTACGGTTTGAACGAGCTGCGGGAGATGTTCCTGACTTTTTTTGAGTCCAAGGGCCACCTCCGCCTGCCCAGTTTTCCCCTGGTGCCGGAGAACGACCCGTCCCTGCTGCTGATCAACGCCGGCATGGCCCCCATGAAGCCCTGGTTCAAGGGGGAGGAGGAGCCCCCCCGGAAGCGGGTGTGCACCTGCCAGAAGTGCATCCGCACCGGCGACATTGAGAACATCGGCCACACCGCCCGCCACGGCACCTACTTTGAGATGCTGGGGAACTTCTCCTTTGGGGATTACTTCAAGCACGACGCCATTCAGTGGACCTGGGAGTTCCTCACCGACCCCAAGTGGGTGGGTCTGGAGGCGGACCGGCTCTATCCTTCGGTCTACCTGGAGGACGACGAGGCATTCAACATTTGGCGGGATGTGGTGGGGATTCCCGAGGATCGGATCTACCGCATGGGCAAGGAGGACAACTTCTGGGAGCACGGCTCCGGCCCCTGCGGCCCCTGCTCCGAGGTCTACTATGACCGGGGGGAGGCTTTCGGCTGCGGCAGCCCTGACTGCAAGCCCGGCTGTGACTGCGACCGGTATATGGAGGTCTGGAACAACGTCTTTACCCAGTTTGACAACGATGGGGAGGGCCACTACACCGAACTGGCCCAGAAGAACATTGACACGGGCATGGGCCTGGAGCGGCTGGCTGTGGTGTGCCAGAATGTAAACTCCCTGTTCGATGTGGACACGGTGATGAACATCACCAACAAGGTCTCTGACATCACCGGCGCCCATTACGGGGACAGCGAGGCCAGCGACGTGTCCCTGCGGATCATCACCGACCACATTCGCTCGGCCACCTTTATGATCTGCGATGGGGTGCTGCCCTCCAACGAGGGGCGGGGCTATGTGCTGCGCCGGCTCCTCCGCCGGGCGGCCCGCCACGGCAAGCTGCTGGGGGTGAATGAGCCCTTCCTGTATCAGATCATCGACACCGTCATCCATGAGAATGAGGGGGAGTACAAGGACCTGCGGCAGAAGCAGGACTATATCACCAAAGTCATCCGCACCGAGGAGGAGAACTTTGCCAAAACCATCGACGGGGGCATGAAGATTTTCTCCGAGCTGCTGGCCGAGCACAAGGCCAAGGGGGAGACCCAGTTTGCCGGCAGCGACGCCTTTAAGCTCTATGACACCTACGGCTTCCCGGTGGACCTCACCGAGGAGATGGTCCGGGACGAGGGGATGACCCTGGACCGGGCGGGCTTTGACCAGGAGATGGAGGCCCAGCGGGTCCGGGCCCGGAAGGCCCGAGAGGCCCTGGGGGACCTGGGCTGGTCCGGTGTGGAGTTTGGCAAGGAGGTGCCCGCCACGGTCTTTGATGGCTATGCCCAGACCACCCTCACCGGAGCCAAGGTGCTGGCCATTGTGGCGGAGGACACCCTGGTGGATGAGATCATTCCCGGGGTGGAGGCCATTGTGGTGCTGGACCGCACCACCTTCTATGCGGAGATGGGCGGCCAGGTGGCCGACCATGGCACCCTGGCCAAGAGCGGCCCCGAGGGCGGTCTGTTCCAGGTGACCGACGTGCAGAAGAACAAGGGCGGCAAATACATGCACTATGGCAAGCTCACCCAGGGGAGCCTGAAGGTGGGCGATGTGGTCACCACTGCGGTGGACCCGGTGCGCCGGGCGGCCATTATGCGGGCCCACACCGCCACCCATCTGCTGGACAAGGCCCTGCGCACCGTGCTGGGGGACCATGTCCACCAGGCCGGCTCCCTGGTGGAGCCCGACCGGCTGCGTTTTGACTTCACCCACTTCTCCGCCCTGACCGCGGAGGAGCTGGCCCAGGTCAGTGCCATGGTCAACGAGGCCATTCTGGAGGGCTACGACGTGGTCACCGAGGAACTGCCCATTGAGCAGGCCAAGAAGAAAGGGGCCATTGCTCTCTTTGGCGAGAAGTACGGCGACGTGGTCCGGGTGGTGGACATGGGTGAGGGCTACTCCGTGGAGTTCTGCGGCGGCACCCACCTGTCCAACACCGCCAAGGTGGGGGTCTTCCACGTGAGCAGCGAGTTCTCCGTGGCCTCCGGGGTGCGCCGGATTGAGGCCACCACCGGCAAACTCTCCCTGGAGGTTATGAACCGGAATCAGGAGCTGCTCTTTGAGGCGGCGGCGGCCATGAAGGCCAAGCCCGGCGAGCTCCGGGAAAAGGCCAAGGCGGCCATGGCGGAGATCAAGCAGCTCCACCAGGTGATCGAAAAATTTGAGGCGGAGGCCTCCCTGGGCCAGGCCCGCCAGTTCCTGATGGCGGCCAAGGATGTGGGAGAACTGAAGGTGCTTACCGCCCACCGCCCAGGGATGGATGGAAACGCCCTGCGGCAGATGGGGGATTTCCTCCGGGACAAGGAGCCCAATGTGGTGGCGGTACTGGCCTCCACCAACGAGGAGAAGATCACCTTCCTGGCTGTTTGCGGCAAGCAGGCCATTGCCAAGGGCATCAAGGCGGGGGACCTGGTGAAAAGTGTCTGCGCCCTCTGCGGCGGCAAGGGCGGCGGCAAGCCGGACAGCGCCATGGGCGGCGGCAAGGACCCGCTGAAGCTGGACGACGCTCTGGCCTCGGTGGACGACTTTGTGGCCGTGAAGCTGGGCCTGTGAGGGGGCGGAACCATGCTGCTTGACTTTGCCAAAATTCCAGTGGAGCCTGTGGCCAATATGCGGGGCGGCCAGGGGACTGTGCTGCTGCAGAAAACGGTCCAGGGACCGGTCAAGGTGATGCGGGGGGTACTGCCTCCCGGCGCGACCATTGGAATGCATTCCCATGAGACCAATTGTGAAGTGATCTATATTCTATCGGGCACCGGCCAGGTCCTCTGTGACGGGGTGCAGGAGCCGCTGGGCCCTGGCGCTTGTCACTACTGCCCCAAGGGCCATGGGCACAGTCTCCAAAACACAGGCCCCCTTCCCTTGGAGTTCTTTGCCGTGGTGCCCGAGGCGCCATAACCCCGATATTCATAGAAAGGAGCGCGATACCATGAGCGACTGTTTGTTTTGTAAAATCGCCGGGGGAGAAATTCCCTCCCAAAAGGTCTATGAGGACGAACTGGTCTATGCCTTTTATGACATTGATCCCCAGGCGCCCACCCATTTCCTGGTGATTCCCAAGGCCCACATTGCATCCTGCGGGGAGATTACGGCGGAAAATTCCGCCGTGGTGGCCCACTGCTTTGAGGTGATTTCCAAGGTCACCAAGGACCTGGGCATTGCCCAGTTCCGGGTGGTCTCCAACTGTGGAGAGCAGGCGGGGCAGAGCGTGTTCCACCTGCACTTCCACGTGCTGGCGGGACGGGACATGACCTGGCCGCCGGGATGAAAAACAGGAGCGCCCCAGCTTTGCCGGGGCGCTCTCCAATCAGAATAGGGTTTGCCGAACCTGGACAGCGGAAGGCTGGGAAAAGGTTTGCGGGGGCGCCCTGGCCCAACTGGTGCCAGGGTGTCTCTTTTTCAGAGTGAAGTGTGGGGAAAATTGCAACTATATGGTGGCAATATTGCGGGGAAAAGCGACAAAATAGTAGCCTTTTCTTGAGGTGTTGCACGATGTATTTTCCTCGGATTGAAGACCTGCGCATTGACAGTGACAGGAAACAGTATGAAGTTGCGGCATACCTCCACTTGAACCGGGAGGTGTACCGGCGCTACGAGAAAGGCGAGCGGGAGATTCCCGTGTGGGCGGTGATTCAGCTGGCCCGGCTGTATGGAACCAGCACGGACTATATCCTGGGCTTGTCAGACCGGCGATGATTCTATTGTGGTTTACCGCAGGGGTGGTGCCCGCTGTCCTGCTGGGGGTGTATCTGCCCTGGAGTGCCTGGGTGCTGCCGGTGGGCTTGGGCAGCCTGGCGGCGGGATTTTTGTTCAAAGGGCTGAAAAAATGGCCCCCTCTGCGCCGGTTCCTCTTTGGGGCCGGGGCGATCTTGGTGTGGCTGGCGGTGTACAGCGCGCTCTTTCACGCCCCGGCACAGGACTTGGAGCACCGCACCATCCAAATGGAGGCCGTGGTGACCCAGTGGCCGGAGGAGACCGACTACGGGGTTCGGGTGCCGGTCCGGGCGGGGGAGAGGGAAGGCCGGAAGGTGTCCGCGCTGTTTTATGGACCGGCGGACCTGGCGGACCTGCGCCCGGGGGACCGGATATCCTGCGTGGCCCGCTGTACCCCGGCGGAGGAGCTGGGGGGAGAGGAGAGCCTGTACTACCCCTCCCAGGGCATTCTGCTTCGGATGAAGGGATATGGCCAGGTAATGGTGACCCGGGGGGAGAGTAGTTCAGTCCGATATGCCCTGACCATTCTGGCCGGGGAGATCCGGGCCATGCTGGACCAGCTGTATCCCCCCAGGGAGGCTGGGTTTCTCCATGCCCTTCTCACAGGGGATAAGACCGGCCTGGAGGAGACCGACCGGAACAACCTCAACCGCGTAGGGCTGGGGCATGTGGTGGTGGTTTCTGGCCTTCATGTGACCTTTTTGATGGGGTTTTTGACGTTGTTTCTGGACCCAAAGAAAAAGGGACAACTGGGGCTTCTTCTGCTGATCCTGGTGCTCTTCTGCCTGATGACGGGCAACGGCCCGGGGACGGTGCGGGCCACCGTCCTCTGTGCCATGGCCCTGCTGGCCCAGCAGCTGGGGCGGGACTACCACAGCCTCACCGGCCTGTGCGCGGCACTGTTGGTGCTTCTGGCGGCCAACCCTTATGCGGCGGCCAACGCGGGTCTGCAGTTCTCCTTCCTGTCCACCTTGGGCATTCTGCTCTTTGGACAGCGGTGGAGCAAGGCCTGGCTGGCACAGGTCCCCAAAAGGGCCCGGCGGTGGGCCGCCCCCTTTTTCGGGGTGGCCGCGATCAGTCTGGGGGCCATGGTGTTTACCGTGCCGCTGTCTGCGGGGTATTTTGGGCGGTTTTCCCTCATCGCCCCCCTGACCAATCTCATGACCAGCTGGGCGGTTACCCTGGCCTTTGTGGGCGGGGCACTGTCCGTGGCGGTGGGGGCGGTGGTGTTCCCGCTGGGGCAGGGCTTGGCGGCGCTGGTGGGATTTCCCATCCGCTTTTTCCTGGGCTGCGCGGCCCAGGCCAGCCGGCTGGGCCTGGCCTCGGTGGACCTGGACCGGGGGTACTACGCCCTGTGGGCCCTGTTTGTCTATGGCGTTTTTCTGCTGTATTTGTTGGCGCCGGTGCCTGGAAAGCGCCCGGTTGTGCCGGTGTGCGCCTGCGTGGTGACCCTGTGCCTGTCCGCGCTGCTCACTGCCAAGACGGTTCAGCGGCAGGACCTGGCCCTGACGGTGCTGGATGTGGGCCAGGGGCAGAGCGTGGTGGTGACCTCGGGGCATGCCCGGGCCCTGATCGACTGCGGCGGAACCCGGGACCCGGGGGACACCGCGGCCACCTATTTGCAGTCGTTGGGGCGGAGTGAGCTGGACCTGCTCATTCTCACCCATTTTCACGCGGACCACGCTGGCGGGGTGCTGGAGCTCATGGACCGGGTGAAGGTCCGGGCCCTGGCGGTCCCCGACGTGGACCGGGACAACCCGCTCCGGCAGGAGATTACAGCCCGGGCGGCGGCGGAAAATATTCCCGTTTACTATGTGACGGAGACCAGCCAAGTGACCCTGGGCCGGGCGGAGATCACCTTATATCCGCCAGTGACAGCGGGGAAGGACGCCAATGAGCAATGCCTGTCCGTCCTCTGCGCCAGGAAGGGATGGGAGGCGCTGCTGACCGGGGATATGCCGGCGGCGGCCGAGGCCAAGCTGGTGGCCCGGGAGAACCTGCCGGAAGTGGAGGTCCTGGTGGCGGGACACCACGGCTCCAAGCAGTCAACCAGTCAAGCCCTGCTGGAAGCGGTTGCCCCGGAGACGGTGGTGATCTCCGTGGGGCAGAATACCTACGGACATCCCGCGCCGGAGACCCTTGCCCGGCTGTCGGCGGCGGGGGCCCAGGTGTACCGCACCGACCGGCAGGGCGGGATCACCGTGTATGCCCAGAGTGGGGAGGAAACGTGATGGCAAAAAAATATGAGAAAAATCCGGGGCAGGAGGCTTACCGGCAGTTCAAGAAGGCACTTGCCCAGGGGACCTTGGGCTCTCTGTACATCTTTCATGGGGAGGAGGCCTATCTCCGGGACTACTATTTGGACCAGATGAAGGCCAAACTGATTCCCGCCGGGATGGAGAGCTTCAACTACCATCTCCTGCCGGGCAAGACCCTCACCGCCCAGCAGCTGGCGGAGACGGTGGATGCCCTGCCCATGATGAGCCAGCGCACCTTGGTGGTGGTCAGCGACTATGACCTCTTCAAAGCCCCCGAGGCCGAGCGGAACGCCATGACCCAGATTCTCTCCGATCTGCCGGAGTACTGCTGTCTGGTCTTTGTCTATGACACGGTGCCCTACAAACGGGATGCCCGCATGAAAAAATTGTCCGGGGTTATCCGGGACAAAGGGGCGGAGGTGGCCTTCGTCCGGCAGGGACAGAGTGATCTGGTGGACTGGATTGTCCGCCGGTTCCGGGCCTTGGGCCACGACATTGACACGGCGGACGCCCAATACCTGATCTTCCTCTGCGGTGACCTGATGAACGGCCTGATTTCCGAGATCGGAAAGATCGGGGCGTACGCCCAGAATCGCCGGGTCACCCGGCAGGACATTGACGCGGTGGCCATCCCCGTCATTGACGCGGTGGTGTTCCAGATGACCGATGCCCTCACCCGAAAGGAAATGGACCGGGCCTTTTCCGTGCTCCATGATCTGCTGCGCCTCCAGCAGGCCCCGATTATGATTTTAGCGGTGCTGGGCAAGCACTTCCGGCAGCTCTACACAGCCCGGGTGGCCCTGGAGTCTGGAGAGGGGAGCCGGTGGCTCATGGAACTGTGGGGGATGCGGTCGGCCTATCCGGCGGACAAGCTGATGGAAGGGGCCCGCCGCCATGGGCTGGACTGGTGCCGCCAGGCCATGCGCCGGTGCGCGGAGACCGACCTGGCTATGAAGTCGGTGTCTGGGGCCGACGCCAAGGAACTGCTGGTCTCCCTGGTGCTGGAGCTGGCGGCAGGAGGGACAGCATGCTGAAAATTCGGGAGGCCATTGTGGTGGAGGGCCGATATGACAAAAACACCCTGTCCCAGCTGGTGGACACGGTGATTTTAGAGACGTCGGGCTTTGGGATTTTTAAGGACCGGGAGACCCTGGCGCTGCTGCGGAGGATCGGGGCGAAACGGGGGCTCATTCTGCTCACCGACAGCGACGGCGCGGGATTTGTGATCCGCAATTACTTGAAAGGCACCCTCCCTCCGGAACAGGTCAAACATGCATATATCCCAGACCGCTTCGGAAAGGAAAAGCGAAAACGCCGGCCGGGGAAGGAGGGAAAGCTTGGTGTGGAGGGGATGTCTCCCACGGTACTGGAGACCGCCCTGCGCCGGGCGGGGGCGACCATTTTGGGGGAAGAGACCGCCCCGTCCGCTCCTCTGCTGACCAAGGCGGATCTGTTTGCCTGCGGCCTGTCCGGGGGGGCGGGAAGCAGGGAAAAACGGCAGGCTCTGCTGCGTAAGCTGGGTCTGCCCGCCCACCTGTCCCCCAATGCCATGCTGCCGGTGCTCTCCGCGCTGTATGACCGGCAGACCCTGCTGGAGGAGATGCGAAAGCTGTGACGTAAGTTACACAATTTGACGAAAAAACTACAAAATATATGGGGAAAAGGGGTTTACAAAACACCAGATGTGGTGTAAAATAAACCTGCTTAGATGGACAAGCTTTTGTTGGTCTAAGATCAATTTTTAACGACCATGCGCTTTCCCGGAAGGCGCGGATGATGGAGGAATACAGTTATGAGCAAGTATGTCTGCAGTGTTTGTGGTTATGTGCATGAGGGCGATCAGCCCCCCAAGGAATGTCCCCAGTGCAAGGCGCCTGCCAGCAAGTTTGTGGAGCAGGGCCCCGAGATGAGCTGGGCCGCGGAGCACGTGGTGGGCGTGGCCCAGGGTGCGCCCGAGGATATTATGGAGGACCTGCGGGCCAATTTCAACGGGGAGTGCACCGAGGTCGGCATGTACCTGGCCATGAGCCGGGTGGCGTATCGGGAAGGCTATCCCGAGATCGGGGAGTATTGGCGCCGGGCGGCCTTTGAGGAGGCCGAGCATGCCGCCAAGTTTGCCGAGCTGCTGGGCGAGGTGGTCACCGACTCCACCAAGAAGAACCTGGAGATGCGTGTGGAGGCTGAGAACGGCGCCACCGCCGGCAAGGTGGATCTGGCCACACGGGCCAAGAAGCTGAACCTGGACGCCATCCACGACACCGTGCATGAGATGGCCCGGGACGAGGCCCGTCACGGCAAGGCGTTCGAGGGCCTGCTGAAGCGTTACTTCGGCAAGTAATTTCTACCGTTTTGAGGGTGGGCAGAGATGCCCGCCCTCTTTTTTGCTGGAAAAAGGTGAAACCTTCTATCTGCATTTTCCCGCGAAATATAATAAAGTGGATTTTGGAAAAGGCCGGGGCAATGGAGCCCGGCCTTTTTCTGCTGTGCCTTTGGAGCTTGTGGTACGGGAGAGACAGGGCCGGGCTATCTGTTGTCGAGGCCTGTGCCGGCCGCTATCCCCGCTGTATGAGGTGGGCTATGATGCTCTGGATGAGCTGTAAGTCTCTCTCACTGAGCAGGTCCAATCCGGAAACCACGTGTTTCTTCAGGTTGGGGTTGCCCATGGACGGATCGAAGAACTCAGCGGGCGTGATCTGAAAATAGTCACAGATGGCGAAGAGTTCTGTCAAGGAGGGCAACGATTTACCGGAGCTGATGTTATTGATATATCCCCTGCTGTGACCAAGGTCATAGCTCATTTGGTACTCTGAGATTCCCTTTGCCATACGAAGCTGTGTAATCCGTTCCCGAACGAAATTGATATCCACCCAATCGCCTCCCCTCGTAACAAGGATAGCCGGGGAGGAGGGGAGAAGATACCTTTTTGAGACTTGAATTCTCTTGATTCGCCCGCGTAAAGATGTTATTATAGTTTTGTAGATGTCGAAAATGGAAAAATAACGTCTTAAAAACGCTTATTCTGAAAAAACGGGAGGTGGAATGGGCCTCCGGGGAGAAACGCGAGCGTAGGGGAGGAAAATATGAGACGGTTCCTGACAGGCTGGCTGGTGTGTGCGCTGTTGTGCACGCTCTGCGCCTGCGAAAACGCAGCGGGGCAGGCCGATTTGCAGTCCATACAGAAAGCGGATGTGAGGGAGCTGTATGAGGCGCTCTATTCCGACGTTGCGGAAGCAGAGGATACCTATGTGGGGAAGTCCTATGCGTTTCTGGGCGCGGTCAAGTCCCTTTCCTCCGGGCATGGAGTGATCGCATTGAAGGATTTTAGGGATCATGTTACATACGGCAATGGAATCCGAGCCCATTTTTCCAAACAGACCCTGGGAGAGCTGCGCTGTGATGAGATGGTTTGGATTGCTGGGACGATAGCGGGCTTTTCCTGTGAGGATGGTACGATCCTTTTAGATCCTGCCTACTATATAGAAACCCCGGTGTTCACGGTGACAGGGCGGATCAGCGCGTTGGCGCGGGATCAGGCGGGGCGGCCTTACGTTTTGTTGGAGCAGGCTGAGGTCTCGGAGCTTGGAGAGGAGATGACAGTGGCGGTGTTTCTGCCGGAGGAGGCATGTGGGGCTTGGAAGGAAGGGGATCAGATGCAGGTCACCGGGGCCATGAGCTGGAAAGGGGCCCCGGGGGTGGCGCTGTCCGACGGGTATTTCTACCGTGCTGTACTGGCGGAGAAATGACCGCAATAAACGCCCTGGCTTTTTGGAGGAGCCAGGGCGTTTGCGCTTAAAAGGCAGCGGGCCTTCTCAGTGGGAACAGGAGATAAGACCGGCTCTCTCGGCGCAAGCAAAGCGGCAGAGCAAAAGGGCCCGGGTGTCTTCCAGGGTCTCCACGCAGTTGGACAAGAGGGTGTGGAAGTATACCTGTTCCTTGGACAGGGAGGGGAGGGGCGCCGGGACTGGGGCAGGCGAGCTCCCTTGCTCCAGGGCCTGAAGTGTCTTCTGAAGGGACGAAAATAGGGTGCGGAGCTCCCCGCGCTGTTCTGGGAGAAAGCGGCCTGGGTGGTCGTGGACGTAGCTTGCCAGCAGCTCCAGCTCGGTGCTGAGCTTACGCTGAAGGGGGAGCAGATGGAGAAGGAGGGTGTGGGCCGCTGTACTGGGGCTTCCCGCCAGGAGGGTCTCCATTTCTTGGGTGAGCATATTGCTCCGAATCAGATACTGGCGAAAGGAGTGCCGGCTGCTGTTGGAGGAGAGCATTTCCTGCAGTTCCGCCAGCATCCGGGCGTCTGTTTCCAACAGGGTTTGGAGGCTGTCCCGCACTTGGCCAGGTTCGGTGATGGGAAAGAGGAAGCGGTTGGCGGTCCAGGCGGTCACCGCCGCCATGGCCACATAGGCCAGCCGAAGGCCGATGGCCAGGCGGATATCCACCAGAAGAATGGCCAGGATCATGCCATAGCAGGTGCCATAGGTGGACATGGACGTGGAGGTGAGCGGCACGTAGTACATCAGGCAGGTCATCAGCGCCACCAGAAAGACATAGGCCGGCAGACTGTGGAAGAGGGAGAGAAGGAGGGCGGTCATCAGCAGCCCCAGCAGATTCCCCAGGACCCGATTATTGATGCGGGCCGCGCTCTCCTCTGCGTAGGGCATCAGCATCAGAAAGACGGTCATGGGGTACCAGTAGGCAAAGGGCCACTGGGTGAGATACACGAAGGTGAACGAGAGGCAGAGCACCACCGCCAGCCGAATGGCGAACCGGCTTTGAAAGCGGTGGAATTGGAAAAGACCGTCCAGAGTTTTCCGTTCCTCAGACAGCAGGGGCCAGTGGGTCATGGCCTGGTCCATGGGGGTGTGCGCCATCTCCTCCAAGGCATCAACCAGAAGGGCGAGCGCCTCTGCCATGGCCTCCGTTCCGGCGGGGGAGGAAAGGGCGCAGGTGTCCTGAAGAAACTGGAGCCTGCGGAGGAGCTGCTGGCTGTGCGGCGGGTCCAGCTTGGTCTCCAAAGCGGCAAGCAGACAGCTCAGCTGGCGAAGGTAGGAGGCGTCCTGGGGAGCCAGCGTCTGTCCGGCGGGGAAAAAGTGGGCGAGGCAATAGGCCATTCGCTGGAAGAAAAGGAGAAACAGGTAATTGATTTTTCCATATCCTGTGGCCAGGAACCGGGTATTCCGGGAGGTGTAGACCACGTGGCTCATATGGGCGCAGAGGGTGGCCAGTGTCTGGGCTAAGCCGTCGTCAGGGGTCCCCAGCGCCCGGTTTTCCAGCTGGGTGGCCAGGGTTTTCATTCCCTTTCGTACTGTGCCATAGTGGCGCCGCCGTTTGGCCCGCCTGGCATAGCAGTAGAAGGCCGCAGCGAAAACCAAAAGGCCGTAGAACAGAGCGAAAAACCGGGTGAGGATGGCGGAGCCGGAAACAGGCAGCATCTCTAAAAAGACGAATTCCATGACGTAGATATAGTAGGCCTTGGGAGTAAACCGGTCGCTGAGGGAGTAGACAAGACCGAGAGGAACCGCCAGGTTGCCCAGGATACAGAGGGGCAGATTCACCCAGCAGACTATTGCCGCGCCACAGAGGACAGTCATCCGCAGGCTGATCCGCAGTACGTCTCTCAGGCGAAAGGCCTGCTGGTATTTGAAAATATACAAGAGGGAGATCACAGTGGGGATCGTAATGTTGACAGCCCCAAACAGATACCACATGGACAGGATCAAAAAGACAGAGAGTGCGATGATATGCCGGGTCTCTTTCAGACGAGCCAGGATGGCGGCCCAACGGCGGGAAATCTCGCTGCGGTGCAGGTTCATGAGGACATCTTCCTTCGTTGTTTGGTCAGGGGAACAAGGATAAAATCTGGCGTTTCAGCATTGCTTCCTCAGGGGAGAGAGGGAGCCCTTTTTTGCGGAGCAAGCAGGGCTCCCAGAAAAAGTCCTCCCGGAGGGGGATGGCAGTGCAGTCAAACTGTGCAGTGACGGAGTTGGGGTACTGCACTGCCAGCCCCACGCAGCCTGTCTGTTGGCAGCGCCGGTATATGTTCATCATATAGCCCGTCTCGTGAAGGGTCAGGTTGGGAATGCGACGGCTGGCCAAAATCTGCCGCAGCCTGGGGGTGGCCTTGTAGTGCTGCCCCAGAAGGTACAGGTGCTGGCCAGCCAGATCATCAAAGGTGACCTGAGCGCGGCAGGCCAACGGATGGTCCTGCCGGCAGATCAGATACAGGGGATACCGGGCCAGAGGGGTGACCTCAAAGCGGGTATGGTCCACCGGCTCCACACCGATGCCCATGGAGACGCTGCCCTCCAGCACCATTTCGTCGCAGAGATCGTCATAGGTGTCAATCAGCGTGATGTTTTGCTGCTCCAGACTGGTCAAACCGTCCTGGGCGGCAAAGAGAATGCCGGAGGTAATTCCCAGACGCAGGGGTTTTCCGGCCTGTCTGCCCGCCTCAATCTCTTCCAACAGAAGCTGGTACTCCCGACAGAGGGGTTCTGCATGTTTTTTCAGAAGCTTCCCCTCTTCCGTCAGCTTGATGCCCTGGGCCCCCCGATAGAAAAGGGGAACGCCCAGTTCTGTTTCCAGACTGTGGACAAGGCGGCTGACCCCTTGCTGGCTCATGTATAACCTTCTCCCGGCTTGGGACAGGCTGTCGCAGGTGCAGATCTGCAGGAAGCAGACAAGTTTACGCAGTTCCATAATTATCACCGGGTCCATGATAGCACAGCGGCTCCCTGCAGGTAAAGACAGAGCGGGCTGAGTCGCCCCAGCATTTTTGGAAGGAGCCACCGGTTTTGATTGTGGAAGAGCGGGGGGAGAAGGGAGCCGAAGGCCTGTTGACAAAAGAGGATGGATAACGTATTCTGAATGGACAACAAAGAAAGCGTGATTTGGGCTTTCAGAGAAAAAGGAGAAACGCATGATGGAAAACAATGCACCCGGCAGGGGAAAATTGAAGGTGACAGGCATTATCTATACCGTTCTGGGTGCCCTGTCCATTTTGGGGTCCTTGCTTATTTTGGGGGCCGGCGGCCTGCTGCTTGCCAGTGATAACGATGTGGGTCTGGTCCTGGGGGCCGCGGCCGGCGTGTTCAGCGTCCTCGGCGCGGTCAGTGGGGTGTTCTACCTGGTGATCGGCATCCTGGGCATCCGAAACTGCGGCCGGCCGGAGAACTGCGGGGCCAACTTTGTGCTTGGGGTGATTGTGCTGGTGCTGGTGGTGATCGGGCTGGTGGTCAATGTGGCCGTGTCCGGCCCCACCGGTGCGGCGTACAGTGTGGTGGGACTGGTGCTGTCCATCCTCTACCTCCAGGGCGCCAAGCAGAATCGGGACGCATGGAAAGCGGCCCAATCATGAAACCGTTGCATGGAAAACCGTGTGCCCGGCTTGGGACACGGTTTTTCTTTCCCCGGGGAGAGGCGTTGATTTTTTGGGGAAAGGTTGGTACAATACTTTAGTATGCGATGCTGCTGATTCAGCGGGGCAGTACCCCGCGGCAAAGGATGTGACGGGATGAAACTGCTGGTGATTGACGGGAATTCCATTGTGAACCGGGCCTTTTTTGGAATGCACCCCCTGAACAACAGGGAGGGGTTTCCCACCCATGCCATTTTTGGATTTTTGAATATCCTGCGGCGGATGGAGGAAGAAGTGGACCCTGACGGGGTGTGTGTGACCTTTGACCGGAAGGAGCCCACCTTCCGGCACCTGGCCTACGCAGACTACAAGGCCCAGCGGAAGGGAATGCCCGAGGAGCTGGCGGTGCAGATGCCGGTGCTGAAAGAGGTGCTGGATGCCATGAACATCCCCTGCTATGAGCTGGCCGGCTGGGAGGCGGATGACCTGATCGGCACCATCTCCCGCCGGTGCGAGGCCGCTGGTTGGGACTGCCGGGTGGCCACGGGGGACAAGGACTCCCTGCAGTTGGTCACGGACCATACCTACGTGGAACTGGTTACCACCCGCATGGGAAAGACCACCACCCAGGAGATGGACCCCGGCGCGTTTCGGGCGGCCTACGGCTTTGCCCCGGCCCAGATGGTGGACCTGAAGGCCCTGATGGGAGATTCCTCGGACAACGTCCCCGGGGTTCCGGGGGTGGGGGAGAAAACCGCTCTGACCCTGCTCCATGAAAACGGCACCCTAACAGAGATATATGCCCGTCTGGAGGCGGGCACCCTGGAGGCCAAGCCCGGGGTGAAAAAGAAGCTGGAGGCGGGCAAGCAGAGCGCCTTTCAGTCCTACGACCTGTGCACCATCCGCTGCGATGCGCCCCTGGATTTTGTCCCCGAACAGGCGCTGCGCCGGCCGGCGAACAGGGGGCTGCTGCGGGAGCTCTTTCTCCGCCTGGGTTTTCAGAAGCTGATGGAGCAGATGGGGCTGGACCAGGAAGAGGCCGTGCAGGGTTCCCAGGCGGCGGTCCGCCAGGCGGAGACCGTGGAGCAGGTGACCGAGGAGGCCCGCTGGCGGGACCTGCTGGCCCAGTGGCGGGGACAGACGGTGGCGGTGCTGACGCTGCCGGACCTGTCCGCTCTGGTGGTGTGCTGGGACCAGGGGGAACAGGCGGCGCTGTTTCGGGAGGAGACCCTGCCTACGTACGGTTCTTTTTTGCGGGAATTCTTCTGCCCGGAGATTGTTAAGCTGGGCTACCATATAAAAGATGTGATGAGCCGGGGGCTGGACCGGGGGTGGCAGGCCCAGGGCTTTGTGTTTGACGGGGCCATCGCGGCCTATCTCCTGGCCCCCACCGACGGAAGCTATGAGCTGGACAAGTTGGGCGCCCAGTATTTCCAGAAAACCTTACCCCCTGCCAAGGAATATCTGGGGGCGAAGGTCTGGAAGGACGCGGCGGGGGCCCAGGCGGCCGGGCAGGTCATGGCCAGCCATGCCGCCCTGCTGTTTGCCCTGTATGCGCTGCTTCCGGAGAAGCTGGCGGCGTTTGGACTGACGAAGGTGTATGAGGACATTGAGCTCCCCCTGTGTCCGGTGCTGGCGGAGATGGAGCAGGCGGGGATGCTGGTGGACGAGCAGGCCCTGGCCCAGTTTGGGGCGGGGCTCACCGCCGGCATTGCCGCCCTCCAGGAGGAGATTTGGGCCCAGGCGGGGGAGGAATTTAATCTGAACTCCACCCAGCAGCTGGGCCGGGTTCTCTTTGAGCAGCTGGGCTTGCCCCCGGTGAAAAAGACCAAGACAGGGTACTCCACCAGCGCCGAGGTGCTGGAGAAACTCCGCCCCCATCACCCCATTATCGACTTGATTCTGGAGTACCGCCAACTGACCAAGCTCAACTCCACCTATGTGGAAGGGCTGTCCAAGGTCATTGCCGGGGACGGGCGGATTCACACCTGCTTTCAAAACACCGTCACCGCCACCGGACGGCTGTCCTCCACGGAACCCAACCTCCAGAACATCCCTGTGCGCACCGAGCTGGGGGCGCAGATTCGGAAGATGTTCATTGCCCGGCCGGGATGGGTTTTGGTGGATGCGGATTACTCCCAGATTGAGCTCCGCCTCCTGGCCCACATGGCGGGGGATGAGAAGATGATTGAGAGCTTCCGCTCCGGGGAGGATATCCACGCCCGCACGGCCTCTCAGGTCTTTGGTCTGCCGGTGGAGGAGATCACTGGGGAGCTACGCCGCCGGGCCAAGGCGGTGAACTTTGGCATCGTCTATGGGATCTCCGGGTTCTCCCTGGCCCAGGACATCGGGGTGAGCCGCCAGGAGGCCAGCGACTATATGGAAAAGTATCTGGAGACCTTCTCCGGGGTGCGGGCCTATATGGACCGGGTCAAGGAGCAGGCCAAGAAGGCTGGTTACGTGGCCACCCTCCTGGGCCGCCGCCGGTGGCTGCCGGAGCTGAAGTCCTCCAACTACAATCTGCGGTCCTTTGGGGAGCGGGTGGCCCTGAACATGCCCATCCAGGGGACGGCGGCGGATGTGATGAAGCTGGCCATGATCCGGGTGGCTGCCCGGCTGAAGGCGGAGGGCCTGCGGGCCCGGCTGGTTCTCCAGGTCCACGACGAACTGATTGTGGAGTGTCCCCAGGAGGAGACAGAGCAAGTGAAGGCCCTGCTGACCCAGGAAATGGAGGGGGCCGGCCAATTTTCCGTCCCCCTGGTGGCTGAGGCTGGCGCGGGCCACAGCTGGGCCCAGGCCAAGGGCTGAGCCGAGGAAGGAACACCGGTCCTCTCCCAAGTGTGGGGGAGGCGAAGATTGGGAGGAAACGATACGATGGAATATCAGCTGGTCCCGATGGACCGTTCCCATCTGTCCGGGGTGGCGGAGCTGGAGCGCCTGTGCTTCTCTACACCCTGGAATGAGACCATGTTGGAGGAAGAGCTCTTCAACCCCACGGCTTCGTTCATTGTGGCCGAGGGGGCGGAGGGGGAGGTGTTGGGATACGCCGGCCTCCATGTGGTGCTGGATGAGGGATATATTGACAATGTGGCGGTGCGTCCATCCTGCCGCCGGCAGGGGATTGGAGACCGGCTGCTGGATGTGTTTTGCCGCTTTGGGCAGGCCCACCTGGCCTTTCTGACCTTGGAGGTCCGGCCCTCCAACCAGGCGGCGGTGGCCCTGTATTGCAAGCATGGCTTTCAGGAGGCGGGACGGCGAAAGGACTATTACCAAGATCCCACAGAGGACGCCCTTTTGCTGACCCGGACGTTCGTCCGATGACCCTGCGGGATTTGACCCTGCAGGAGCTCCACCACCTCCACCGGCATGAGCTGCGGGAGGCCTTTCCGCCGGAGGAATTGAAGCCCTTTGCCGCCATGAAAAAGCTCTACCGGGCCGGGGTCTATCACCCCGTGGGGGCCTGGGAGGGGGAGACGCTGGTGGGATACGCCCTGCTGTGGGAGGCCCCCCAGAGAAAGTATGTCCTGATTGACTACTTGGGGGTGACCGCCGCCCGCCGGAACGGCGGCCTGGGGGCGGAGCTCCTCCGGCTGCTGCGGGAGAAGTTTCGGTCTTGGGATGGGATCATCGTGGAGTCCGAGGCCCCGGAAGGGGGCCAAAGTGATGGCATACGCCAGCGGCGCATGAACTTTTACCGCCGGAATGGCTATACCTTTTTGCGGTATGACTGCATGCTCTTCGGCGTGCATTACCGGGTGTGCCTGTGCTCCCCCAACGGAAAGGGGAGCGAGGAGGCGACCATGGCGGCCCACCAGGCGCTGTACGGCAGTCAGTTTCCCGGGTGGGCCTACCGGCGGTTTATTCAGATCCCCCGGGACCCGGATGCCCCCCTCCAGCCCAAGGAGTCCTGGGCGGAGCAGAGGGGGCTGCCGGGGCTGGAAGAGGATGAGAAAGGACGAGAGCAATGATTATTTTGGCAGTGGAATCCTCCTGTGATGAGACCGCGGTGGCCCTGGTGCGGGACGGTCGGACCGTGCTGGCCGACTGCATCGCCTCCTCGGTGGAGATGCACCGGATCTATGGCGGGGTGGTGCCGGAGATTGCCTCCCGGAAGCACATTGAGGTGATTGCCCAGCTGGCGGACCAGGCCCTGGAGCAGGCGGGGCTGAGCCGGGGAGACATCGACGCGGTGGCGGTGACCTACGCCCCGGGCCTCATTGGCGCGGTGCTGGTGGGGGTGAGCTTTGCCAAGTCGGTGGCCTATGCCCTGGGGGTTCCCCTCATCCCGGTGCACCATGTGCGGGGACACATCGCAGCCAATTACCTGGCCCACCCCGACCTGGAGCCCCCCTTTGTCTGCCTGTGCGTGTCTGGGGGCACCTCTCTGCTGGTGGATGTGAAAGGGTACACGGAGATGGAAATTTTAGGCGCCACCCGGGACGATGCAGCGGGGGAGTGCTTTGACAAAATCGCCCGGGTGATGGGCCTGGGCTACCCCGGCGGAGCCCCCTTGGACCGGGCGGCCCAGGGAGGCAATGACAAGGCCTTTTCCTTGCCACGGGTGCACATACAGGACGCCCCCCTGGACATGTCCTTTTCCGGTCTAAAGACCGCCATGCTGAACCTGATCCACAATGCCCAGCAAAAAGGGGAGGAACTGCCTGTGGCGGATTTGGCGGCCTCCTTTTCCGCCGCAGTGAGTGAGGAGCTGGTTCCCCGGACCATGGCCGCAGCCCAGGCGAAGGGCTACGGCAAGGTGGCGGTGGTGGGCGGCGTGGCCGCCAACTCCCGTATCCGCCGGGATTTGGAGCAGGCCTGCCAGGCTGCGGGCTGTACCCTGTATCTCCCGCCGTTGAAGCTCTGCGGGGACAACGGCAGCATGATTGGCAGCCAGGGCTATTATGAATATCTGGCGGGGACCCGGGCCGGCACGGACTTAAACGCCTATGCCAACCGAGAAATTTCCCGGCCTTATGGGACGGGGACAGCCCCGGTTTTCCCCAGCCCTGTGGAAAAGTCGGTGGAAAGTGTGCATAACTCTTTGTAGAATTTTTTGCCGTTTTCAGAAAAAGAAGGGGCGGAATCCTTGGAAAATGGGGATTCCGCCCTGGTATACAACTGGTATAGCAAAAAGGGGTTGACGAAAGGGGACTTCTGTGATAAAATAATTTCTACCATTTGCTACTGTAGCGTAGTTGGTAGCGCAATTGATTCGTAATCAATAGGTCGCCGGTTCGAGTCCGGCCAGTAGCTCCAAGAGCGGTGCGTTCAGATAGAACGCACCGCTTTTTGTGTGGGGCTCCATGGACTGGGACGTTACCCTTGACAACGCTGCTGGCTGTGGACTATAATAAAAGAACAATTGAATGGGGAGCTGGCGCATGCCGGCTGAGAAAGGGCGTAATGCCGCCCTGACCCAGGAACCTGATCCGGATAATGCCGGCGTAGGAACCCCTCAGAAGGACCCTTCCAGGCATGGTGCTTGGGGGGCTTTTTTTGTGGCTTCCTCACCAACCAACAGGAGGAATGAAGGAATGCGTAATCGAAAACTGCAAATGCTTTGTGAAGGGGCCATTTTGGTGGCTCTGGCCCAGATTCTCAGTATGCTCAAGCTGTGGGAGATGCCCTGGGGCGGGTCCATCACTTTGGGGATGCTGCCCATTTTTCTCTTTGCCGTGCGCTGGGGGACCCGTTGGGGGCTGGTGGCGGGCTTTGCCTACGGCCTGCTTCAGGTGATGTTTGACGGGGGCTTTGCCATCAGCTGGCAGTCCATTCTGGGGGATTACCTGGTGGCCTTTACCGTGCTGGGCCTGGCGGGCCTGGGAAGAGGCAGGGAAAAGGGGATTTTCCTGGGGACGGTCCTGGGGGGCGCGGCCCGGTTTGTGGTCCACTGGGTGGTGGGCGCCACGGTCTGGGCCATGTACATGCCCGATGCCTTTTTTGGAATGACCATGACCTCTCCCTGGCTGTACTCCCTGCTGTACAACGGCTTTTACATGCTCATCGACACCCTGCTGTGCCTGGTGATCTTTGCCCTCCTCTTCCGGCCCATGCATCAGTATCTCACGGGCGCGGACTTGCGGAAAACAACGGAATAATAAGAAGAAACCGCCTGCGGAGCCTTCCGCAGGCGGTTTCTTGCAGGGAGAGACGCCTTCTGTTACAGGTCTCCGTTGGCGGGGAAAGGCTGCCGGGTGGCGGGATGCCGGTGCCGGTACTGAGAGGGGGTGAGTCCCATCTGCTTTCGAAAGCGTTTGCCGAAGTAGCTGGCGTCGCCAAAGCCGCAGGCCTCCGCCACCTGGGCCACCGGGAGATCAGAGGTGAGCAGCAGGTGCAGGGCGTACTCCAGCCGGCGCTGGGTGAGGTATTCCATGGGAGACAGGCCCAGGACCCGGCGGAAGCAGCTCAGGCAGGTGTTCCGGCTGACGCTGGCCGCCTGGGCCACTTGGTCCAGGGTGAGCTTTTCCCGAAAGTGGGTCTGGAGGAAGGCGATCATCTGCTTGGCCCGGACCTGGTCCGTGCGCTGGGCGGCGGTGAGGTCGTGGCGGGGAAGCTGCTGAGCGTGCTCGGCGATGGCCTGCCACACCTGGCACATCAGGCGGTGGATGTGCAGCTCATAGGCCCCCGTCTCCGTCTGGCTCAGGGCGTAGGACTGGCGGAGCAGGTCCAGCATTTGCCGCTGCCAGGGGACCTGAGGGGAGAGGCACAGGCTGCGGAGCCCCTGGCTGCCCAGGAAGGGGGCCACGTATTTTTGGTAAATGACGCTCTGAGGCGGCGCCAGGAAGGCGGCGTCCATGATGACCGAGAACATCTCCGCGTCCGGGGTGTGGGAGGCGGGCTGGGCCATGTGGAGGATGTTGGCGTTTTTGAAGATGCCCTGGCCGGCGGTGAGGGTGTGGTGCTCGTTTTCCACGTAGTACTCCATGGTGCCCCGGGTGATGACGTTGAACTCCAGCTCCGGATGCCAGTGCCAGTGGATGCCGGCCCGGTCAAACTGGTCCATGATGTCCAGGTAAAACCGAATGGGGTATTCCGGCGCCCCCCGGAGCTCCAGGGCCATCAGGGTGTGGTCCGTCAGGATTTCCGTGACTTGCATAGCGGTCTCCTTTGTGAAAAAGTACCAGAATATTGGGAAATTATCCGATGTGATTTTTCCAAATGGATGCTATGATACTATCACAGAACCCCCCGGCCCGCAAGGAAAATCATCTGGGGGAGGAAAGGGAGGCCTGCGGCATGGGAAGCCTGCATTTTGAAATCGGAAAAAAGTTCACCCTCACCAAGACCTTTGCCGAGAGTGATGTGTACCTCTTTGCCGGGATCATTGGAGATTTGTTCCCCGCCCATGTGAACGAGGAGTACTGCAAACGGATGCCCTATGGGACCCGCCTGGTCCACGGCTGCCTCACCTTCAGCCTGTGCTCCACCGTCAGCGGCATGGCGGGGGTGGACAGCGGCCATGACATTCTGGCCATGGGATATGACCAGGTGAAATTCCTGAAGCCCGTCTTTTTCGGGGACACCATCACCGCCACCTATTGGATCACCGAGGTCAACGAGGCCCGCCGGAAAACCACCGGCCAGTGCGTCATGACCAACCAGCGAGGGGAGACGGTGCTCACCTGCCTGCACTACATGAAGGTCATTGATCCGGTGGAGGAGGGGAAGGGACCATGAACAAGTGGCAGAAGGCCTATCTCCGGGGCGCGTATCGGGGCAAGTCTCCCGGGGCCCTCTACCGAGAGCGCCTGGGCACGGTCCAGGATGCCCTGGACTGGATCGACGACGGGGACTGCCTGACCTGGTCCACCCACGGCAGTGAGCCCAAGGTGTTCCTGGAACACCTGCACACCATCGCCCCCCGGCTGGAGAAGGGGATTGACTGCTGGAACACCATCAGCCGGTACGACTACCCTGTGACCCGGGACCCGGCGCTGGCGGGGCGCTTTCGCCACCATACCTTTTTCTTTGACCGGTGGTCCGTGGCCGCCCGGGGGAGCGGGCTGTACTCCTATTTCCCGGTGAACCAGCACAACTATGGGCAGGAGGTCCGGCGGTGCCTGCCCCCCAACGTCTTTGTGGCCCAGGTCTCCCCCATGGACCGGCACGGCTATGTCCACCTGAGCTGCGACCTGATTATGACCTTGGAGCACGTCTACCGGGCGGACAAGATTATTTTTGAGGTCAATGCCCGGGCCCCTATGGTCTGGGGGGAGAGTGCCCTGCCGATCTCTATGGCGGATGTGGTGTATGAGGTGGATGAGCCCATCTTCCAGCTCCAGGACCCGCCCATCGGGGAGAGGGAGGAGACCATTGCCGGCTATGTCTCCGACCTGATGAGGGACGGGGACTGTATCCAGCTGGGATTCGGGGGCATCCCCAACGCCATTGGCTTTCACCTGATGGAGAAGCATGATCTGGGCATCCACACAGAGCAGATCGGCACTGCCATGGCCCACCTGATGGCCTGCGGGGCGGTGACCAACCGGTGTAAAACCATCGACCGGGGCATTACGGTGGGTTCTTTTATCTCCGGGGACCATTTCCTCTATGATTTTGTGGACCAGCATCCCCGCCTGACGGTCCGTCGCAGCCGGTACACCAATGACCCCTATGTGATCGCCCGGAACGACAATGTGGTTTCGGTGAACGCCTCCCTGCAGATTGACCTCACCGGCCAGGTGTGCGCCGAGTCCATCGGCCCCTACCAGCACTCAGGCACCGGGGGGGCCACGGACTTTGCCTGGGGGGCCTACCATGCCAAGGGCGGCCGGGCCATCCTGGCCCAGACGGCCACCACCAAGCAGGGGACCCTCTCCCGGATCGTCCCCACCCTGGACCCGGGGGCCATTGTCTCCGTTTCCCGCAATTTAACCGATCTGGTGGTCACGGAGTACGGCGTGGCCAAGCTCCGCCAGCGCACAGTGCGCCAGCGGGTGGAAAACCTCATCGCCGTGGCCCACCCGGATTTCCGGGCAGAGCTGCGGCGGCAGGCCAACCGGCTGCTGTATTTCTGATGTCCGCCGGCCGGGAGGGAAAAACGTACCTGAAAGGAAAACAGCAGCCATCCGGCATGAGCCGGACGGCTGCTGTCGTGTTTTGTGGGTTTCTCAGGCCAGGAGGGTCTCCAGCCGGGCGCGGATGAGCTTCATGAGTTTGCCGTTCTCCGGCATCTCTTTGAGCTCCTTGGGGTCGCACAGGCTGGCCAGGTCCTCGGAGAGGTAGCCCTCCTCGAACACGTCCAGGCCGGCCTGCCCCAGGCAGTCGGCGTAGCGGACCAGGGCGGCGTTGCCATCCAACTCACCCCGCTTTTTCAGGGCGCCGGCCCAGGCGGCGATGGTGGCCAGGGGGTTGGAGGACAGGGCCTCTCCCTTCTGGTGCCGGCGGTAATGGTCGGTGATGGTGCCGTGGGCGGCCTCATACTCGAAGTTGCCGTCAGGGCTCACCAGCACACTGGTCATCATGGGCAGGGAGCCGGAGGCGGCGGCGATGAGGTCGCTCATCACGTCGCCGTCGTAGTTCTTGCAGGCCCAGATCATTCCCCCCTCGGACCGGATGACCTTGGCGGCCACGTCGTCGATGAGGGCGTAACGGTAGTGAAGGCCCGCGGCCTGGAACTTGTCCTGGAACTCCTCCTCATAGACCTTCTGGAACAGGAGCTTGAAGGTCTGGTCGTAGTCCTTGGAGATGGTATCCTTGGAGGAGAACCACACGTCCTGGCCCACCTCCAGGGCATAGGTGAAGCAGCACCGGGCGAAGGAGAGGATGGAGTCGTCCCGGTTGTGCATCCCCTGGAGGACGCCGGGGCCTTTGAAGTCAAAGATGGTCTGACGGGAGAGCTCCTTGCCGCCCTCGTCGGTGAAGACCATCTCCGCCTTGCCAGGGCCGGGGACCCGATACTCCACGGCCTTGTAGATGTCGCCGTAGGCGTGGCGGGCGATGGTAATGGGCTTTTTCCAGCAGGAGACCACAGGCTTCACCTTAGAGATGAGGATGGGGGCACGAAAGACCGTGCCGTCCAGGGCCGCCCGGATGGTGGCGTTGGGGGACTTCCACATCTTTTTCAGGTGATACTCCTCCATCCGCTGAAGGTTGGGGGTGATGGTGGCGCATTTCACCCCCACGTGCCAGTGTTTGATGGCCTCGGCCGCCTGGACGGTGACCTGGTCGTCGGTGGCGTCCCGGTTGGGCAGACACAGATCGTAATATTCGGTGTTCAGGTCCACAAAGGGGAGGATGAGCTCCTCCTTGATCATGGCCCAGAGAATCCGGGTCATCTCGTCCCCATCAATCTCCACGATGGGGTTTTGCATCTTGATTTTCTCCATGGCTTCCTCCTCAGCCCTGGTTCTGGGCGGCGTAGTGGTTCATCAGGCAGCCGGTGAGCAGGAGCTCCCGTTCCTCCCCGGTGGTATTCTTCAAATAGAGGGTGAGGGGGGTGACGGTGCCGCCGGAGAGGGCCAGGGCGGGGAAGGTATCATCCCCCGCCAGCACCTTGGCCTTTACATCGGGGACATAGATAAAGTCCCCGGGCTGGCAGGTGAACGCGTCTCCCTCGGCCAGGGTGAAGGGGAGCATGCCCCAGTTGACGCAGTTGGAGCGGTACCGCTTGGTGGCAAACTCATAGCAGATGTTGGCGCAGCCCCCCAGCACCCGCTGGCAGGAGGCGGCCTGTTCCCGGGCCGAGCCGTCGCCGGGCTTGTTGGCAAAGATCACCGAGCCGATCTGGAAAGCGGCGGGGGCCAGCGATCCCTGTCCCAG
The DNA here is from genome assembly GCF_003425665.1 of Evtepia gabavorous. Lineage (GTDB taxonomy): Bacteria > Bacillota > Clostridia > Oscillospirales > Oscillospiraceae > Evtepia > Evtepia gabavorous. The sequence continues at coordinate 198,778 of NZ_QQRQ01000002.1, forward strand.
CTTCTCCAGGGCTTCCTGGACCTGGGCGGGCAGGGAACCGGCCTGCCGGGCGGTCTCCAGAGCCTGGGTGTCCAGGGCGCGGGGGACGTAGTCAGGGTCCCGGCGGGACAGGGCGAAGGAGGCCAGCTTCATGGGGTTGGACCGGTAGGAGGAGGTCTCCCCGGAGGGGATGAGCTCGTCGGTGGTGGTCACCGGGTCCCGGAGGACGGAGGCCACCTGCATGAGCAGGTTGTCCGCCAGAGCCGGGATGGGGGGCCATTCCGCGATGTTGGGGCCGAACTTCAGCGCTGCCTCAGGCTGGGGGTGGCCGAAGCCGAAGTAGACCCGGCGGTCATACACCTGGGTGTCAAAGGTCCGCTTGCCCTGCTTGGGCGGGACGTAGTCCGCTTCTGTGGCGGGGGTGAGCACCCCGTGGTTCCGGGCGGTGGCGGCAATGGACCGGGCGTCCATGAGGACCACCCCGGACAGCTGGCCATCGCCGGGCTTGGAGCCCTCCCGATTGGGGAAGTTCCGGGTGGTGTGGCGGATGGACAGGCCGTTGTTGGCGGGTACGTCCCCGGCGCCGAAACAGGGGCCGCAGAAGCAGGGCTTGAAGAGAGCCCCCGCCTGGAGCAGGGACTGCTGTACCCCGTTCTGGATGAGCTCCAGGTTCACCGGCACGGAGGGGGGATAGATGGACAGGGAGAAGTAGCCGCTGCCCACGTCGTGGCCGTCCAAAATGGCGGCGGCCTCAGCGATGTTGTCGTACATCCCCCCGGCACAGCCGGCGATGATCCCCTGGTCCACCACGACCTTGCCGTCCACCAGCTTGTCGGTGAGGGAGAGGTTGACCTTGCCCCCGAACTGCTCGGCGGCCCGCTTTTCCACCTCCCGGAAGATGTCGCCGGGGTTGGCCATGAGCTCCCGGATGGGATAGGCCTCGGCGGGGTGGAAGGGGAGGGCGGCCATGGGCTCCACCTTGGACAGATCAATGGTGATCATGCTGTCATAATAGGCGCCCTCCTGGGGATGGAGGGCCTCATAGGCCTCGGGCCGGCCGTGGATGGCCAGGTACTCCTCCACCGCGCCGTCGGTTTCCCAGATGGAGGACAGGCAGGCGGTTTCGGTGGTCATCACGTCGATGCCGATGCGGTAGTCCATGGGCAGGCCCGCGATGCCGGGGCCGGCGAACTCCAGGACCTTGTTCTTCACAAAGCCGTTTTTATACACGGCGCCGCAGAGGGCGATGGCCACGTCGTGGGGGCCCACCCCCTGGGCGGGGGAGCCGGTGAGGTAGACCAGCACCACCTGGGGGGAGGCGATGTCATAGGTGTTTTTCAGCAGCTGCTTGACGATCTCCGGGCCGCCCTCGCCCACCCCCATGGTGCCGATGGCGCCGTAGCGGGTGTGGCTGTCGGACCCCAGGATCATCCGCCCGCAGCCGGACATCATCTCCCGGGCGTACTGGTGGATGACCGCCTGGTTGGCGGGGACGAAGTTGCCGCCATACTTGATGGCGGCGGACAGGCCGAAGACATGGTCGTCCTCGTTGATGGTGCCCCCCACGGCGCACAGGCTGTTGTGGCAGTTGGTCATCACGTAGGGGACGGGGAACTCCTTCAGGCCGCTGGCCTTGGCGGTCTGGATGATGCCCACGTAGGTGATGTCGTGGGAGATGAGGCTGTCAAACTTCAGGTGGAGCTGACCGGCCTCCTCCCGCTGGTTGTGGCGGCGGAAAATCTGATAGGCCATGGTCTTCTCCCGGTCAGCGGGAGAGGCCACGGAGGCGGGGACCGGGGTCCCCTTCTGCCAGCGGACGCCGGCGGACTGTAATGTAATCATATCGTATCGACACCCTTCCTGGGAAAGTATTCTGGGCCCCATATTGCCAGGTTTTTTATATTAATATGGGTACATACAAGTATAGCACAATCCGACCGGGAAGCAAAGGAAAAAGAATCAACTTTTGAACTTCTTGCAGGGTGAACTAAAATGCAGGGAAAAGTGCGAAATATCGAGCAAATTTTCCAAAAGAAATGACGGGAAGGAATTTTTTCTTGCATGAGAGGGGCGGGCGCGGTATAATAAACAGAACAAAGGCAGCCAGAAAACCAAAGAGAAAACCCAGGAAAAACTGGGAAATTGACACCGCCGAGGAAAGGGGAACCATGCTATGGAGAAGAATGGGACCGGGATCCTGGAACAATACACAGGTTCCCTGAGCCACCGCATTGAACAGGAATACCACATCGGGGAAGAGCTCTACCGAGGGGACATCAAGCGGGGCCTGAGAAACAGCGACGGAACCGGCGTGCCCATCGGCGTCACCCGGGTGGGTTCGGTGCTGGGGTACATGATTGAGGACGGTGTCCGCATTCCGGTACCCGGCCAGCTGTATTACCGGGGCATTGAGCTCAATGAGATCGTGGAGGCCCACCGGCAGGCGGGGACCTTTGGCTTTGAAGAGGTGGCCTATCTGCTGCTCATGGGCTATCTGCCCTCCCGGGGGGAACTGGACCGTTTCAATGAGATCATGAACCGGGCGCGGAAGCTGCCCAACGGCTTCACCGAGGACATGATTATGAAAAATCCCAGCCGGAATATCATGAACAAGCTGGCCCGGAGCGTGCTGTCCCTCTACTCCTATGATGAAAACCCGGACGACACCTCCTTGGACAATATCCTGCTCCAGTCGGTGAAGCTGGTGGGGGCCTTCCCCAGCATCGTGGCCAACGCCTACTCGGTGAAGCGCCATTACTTTGAAGGGGGCTCTCTCCACATCCACTTCCCCATGGAGGGGCTGTCCACGGCGGAGAACTTTCTGCGGATGATCCGCCCCAACACCAAGTACACGGAGGAAGAGGCCCACCTGCTGGACATGATGCTCATGGTCCACGCAGAGCACGGCGGCGGCAACAACTCCACCTTTGTCTGCCGGGCCCTGTCCTCCAGCGGGACGGATACTTACAGCGCCATCGCCGGGGCGGTGGGGTCCCTGAAGGGTCCTCTCCACGGCGGCGCCAACGCCAAGGTCATGGAGATGTTCCGGTATGTCAAAGAGAATGTGAACCCCAAGGACGACGGCTCCATCCGGGATTACCTGGCCAAGCTCCTGAATAAGGAGGCGGGGGACCACTCCGGCAAGATCTACGGCCTGGGCCACGCGGTCTACACCATCTCCGACCCCCGGGCGGTGCTGCTGAAAAAGTACGCCAAGCACATGGCGGAGATCAAGGGCTACGCTGAGGACTTCCAGCTGCTGGAGAAGATTGAGGAGATGGGCATTCCCATGATCCAGGCCAAGACGGGCTCGGAGATTCCCATGTGTGCCAATGTGGATATGTACTCCGGCCTGGTCTACACCATGCTGGGCATCCCTGAGGATGTGTTTACCCCCCTCTTCGCCTCCGCCCGGATTGCCGGCTGGTGCGCCAACCGGATTGAAGAGGTGGTCACCTGTCATCGGATCATGCGTCCGGCGTACCGGGCGGTGATCAAGCGGGCCCACTATGATCCCATTGAGGCACGGCCCTCCCATTACAACTTCCAGCTTTGAGACCCAGACAGAGAGCGCGGACCGGTGTCCGCGCTCTTTTTTTGCGGAAAAAGAGCGAATCTGCCGGTTTAGAAACTATAAAACTTAAAAAAATTAAAAAATGTGTCAAAAAAGGACAGGCTCAGACGTTTATATAATAAAGGGCGTTTTTCTGTGGGACAATCCCGGAGGAAACATAAGATTTTCTTAAGACTTTTTTCACATCCTCTCAATAGACCTTGGATAAAATGGGAAGAACACAGGGCTGATCGGGAAGGGTGGGAAAGCGAAGGGGGGCTTTTTCTGTGAAAGAATGGATTGCTGTGGCGGTTCTGCTCTATTCGGTTCCGCTGTTTGCGCTGCTGCTGACGTGGAAAAAGCCGCTGTGGCAGGCCCTGCGGGGCATTGTGCTCAGCGAGGTGCTGGGCATCCTCTGCTTCTTCCCCCTCTATGCCCTGGTGGGGATGCTGAGCTGGCAGTGGTTCCGCTGGGGCGGCGTCAGCCTGCAGGAAATTCTCTCCTTCTGGAAGGGCGGCGGCGCCACGGCGGCCCTGTGGATTGGCCCCGGGGTGGGGGAGACCGCGCTGGTCCTGCTGCTGCGCTGGGTGGTGGAGACCGTCCGGCAGAGGCTGGCCCTGCCGGGGGAGAAAAGCGTGCCATGACAGAGGAAGTACCCAAAGGAGAGGAGGCCTCATGGAGCTGAGACAGACAATCCGAACAGGCATCCGGAACATCAGGCGGGCCTGGTGGGAACCGGGACTGATGCTGGCGCTTTCCGCCCTGCTGGTGGCGGCGGCCTGGCTATGGATTCCGGCCCCCCTGGTGGAGAACCCGGTGCAGACGGAGCTGCTGTATATCCAAGTGGACAGCGGGACCCATGGCATGGTCCGCTGGAAGCCCAAAACCATGGTGGAGCGGCAGACGGCCCGGGCCATTGTGGACCACATGGCCACCCTCCATAAGAAAAACACCCTCTGCCCGGCCCATAAGGCCCTGGAGGGCCGGCCCAATATGTACATCCACTTTCGGACGGAGGACAGCTACCAGGTGGTGGCGCTCCAGGTGGGCGGCGGCCAGCGCAGGGGGGTCAGCTATCCCCGGGATGGCGGCGGCCTGGCCCTGGCGGCGCAGGTGCTCCAGCCTCAGGACCTGGAGGCGTACGTTCTGGCGCAGATCCATGGGGCTCTGTCCGGCGAGAGCCTGTGAACGGCGCGGACCAGCTCGGGAAGGCTGGAGAATGCTGGTATCTATTGACGGATGTTGGAAAGATTGGTATGCTAAGAGCGTGAGAGAAACGGATGGATGATTGACGAGAATCGTTTGAGGAGGAACTATGATGAAACGGAAATTACTTGCCCTGTCCCTAACATTGGTCCTGGCCCTGGCCTTATGCGCCTGCGGCGGAAGCGGCGGCGGAACCCTGGCCGGCGGAACCTGGACCCAGCAGGAAGTGGAGCTGAGCGACCTGCAGAGCTATGGCGCGGAGGACCTGAAAGGCCCCATCCCCGAGGACTGGACGCTGCCCGAGGACTTCACCGTGGGGGACAACACCCGGGTGGAGATCAACGGGGACAAAATTCTCTATGGAGAGCGGGAAGGCGAATATCTGGACGGCTTTACCGTGGCCACCTATGCCGACGGTGCGCTGAGCACCATCTATGAGTTCAAAAGCGGCCTGGTGACCAGCTGGCAGCAGTTCTTCAGCCCCGATGGCAGCAAGCTGGTGGTGGCCTGGATTCCCAGCGCCGATTCCACTGACTGGAACGTCACCTTAGTGGACCTGGCCACCAGGGAGGAGTCCAAACTGGAGCTGCCGGAGATGTCCATTCAGACCGCGGGCCAGGAGGGAGAGAAGGACGCAGCCAAGGCGCCGGAGCTGGTGATGGTCAAGTGGAAGGACGACAACAACCTGATTGTCACCGGCAGCCTGAAAAACTTTGACGACAGCACCAAGCCGGTGAGCTATCTGTACACCCTGCCCGCTGGGGAGTAATTCCCGCCGCTTTCCCCACGGCCCTCAGCAGAACTGTGGGCGGGAGAACAGGAGGAACAGTGTGTTCTGTTTGTCCTGCGGGGAAACCCCATGGCAGTCAGAAGCGGGCCGCATGGCAGTACCCTTTGACGGAATCAACCTGAAAGAAAGTATTTTGCATCCCCCTGGGCCGGCATAACGCCGGCCCAGGGGGATGCTGTGTGTAGGCGGCTGTTTTTGGTGGGGACAGGCAAGGTCGGGGAGGCTGGCGCATAGGCATAGAAACACGACACACTGGGGAGGAGGAAGTCAGATGGAGGACTGGGAGCAGGAGCGAGCCCCCCGGAAAATCAGTCTTCGGGAGAAGACCTCCCGCCTGCTGGACCTGCCCGCTGACGGCGTGGCGG
>NZ_QQRQ01000020.1 GCF_003425665.1 Evtepia gabavorous
AGAATGGCCTGAGCCGCCAGGGTCAGCGCAAACAGCCAGCCCAGGGAAACCAGACGCTCTGCCGGCGGGAAGGGCTGCCCCGCGGCCAGCGCACCGCCGATGGCGTACAGCACGCCTGCCAAGGCCACGCACAGCCAGCCACCCAGATACCGGCTCAGGACGATCTCCCGGCTGGCGTAGGGCAGCATGGCGGCGAAGGTATCCCACTTGGCCCGCTCATCATAGGACATCAGGGACATGGGGAGCATCAGTCCGGCGTAGACCACAAAGAAGGCACTTAAGTTAAGGGCCTGGTTGGGGATCAGGCAGAAGATGGCAATTAAGAGAAGAAAGGCTTTCATCTGTTTCCACATCACGCGGAAATCTTTGTACAGTAGTGCATGCATTGGGAAGGAACTCCTTTCGGTTTGGTTTGGTCAGGGGGATGGGGCACGGCGAAAAACGTTAGAGAACAAAAAGGGGAGGAAGATGGCCAACTGAATGAGGGTGGAGGCTGTGGCTTGTATCCATGTGTCGGCTTGAGGAAGCATAAGTGGCAGATTGTTGTTACAAAAATGTATGAGAATAGCCAACCATATGTTGTGGGTCTTTAGATAAATGAAAGCCAGAAAGGTCCCAAAGGCGATGCAGTTGAGACAAGAAAGCAGAAAGGAAGGACCAATTTGTGTCAAGGAATCATGATCAAATGACAAGCTGGAGGGAAGGTGCCAAAGGGCCCACAGGACCCCAAAGAGCAAGACGCCTCGGATTGGCCCCGATTTCGTCTGCAATGCCGGCTGAAGATAGGTCCGCCAGCCGTACTCTTCTCCAAAGAAACTGGAAAATTGGAGGAAGAAAGAGGGCAGAAGAAGGAACAGAGAGGAGAAAGAAACGGCTGTGAAGGCAGCTTGGGGAGTACCTGTGATCAGGTTGTTTGCCACAGCTCGTACCACGAGTAGCGCCAAAAACAGAAGCAGCAGAACACCGGATAAAGTCCATTGCCTGCCAGTTAGGCCGTAGGCGGCACGTAAGTCCGACGGTTCGTCCAGATAAAAGACGATAGTGGCAAGAGAGACAGCAAAGTACAGGAGGGGAGTGACCGTAGACAGAAAATGTTCAGGGAGAAAAAGTCCGCATAGAGCCCACAGCCCCACAATTGCTGTCAAACCCAGAAAACGCCGAAAAAAGGTTCTGGGTAACAGGGGATCTTCTGCTCGATAGACCAAGCTTACAACCATTGCGCCGGCAGCAGGGCAGAGCACATTAAACAAAGAGAAACTGGACAGGGAGTGGAGGCTGTTTCCCGTCAAGGAGAAAATAGCTGGGACCAGGAACCATAGGAAAGGCAGAGCGAAGGCGATGGCCAGGAAAACGAGTAGTTCTTTGTTTTCTTGACGCCAGGTGGAAAACGGCCGTAGTTTCATGAAGAGATCTCCTTCTGAAAAACGATATGGAACGTTGGGGAAAGAGACGCGTGAGACACCCTACTTTACTTACAGGGAGTCACTGCATTTCGGTTTGAGTTTTGGCCAAAAAGAGGATGATATCTTCTAAGGTGGTGTGCTCGGTGACGAAGGCGGCGGGAATCTGGTTCCGTTTGACCAGGGCCTCGGCCCCATAGGGGCCCTGCTTCACGCCAGCCACTGCGGATCGGTCCAGCTCCGCCAGCTGGGCGGGGGAGAGTTTTACAATGGCGTATTCCTCCAGCAGCTGGTCCTTCTCCTCGAAGAGGATCAGCTTGCCCTTGTGAAGAAAGGCGATGTAGTCACAGATCTTCTCCAGGTCGCTGACAATGTGGGAGGAGAGGACCACCGTGTGGGTCTCATCCCGGGTGAATTCGTTGAACACGTCCAGGACCTCGTCCCGGACCATGGGGTCCAGTCCGCTGGTGGCCTCGTCCAGCAGCAGGAGTTTGGCCCCGTGGGACAGGGCGGCGGCGATGGCCAGCTTCATTTTCATGCCCCGGGAGAAGTCCTTAAACTGTTTGGTGCGGGGAATGTCAAAGCGGGTCAGGTAGCTTTCGTACAAGGGCTGGTCCCACCGGGTATAGGTCAGGGACATCAGCTTACCCAGCTCCAAGGGGGTGATGACCTCGGGCAGGCAGGCCTCGTCCAGCACCACCCCGATGTCCTGCTTGGTCTGGAGAAAGTCCGGGCTTTGGTTGTCGGTTCCCAGCAGGGAAACCTGCCCGTCCTCCCGGGACGTGGCGTTCATCAGGAGCTTCAGAGTGGTGGATTTTCCCGCTCCGTTTTCCCCCACCAGCCCCAAGATGCAGCCGGCGGGGAGGGTGAAGGTGATGTGGTCCAGGGTAAAGCCCTGGTAGGACTTGGTCAGGTCCCGGCATTCGATGGCGTTCATAGCGTACTCCTTTCCATCAGGCGTGGGTTTCATACAGCAGGCGGAACATTTGAAGCAGTTCCTCCTCCCCCAAACCGCAGCTGTCGGCCAGGGAGAGAATTTCCGTCATGTGTTCCTCGATCTGGGTCAGATAGGCTTCCCGGACCAGCTGGGTGTTTTTTTCCGCCACATAGGAGCCCTTGGCGGGGACGGTGTAGAGGTACCCCGCTTTTTCCAGCTCCTCATAGGCCCGTTTGGTGGTGATCACGCTCACCCGGAGGTCCTTGGCCAGGGCGCGGATGGAGGGCAGGGCCTGACCCGGCGGAAGGGCGCCGGATAGAATTTGGTTGCGAATCTGGGTGTAGATCTGTTCATAGATGGGTTTGTCGTTGGCGTTGCTGATGAGAATGTTCATGGGAACCACCTATTCTGTTCATGTACGGTATATACAGTATACGCAGAAAAATGCCCCCTGTCAAGGGGGCAAAAAGGGAGTTTCTTGGTGGGAGAGGGAGTTCTTAGGCCAAATCTTCCGGGAGCAGGGCCATAAGGTCCTCCCGGGAGGGAGCCGATAGACCGGCCACCCGGTCAGCCTGCCGGGCTATGGCGTCCTCGAAAAAGTTCCGGACCTCTCGGGCGTTACCAAAGGATTCCCCTCGATGGTCATAGAGGGACTGAAGGGCCGCCGACGCTTTGGTGTCGGCCTCGGGGGAGAGAGTATAGCCATTCTTTTGGCACAGACTGCGGAAGATCTCCAGCAGCTGCCCGGCGGTGTAGTCCGGGAAGAACAGGGATTTGTTGAACCGGCTTTCCAACCCGGGATTGCTGTGGAGGAACCGCTCCATGGGGCCGGGGTACCCGGCGACGATCACCACCAAGTCCTTCCGGTGGTCCTCCATACCTTTGAGAAGGACTTCAATGGCCTCCCGGCCAAAGTCGTTGGGACTGTCCCCGGGGGCCAGGGCGTAGGCCTCATCCAGGAATAAAACCCCGCCTAAGGCAGACTGCAGTACCGTTTGGGTTTTCAGGGCGGTCTGGCCGACGTATCCGGCCACGAGACCGGCCCGGTCCACTTCCACCAGCTGCCCTTGGGACAGCACGCCGATGGACTTGTAGAGCCCAGCCACCAGCCGGGCCACTGTGGTTTTTCCTGTGCCCGGATTGCCCAGAAAGACCATGTGGAGGGAGAGCGGGGGCGTGGGGAGGCCGGCTTCCTCCCGAAGCTGACGGACCTTAACCAGGTTCATCAGGCTGCGGACCTCGGCCTTAACGGTTTCCAGTCCACACAGCTCGTCCAGCTGGGCCAACAGGGCCTCTGTCGTGGGCTCCTCCGTCGGGGCGGAGGGAGCGGGGGTCTGAGGGCCTGGGGCGGGGATAGGCGCAGGCGGCGGAGCGGGGGAGTCGGGCAGGGAAGGGGCAGGGGGTACGGGGGTTTCCCGGCAGGCTCTCCCGCTGCCATTGGGTGAACCACTGGTCCAGATAGGACGCGATGGCCGATGCTGCCTCCGGGGTCCCTGGGCCGGCGGCCTGGGCGAAGAGGGTCAGCGCGGCGGCCAGGGTATCCAGAAAGGCCCGGGCGGTCCTGTGGCCGGTCTGGCGGTCGTAGGTACATAACCGGGAGAAAAAGGGGGGCGCGGGAAGGGCGGTGCACCCACCGGCCTGGGCGGTCAGTGCCCAGAACAGGACGTCCGGGGGACGGACGCTGCCGGAGTAGAGGGCGTTGTACCAGGCGGTATGGGCCGGGGAGAGGGGCGTACCGCCGGCCTGCCAAACGGCCAGGGCGCACTGGCGGAAAAACGGGTCCCCCTGCTGCCGCACGGCGATCCGCAGGCCAGGGTCCGGAAGTTGGGAGAGGAAGGCGGCCATGGAAGCCGCGTATTGCGTGTGAAACTGTGTGGTGTCCATGTGAGTGCCTCCCTGTTAAGAAAATGTGCCCACCAGGAAGAACACCAGGTCAATCCCCATAAGCACGGCCAGCAGAGCGGCCAGCCTGCCCCGGGCCCGGGGGGAGAGGGCGGCCAGGCCCCGGTCCAGCAGGGGCTGCAGGACATAGAGAAAGAACAGGCCCCCCAGGCCGAAGCGGATAGAGGGGGAGAGGGCGATCCGCCCTTGAAAATGGTAGCGGTAATTGACATAGGTCTGCCAGGGCCAGCTCCCTGTCAGTGCCTGGCAGAGATAGGAGGCGCCCAGCTCCACCAGGGTGGCTGAGACCATGCAGCCGACAAAGAGGAGCGGCAGCCAGAGCAGCCGCTGTTTCCAGGGTTTGCCCTGGATCAGCCGGTAGAACAGGAGCAGAAACAGCAGGGCGCCCACCCCATAGACCGGGCAGTAGGGACCAAAGAGAACCCCTCGGTTGGAGAACCCCCAGCGGTAGACGACCACCTCCAGAAAGACCTCGTAGCACCAGCCGAACACGGAATAAAAGACGAAACACAAGAAATATTTTTGGAAAAATTGGCAGAGCCGTTTTCCCACGGAAAGGGAGGATACAGGGGAGGAGACAGCAGGCATAGTGGTTCCTTTCCCGGGCAGACACAAGAAGCGGGCCCGTCACAAATTTCTTTCACTATACTGGAAAAATCTTGGCAGGTCAAGGCACGCGCCATTTCCCCGGAGAAGGTTGACGATGTTCTCAAACCTGTGGTACAATACGTTAAATTATGACGAGTCTTTCTGAAATGGTAAAGTTTTCCTTAGCATAGATCACATGAGGAGGAAACCAAAATGGAAACCAAAAAGATTACATTGAGGAGTCAGACGGTGCAGTGCCCTCACTGTGGGGAGTACTATTCCGTGACCTATAAATACTGCCCGTTCTGTGACGCCGGCCGCCAGGAGGAAGAGCGGAAGCTGGCGGAGAAGAAGAAAAAGAAGCAGGCTTTTTTTGGAAACCTCTTCGGCAGCCATGAACCGGAAAAGAAGAAAAAGCAGGCCAAGAACCCCGATCAGGTGGAACTGGACAGCGCGCACGCAGAGCGTCCACTGCGGGAGAAAGGCCCTCGGGAGACCGGGAGCAGGGAACCTGCCATGCCCAGAGAGCAGATCGAGAAAGCGCATGCGCCCAAGGACTCTGGGCAGAAGGAGCATGTGGGGAAGGAGCCCATGCGCAAAAAGGAACCGGTCCGCCGGCATGGCGCCCGGAAGAAAACCAGTGAGATGACAGAGGAGGAAAAGGCGGCCCACCTGGCCGAGCGGGAGGCCAGAGCGGCCGCCCGGAAGCGGGAGCGGGACCGGTTGGCCCGAGAGGCCGCCCTGGCGGCGGCGGAGACGGTGGAGGCACAGAAAGCGCCCGCCGAAGCGCCGGCGCAGGTGGAGGTCCCCACGGTGGAGGCAGGCCCCGTCTTTGAGGAGGTCACTGTCCCTGAGACCTTTGGCTTTGCCGAGCCCCCTCTGGTGGAGACCGATCCGGCCGCCTTTGTCCAGGCGCCGGTTTCTGCGGAGGGACCGGTGGTGAAGACAGAGCCCACGCCTGGAGAGAGCCAGGAGATTCCGGTCTTTGCCCCTGGGGCAGAGGCGGACCAGGCGCCTGTGGAAGAGAGTGCCAAGACCCAGTGGGACACTCTGAAGGACCTGGAGACCTTGTCCCAGGCCGCTGACGAAGGCGCCCCTGCCATCCCGGTCATGCCCCAGGCAGAGCATACGGAGGTCCAGATAGGGGAGACCGTGCCCGCCGCGCCGGCCCAGGAGACAAAGAAACCCGACGGGGAAGAAACGGCCGCCCCGCAGGAGGGGGTCCCGGCGGAAAAGCCCGTGGAGACGGAGGAGGACCTGGACGCGCTGCTCAGTGAGATTCGGGATTTGCTGGCGGACAGCCCTGTGCCCAAGCTGGACCCGGAACAGCTGAAAAAGCCGCCGCAGCCTGTGCCGGAAGTTTCCATTCCGGACACGGCTCCGGTTCCCCCGGCGGAGGCGCCCGCAGCGGATGCTGCCCCGGCCAGTGCCCCCGCGGAGAGTCCTGCCCAGGCGGAGCCCGCGCCGGAGATCCCGGCGGTGGAGGAACCGACCATTCCCATCGGGGAGATTCCCTCCCAGGAGATCGGGCAGGACGCCGGCCAGGCGCCGGCGGAGCAGGTGCCCGCGTCGGTTTTTGACGAACAGCCCACCCAGGTGATTCCCACCCAGGAAATCGCGGAGGAAATGCAGGCGCAGGAGGAAGCTGCCCCCCAGGAGGAGCTGCTCGCGGCGGTTCGTCCGCCCCGGGAGCGGGCCCCCCGGGAACGTGCAGCCGCCCGGAAGCCGGAGAAGAAGACGAAGAAAAAGGGCGGCCCCAATGTGGTGCTGATCCTTCTGTCTCTGGTGATTGTGGCAGCGGCCGCGTTTATTGTGGTGCGCAATGTGGTGCCGGCCTTCCAGGACGGCATCCTTGGCGGCGGAGAACCGAAGACGGCGGAAGGCCTGACCCTGGACAGAACGGCGCTGGACTTGGCGGAGGCGGGAACCACCATGGCGCTGGTCCCCACCTTCTCTCCGGAGGGGGCCACGGCCCAGCTCACTTGGACCAGCAGCAAGCCGGAGGTGGCCACGGTGGATGAGAAGGGGACGGTCACGGCGGTGGCCCCCGGAACCACGGTCATCACCGCCTCCATGGAGAATGGACAGAAGGCGGAGTGTACGGTCAACTGCACTTGGTCCGCAGATGCCCCCAGTCAGGAGCCCGCCGGGACAGAGCCTGCGGCCAATGGAGCGGACGCCCCCGCGGAGACAAAGCCCACCCTCAGCGCCAACGACATTACCCTGGACAGCGAGGGGGACACCCAGCAGATTACGGTGACCGGCGCATCGGGGGAGGTCACCTGGACCAGCAGCGACACCAAGATCGCCACGGTGACTGCCGACGGCACCATCACCGCGGTGGCCCCCGGCCGGGCCACCGTGACCGCCAAGGTGGGGGACCAAACCCTCAACTGTGCGGTGCGCTGCATTTGGTGAGGAGGGACCGCCGTGAATGAGGTGATACGCGCCCTGAAGGAGCGCCGGAGTATCCGGTCTTACCGGACAGAGCAGGTCCGGGAAGAGGACCTGCAGCAAATTTTGGAGGCCGCTACCTATGCCCCCAGCGGCATGGGGGCCCAGCCGGTGATCCTGGTGGCGGTCCAGGACCCGGCGACCATTGCCCGCCTGTCTCAGCTGAACGCCGCCGTGATGGGGACGAAGACCGATCCCTTCTACGGGGCCCCCACGGTGGTGGTGGTATTGGCCGACCAAAGCCGCGCCACCTGGCTGGAGGACGGCAGCTTGGCCATGGGCAATTTGATGCTTGCGGCCCACGCCCTGGGCCTGGGCTCCTGCTGGGTCCATCGGGCCCGGGAGGTTTTTGCCGGAGCAGAGGGGCAGGCACTGCTGCGCCAGTGGGGCATCCAGGGCAAGTATGCCGGCGTGGCCCACTGCCTTTTGGGGTATCCCGACGGGCCTCTGCCCGAACCCAAGCCCCGAAGGGAACATAGAATTTACCGCCGTTGAAGTACGGCTTTCCCCCGTAAAGCAGAACACCCCCAGCGCCATCCGGCGCTGGGGGTGTTCTGGTTGTCTGGAGAATGGACTCAGCGAATTTGTCCATCCCCGTGAATCACGTATTTATAGCTGGTCAGCTCCTCCAGGCCCATGGGGCCCCGGGCATGGAGCTTTTGGGTGGAAATCCCCATCTCACAGCCCAGGCCGAACTGCCCCCCGTCGGTAAACCGGGTGGAGGCGTTGACGTAGACCGCGGCGCTGTCCACCAGGCGGGTGAAGAGGTCCGCATGGGCTCGGGTCTGGGTGAGAATGGCCTCGCTGTGGCCGGTGGAGTGGCAGTTGATGTGGGCAATGGCCTCCTCCACGCTGTCCACCACCCGGACGGCCAGGATATAATCCAGAAATTCCGTGTCGAAGTCGTCATACCCGGCGGGGATTCCCCTGCCCAGCACCTCCATGGCCTTGGGGTCCAGCCGGAGCTCCACCGGGGGCTGGCCGGCCTCCCGGCGGCGGACCACCAGGCGGTCCCACAGCTGGGGCAGAAAGTCGGGGGCGATGTCCCGATGGACCAGGCAGACTTCGGCGGCGTTGCACACCGAGGGGCGGCTGGTTTTGGCGTTTTCCACCACCGACAGGGCCTTTTGCAGGTCGGCGTCGCCATCTACGTAGATGTGACAGATTCCGGTGCCGGTCTGAATGCAGGGGACCTTGGCCTGGTTGACACAGGTTTGGATCAGAGAGGCGCCGCCCCGGGGAATGAGCAGATCAATATAGCCCACGGCCTGCATGAGTTCATTGGCGCTGGCCCGGGTGGTGTCGGTGACCAAACTGACCAGGGCAGTGGGCAGGTGATGCTGTGTCAGAGCTTTGTGCAGGGCGGACACGATGGCGGTGTTGGAGTGAATGGACTCCTTCCCGCCCCGCAGGACGCAGACGCTTCCCGCCTGGAAGGTGAGGCTGGCGGCATCTGAGGTGACATTGGGCCGGGACTCATAGATGATGGCGATGACCCCCAGGGGGACAGAGGCCTTGTTGACCTGGAGCCCGTTGGGCAGGGTGTGGGAGGCCAGGGTCCGCCCCACCGGATCGGGGAGGGCCGCCACCGCCCGGACGCCGGCGGCCATGTCGGCAATCCGGCCCTGGGTCAGGCGCAGGCGGTCCTGCATCACCGGGGAGATGGTGTCCTGGGCCGCGGCCAGGTCCAGGGCGTTGGCCGCCAGAATGGCGGGGGTGTCCGCCTCCAGGGCGTCGGCCATGGACAGAAGAACGGCTTTCTTCTCCTCGGTGGAGAGGGCGGCCAGGGCGGGCTTGGCCGCCAGCGCCTCCTCCAGCAGGGGGCGGGTGATGGTCAGCTCGGTGGGGTCGGCAGCGGCAGAGGCGGAAAATTCGTGGCCGCTGAAAGCGGGCGGCGGATAGCAGGGCATCTCGCCGGAGGGAGGGGGAAGATTCATGGCAGTCTTATCCTTTCTTTCCGCGGAAGCGGCTGCCCACGGGCTTGCCGTCCGCGATGTCATAGAGTACAGAGGGAGAGGACCCATTGGCAATGACCATGTCACAGCCGGCCTGGGTGCAAATGTCCGCGGCCTGGAGCTTGGTGGACATGCCGCCGGTGCCCAGGGAGGACCCCGACCCGCCGGCCAGTTCCCAGATCTCCCGGGTGAGCGCGGGGATTTCCGCGATGAGGGTGGCCTCTGGATGGGTATGGGGGTCGGCGGTGTAAAGCCCGTCAATATCGGACAGCAGGATCAGCAGGTCTGCCTCCATGCTCACGGCCACCACGGCGGCCAGGGTGTCGTTGTCCCCGATCCCCATTTCCTCGGTGGCCACGGTGTCGTTTTCGTTGATGATGGGCAGGGCCTTCAAGTCCAGCAGACGGCGCATGGTGTTGTGAAAGTTTTGAAAGCGGTCCGGGTGATCCACATCGGCGGCGGTGAGCAAAATCTGGGCCACGGTGTGATTGTACTCGGCAAAGGCCTTATCATAGGTATACATGAGCTCACACTGTCCCACGGCGGCGGCGGCCTGCTTGGTGGGGGTGTCCTCGGGCCGGTGGGGGAGGGAGAGTTTGCCCGCCCCCATGCCGATGGCCCCGGAGGAGACCAGGATGATCTCATGACCGGCGTTTTTCAGGTCACTGAGGACTCTGCACAGTTCCTCCACCCGCCGGATGTTCAGCAGGCCCGAGGGGTGGGCCAGGGTGGAGGTGCCGATTTTCACCACAATACGTTTGTTTTCCATGGGAAGGCTCCTTTGGAGAACCGAGGGCGGGGAGTGCCCGCCGGTATTTTTTGGGAGTTTTATCGTTTCTATTGTACTGGATGGAGCGGGGCCTGTCAACGCCGGAAGGGGAGGAAATAACGGGAACAGGAGCTGGGGCACCGTGGTGTCCCAGCTCCTGTTGTACAAAGAAGGCGGGGGCTCACAGCCCCGTTAAATGCCGGCGCAGCAGGTCCAGGGCGGTCTGGGCGGCCTGCCGGCGAATCCGGTCCCGGTCCACCTGACCGGCGTGAAGGGGAACCACCTGGCACTGCTCGCCCCAGGCCAGGCCCAGGTAAACCAGGCCGATGGGATTGCCCCGGTCGTCCGGCTCCGGGCCGGCCACGCCGGTGGTGGACAGGGCGATGTCACACCCCAGAACGGCTTTGGCCCCTCGGGCCATGGCCTCGGCTACCTGGGGAGAGACCGCGCCGTATTGGTCCAGCAGTGTCTGAGGGACCCCCAAGACACCGGCTTTCACCGCATTGGTATAGCTGACAATGCCCCCCCGAAACAGGGCAGAGGAGCCGGGCAGGTCGGTGAGAAGCTTGGCCAGGAGACCGCCGGTGCAGGACTCGGCGGTGCCCACGGTGAGCCCCCGCTCCTTCAGCAGCCCATAGCAGACTTCCTCCAAACAGGACACATCCACCCCAATGACCTTGTCCCCCAGCAGGGCCTTGACCTGGTCCACCACAGGGGTAATGCGGGCCAGGGCCTCCGCCTCGGTCCGGGCGTGGGCGGTGACCCGCAGCTCCGTGCCGGTGGGCTTGGCATAGGGGGCCAGGGTGGGGTTGTGGAGGGAATTCATCAAATCCCGCAGCAGGGCCTCGGCAGCGGACTCCCCGATGCCGAAGGTTTTCACCGTGCGGGAGACGATCACCCCTTCCGAGAGCCCTTTCAGGTAGGGGACGGCCCGGTGGCGGAACATCATCTCACACTCCCGGGGCGGGCCAGGGAGCATCAGCACGTGGATGCCGTCGGCCTCCATGGCTACCCCGGGGGCGGTGCCCCAGTCGTTGTCCAGGACGGTGGCCCCCTCTGGGATCATGGCCTGCTGGAAATTGTTTTCCGTGACAGGCCGCCCCATGGCGGCGAACCGGTCCCGAATCCGCTGGGCCGAGGGCTCGTGGTACACCAGGGTCCGGCCAAAGGCCTGGGCCACGGCAACTTTGGTGAGGTCGTCACAGGTGGGGCCCAGCCCCCCGGTGGTGATGAGAATGTCCGCCCGCTGGCGAGCAATGTCCATTGCTTGGCGGACCCGCTCCGGGTTGTCTCCCACCACGGTGTGATAGTAGACGTTGATCCCCAGTTGGGACAATCCCTCGGAGATCATTTGGGCGTCGGTGTTGGCAATGTTGCCCAGGAGAAGCTCCGTGCCCACGGCGATAAGTTCAGCGGTGTGGCTCACGGGTGCAGCACCACCCTTTCGATGCCCTGCATGGCGGTTTCGATCAGACCGTCGATATCCAGGGCGGCCTCGGCCTCCTGGATTTCCTCCAGGGAGGGGCGGGTTTTAGGATGGCGGGGGGTAAAGACCGTGCAGCAGTCCTCGTAGGGGAGGATAGAGGTCTCAAAGGTGCCGATTTTCCGGGCGATCCGGACAATCTCTTCCTTGTCCATGCCCACCACGGGCCGGAAGATGGGGAGAGAGACCACCTGCCCTGTGACCGCCATGGCCTCCATGGTCTGGCTGGCCACCTGGCCCAGGGACTCTCCGGTGACCAGCCCGTGGGCCCCCACCCGCTGGGCCACCCGCTGGGCAATACGCATCATGAACCGGCGCATGAGCAGGGTGAAGAGGGACTCGGGGCAGCTGCGGCGGAGTTCCTCCTGAATCTCTGTAAAGGGGACCACATGGACGGTGAGGCGGCCGCACCAGGGGGTAAGCAGCCGGGCCAGCTCCAGGACCTTTTCCTTGGCCTCGGGGGAGGTGTAGGGGTAACTGAAAAAGTGGACCATCTCCAGAGCCAGCCCCCGTTTGGCCATCATCCAGGAGGCCACGGGGCTGTCGATCCCTCCAGAGAGCAGGGAGACGGCGGTCCCCCCTACCCCCACCGGCAGTCCGCCGGCGCCGGGGGTGGGGTTGGCGTGGACATAGGCGGCAAAATCCCGGACCTCCACGTGGACCACCACCTCGGGAGTGTGCATATCCGCCTGGATGTGGGGGAAGGCCTCGTTGAGTTCTCCGCCCACAAACTGGGACAGCTGGATGGAGGTCATGGGAAAGGACTTATCCGACCGCTTGGACTCCACCTTAAAGGTGCGGGCGGCCATCAGATCGTCCCGGAGGTAGGTTTTGGCGGTTTCCAGAATGGCCTCGGGGGTTTTCTCACAGGCCTTGGCCCGGGAGAGCCCCACCGCCCCGAACAGGCGGCGGAGGGTTTCAAAGGCCCCGTCCAGGTCACAGCCGGCCTCCTTGGGCTCCACGTAGGTGATGGACTGGCGGGAGTAAATGCGGAACTTGCCGTATGGCTCCAGCCGGCGACGGGCGTTGCCCATGAGGCGCTCCTCGAAGGTCCGGCGGTTGAGGCCCTTGAGGACCATCTCGCCCATTTTCAGCAGAAAGATTTCCTCTCCCACCGGGAGAGACTGGGAAGTATTTGACATAGCGGTGAATTCCTTTCGTGGGTGATGGAATAAACGCCGGGGTCCGGCGGTGTACAAGGGGCATTAAGATGCAAAATAGTCGGATTCCCGGTATTGGATGGCCTCGGCCAGATGGTGGGCCAGGATGGCGGCCGCCCCGTCCAGATCGGCGATGGTGCGGGCCACCCGCAGAATGCGGTCATAGCTGCGGGCGGTGAGCCCCATGTGCTCGTAGGCCCCTTTCATAAGGGCCTGTCCCTCTGGGTCCAGGGCGCACCAGCGGCGCAGGGCCACCTGGCCCATGGCGGCGTTGCAGGTGGGGCCATCGGGGCCGAAGCGGGCGCTCTGCCGGGCGCGGGCCTGGGTGACCCGGGCGCGGATGGCGGCGGAGGATTCCCCGGGGCTGCGGTCGGAAAGGGCTTCAAACTCCAGGGGAGGCACCTCGGCGAAAAGATCAATCCGGTCCAGCAGCGGGCCGGAGAGCTTGCCCAGGTAACGCTTCACCTGGGCCGGCGTACACCGGCACCGGCCGGAGGGATGGCCATACCAGCCGCATTTGCAGGGGTTCATGGCACACAGAAGGGTGAAGTCACAGGGGTAGGTCTCTGACGCGGCGGAGCGGACCACGGAGATGACCCCCTCCTCCATGGGCTGGCGGAGGACCTCAATCACGTCTTTATGAAACTCTGGCAGCTCATCCAGAAAGAGAACCCCATGGTGGGCCAGGGAGATTTCGCCCGGCCTGGGATAGGGATTCCCTCCGCCGGCCATGCCGCCGGCGGAGATGGTGTGATGAGGGGCGCGGAAGGGGCGCTGGGTGAGCAGAGGATGCTCCTTGGTGGTCAGCCCCATCACCGAGTGAATTTGGGTGGCCTCCAAGGCCTCCCGCTGGCTGAGAGGGGGCAGAATGGAGGGGAAGCGCCGGGCCAGCATGCTCTTGCCCGAGCCCGGGGGCCCCACCATGAGAAGGTTGTGTCCCCCAGCGGCGGCAATTTCCAGGGCTCGCTTCACCGGCTCCTGTCCCCGGACCTCCGCGAAGTCAGGAAGTGGAAGGGCATCCGGCGCCCCGGACCAGGGCGGGGCGGGGGTGATGGGGGACTGGCCGGTGAGGTGGGCGGCCAGCTGTTCCACCGTCTCCACCGGGTAGACGGTGAGCCCCTCGGCCAGGGTGGCCTCCGGGGCACTGTCGGCGGGGACGAACAGACGCTGAATTCCCGCATCCCGGGCGGCCAGGGCCATGGGGAGCATCCCCACCACAGGGCGCAGGGTGCCCGACAGGGAGAGCTCCCCCACAAAAGCGCAGTGGGGGTCCGACCAGGTCAGCTGCCCGCTGGCGGCCAGGATGCCCACGCAGATGGGCAGGTCGTAAATGGTGCCGGACTTACGCAGGTTGGCAGGGGCCAGGTTCACGGTGATCCGCCCCACCGGGAAGGGATAGCCGTTGTTCTTGATGGCAGAACGGACCCGTTCCCGGGCCTCTTTTACGGCGGTGTCCGGCAGGCCCACAATGTCAAAATTGGGCAAACCGCTGGCCAGGTCGCACTCCGCAGTTACCTCGTAACCGGAAATGCCCTGGAGCCCAAGGGAGCGCACCTTATACAGCATAACAGCCCTCCTTCCCCTGTGCAGACAATATACCATATTCACTATGCCACAAAACGCGGGGAGATACAAGGGGCGGCATACATTTCTCCCTGGGTTTTCCAAAAATAACACCCTGCCGAGGGCAGGGTGTTGCTGTGGGAATGGATTCTTCTGTCAGATCAGAGCGCCGTTGAGGAAAGTGAGACCCAAAGGAGTGAGTGACACGTTGTCTTGGATTGTGCCGTCTGCGTTTTGAATGCAATAGCGAATGGTACCGGTGACCGAGCGGGTCACGTCCACATACTCCGTGTAGGTATCGGTGATCGGCATGGCATACCTGGGGCGGCCCTCCCGGAGATCTACGATTTCCGTGGGGAGGGTGTCGGAAAACATGAGCCAGCGCTGTAAATAGGATAAGTCCCGGCAAATATCCTCTTGGGAGAGGGCGGTCCCGGTTTTCTCGCCATAAGCCGCCGCCAACTGGGCGGCGCAGGTCTGTACAGGTGCACTGTTTCGGTAACTGACCATCTGAGCATAGGGGACGGCATAAAGCGCGATTCCCAGGGCCAGAAGCACCGCAAGAAGGATCGGCAGGAAGCGGCGCCAGGGTTTGGATTTCGTCATAAAAACTCCTTTTCTCAAGCGGGGTGGAAGGGACTTGGGGTTTCAGCCCGCATGGAGCCCCAGAAGTGTTTTCCCACACAGTAGACGGTATGGGTGCCGGCGGGCAGAGACAGGTCGGCGGGATCATCGGTCGTCCAGAGAAGGGAGGTGCCATCCGCGGAGAGGAAGAGGACCTTCACATCTCCGAACAAGGGGGCTGCGGTGACGGAGCAAACCTGCGCTTGGTCCAGATGCAGGGTACCCACGGCAGTGATCCCGGACAGTCCCCATTGATGGGAGGAGACGGTGTGGTCCATGGAGGTGCTGACAGAGGAGGAGATGGATTCCTCCAAGTGGAGAACCATGTCTTTCTTGGGCAGATCGTAGAGAAACGCCAAATCGTTGGAGTGCGTGAACCCTCGGAGAAGGAGCAGCAGAGAGCAGCAGAAAGCAAACCCGATGATCAGGCGGGGCAGTTTAGGGAGGAAACGAAACCGCTTCATAGAAACCCTCCTTAATTGCGCTCGAAAGAACTTTTGCAGGGGAGACACAGGCCAGCCTCCTGGAAGGGAAAAACATCCAAAAATGGAAAAAAGAAACGATGGTTTCTACGGATTATTTTATCATAAGTTCATCTTTTTTAAGGAAAGGTGATTCTTAATGAAAAACTCTCAAACTGTAATTCGTTCCATTTTGGGTACAGCCGATGTGGATATTCGTCCACTGGCCTACGCGGTGGATGCTGCTGTGGAGCTGATGTTTCGGCAAGGTATCCCGGAGGATGACATCGCGGTGACCAAGGAGCTTTATGCCAAAGCGGCCGAGCGCCTGCCGAAAGGGAAGAAGGGGAAACGCAGTGTTAAGACGGTGACCAAACAGATTCAACGGGTGGCGAATGCGTGTTGGGATACTTTGGTCCGGGAAGGGATGGTGGAGCACCACCTCGGCCGGCCGCGCAAAACCATCCCTGCGCCCAGAGAGATGATTTTCTATCTGGCCTCCCAGGCCTATTGGGAAATACCGTATTTCCAGGCGATGGAGGAAGGGAAAATTCCGCTTTTTTCTCCTCAGGAGAACCGAAAACCAGCCAGTTCCAGAAGAAAAAAGAAGGACTGAGGGAGGAAAAGATACTCCCCATCCCTATAACGAAAGAACAGAGGAATCTGTGACGGGAAATCCCCCAAAATTTTTATAAAGTTTTTGGGAGAAGTCCATAAAGAGCGCGGAACGTTGATTGCCACAAGAAGAAAGCGCAAAGGGCGGAGGGAAACTTCTCTCCGCCCTTTGTGCAGAAGGCGTTTTTCGCCTTGTTTTTAGGCATTGGACAGCATGGCGAAAAGAAGATAGCATACCAAAAAGCCAAAGGAGAGAATACAGCACTCTAAGGTAGGGAATTTATCTTTTGCGGCTTTTTTCATCATAGAGGCGAGGAGAAAGGGAATGCTGCAAAAAAAGGCAAGAACAATAGATTCATGATTCATTACCATCCTTTGTAGTTTCCAATCGGTTTTTCATAGAATGACCTCCCTCATTCCGACGTTCGAACCAAAGGCGGATGTGCGAACATTTCTTTATGCGGGTATGGTCTTATTTGTCGGGATGCCGAGGATATACTTTTGATTTGGAGATGATTTGATCCTTTTTTTCTTGCTTTATACAGTGTACAGGAAAAAAGAGAAAATGACAAGATTGATGGGGGAATTGTATCTAAATTGTAATAAGGTGCACAGATTTGTCGCTTTTCAGAATAAGTAATAGGCGGGTGACCCCTCAAATCCAGAAGAAGAACGGCGGCGGAAGGGACGGAAATATTTTTCCCTTTTAATAACGAAAGGACAGAGGAATTTGTGACGGGAAATCCCCAAAAAGTTGCACAAAGTTTTTGGGAGCGTTCCATAAAGAGAACAGAACATTGATTGCCAAAAGAAAGCACAAAGGGCGGAGAGAAAATTCTCTCCGCCCCATGGAGAGGGATACAGACTTGCCAGCGAGTTTCGTTCCTGGGGACTGGGCTTAGGCATGCTCTTTCAAAAAAGAAAATAGAGCGTTGCTGTCAAGGGTATATCGCAGGCCGTGGTAGAAAAGAAGGTTTCCTTCCGTGAGGACCAGTAGGTCGGACTCGCCTTGTGGGTGTTCCAGATAGAGGGTATAGCTTGTTTCCTCCAAGGGGTACTCCATATGGGGGTCCGCACCGTGAAAGGTTGCGTTTACGGTCTGAGCAAGGGAATAGAAAGCGGCAAAGGTCTCTTTGTCCCATATAACGGGAGAGGTTGTTTGGCTGCTTTGTTTCTTTGTTACGCTGCATGTAAGAATACCATCAGTCTCTCCAAGACGGTTTGCTACGGTGCTGGTGATTGGAAGTATGACGATGCAGGAGGCAATCAGAAGACAGACAACGATTCCTATGATAAGTCGTTTCATAATAATCATTTGAAAAATCCGGAATAACTCTGTGTATTCATTTTATCGTGTTTGCCGATGCCGACAGCGCCGTTAAAGACTTGCCGGGCTTCTTTGGACAAGTTTTGGGTGCTCTGTTTATACTTCGGGGAGAACACTTGGCCTTTATATCCGAAGTCTTTGTTGTAGGAACCCGCATACTTGGGGGAGTCGCAAGGCTGGAAAACAGCATAGGGAGATACCTCATCAAACTGCTGAGCTGACGGTGTAGTTGGCGTCATCCAGTGTGCGCTCCACAAAGGTGCGGATTTCACCGGGCGTTAGCAAATACCCTCGGGAGGGGAACAGGCAGCCATCGGAGAACACCATATTGAAGGGGCCTTCTCCCACGATGTCGTCCTGTGCCAGATCGATGTTTACCAAGTTGGAGCCATTTTGAATGACAATCAACATATACTGCCGCTGGCTGGCATCGCCGCTCCAATCTGTTTCATGGTTCGGGAGCAGATGCCGCTGGCGGCTCTCTGCCAGAAAGTCCAGAATGACCAGTTCTTTTTCCCGGTCTTCCTCTGTTTTGGGAGACCACACACGGAGTTCCCCATCGGCGCGGAGTTCCACTGCCTGAATGTGGGCGTCACCGCTCCGGGGAAGGACTGGCCCAGTGGTGTGGGGATAAAGCAGGAAAAATGCGACTGCGGCGGTTGCCAGTATGGCCAGGCAGAGGCATAAAATTCGGTTGCGTTTCGTCATAGCATCCTCCTAAAGGCACATATTCCCCCTCAAGAGGAGGCGAACGCCTCATCAACAAAGGCTCGAATTTCTTCCGGGTGGATTAGGGTACAGATCAGAGCATTGGGGAAAGAGGGATGGGGAGAAGATGGATAGGAATAGTTCACGAAAGCATCTTTGTCGTGGTAGGACTGGAATCCTGCTGGGCCCAAAACGATGCCGCGGGTACTTCCGTCTGGCATGGAGAGCATAAGGGTCATCACATCCCAATCGGCGGGGTACCCACCGTAAAGGGTTCTCTGGAAGGTATAACGTTCCTGGGCAGAGGAAAGATACTCCACAATTTTTTGGGCGATTGCCTGGTCCTCCTCTGTCGTGGGGACCCAAGAGTAGGACGTTCCGGAACCGTTGGGAGAATCCATGTGAATGACCGATAACTGGGTGTGTTCTGGTGAGCGGACAACGGCGTGAGGGGTCAGGAAGTAGGCAGCGGATAAAAGCAGTGAAGTCAGGCAAAGGATGATGAGCAGACTGAGGGTGTCCTTTTTGGTCATGAAATTACACTCCATTCATGAAAGGAGATGAAAGCTGGGGTATTAGTTTAGCATAGTGTATCAAAAAAGTTGAACGGTAGCAAGACGGGGGAATAAAAGAACAGAAGGGAATGAGAAAATGCAAGCCGGAGAAAATTGTTCTCTCCGGCTTACATTTGGAAAGGAATTAAACCTGTGGATTAATCAAAGTAGGAGGCCGCTTTTGCATTTTTGAATTTATCCAAGAAGGGCTAAATAGTTGCCCTTCTCAACGTCAATTTCTAAGACAGCGTCTCTCGCTGCTTGAAAAGAACTATATTGTGTCGAAAGGATTTCCTCACTCTTTTCGATTTCACCAAGGATTTGCGTTTGTTCAGAAGTAGAGATGCTGACTTGCTGGGAATTGCTTTCTGCTGCTGTAGGATTTTCCTGTTGGATGATGGTAGGATCGTAACCGTCTAATCCCTTGTCAAAAGATAGAGTTTCCAACAATTTCCAAAAACCATCTTCCTTAACCAATTTTACCTGGGCATAATCCCGGTTGACAGGGCTGGAGACGGTGTAGCTGCCATCCTCTTCTTGTGTTATCCACTTATTCCAGGTGGTGACTGTGGCAGAAACTGTGGCCTGAGAGCCATCTTCTGACAACGTAATTTCTGTGATATCGCACTGAGAGACTCCACCGGCAATGCAATTGTCAACTTCGTTCTGAAGACTACGGAAAAGATAGTCTCGGTTAAGCCATTTGTAGAATTCGTTACAGTGAGTATTTTGCGCATAATAACGGTCAACTTTTGCGTCGAATTGCGATGACAGAGTGTTTAACTCTTCTTGAGTCAAAGAAGAACTTTTTCCGTCTGGCGAAGTAAACATTCCCATCTGTACCTGAGTTTCATAGGCGCCAATAATAGAAAATCTAATCTCGTCGATATCTTGAGGAGTTGTGTCTCGGAAAGCAGAAAAAAGTAAGATAGTAACAATCAAGATACTAATGGACGTAAGCGCAAGGCCTACCTTCAGCATGGAATGTTTCATTATAGATATGCTCCCTTCTTGTTATGCTTTGATCTCAAATGCATATACACGAGTAGTTGCTTTTTGGGTAGAGTTCTGGCGATTATCAGGACGCCAAAGTACTTGCTTGCGATTTTCTGTGTGCTGATTAATTAGGTCGCCATAACCTTCTCCAGAAAGAGTTGACTTGCCATTATTTGCGACAAAAAATGCGCTATGATTCATAGTGCCATCACTTTCCCAGTCATAAAACAAGACAACTTTTCCCGTCCTGCTACTTGACAAATTGCTGCTATCATTAACATATGCGAAAGTGAGATAAGGTGAAGGGGAACCCTTTAAAGACCAAGAGCCAATTTTAGTTCCCCGCCCAGAGGTTTTTAAGTATTCTTTGAGTGAATTTGCATTGACCCACTGTGTACTATCAACTCGAACTACTGTATTACCGTGCCAGTTGGGAATACTCTTCCATGTGGAATCTTGAGATAATCCTCCTGCATATAAACACTGGGAGACAAAGTTTGTACAATCTCTACTATAAACGTTATATCCAACTCCTAAAGTGTTCATTTTGTTCGGGTTTATTGCATAGGTATTAGAATATGTAATAGCTTTTTGTGGAGAATAAGCAAACACAGAGGTAGCAAACATGCTTGTAAATAACAATATGCATAATAAGAAATAGATAATTTTCTTCATAAATGTTGTCCTTCTTTCTCGTATAGTACTTTGTTTTTTATGTTCTGGGATCTAATTTGTGTAGGTATCAACACCTCCTTTCTTGCATTGGCCCCCTGCCCCTCTACCCTATACATGTCGTGCCAACCCGATTTATTTGCATCGGGATCGAAAAAAATAAAAAAATTTTTCGGGCCGCATCGTTTACGGCCCGAAAAGGAAAAGTGACGGTTATGCCCTTACCGCATTAGAGCCGATCCAGGTGGCCCCGGTGCCGCTGGCGTTTTTGGCGTAGCAGTGCGCGGTGATGTAGTAGTATTTTCCAGGGGTTCCTTTGTATGTGAGGGAGATTACATTGGAAGCACAGTTCTTTCGAATCAGATTGGCGTTCTGATTTCGCGTAAAGGTGCGCACCGGCTTGTACGTTCCATTGGCTTGCCGTTCGTGAACAATAATTTCGGTGGCCCCCAGCTCTTGCATTATACCGGAGGCAGCAACGTCCACTTTAATCCGCAGAGTTCCGCCGCCCACGGCGGTTGCTGAAACATAAGTGTTGTTAAAATAATCACTGGCTCGGGCGCCGGCGGGAATGGCCATAGTGAACAGGAGCACCAGGCAGAGCAAGAGGGAAAGCTGTTTTTGACCAATGCGTTTCATGTGTTTTTTCCTTTCTGTTTCATTCGTAAATGGAATCAATCATTCGTTTCAAGGTGTCCGGGCTGAGGAAGCCGTGCAGGCTGCATTCCGTGGGCCCGTTTCTCCAAACGGCGGTGTTCCGCTCCATATTTCCCATGATGTAGTGGGAAATATGATTGGCGTAGTATTCCTCCACGGGACCTTTGTTTTTTTCGTATTGACGGGTGGGTAAGTCTTCAACAGTGTCATAAATTCCAACGCACAGAGTAAACTCCTCCCCATTCAGAGAGAAAACCACCACACAATAATAGCCGTTCTCCACGGTATGCCTCTCCACCTGCACCACGGAGCTGCCCGGCGGATACCAGGTGGGCAAAACAGGCCGGTCTGTCAGCTCGGACACGGTTTTTTCCACCTGCTGGTAGTCCGGGCTGCGGAGGACCGCCTCGGTCCCATCGGGTTCCCTGGACAGGAAGGAGAAGTTGGCGTCAGACCACTGCACCAAATTTTGCAGCAGACTGCTGCCCTGCACCGGAAGGATGGAAAGGCAGACCAGGACACAGACCACGGCCGCCACCGCCAGGGCGCGGCGGGGCGCTATCTTCCCGGCGCGGAAGGCATTCCACGCGGCGTCCACATCCACCGCCGGGGCGGCTTGGGGCGTTCTCTGTTCCATCACCTCCATGATTGCCATGACCAAGTCTGGATTGGAGTGGTCCTCTCCCGCGGCGAAATCCTGCTGGAGCAGGTCTTCCAGCGCTTGGGTGGAGAGCTGTTCCAACCCGGCGTACTGTCCCAGCTTGTTTTTGGGATCGTTCATAGTTTGGAACCTCCTCTCTTTTCTTTATGTCGTGCCGTGTCACTTTTTTTGCAGGGCGGATCAGAAAAATGTTCAATCTCCCGGTATATTTTTTGAAATCGGAGCTTGATGCGCCGGACACGGGCGGCCAGGGTGTTTTGGTTCAGGTTTTCCTCTGCCGCCAGCTCCTCATAGGTCATCCCTTCCAAATACAACCGTTTCAGCAGATCCAGATCTTCTTGGGAGACCAAACCTTCCAATTCCAGGTCGGCCCCCGGCGGAGGCTGGAAGGGTTGGTGGGACAGCGCGGCCTGGGCCTGGAGCAGGCGGGAGGCCCACTGCTGGTCGGCGCGGATCATGTTTCGGACCACGTTGTTTACCGTGTTGTACAGCCAGCCGGCGGGATTGGGGCTGGCGAACAGGTCCTCCCATTTGGACCAGGCAATGGCAAACGCCTCCTGGACCGCCTCCTCCGCCCGCCCAGGATCGGATGTCTGGGCGTTCCTGGTCAGAAGGGTTTGGGCGTACCAGACCAATTTGCTGTAATGGGCGCGGAACAGGGATTCTACCTCCCGGGCAATGAATTGCATTTCGGGTGCGGCCATGGGGGTACCCTCCTTTTCTTTCTCTTGCCATAGTATAGCAAAAATATTGGAAAAAAGAAGATACAATTCGATGACAATGACTCATTCCGTGGGCGGCCGCCGGCGGAGTTCCCGGGGGGCCCAATGGGGGAGGGGGAGGCGCTGCATAGCGGCGAAGACGGACTCCTTCAGTTTGGGATACTGGGGTTCCAGGGAGGCAATGAGGGTTTTGACCTCCTGGCGCTTGGTGTGGCCGTCGGCGGGGCAGGGGTTGTGGACCACCGGGAGCTGGAGGCGGGGAACCGCCTCCCGGATCATGGCCTCGCTGACATAGAGAAGGGGGCGGATTTGGGTGATGTCCGTGCGGTCCAGATAGGTTACGGGGTGGAAGCAGGACAGGCGGCTCTCATAAAACAGGGAGAGGAAGAAGGTCTCCACTGCGTCGTCATAGTGGTGGCCCAGGGCGACCTTGTGAATGCCCGCCTCCAGCAGGGCGGTGTGGAGGGAGCCCCGGCGCATTTTGGCGCAGAGGGCGCAGGGATTTTTCTCCCGCCGGGTCTCAAAGATCACATGGTACATCTGGGTGGGAATCCGGTGGAAGGGGACGCCCAGCTCCCGGCAGTAGTCCGCCAGAGGAGACAGGTCCATGCCCGGGGTCCCCATGTCCACCGTAAAGGCCTCCACGGAAAAGCCCCCAGGATAAAACTGTGCCAGCCGGGCCAGGGCGGCCAGCAGCACCAGGGAGTCCTTCCCCCCGGATACCCCCACGGCCACCCGCTCCCCGGGGGCGATCATATCATAGTCCTCCACACACCGACGGAGAAGACTGAGAATCTTTTGCATGACGGGTACACTCCTTGCGCACAAAAATGAAAATAGAACATGAGGATTCGGAAGAATAGAAGAGGATAGAAGAGAAAACGAGAGTTCTTGCGGGGGTAAATTAAAAAATTCAGAAAAAGCGTTGACAGGCTCCCATGGCGGTATTATAATGTAGCCTGCTGAAAACACCGGCCTGTGGTTTCTCCAGCATTATAAAGGAGAAGCAAACCCTTTGTAAAGCGGGAGAAGCCACCGGCCCTCCTTAAAATATAAGGAAGAGAAATTTTTATTGGAGGTTCGACCCTATGTCCACTTTTATGGCCAACAAGGGCAACATCGAGCGCAAGTGGTATATCCTTGACGCCGCTGGCAAGCCCCTTGGGAAAACCGCTACCGTGGCAGCCACTCTGCTGCGGGGCAAGCATAAGCCCGAATACACCCCCCACGCCGACTGCGGCGACTTTGTCATTGTCATCAACGCCGAGAAGGCCGTGCTCACCGGCAAGAAGCTGGATCAGAAGTACTACCGCACCCACTCCGGCTATGTGGGCGGCCTGAAGGAGACCAAGTACCGTAAGCTCATGCAGGACAAGCCCGAGCTGGCCATGAAGCTGGCGGTCCGCGGCATGATGCCCCGGAACATCATCACCAAGGATTCCCTGACCCGCCTGAAGATTTTCCGCGGTCCCGAGCACATCCACGCCGCACAGAAGCCCGAACTGTGGGCCGCAGAATAAGGAGGAGTGAGACCATGTATAAGAGCAAGAAGCCTTACCATTACGGCACCGGCCGCCGGAAGTCCTCCGTGGCCCGGGTGCATCTGTTCCCCAACGGCACTGGTGCCATCACCATCAACGGCCGTGACATCGACGACTACTTCGGCCTGGAGACCCTGAAGCTCATTGTCCGCCAGCCCCTGGACACCACAGACCTGCTGGGCAAGGTGGATATCTCCGCCACCGTCTCCGGCGGCGGGGTCACCGGCCAGGCCGGCGCCATCCGCCACGGCATCAGCCGCGCCCTGCTGGAGATGAACGCCGAGTATCGCCCCGCTCTGAAGGCCGCCGGGTTCCTGACCCGCGACCCCAGAATGAAGGAGAGAAAGAAGTACGGCCTGAAAGCCGCCCGTCGTGCGCCTCAGTTCTCCAAGCGCTGAGATTGCCTTATCCAGAAGCACTGTCCTTT
This sequence comes from Evtepia gabavorous, assembly GCF_003425665.1. Classification (GTDB taxonomy): domain Bacteria; phylum Bacillota; class Clostridia; order Oscillospirales; family Oscillospiraceae; genus Evtepia; species Evtepia gabavorous. Next base: position 24,177 of record NZ_QQRQ01000020.1, read on the forward strand.
CGGACAGTGCTTCTTTTTTGCAGGGATTTCTTGTCTCAAGGGGCGGGTTGTGCTATACTTTTTTCATCCATTCAGAAGAAAAAGGAGGGCGACAACATGAAACACCATGGGGAGACCTTTTCCCTGGCCAACGGCGTGGCCATTCCCTGTCTGGGGTTTGGCACCTGGCAGATGAAGGAGGGGCCGGAGACGGTGGCGGCCATCCAGAAGGCTTTGGAACTGGGCTACCGGCACATTGACACAGCGGCATACTATCAAAATGAGAGAAGCGTGGGCCAGGCGGTCCGGGCCAGCGGCCTGCCCCGGGAGGCGGTCTTTGTGACCAGCAAGGTCTGGAACACAGACCGGGGGTATGAGAGTACCCTGCGGGCCTTTGACCGGACCATGGAGAAGCTGGGGCTGGACTATTTGGACCTCTACCTCATCCACTGGCCGGCCGCGGCCAACCGGTTTGACAACTGGGAGGACATCAACGGTCAGACCTGGCGGGCCATGACCGAACTGTACCAGCAGGGGCGGGTCCGGGCCATTGGGGTCTCGAACTTCCTGCCCCATCATTTGGAGCCCTTGCTGAAGACGGAGGTGGCGCCTATGGTGAACCAGGTGGAGTGCAACCCCGGCTGTCAGCAGAAGCAAACCCTGGCCTACTGCCGGGACCATGGCATCCTGGTGGAGGCGTGGAGTCCCCTGGGATCGGGCCGTGTGCTGGAGAATGCGACCTTGCAGGCCCTGGGAAAGCAGTATGGGAAGTCCGCCGCGCAGATCTGCCTGCGCTGGTGCCTGGAGCAGGGGGTCCTGCCTCTGCCCAAGTCGGTGACCCCCCAGCGAATCCAGGAAAACACAGCCATTTTTGACTTTGCCCTGACCCCGGAGGATATGGCGCGGATTGCCGCGCTGCCGCCCTTCGGCGGTTCGGGACACGATCCGGATCAGATTGCATTTTAATGCCTTGACAGCGCGGGAAGGGAGACGGCGGCGATGTTCGGACGAAAAAAGAAGGCGCAGAAGCGGGAGGAACACCAGCAGTCCCTGCGAAAGGGCTTGCTGTTTTGGCTGCCGGGGGGCTCTTCCCGGCTGGATGTCTATGTGGATTACTGTGTGATCCGCTGCTTGGGGAAGACCAAGATGAAGGAGAAAGAGCGGGTGATTCCCTTCACCTCCATTCAGGATGTGGTCTATACCCCGCCCACCGCCATGCGGCTGGCCTGCCTGCAGCTGATCACCAAAGAGATGCCGGATGTGAAGAAGAGCTATTGGTATGCCTATGAGAACAATCTGGTGGTGGTCCACCCCTCCACAGAGGAACTGGCCCACAAGGTCCGGGCCTACATTCTCAATCCCAAGGGCTCTGATGTGGTCCCGCCGGAATACCTGAACCAGCTGCGAAAGGAGCTGAAAAGGGCCCGCCGGGCAGAGGCGGAAGCCCAGGCCCAGGCGGAGAAGGAGGAGAAGGCCCACAAGAAAGAGAACCCTGCCGCCGCAGACCAGGAGACAACGTAAAAAGCGCCCCCTTTGGAATTGCGAACCGAAGGGGGCGTTTTTGCGGGAATCTTGCTTTTTCCCGAGGGAACCGGTAAAATGAAAGAAAACGTCCCACCCAAGAGAGAAAAAGGAGACAGTTTCATGTATGAGAAGCTATTTTCCCCGGGAGCCATCGGCACGCTGACCATCCCCAACCGCATTGTGATGACGGCGGCGTCCGCCTCCCTGTCCCAGCCGGACGGGACCATGACGGAGGACATGCTGGCATACTACGAGGCCCGGGCCAAGGGGGGCGTGGGGCTCATCATCACCGAGATGGTCTGCGTGGATGAGGCGCGGGGGGTCCTGTTCCCCCGGGAGCTGAACGCGGCCCGGGAGGATAAAATTCCCGCGTTCCGGGCACTGGCGGAACGGGTGCATCCCTATGGCACCAAGATATTTGCCCAGCTGTTCCACCCCGGCGCCAACGCCGACCCCAAGCTGAATCCCCATCTCCCCCTGGTCTCCGCCAGCGACGGCAGGGGGAAGAAGCGGGGGACGGCCCAGGCGGCCACCCGGGAGGACATCCAGGAAATTGTCCAAAAGTTTGGCCAGGCGGCCCGACGGATCAAGGAGAGCGGGATGGATGGGGTGGAGGTCCACGCCGCCCACCACTACTTCCTCCACAGCTTTCTCAGCCCGGTGACCAACCATCGTACCGACGAATACGGCGGCAGCCTGGAGAACCGGACCCGGATTCTCCGGGAGGTGGTGGAGGCCATTCGGGCCGCCTGCGGCCGGGACTTCCCCCTGATGTTCCGGATTTCCCTGGAGGAGTACATCGGCCGGGAGGGCTACCATGCCGACACCGGCATTCAAATTTGCCAGATGCTGGCCTCCTGGGGGGTGGACGCCATCAATGTCACCGCCTCGGGGACCGACAGCAAGCTCAGCCAGAGCGTGGAGCCCATGTACTATCCCCAGGGCTGGCGAAAGCACCTGCCCAAGGCGGTGAAGAGGACGGTCCCCCTTCCCGTGGTCTCGGTGGCCCTGATTCGGGACCCGGCCTATGGGGAAAAGCTGCTGGAGGAGGGGGTGCTGGACTTTGTCGCCTCCGCCCGCAGCCACCTGGCCGACCCGGACTGGGGAAACAAGGCGCGGCAGGGCCGGGAGGAGGAGATCCTCCCCTGCATCTCCTGTATGGCCTGCTTTGGCAAGTACGAGCAGGCAGGGCACATCACCTGCGCGGTGAACCCGGAGACGGGCTACGAGGCCCAGCTGCCCCCGCTGCCCCGAGATGGGGAGGGCCGCCTGGTGGTGGTGCTGGGGGGTGGCCCCGCCGGATTAGAGGGGGCCTGGGTGGCTGCCCGCCGGGGGTTCCGGGTGATCCTGTTTGAGAAGGCGCCACAGCTGGGCGGTCAGCTTCTGCTGGCCGCGGGGACGCCCCGGAAGGAGAAAATTCAGTGGCTTTTGGACAGCTTGTGCTTCCGCTGCCGCCAGGCGGGGGTGGAGCTGCGGACCGGCTGTGCCCCCACCCTAAAGGAGCTGGGCCGGCTGTCCCCCTATGCCATTTTGGATGCCACCGGCGGGGTGCCGGGGATTCCGGCCGCGATCCAGGGGGCCCGGGAGAGTCCGCTGGTCTGCACGCCGCCGGCGGTCATCACCGGCGCCCTGGACATCCGGGAGGAGAGCGTGGTGGTGGTGGGCTCGGGGATGACCGGCCTGGAGACCGCGGAACTCCTCTCGGACCGGGCGCGGAACAATGCTGTCCTGGTGCTGGAGGCCGCCCCCCGGCTGGCCCCTGGGGTTCAGGGCTCCAACCGCAACGGGGTAACGGCGGTGCTGGAGGTGAACAACGTGGTCTTCCTCTGCAACCGCACCCTCACCCGGGTGGGGGAGGACCGGATCTGGTTTGTGGACAGCCAGACCGGGGAGGAATATGTCTATCCCTGCGACCGGGTGGTCCTGGCCCTGGGCACCGTCCCCGCCCGGCCCTACGGGGACCGGCTGGGGGAGGTCTGCAGCCGGGTGATCCCTGTGGGAGACGCGGTGAAAGGCGGACAGATCTGGGATGCCGTGCACGCCGGTTACCACGGGGCCCGGCGCATTTGAATCTTTTTGAAAAATCCCCTTGACTCTCCCCTTGGGTCATCCTGTATCCTTGCCTTGTGGTCCGGACCCACCATTCAATCTCCACAGGGAAAGGAGGGCATTGCATGCTGACCATTCATCAGATGGCAGAGCGGACTGGGGTTACCATCCGTGCCCTGCGGTATTATGACAAGATTGGCCTGCTGCCGCCCGGCGCGGTTTCCCCGGCGGGTTACCGTCTCTATGGACCGGCGGAGTTGGAACGGCTCCAGCAGATCCTGTTTTTTCGGGAACTGGAGTTTCCCCTGGCGGAAATCAAGGCCATCCTGGCCAGCCCGGCCTATGACCGGACGGCGGCCTTAACGGCCCAGCGGGCGCTGCTGCGGGCGAAGCGGGACCGGCTCGATGGCCTCCTGAGACTGGTGGAAGTTGCCTTGAAAGGAGAGACAACCATGGAGATGGCGTTTACCGCTTTTGACCGGGCGGGGTACGAGGAGAAATGCCGGGCCTACGCCCGGGAGGTTAAGGCCCGCTGGGGGGATACTGCGGCCTGGAGGGAAAACCAGGAGAGACAGCAATCCGGCGAGGAGACAGCCTGGGGGGCTGCCCAGGCAGAGGCGGAAGAGCTGATCGCGGCCTTTGCCCGGAGCAGGCCGCTGCCTCCCGAGCACCCCCAGGTGCAGGCTTTGACGGGCCGGTGGCAAGCCCACATTACCCGGCACCATTATTGCTGCACCAGGCAGACGCTGGCGGGACTGGGAGAACTGTACCGGACCGACCAGCGGTTCCAGGCGTACCTGGATCAATGGGGGACGGGAACCGCAGCGCAGATGGCGGCGGCCATTGCGGTGTACTGTGGGGCACAGGAGGAGGATGCTTCCCCCAAAAAATAATCTATTGCACATTGCCTCTGCCCGCAGGTGCGGCGGGGGATGAGATGGGAGAGGATACCGGATGGAACCAAGAACCCTGCTGAA
>NZ_QQRQ01000021.1 GCF_003425665.1 Evtepia gabavorous
GCATGGGCGGTGGCCCCGCCGATGCCCAGGCGGATGTCCGGGGTCATGTTCCGCATCCGGCCAAAGTAGTTGATGTCCGCCTCAGTCCGGCTGGCAATGGCCGCCATGGTCTTCACCGCCTCCACCGGGTACCTGCCAGCGGCGGTCTCCCCGGAGAGCATGATGGCGGAGGTGCCGTCATAGACAGCGTTGGCCACGTCGGTGATCTCCGCCCGGGTGGGCCGGGGGTTGGTGATCATGCTGTCCAGCATCTGGGTGGCGGTGATCACGTGCTTTCCGTACCCCAGGGTATAGGCAATGATGTCCTTCTGAATGACGGGAATCTCGGTGAAGTCGATCTCCACTCCCATGTCCCCCCGGGCGATCATCACCCCGTCGGCCACAGCCAGAATCTCGTCCACGTTGTTCACGCCCTCCTGGTTCTCCAGCTTGGCGATGATCCGGATGTCCGAGTGGTGCTCGTCCAGCAGGCGGCGGATCTCCATCACGTCCTGGGCAGTGCGGCAGAAGGAGGCGGCGATGAAGTCAAACCCCTCCTGGATGCCGAAGAGGATGTCCGCCCGGTCCTGGGCGCTCATGTAGGGCATGGACAGATGGACGCCGGGGACATTGACCCCCTTCCGGTCCTTTACCAGGCCGCCGTTTTCCACCAGGCAGAGGACATCGGTCTCGGTGCGCTCCACCACCTTCATGCTGATCAGGCCGTCGTCCAGCATGATCTGGCTGCCCACGTGGACATCCTGGGCCAGATTTTTATAGCTCACGCTGCAGATCTCCTGGGTACCGATGACCTCCCGGGCCGTGAGGGTAAAGTGCTGGCCGGCCTCCAGGGTGACCTTCCCCTCCTCAAAGGTTCTCAGGCGGATCTCCGGGCCCTTGGTGTCCAGCAGGGCGGCCACAGGGAGATTCAATTTCTTCCGCAGGGCCTTGAGCTCCTCCAAGCGGCGCTTGTGCTCGTCATGGCTTCCATGGGAAAAGTTAAACCGGGCCACGTCCATGCCGTTCTCCATCATGGCCTGCAGAATCTCCGGGGAATCCGTGGAGGGACCCAGCGTGCAGATAATCTTCGTTTTTCTCATCAGGCAGCACCTCCGTTTGGCTGTCATAGGATTGCATACAATTCGGAACGGTTTATTTTACACCTTTTGCGCCCAAAAGGCAATCGGTTTCCTCATCGGTTGCGGGGGTTGAGGGCCTTCCGCAGCCCCTCCCCCACCAGGAGCAGCGCCAGCCCGGTGGCCACAATGCACAGCCCCGGCGGGAGCCAGGCCCAGGGGCGGGTGGTGAGGGTCACCAGCTCCATGGCGCTCTGGGTCAGGTTGCCCCAGGAGGCCTGGGGGGTCCGCAGTCCCACCCCCAAAAAGCTGAGGCTGGACTCCGACAGAATGGCCCGGACCACCTTCAGGGGCAGGGAGGCCCACACCGGGGCCACCACGTTGGGGAGAATGGTGCGGAACAGAATCTCCCGATCTGTGGCCCCCAGGGCCCGGGAGGCCTCCACATACTCGGCTTTCTTGGCCGATAGGGTGCCGCTGTACACCAGCCGGGCCACCGAGGCCCAGCCCAAGCCGCCGATGACCAGGATGATGTTCCACACCGAGGGCCCCAGCAGGGTCACCATGGCCAGCACCAACAGGATGCTGGGAAAGGACTGGAAGGTATCACAGGCCCGCATGATCCAGTATTCCCATTTCCCCCCCTTATAGCCGGCCAGCAGCCCAAGGGGGACCCCCAGCACCCCGCCCAGGGCGGCGGAGGCAAATCCCACCAGCAGGGAGACCCGTCCCCCCGCCAGCAGCCGGGACAAAAGGTCCCGCCCGGCCTCGTCGGTACCCAGCAGGTGCGCCGGGCTGGGCGGCGCCCAGAAGCCGGCGGTTCGATCTGTCACATTGGGGTCCTGGCCCAGAAAGAGGGGCAGCAGCAGCACCAGCAGAATTTCCGCCAGCAGAAACACCGCGGCTGCCGCCGCCCGGCGGTCCGACCAAAAGACCCGCCAAAAGGAACGCAGTGGCTTCATCGTCCCTCACCTCCCCATCCCACGCCGGGGTCAACCAGCCGGTAGACCAGGTCCATGAGGATGCCCGTGGCCAGCACTGTCAGGGCAATGACCACGGTGAGGCCCATAATCACGGTGTAGTCCCGGCTGGAGACCGAGGTAAACAGCAGGCTGCCCATCCCCGGCCAGCCGAAGATCCGCTCCACCACCAGGGAGCCCCCGATGATATGGGGGATATGGTTGAGGATGGTGGTGACCACCGGCAGCAGTGCCGTGCGGAAGCCATGCTTCCAAACCACCGCCCACTCGGGCAGACCCTTGGCCCGGGCGGTGCGGATGTAGTCCTCTCCCAGCACTTCCCCGCAGGCGCTGGCGGTCTGGCGCACCAGGTTGCCCAGGCTGCTCAGGCAGACCACCGAGGCCGGGAGCACCAAGTGGCGCAGCAGGTCCCCCAGGCCGCCTCCGCCGGCGGCGGAGTACATCCCCGCCGCCGGAAGCCAGCCCAGGACCACGGAAAAGAAAAAAATAGCCAGTACACACAAAAAAAAGCCCGGGGCGCTGAAGCTGAGCAGAGTCAGCCCGCCGGCCAGCCGGCTCCAGAGGGAGCGGGGCTTCCAGGCGGCCATCACCCCCAGGGGAATGCCGATCACCACCGCGGCCGCCACTCCCGTCCCCGTAAGGATCAGGGAGGGGCCCACCCGCTGGGCGATCATGCCCAGGACCGGTTGACCTGTACGGTAGGACAGGCCCAGGTCCCCGGTGAGCAGCTCCTTCAGCCACAGCACGTAGCGGACGGGAAGGGGCTGGTCCAGACCAAGATTCGCCTCCAGCGCGGCCCGGGCGGCCGCGCTGGAGGCGTCTTCCCCCCCCGCCAGGTCGGCAATGGTGGCGGGGGCCATATTCATGAGAAAAAAGACGAGGAGGGTGATGCCGAAAAACACCGGGAGCGCACCCAGAACACGTTTTACAAGATACTGTGCCAAAATTGCTTCCTCCTACACTTCCGGCCCGAACGGGCACAGGCCCCCAAAAGGGCCTTACGGAGGTTAAATTCGAATGCGGCGATGCCGCTTGCCATTCTTTGGGGCGCCGCGCCGTGGAACAGCAGGGCCCGGCGCCGTTTGAATGGCGGCTTGTCCGGGTGGGGGAGCTTGTGGGGTTCTCCCTACGTCGTTGGAACGGGCGGGAACGGGGCCCTCCCGGGCGGGGCCCTATTTCTTTGGAGAAATAGGGGAAAGAACACCAAGGGGAAGGAGGTTCCTTCCCCTTGGAACCCCATTCTCTGGTGGGGGGAACGGGGGAAGGTGGTTCCGTCAGGTAGGGGCCTGGCCTGCGGCCTCCAAGACCAACGCCTCATGGCCCGCCCACCAGCTCGGGCGGGCGGGAGAAGTGGTTTATTGACGGAAGGAAAAACGGGAACCCGAACGGTTACTCTCTGCCTTTTCCCAAAGGGTACCCACCCACGCCCCCAGCCCGCCCAGCCGGTGGGCGGGCCGTTACGGACCTTCCAATGTGAGGGCCGCAGGCCGGGTATCCCATAAGAGGTACAGCCTCCCCCCACCCAATCCCACCAGAGAAGGGAGTCCAGAGGGAAGAACCTCTTCCCTCTGGGGTTCTTTCCCCCATTTCTTCCCAAGAAATGGGGCCCCGGCTGGGCAAGCCACCGTTCCCTGCCGTTCCAACGGCGTGGGAGAAAACCCGCAACGCCCCCGCCGCCGCAGAACGCAGCGTCAAAGCTCTGCCTTTACGAGGCCGTCTTCTCCCACTGCCAGACATTCTCATTGCAGCAGGACGCGGCGGGATAGTCAATCCCCGTCACCGTCTTCGACTGCACATGCAGGGCATGGGTAAACCACAGAGGAATAAAGGGCTTCTCCTGGTCCAAATAGGCCTCAAACTCGTCCACCAGGTCAATTCGGGCGGTCTCGTGGGTCTCCTGATTGATGGCGTCCAGCAGCGTGGTGTAGTGGCTCAGGTCCGCCACCCGGAAAATGTTGTGGTCGGGGGTAAAGCGGCTGCCGGTAAACCACAGGGGCAGAGTGGTGGGGGTATGACTGGCCACGGCCAGGTCATAGGTGCCGTCGTTCATGCCGGCGAACATGGTGGCCGAGTCCACCGTCTCAATCTCCACCTGAATGCCCACCGCCGCCAGGTTCTGCTGAATCAAAGCCGCCAGGCTGGCCCGAGCACTGGTGCAGGCCAGGGTGTAGGTCTCCCCCTGATAGCCCGCCTTGTCCAGCAGCTGCTTGGCCTGGTCCGGGTCATAGGTCGTCAGGTCACTGGGGCCGGAATAGGGGGTGTCCGGCAGGATGCTGGAGTTGGTGACCGTCCCCAGGGTCCCGCTGTTCTGCTGGCACAGCAGCTGCTTGTCCAGGGCCTTTTCGATGGCATGGCGGAGGTCCGCGCTGGCAATGGACTCGTTGTTGATCATCAGCTCATAGAAGGTGCTGGGAACCTCCCCGGCCTGTACGGTGAAGCCCGCCTTCTCCGCCACCGGCCGGTTCTCCTCGGAGACGCTGCCGCCGAAGGTGTAGTAATCCAGGTCCCCGGCGATGAGGGCGGTGAGGAGGTTGGCCTTGTCCATCACCGTGATGGTGAGGGTGTCAAACCCCGGGGCTCCCAGCTGGTAGTTCTGGTTGCTCTTGAGCACCAAGGTGCTGCCGGAAACCTCGGAGACATACTGGCAGGGGCCTGAACCCACAGGGGCCAGCCAGAAGTCATCGGTCATCAGTTCCTCCGGGGGGATATCCTGGAGCAGATGGGTGGGCAGCACATAGATGTCCCGGTTCTTGTCCACCAAAAACTCCTCCGGGAGGGTGGGGGAGGTAAAGGTGAGCTTCAGGGTGTACTCATCCACCGCCTCCACCCCCAGCTTTTCCCCGGCCACAGCGGCCCCGGTCTCGTCGGTGCCGGCCAGGCCGGCAAAGGTGGTGCGGCCCAGGGTCTGGCAGGCGGGATTGGTCACCAGGGTGATGGTGTCCACCCAGTGCTGGGCAGTCACTGGGGTTCCGTCGTGGAAGGCCGCCTTTTGGTTCAGGAAAAATACAATGGAATAGCCGTCATCGGCACTCTCCCAACGCTCCGCAGCTCGGGGCTGGCAGGTTCCGTCGGCCTGAACATAGGCCAGCCGGTCATAGAGCTTATCGTAGATGATCCGGGCATAGTTGCTCCCGGAGACGCTGTAATAGGGCATCAGGGAATCCCAGGGGTTGGAGATGCCGTAGTTCACATTGACTGCGGCTGTCTGCTCCTGGGGCACCTGCTGGGGGGACTGGGACTTCTCCTTCCCGCAGGAGGACAGGAACAGGCTGCCCACCAGGGCAGCGGCCAGGGCCAGGGCGGCCAGGCGGGATCGGTTGTGTGGTTTCAAGGGCTTATTCCTCCTCCTCGCCGCTGAGGCTCTCATATTCGTCATAGTCGTCCGCCGCGTCCAGCTGGGAGCTGAGCATCATCTGCTCAAAATGGGCGTCCAGCTGCTTGGCAAATTCCTGGGCCGCGTTGTAGCCCATCCGCTTGTGGCGGTTGTTCATGGCCGCCACCTCCACAATGATGGCCAAGTTCCGGCCGGGCTTGATGGGAATGGTGATGGCGGGGATCTTCATGTCCAAAATGGTGGTAAACTCCTCATTGGTCCCCAGGCGGTCATAGAACACCTGGTCATTCCACTGCTCCAGGTTGACCACCAGGTTGATGTCCTGGTCCTCCCGGACCGCGGACATGCCGAAGAGCTGCTGGATGTCCACCACGCCGATGCCCCGCAGCTCAATGTAGTGGCGGATGAGCTCCGGGGCCGAGCCCACCAGGCGGGTGCCGATGTGGCGGATCTCCACCGCGTCGTCGGCCACCAGACGGTGGCCCCGCTTCACCAGCTCCACGGCGGTCTCACTCTTGCCCACGCCGGACTCCCCCATGAGGAGGACCCCCTCTCCGTAGACATCCACCAGCACGCCGTGGCGGGTGATCCGGGGGGACAGGCGGGCCTTGAGCCAGTCAGTGAAGTTGGGGATGAACAGGGAGGTGTCCTCCTTGCTGCGCAGGATGGTCCGCTTGTGCTTCACCGCCATCTCCATGAGCTCCGGGAAGGGCTCCAGGCTGCGGGTGAGGATCAGGGCGGGGATGGGCTTTTCCAAAAAGGCGTCGAAACATTTCCGGCGCTCCTCCGGGCTCTGGTTGTTCAGATAGGTCCACTCCACCTTGCCGATGACCTGGATGCGGTCCGGGGCGAAGTAGTCAAAAAAGCCGAGGATCTGCAGGGCGGGGCGGTTGATGTCATCGGCGCGGATGAGACACCGATCGTAGTTTTTTCCCTGGTTGAGCACTTCCAGCTCGAACCGTTCGACCAGTTTGGTCAATTTGATTGCCGACTGAGATGCCATAATTCCTCCTCTTCCGTGTCGCTGGGGCCGGGGCCCCGGGGCGGGACGTTGGGGTGCTTGCCTGGGTATTATACCATAGCTTGGGGAACCTTGGCAAGAGAAGGGCCCCCGGGGGCGGAAAACAAAAAAGCACAGGCGGTGGCCTGTGCTTTTTATCGGGTTTGGATTGTCAGATCAGACAGCGCGGGTAACTTTGCCCGAACGGAGGCAATGAGTGCACACATAGACGTGCTTCGGGGTGCCGTTGACGACCGCCTTCACGCGCTTCACGTTGGGCTTCCAGGGACGATTGGAGCGGCGGTGAGAGTGGGAAACCTGAATGCCGAACACGACGCCCTTGTCACAAAATTCACATTTAGCCATTCGCTTGAACCTCCTCGCTGGTTTATGACTCCACGGCGGGAAAAATCTCCCCTCCGTGTGTTGTTATTGAAAAAGCATCGGTTAGTATAATACCAGAAACAGGGACAAAAAGCAAGTCCTATTTTGCAGATTTCTGAAAATTCCGACGCCGGCTCAGGTCAGATCCAGGTCTCTTCCATCTCGTGGCGCTTTTCCCGGCGCATGAGCTCCTGGAGCACCGTCTTGGGGTCCCGTCCCTCATAGAGCACCTGGTAGGCGGCCTGGGTGATGGGCATCTCCACCCCCGCCCGCTTGGCCAGCTCCCGGGCGGAGTCCACGGCGTAGTAGCCCTCCACCACGGCGCCGATCTCCTGGATGGCCTGCTGGACGGGCATGCCCTGGCCGATGAGGATGCCTGCCCGGTAGTTTCGGGAGTTCATGGAGGTGCAGGTGACGATCAGGTCCCCCATCCCCGCCAGGCCGGCGAAGGTCTCCCGCCGCCCCCCCAGGGCCACCCCCAGCCGGGCGGTCTCCGCCAGGCCCCGGGTCATGAGCATGGCCTTGGTGTTGTCCCCATAACCCATGCCGGTGCAGCAGCCGGTGCACAGGGCCATGACGTTTTTCAGGGCGGCGCCCAGCTCCACCCCCACCACGTCGCTGCTGCTGTACACCCGGAAGCGGTCGTTCAAAAACAGGTCCTGCACCGTCTCCGCCGCCGCCTGGTCCGGGCAGGCCGAGACCACGGCGGTGGGCACCCGCCGGGCCACCTCCTCGGCGTGGGAGGGACCGGAGAGGGCCACCACGGGGCAGAGGTCCCCGGTGGCCTGGCGGATGATCTCCGTCATGCGCAGGGAACTCCCCTTCTCAATCCCCTTGGAGACCGAGACCAGAATGGTCTCCGGGGTGAGCATCCCCCGGATGCCCTCCGCCGTGGACCGCACCCCGAAGGAGGGGGTGGCCATGACCACCACGCCGCAGCCCCGCACGCAGGACAGGTCCCAGGTGTAGGACAGGCTCTCCGGCAGGGTCACGCCAGGCAGAAGGGGGTTCTCCCTGGTCTGCTGGAGCCGCCGGGACTCCTCCTCCAGGTAGGACCACAGGGTCACAGTATGGCCGTTCTCCGCCAGCAGCATGGCCAGGGCCGTCCCCCAGCCGCCGCTGCCCAACACAGCAATTTTCATGACTGGCACCTCACTTTACTTTCTTATGGAAATAGAACTTGGACTCGGTCCCCGCCAGCAGCCGCTGGATGTTCCCCCGGTGCTTCCAGAGGATGAGACCGCCGATGATGATAGACAGCAGCAGCAAGATCCCGTCGTGATAGACCAGCCAGGTGGAAATGGGCACCGTCACCCCTGTGGAGCTGGAGCCCAGGGACACATAACGGGTCAGCAGCACCAGGATGAGAAAGCCCCCCCAGGCCACCAGGGCCACCCGCCAGTCAATCATAATCACAATGGTCCCGCCGGACAGAATGCCTTTGCCCCCCTTGAACTGGAACATACAGGGGAACATGTGCCCCAGCAGGCAGAACAGGCCCGCCCAGTAGTCGCTGTACGCCTCCTGGGGGCCGGGCAGGCCGGCGGGAAGATGGCCCACCAGCAGCCAGCCGCCCACCACCAGGGCCACAATGGCCTTGAGCACGTCGGTGAGAATGACCCCAAAGGTCAGAGGGCCGCCGAAGGTGCGGTAAAAGTTGGTCAGCCCCGCGTTGCCGCTGCCATGGGTGCGCACATCGTCCCGCAGAATGTATTTGGACACGATGACCGCCCCGTTGAAGCAGCCGCAGAAATACGCGATGGCCGCCGCGGCCACCGCGCGAATCCAGAATTCCCCCATGGTGTCAGTCCTCCTTGTCGCCCTTTTGCCGGATGGTCAGCCGGATGGGGGTACCCTCCAGGCCGAAGGTGGCGCGAATCTGGTTTTCCAGATACCGCTGGTACGAGAAGTGGAAGAGCTTGGCATCGTTGCAGAAGCAGACGAAATGGGGGGGGCGAATCCCGGCCTGGGTCATGTAGTAAATCTTCAGCCGCCGCCCCTTGTCCGTGGGGGGCTGGACCCGGGCGGTGGCATCGGCCAGAAGGCTGTTGAGCATGCCGGTGGTGATCCGCATGGACGCCTGGTCGTTTACGTACTGGATCAGCTGGAACAGCCGGGGCACCCGCTGCCCGGTGAGGGCCGAGATAAAGACGATGGGGGCATAGGTCATATAGGACAGGTCCCGGCGGATGTCCTGGCGCATACGGTCCATGGTCTTGTCGTCCTTGTCCACCGCGTCCCACTTGTTGACCACGATGATGCAGGCCTTGCCCGACTCGTGGGCCATGCCGGCCACCTTGGTGTCCTGCTCTGTGACCCCCTCGTTGGCGTCGATGAGGATCAGACAGACGTCGGAGCGCTCAATGGCCATGGCCGCCCGGAGGACCGAGAACTTCTCAATCTGGTCGCTCACCTTGGCCTTTTTCCGCATGCCGGCGGTGTCGATGAAGAGGAACTTACCCACCTCATTTTCAAAATAGCTGTCCACCGCGTCCCGGGTGGTGCCGGCCACGTTGGAGACGATGACCCGCTCCTCCCCCAAAATCCGGTTGATGAGGGAGGATTTGCCCACATTGGGCTTGCCGATGACCGCCACCTTGATGAGGTCGGGGTCCTCTTCTTCCTCCTCTTCCGGGGGAAAATGGGCAAAGCAGGCGTCCAGCAGGTCCCCGGTGCCGTGGCCGTGGACGGCGGAGACAGCGATGGGGTCCCCCAGCCCCAAGTTGTAAAACTCATAGATATCCGGGTTGGTCATGCCCACCTGGTCCATTTTGTTCACCGCCAGGATCACCGGCTTCCGGGCCCGGAGCAGCAGGTTGGCCACGTCCTGGTCCGCGGCGGTCAGGCCGGTCTTCACATCGCACAGGAAAACAATCACCGTGGCGTTGGCAATGGCGATCTCCGCCTGCTTCCGCATAAAGGACAGGATCTCCGTGGTGGTGCCCGGCTCAATGCCGCCGGTGTCCACAATGTCAAAGGTCCGTCCCCGCCATTCACATTCGGCGTACAGACGGTCCCGGGTGACGCCGGGGGTGTCCTCCACAATGGAGAGACGTCGGCCCACCAGTTTATTAAAGAGCATGGACTTGCCCACATTGGGGCGGCCCACAATGGCGACCAGCGGTTTTGCCATCGCAGATTCCTCCTCGTAATCAATTCAGTTGCTTTGGTTGTGGCTGTGGGGTACAGGTAGAGGGCGTTGTGGAGTTCTTCCTCCACGCCGTTGGAACGGGCGGGAACGGGGCCCTCCCGGGCGGGGCCCTATTTCTTTGAAGAAATAGGGGAAAGAACACCAAGGGGAAGGAGGTTCCTTCCCCTTGGAACCCCATTCTCTGGTGGGGGAAACGGGGGAAGGTGGTTCCGTCAGGTAGGGGCCTGGCCTGCGGCCTCTAAGACCAACGCCTCATGGCCCGCCCACCGGCTCGGGCGGGCGGGAGAAGTGGTTTGTTGACGGGAGGAGAAAGCGGGAAACCAAACGGTTCCTCTCTGCCTTCGCCCAAAGGGTACCTACCCACGTCCCCAGCCCGCCCAGCCGGTGGGCGGGCCGTTACGGGCCTTCCAGTGTGAGGGCCGCAGGCCAGGTATCCCGTCAGAAGTACAGCCTCCCCCACACCACCCCACCAGAGAAGGGGGTCCCGGGGGAGGAACCTCCTCCCCCGGGGATTCTTTCCCCCATTTCTTCTCAAGAAATGGGGCCCCGGCCGGGCAGGCCCCGTTCCCCGCCGTTCCAACGGCGCTGGGCCCCCACAGCACAGAACCCCAGCGCCGGCACTACACCCCAAACACCGCCTCAAACAGGTCAAACCCATCCTGGTTCACCGGCACCACCGGCACCCCCAGCCCCTGGGACAGCTCCTCCAAGGTCATGTCATCCAAGAACACCGTCTCCCCATGGCGCAGGGTATTTTGGGGCAGAAGCACCCGGGTCCCCAGGTCCTTCCCCCGGAGCTGGGCCAGCAGGTCCTGGCCGGTGAGCAGCCCCGCCACGGTGATGGTCTCCCCAAAGAAGTGGTTGACAATGGGGTAAATTTGATAATCTAATTTAGTATGACATTTTGCGGCCGCCCTGTCAATGATTTCCCGCAGAAAGGGGGCGGCGGCCACACCGGTGGCGATGGAGAAGGGCGCCACCGGGATATTCTGAGGGGCCCCCAGGGCGGCGCCGTTCAGCTCCACCTCCAGCAGCCGGAGCATGCCCACCCCATTCTCCAGCTGGGTGTACGCCTCATAGAATGCATCCTCGGGCAGAGGGAGCTCCCCCTGGAGGTAGAACTCGTCGGAGCACCAGAAAATCCGGCTCCCCTTCTCCCCCAGGCACCGGGCCCCGTAGGCCTCCACCTGGCCCACCACCTCCCGGGCCTCGTCTACGGTGTAGGGCCGCAGGGGATAGAGCCCCTTCCGGTACCGGGTCAGGCCCACGGGGACGACGGAGACGCTTTTCACCTGGGGGTAGAGGGCCGCCAGGTCCTCCATACTCCGCTGGAGCACGCCGCCATCGTTGAGGCCGGGACAGGCCACGATCTGGCAGTTCATCACGATCCCCGCCCGGGCAAACTGCTCCATGATCTCCAGGCACTCCCCGCCCCGGCGCTGGTTGCCCAGCAGCAGGCGGCGGACCGCCGGGTCCGTGGCGTGGACGGAGATATTGATGGGGGAGATGTGCAGGTCGCAGATCCGCTGGAGCTCCCGGCGGCTGAGGTTGGTCAAGGTGATGTAATTGCCCATGAGAAAGGACAGCCGGGCATCGTCATCCTTAAAATATAAGGTGTCCCGCATGCCCTGGGGCATCTGATCCACAAAACAGAACACGCACTTGTTGGCACAGGAGCGGGCCCGGTCCATAAGGTAGGTGGCAAAGGTCAGCCCCAGGTCCTCCCCCACGTCCTTGGACAGCTCCACCGTCCGCTCCCCCGCCTCCGACCGGAGCTGGAGGACCAGCTCGGGGTCGTAGGCATAGTATTTGTAGTCCAGCACATCCACAATGGGATGGCCGTTGATGGCCAGCAGGGTCTCCCCGGGCCGGACCCCCGCCTGATGGGCGGGGGTGCCAGGGGCCACCGACTGGATCTTTGTCCGGGACATGGTCCCCGCCTCCCTTTCCTTGGTGGTCCGCGCCTGGCCAGGCGCGAAAAGGAGAAAAAAAGAAGAGGGGCTTCCCCCTCTTTCTTTTTCCCTATTAGTTCTCCTGCTGTACCGGAACCTGGCCGAACACCTTGCCGTCGTAGGTCATGCAGGCCTTGCACAGCCGGTGGGGCAGCCGATACGCACCGCACTTGGGGCAGGTCGTGACTGCGGGAGCTGCCAGCTTCCAGTTGGCACGCCGCTTATCCCGTCTCTGCTTCGAGACTTTACTCTTCGGAACCGCCATTTCGAGACACCTCCTTGGTGATGCCCTGTCGGGCAAAGTGGATTGGTTACTACTCAGTTTTTATTAAGTAGCTGCTCGAGAGCGGCCCATCTGGGATCGGCCTGCTTCTTACACCGGCAGGGCGCCTGGTTCAGGTTGACGCCGCAGCCGGGGCAAAGTCCCTTGCAGTCTTCTGAGCATAAGTGTTTTGTGTCCATATCGAGAATGAAGGCCGTGTAGGCCAGTTCCCCCACATCGACCTCGCCCTGGTCCAGCAGGACAATGTCGTCGTCCTCTCCCTCCAGCGTCTCCGCCAAGAGGAAGCGCAGGCTGACCGCCTTCTCCCGGCTGAATCGGCACATGCACCGGTCACAGGTGTAGTCCAGAAGGGACTTGGCCTCGCCCTCCAGCATCAGCACATCCGCCACGTTCTTTACGTGCCCCGTCACCGTCACCGGCCGGGAGATGGGATACTCCCCAAAAAATGCCTCCTGGCTGAGATCCAGCTGGAAGGCAAAGGGGATGCTGGCCCCGGGCACATGCATGATCTGTTGAAGATTCAGTCGCATAGCATACTCCTCACATGGTACAGGGGATATTGTAGCAAAAAAAAACGCCCTTGTCAAATACTTTTCTTCAATTTTCGCAAATTCATGGTATAATAGGCACCGGAATCCCAGCTTGTCTCCTCTGGACCGCCGCCAACAAAGTAGGATACACCCCTTCCCCGCCGGCGTCAAGAGGAAATTCATCGGAGAAAGGTTGTGCTCCCATGCGGGAATTCACCATAGGCCCCAACGACGCCGGCCAGCGGCTGGACCGGTGGCTGGCCAAGACCCTGCCCCTCCTGCCGGCCCCCCTGGCCCAGAAATACATCCGCATCAAGCGGGTCAAGTGTAACGGCAAGGGGGCCAAGCGGGACACCCGCCTGGTCCAGGGGGATGTGCTTCAGCTGTACATCAACGACGAGTTTTTTGACACCCCCACCCCGGAAAACGCCTTTCTGTCGGTCTTCAAGCCCCAGCTGGACATTGTCTATGAGGACGAGAACCTTCTGCTGGTGAACAAGCGCCCGGGACTGGTGGTCCACCCGGACGAGCAGGAGAAGGTCAACACCCTGCTCACCCACATCCAGGCCTACCTCTATCAGAAAAAGGAGTGGAACCCCAGGCAGGAGAATGCCTTCGCCCCCGCCCTGTGCAACCGCATCGACCGGAACACCGGGGGCATCGTCATCGCCGCCAAGAACGCCGAGACCCTGCGGGTGATGAACCAGAAGATCCGGGACCGGGAGGTGGAGAAGTCCTACCTGTGCATCATCTTAGGGGCCATCACCCCCCCGGCGGGCAGGCTGGAGGGCTATCTGCTCAAGGACGAGGCCAAAAAGCTGGTCTCCGTCCACAAAACCCCCGTCCCCGGCGGGCGCACCGCTGTGACCCTCTACCAAACCCTGGCCCAGAAAAACGGCCTGTCCCTGGTGGCCTGCCGCCTGGTCACCGGCCGCACCCACCAGATCCGGGCCCAGTTCGCCGCCGCCGGCCATCCCCTGCTGGGGGACGGGAAATACGGCCGGGCCCGGGAGAACAAAAAGTACGGCCGCACCGGGGGCCAGGCCCTCTGCTCCTACCAGCTGGCCTTCCGCTTCACCACCGATGCCGGCTGTCTGGCCGGCCTCAACGGCCGGGTGTGGACCGTGGACCAGGTGGATTTCGTGACAGACTACTTCCCCCACGTCCCCCTGCACCCGTGACAGGAGAGGCATTTTCTCGACGAAAAATTCTTTTCCTTGACAGGGGGATTTTTTTCTGCTAAAATACGCCCATATCTTAAATTGGAAAATCAGGTTTTGAGTCTTTCCAAAGCAAGACACGACCGCCACAGGGTCTCCCGCCCCGTGGCCAAGGCCACACGGACAGCCGGGTCGAATGCCGAGTTCCGCATGATGCGGCGGCAACTTCTGTTGCCTTATTGATTGGGTTCAAAGCCCAAGTTTTATAAGTTGGTAACTATAAACCGGTGCTCAGCCGAGCACGCAGCGCCTCCACGGGCATGCAAACTTGTGAAATGGTCAATAAGAGTAGTAAAAGTAAGTTTCTTTGCTATATAGACTCTCATCCCCTGATTCTCCACCCTCCTCTTCCCTGCCCAGGGATGCTTTGTGGAGCTTTTCCAAGTGACTGTATGCCGCCGGCGTGCAGTCACTTTTTTTGTGTTTTTGGGAGGGCCGTGTATGAAAAAAATCATCGAGCTGAAAAACATCACCAAAGCCTTTGACGGGGAGCCTGTGCTCCAGAACGTCAACCTGGACATCTATGACAACGAGTTTATCACCCTGCTGGGCCCCTCGGGCTGCGGAAAGACCACCATGCTCCGGCTCATCGGCGGCTTTGAGACCCCTGATGAGGGCGATGTCCTCTTTCTGGGCAAGAAAATCAACGACGTGCCCCCCTACAAACGGAACGTCAACACTGTTTTTCAAAAGTATGCCCTCTTTCCCCACCTGAACGTCTTTGAAAACGTGGCCTTCCCCCTTCGGGAGAAGAAGGTGCCCAAGGGGGAGATTGAGGCCAAGGTCCACGAGATGCTCTCTCTGGTGGCCCTGAGCGGTTTTGAAAACCGCGCTGTCACCCGCCTGTCCGGCGGCCAGCAGCAGCGGGTGGCCATCGCCCGGGCCCTGGTAGCCCGCCCCCAGGTCCTGCTGCTGGACGAGCCCCTGGGGGCCCTGGACCTGAAGCTGCGCAAGGACATGCAGGTGGAGCTGAAAAAGATCCAGAAGCAGACGGGCATCACCTTCGTCTTTGTCACCCACGACCAGGAGGAGGCCCTGTCCATGTCCGACACGGTGGTGGTCATGTCCGAGGGAAAGATCCATCAGATCGGCACCCCCATCGACATCTACAACGAGCCCCAGAACGCCTTCGTGGCCGACTTCATCGGGGAGAGCAACATCCTGGACGGCACCATGCTGGAGGACTACAAGGTCTCCTTCTCCGGCCAGACCTTCCCCTGCCTGGACAAGGATTTTGGCCGGAATGTCCCGGTGGACGTGGTGGTCCGGCCGGAGGACGTGGACATTGTCCCCCTGGAACAGGGCCAGCTCACCGGGGTGGTCACCTCCGTGACCTTCATGGGGGTCCACTATGAGATCATCGTGGACGTGGGCGGCTTTAAGTGGATGGTCCAGACCACGGACTTTGTGGACGTGGACGAGCACATCGGCATCGTGCTGGAGCCTGACGCCATCCACATCATGAAAAAGTCCGAGTACTCCAACCGGTACGGGGACTACTCCTCCTTCTCCAACGAGCTGGAAGAGCTGTCCGAGATCGCGGAGGAGGAAGCCGAATGAAACACACCGTCACCCGGGACCGGCGCAGGATGCTCCGGGCCGATTACGCGGCCCTGGGCCCCTACTCCCTCTGGGCCCTCCTGTTTATCCTGGTCCCTCTGGTCTTTGTGGCCTACTACGCCTTCACCGACAACAACTTCCAGTTCACCCTGGAAAACGTCCAGCGGTTCTTCACCGCCACCTCCAGCGTCCTCCAGGAGGACGGCTCCTCGGCGGAGGTGCACACCTACCTGCTCATCTTCTGGCGCTCCTTGAAATTGGCGGTGATCTCCACGGTGATCTGCCTGGTGCTGGCCTATCCCCTGGCCTACATCATGGCCCGGGCCAAGCCCAGAACCCAGAAGATTTTCCTGACCATCATCATGATCCCCATGTGGATGAACTTCCTCATCCGCACCTACGCCTGGATGACCATTTTGCAGGACACGGGCATTTTCAACAACTTCCTCACCCTGCTCCATCTGCCCAACGTCCACATCATCGGCACGGAGGCGGCCGTGGTCATCGGCATGGTCTATGACTACATCCCCTACATGATCCTGCCCCTGTACTCCATCATGGCCAAGATGGACGAAAAGCTCATTGAGGCCGCCCGGGACCTGGGCTGCAACGGCCTGGGGGTCCTGCGCCGGGTGATCTGGCCCCTGAGCCTGCCCGGGGTGATCTCCGGGGTGACCATGGTGCTGATCCCCTCGGTGAGCACCTTTTACATCTCCCAAAAGCTGGGCGACGGCAAGATCATGCTCATCGGCGACGTGATTGAGGGCCAGTACGTGGCCAACAACCTCCACTTTGCCGCCGCCATCGCCTTTATCCTGATGATCCTGCTGCTGGTGTGCATGGCCGTCATGCGGAAGCTGGCCAGCCGCCACGTGGAAGGAGGGCTGTAACCCATGAAACCCATTGCCAAAGTCTACACCGCCATTATCTTCCTCTTCCTCTTCGCCCCCATCGCCATCCTCCTGGTCTTCTCCTTCAACAGCGGCAACAGCCTGTCGGTCTTCTCCGGCTTTTCCCTGTACTGGTACAAGGAGCTCTTCCAGGACTCCAACACCCTGGAGGCCCTGCGGAACACCCTGGTGCTGGCCCTGTGCGCGGCCATCCTCTCCACCGTCCTGGGTACCGCCGCCTCGGTGGGGATGAACAAGCTGCGCAGCAAGTACATGCGGGCGGCCATGAACACCGTGACCAACCTGCCCATGGTCAACCCCGAGATCATCACCGGCATCTCCCTGATGCTCATGTTCGTCTTTGTGGGGCAGATGATGGGGCTGTCCACCAGCCTGAATTTCGGCACCATCCTCATCGCCCACGTGACCTTCTGCCTGCCCTTTGTCATCCTCCAGGTGCTGCCTAAGCTGCGCCAGATGGACCCGGCCCTGCCGGAGGCCGCCATGGACCTGGGCTGCCCTCCCCTGAAGGCCTTTCTGAAGGTGGAGCTGCCGGAGATCTTCCCGGGCATTCTCACCGGGTTCATCATGGCCTTCACCCTCTCCCTGGATGACTTTGTCATCAGCTACTTTACCACCGGCAACGGGTTTGAGACCCTGCCCATCCGGATTTACAGCATGACCAAAAAGACGGTGACCCCCAAGATGTACGCCTTGGCCACCCTGATCTTCTTCGTCATTCTGATCCTGCTGCTCCTGTCCAACCTGTCCGACCGGGACGACAAGGACCCGGCCCGGCCCAGAGCCCGCCGGAAGCTCCGGCTGTAACCCCTGGATGCTCTGCCGCCAAGGCGGCTTCCATCACCCACCCATGAACCACAAAAAGGAGGACACCCCATGAAGAAAAAGCTTTCTGCCCTTGCCCTGGCGCTGGTCCTGGCCCTCAGCCTGTGTCTGACCGGCTGCGGCGGCTCCGACACCCTGACCCTGAACGTCTACAACTGGGGAGAGTACATCTCCGACGGCTCCGACGGTTCCCTGGACACCATCCACGCCTTTGAGGACTGGTATGAGAGCACCTACGGCCAGAAGGTCAAGGTCAACTACTCCACCTACGCCAGCAACGAGGACCTGTACGCCAAGCTCAAAAGCGGCGCGGTGAGCTACGATGTCATCATCCCCTCGGACTACATGATCGCCCGGCTCAAAGACGAGGGGATGCTCCAGCCCCTGAACTTTGACAACATCCCCAACTACCAGCACATCCACGAGGGCTTCCAGGGTCTCTACTATGACCCGGACAACCAGTACTCCGTCCCCTACACCTACGGCGTGGTGGGCATTATCTACGACGCCAACCAGGTGGACCCCGCCGACGCCCAGGGCTGGGACCTGATGTGGAACGAGAAGTACGCCGGCAAGATTCTCCAGTTCAACAACTCCCGGGACGCCTTTGGCACGGCCATGTACAAGGACGGCCTGGACGTGAACACCACCGACAAGGCCCAGTGGGACCAGGCCCTCCAGACCCTGCTGGACCAGCGGCCCCTGGTGAAGGGCTACGTGATGGATGAGATTTTCAACTCCCTGGAGTCCGGGGAGGCCGCCATCGGTGCCTACTACGCCGGGGACTACTTCACCATGGCCGAGGCCCAGGCGGAGAACGTGGACCTGCAGTTCTACTACCCCGAACCCACCAACTACTTCATTGACGCCATGTGCATCCCCACCGGCTGCCAGAACCAGGAGCTGGCGGAAATCTTCATCAACTACATGCTCAGCGAGGAGCCCGCGGTGGCCAACGCCGAGTACATCTCCTACGCCTCCCCCAACGCCCTGGTCTATGAGAGCGAGACCTACCAGGCCGACATGGGCCAGGAGGCCATGGAAATCCTCTATCCCGACCTGGGGGATTTTGCCCAGCAGTACAACACCCTGGCCTACCGGAACCTCTCCAATGAGATGCTGGACTATGTGAACACCCTCTGGGAGACCCTGAAAATCAACTGACCCCGCGGAAAGCAAGCAGAGAAGCAGCGCGGGCCCGCCGATGGCGGGCCCGCGCTGTTTTCTGTCCTCTCACAGGCTTTCACTGTCCTCACAGCTTCTGGAACATCCGCACCGCCATGATGAGAGCCTGCTCCCGGGAGGCGTTGGCGTAGCCAATGGCCTCCTGGGCGGCGGTGACGTTCCGGGGGGAGAAGGTGGTGGGGGAGGTCCCCTTGATGACCTGGTTTTTCACCATGAAATAGACGCTGGGTTTGGCATAGGCACTGATGTCCCCGTCGTCGGCGAAGGGGGTGGTCCCGCTGTAATCTAAGGTGTACTGGTCATCGGTGGCCAGGGTCCAGCCGGGGAGGTTCAGGGCCTTGTACACCCGGGTGAGCATGGTGGCCAGCTGCTCCCGGCTGATGTGGGTGTAGGGGGCGAAGGCCGTGGGCGAGACACCGTTGGTGATCCCCAGGGCGTAGGCCTTCTTCACCGCATCCGAGCCGGTGTCGGCGAAGGGGCTGTCCAGGGCAGCCGCGTCCAGTTTCTGGCCGCCCATCTGCTCGTACAGCCGCACCGACACGGCGCAGAACTCCGCCCTGGTGATGTCCCGGGTCAGGTCCCGGTTCTGGAGCTCGGCGGGGATGAGGCTGTCAAAAATCTCCTGGTTGATGTTGTCCCCCATGGCCTCGTCCTCAAACCACTCCGACCAGCCGCTCTCCTCATCATAGGCCATAACCTGGAGGATGGGATAGCCCTGGTTGACCTTTTGGGTGTCGGCAGCAAAGGCGCTGCCCAGCTGGGCAGCAAAGGAGGCCTGCTTCATGGCCCCGGTGCCCAGGAGGGTGCAGCCGGTCAGGCGGCTGGCGCTGCCGCTGCCCAGCAGGGCAGTGCACAGGTCTCCGTTGGCGTGGAGGTTGCGGTAGGTGCCGCTGGCGTCCAGGTGGCCCAGCAGGCCGCCGATCTGGGCCCGGCCGTTGGTGTTGGCCCGGATGGTGACAGCGCTGTAACCGTTCTCCAGTGTGGCCCCCGACTGATAGGTCTGGCCCACCAGGCCGCCCATGTTCAGTTCCCTATCGGTCCGGGCAAAGGTCACGGTGGCGTCCATGGAGCCCACCACATAGCAGTTGCGGATGGTGCCGGCGTTTGCCCCGGCGATGCCGCCGATGTTCACCCGGCCGCTCTGAGAGGAGGAATCTACCGTGAGGTGGAAGTCCCGCAGAGTCACGGTGGCGAAGCACTCCTCAATGGTGCCCAGATTGCCCCCGGCGATGGCGCCGATGTCAGGGTGATGGGACACGGTATCCTGGGTGGAGATGGTGCCGTCCACATTGAGCCCCCGGACCACGCCGCCCTTGCCCACGATGCCGAACAGCCCGCCCCCCCAGAGGGTGCTGCCCCCGGTGCTGGTGCCGGCGGAAAGGCGGCTGATCTTCAGGTTCCGAATGGCGTAGCCGTTGCCTTCAAAGGTCCCCACGTATCCCGACGAACTCAGGCCGATGGGGTCCCAGTCCTGGCCGGCCAGATCGACGTTGGCGATGAGGCTGGCGCACAGGTCCCGGTCCCCGGCGTTCACCTGGTCCCGGAAGTTCTTCAGCTGCTGGGCCGTGGCGATGAGGTAGGGATCGTTCCGGGTGCCGCTGCCCCCGGCGTAGTCCACCGCCCCGGCGGGCAGGACCATGGTCACCAGCAGAGAGAGGGTCATTGCCAGGGTCAGGGCCGCGCTGCACACGCGTCTTTTTACTTTCATTCTCTTTCCTCCTTTGTGCATGTTCTGCACGAATCTATCAAAATGATATCACATTTTCCCTCTATTTTCTACTTTTTTCTCAAAAAAGAAAAAGAGAAACCCCTTTTTCCGCCGGCGGCGGAAAGAGGGATTTCTCTACGGGCAGCTGTCGAAACGCAAGCTCACCCGAACAAGCTCATCTGACTGGTCTCCGGCAGGGTGCCCAGGGCGCCGGCGTCCCGGAGCTGCTCCACGTGGGTTTTGGAGACCTTGGGGCAGGCGGCCAGCAGCTCCTCCTGGGAGATGAAGGTCCGGCCCACCCGGTTCTCCACAATGGAGATGGCCGCTGTCTCCCCCAGGCCGGGGATGGCGGTGAAGGGGGGCAAAAGGGTCCCCTTCTCCCCGTCCATGAGAAACTTGGTGGCGTCGGAGCGGTAGAGGTCGATGTCCTCAAACTGGAAGCCCCGGAGATAGAACTCGTAGCACACCTCCAGGGTGACCATCATGTCCTCCTCCACGGCGGCGGCCTCCTTGTCCTTGGCCTCGATCTCCTTCATCTTCTGGCGGCAGACCTCCATGCCCCGGCACATGCAGGTGGCGTCCAGGGCCTTGGCCCGGATGGAGAAATAGGCGGCGTAGAAGGCCAGGGGCCGATGAACCTTGAACCAGGCGATGCGGAAGGCCATCATCACGTAGGCCACCGCGTGGGCCTTGGGGAAGAGGTAGCCGATCTTGGCCAGGGAGTCGATGTACCAGTCGGGGACGTTGTGCTCCCGCATGGCCTCCTCCCAGCCGGCCTGGAAGCCCCCCTTCTTCACCTTGCCCTTTCGCACCGCCTCCATGATGTCAAAGGCCATTTTGGGCTCCACCCCCTGCTCCATCAGGTAGAGCATGATGTCGTCCCGGCAGCCCACCGTGGAGTCAACGGTGGCCGTGCCGGAGACGATCAGGTCCCGGGCGTTGCCCAGCCACACATCGGTGCCGTGGGAGAAACCCGACAGGCGGATGAGGGTGTTGAACCGCTCCGGCTGGGTGTCGCAGAGCATCTGGCGGGTGAATTTGGTGTTGAACTCCGGCACCGCCACCGCCCCGGTGGGGCCCAAAATCGGGTCGTCCTCGTACCCCAGGGGGGCGGAGTTGGTGAAGATGGTCATGGTGTCCTTGTCGTCCAGGGGAATCTCCTGGGCGTTGACCCCGGTGAGGTCCTCCATCATACGGATCATGGTGGGGTCGTCGTGCCCCAGCATGTCCAGCTTCAGCAGGTTATCCTCCATCTTGTGGTAGTCAAAGTGGGTGGTGATGATGTCGGTGCCCGTGTCGTCGGCGGGGTGCTGGACGGGGCAGAAGTCGTAGATCTCCCGGTCCTGGGGGATGACCACCATGCCGCCAGGGTGCTGGCCGGTGGTCCGGCGGACCCCGGTGCAGCCAATGGCCAGGCGGTTCTCCTCGGCCTTGGTCACCTGGAGACCCCGGGCGGCCAGGTACTTCTTCACATAGCCATAGGCGGTCTTCTCCGCCACGGTGCCGATGGTCCCGGCCCGGAAGACGTGGCCCTCCCCGAAGAGTGCAAAGGTATACTTGTGGGCGTTGGCTTGGTACTCCCCGGAGAAGTTCAGGTCGATGTCCGGGACCTTCTTGCCGCCGTAGCCCAGGAAGGTCTCAAAGGGGATGTTGAAACCGTCCTTCACATAGGGCGTCCCGCACACGGGGCACACCTGGTCGGGCATGTCCGCCCCGCAGCCATAGGCCTCCCCGGCGGCAAAATCCGCGTGCTTGCACTTGGGGCAGCGGTAGTGGGGAGGTAGGGAGTTGACCTCGGTGATCCCCGAGAGAAAGGCCACAATGGAGGAGCCCACCGACCCCCGGGAGCCCACCAGATAGCCGTGCTCCAGGGAGTTCTGGACCAGCTTCTGGGCGGACATGTAGATGACATCGTACTTGCGCTCAATGATGCCGGGCAGCTCCAGCTCGATTCGGTCCTTGACGATCTGGGGCGGGTCCTCCCCATAGAGCTCGTGGGCCTTGCCCCAGACCAGGTTGTACAGCTCCTCG
Organism: Evtepia gabavorous; assembly: GCF_003425665.1. Taxonomy (GTDB): domain Bacteria; phylum Bacillota; class Clostridia; order Oscillospirales; family Oscillospiraceae; genus Evtepia; species Evtepia gabavorous. Next base: position 22,110 of record NZ_QQRQ01000021.1, read on the forward strand.
GCGGAGTTCTCCAGCTTGGGGGCAAAGAGCCCGTCGGGCAGAGGCTTGACGTTGTCACACCAGGAGGCCACCAGCTGGGTGTTGGTGACCACCACCTCATAGGCCTTCTTCTCCCCCAGGTAGGCAAACTCCGCCAGCATCTCCTCCGTGGTGCGGAAGTACAGGGGGTTGGGGGCGTCGGCGTCGTCAAAGCCCTTGGTGTCCAGCAGCACATGGCGGTAGGCCTCGTCCTCCGGGTCCAGGAAATGGACGTCCCCAGTGGCGCAGACGGGCTTGCCCAGCTCCTCCCCCAGGCGGACCACCGTGCGGTTCCATTCCCGGATCTGCTCCCAGTCCCGGGCGATGGTCCTGCCGTTTTTGTCCGGGCGGACCATGAAGCCGTTGTTGGACAGGGGCTGGATCTCCAGGTAGTCATACCAGGAGGCGATCCGCAGCAGCTCCTCCCAGTCCTTGCCCCGGACGATGGCCTGGTAGAGCTCCCCGGCCTCGCAGGCCGAGCCCAGGATGAGGCCCTCCCGGTTCCGGTTGATCTCGCTCTTGGGCATGATGGGAAAGCGTTTGAAATAGTTCAAGTGGGCCAGGGAGATGAGCTTGTACAGGTTCCGCAGGCCCGTCTGGTTTTTGGCCAGGACAATGAGGTGCTTGGGCATCCGCTTGGCCTTGCCCAGGGAGCTGGTCTTGGCCAGGGCGGGGTTTACCTGCTGGAGGGTGTTCACCCCCCGGTCCCGGAGCATCTGGATGAAGGGGACCAGCATATATCCCACCATGGCCGCGTCGTCCGAGGCCCGGTGGTGGTTGAAGTCCGGCAGGTTCAGGTGGCGGCAGACGATGTCCAGCTTGTACTTGCCCAGCTCCGGCAGCAGGTTCTGGGCCAGGGGGAGGGTATCCAGAAAGGTGGGAGTAAAGGCAATGCCGTACCTCTCGCACCCGGCCCGGACAAAGCCGATGTCAAACTCCGCGTTGTGGGCGGCCAGCGGGCGGCCGTCCACAAAGGCCAGAAAGGCCCGCAGGGCCTCCTCCTGGCTGGGGGCCCCCACCAGCATGTCGTCGGTGATGCCGGTGAGCTGGACGATGTTGGGGGCCAGCTTCCGCTGGGGGTCCACAAAGGTCTGGAACCGCTCCTTCACCTGCCCCTTCTCCAGGACCACCGCGCCGATCTCGGTGATCACATCCTCGGTCCGGCTCAGGCCCGTGGTCTCCAGGTCAAAGCAGACGATGGCCCCGTCCAGGTCCTGGTCCTGGGGGCCCCGGACGGTGAGGCGGTCGTCCACGTCGTTGATATAGTAAGCCTCGGTGCCCAGCAGGACCTTCAGCTTGTCCTTGCCGGCGCTCCAGGCATCGGGGAAGGACTGGGCCACACCATGGTCGGTGATGGCGATGGCGGGATGGCCCCAGGCAATGGCCCGCTTCACCGCGTCCTTGGTGTCGGTGAGGGCGTCCATCAGGGACATCTTGGTGTGTAGGTGGAGCTCCACCCGTTTTTCCGGGGCGTTGTCCTTCTTCACGGGCTTCTCCGCCGTCTCAATGATCAGGGGCTCCAGGACCATGTCGTTGTCAAACCGGTTCAGGTTCAGCCGGCCGGAGATCTTCAGGTGCATCCCCGTCTTGACCCCCTCCACAATGGGGAGTCCCTCGTCCCCGGGCATGAACTTGCTCACCCGGATGGAGCTGGTGTAGTCGGTGATGTCAAAGCTGATGACCCAGGCACTGCGCTTTTTCAGCTCCCGGTGCTCCACGGCGAAGACGTCCCCCTCCACGGTGACCACCCCCATGTCCAGCTCCAGGGTATTCATGGGCTTGGGGGCCTTTTTGATCTGGCGGGTGCCGTAGATCCGCTTGGCGGAAAAGCCCTGGGCCTGCTTGTGGGCCGCCCGGGCCTCCGCCATGGCCTTCTGGCGCAGGGCCTCCGTCTGGCGGAACAGCCGCTCCTGCTGGGAGAGGGTCTCCTCCGACGGGGTCTCCTTCGGCGCCGGGGCGGGCGGGACAGCCGCCGGGGCTTCCGGCGGGGGGGGCGCGTCCGCCGGGGCTGCCTGGGCGCAGGCCGGGTGGAAGGTCACAGCGGACAGGCCATAGACCTGGGCCAGCTCCCGTTCCACCTGCCGGAGAACGGCGGGGTCCGGGAGCCGGGGGCAGAGGAGCTTGGCCTCAATGGTCCGGTTCTGGCTGTCCAGCACCGCGCCGGTGACCAGCCAGCCTGTCAGGACAGCGGCCAGGGCGGGGGCGGGGCGGTATTGAAAAAACATCTCAAAAAAGGGCAGATTTTTCTCTGGCATAGGTGACTTCCCTTCTCAAAAATGGCAAATTGTGCTGTGGGGGGACAAGCCCTGGGCGGGGGGCGGTGTGGGGTTCAAAGCTCTTCAATCAGCGCCATCAGCGCATCCAGCAGCTCCTCCTGGGGCACCTGCCGCACCACTTCCCCATGGCGGAACAGGATTCCCTTCCCATTCCCCCCGGCAATGCCCACGTCGGCGGCGGCGGCCTCCCCGGGGCCGTTCACCG
>NZ_QQRQ01000022.1 GCF_003425665.1 Evtepia gabavorous
GGGGAAGGCCCCCGCCATCATTTACGGCGCCCTCCCCTACGCCACCCGCCGCAAGCAGATGGAGGGGTTTCTGGCCGGACAGATGGACTATGTGGTCTCCACCGACGCCATCGGCATGGGCTTAAACCTTCCCATCCGCCGGATTTTGTTCATGGACACAGAAAAATTCGACGGGGTAGAGCGCCGGGCCCTCAAGCCCGAGGAAATCCAGCAGATCGCCGGGCGGGCCGGCCGGTACGGCATGTATGACAAGGGCTATGTGGGCGCCACCCAGAACTTAGGGGCCATCCGGGCCGGGCTGAACACCGTGGTTCCCCCCCTCCAGCAGGCGGTGGCAGGGTTTTCCGACCTGGTTCTCATGGTGGACTTCGACCTGTTGGAGGTCCTCACCGAGTGGAACAAGATGCCCACGGTGGAGCCCTATGTCAAGCTGGATATCACCCGGTATCTTACCATCATCTCCAAGCTCCGGGAGCAGGGCTTCCAACTGACCAAGGAGCAGGAGCTCCGGGCAGCCAACATCCCCTTTGACGAGACTGAGGAACCGCTGCGGGCGCTCTTCTTCCACTTCCTCCGCCTCCATCAGCAGGGAGAGGCCCTTCCTCAGCCCGAGCTTCCCCAGGAGGGCCCCCGGACCCTGCCGGACCTGGAGCTCTATTGCCGGAAGTTAGACCTGTACTTCTCCTTTGCCAAAGCCTTTGGCTGCCCGGTGGATGAGGACGCCCTCTATGACCGGCGGGAGGAGGTCGCAGAGGAGATCAACGAAATCCTCCTGCACCGTTTGAAAAACAACATTCGCTTCTGCGCCCTCTGCGGCACCGCCCTCCCCCTCCATCACCATGGCCGGCTCTGTGATGCCTGCTTTCGAAAGCAGCGCCGGCGTGGTTTGGGGCGGACGTAAGAAAGAAAATCACAGGAATGAGATGATACCTCATTCCTGTGATTCTTTTTCCTGGGAGACACGCCTCCCACAAATCATTTTTCATCCTGCCCAGCTCATTTCTGATAAGCAGAACCTGCCCATGGTCCCCCAACAATCGGAACCTGGTTTCCACCATGCCGTCTTGCCATTTCACCTGCAAAAACGCTGTATTCTCCGCAATGGTTTCTTTTTGGTGACTACGGCACATTAAAGTGCTTACTTCACTTTTTATCCCAATGGATATATTATAATCCTGCAAGCGGGAACAGCAAACCGCAAATAAAAACAAGAAAACTATGGAGGTATCTTTCGTATGAAAATCGCAGTTGTGTGTGCAAACGGGAAAGCAGGATCGCTGATTGTGAGGGAGGCTGTGGAGAGAGGTCTCGACGTTACCGCCGTGGTACGCAGTGAGAATCAGTCCGCAACACAGCAGGTGATACAGAAAGACCTGTTCCATCTTAAAGCATCTGATTTAACCGGTTTTGACGTTGTCATTGACGCCTTCGGCACATGGACGCTGGAGACACTGCCCCAGCACAGCACGTCCCTGAACCACCTTTGCAACATTTTAAGCGGTCAAGACACCAGACTTCTTGTCGTAGGCGGTGCAGGCAGTTTATATGTAAACCCAGAGCACACCGCGCAGGTCATGGACGGGGTAGATTTCCCGGCAGAATTCAAGCCGCTGGCCTCTCATATGGGAAAAGCCCTGGAAGATCTTCGGACCAGAAACGATGTGAAATGGACCTACATCAGCCCTGCTGGGGATTTTCAGCCAGACGGAGCAAAAACTGGAAAATATATTCTGGGCGGGGAGGAATTGGTCCGAAATGCCAAAGGGGAAAGCGTTATCAGCTATGCAGATTATGCGATTGCTGTGGTCGATGAAGCGGTAAAGGGGAATCATATCCAGCAGAGAATTTCCGTCGTCGCCGAATAAACCGTCGAGGGCCCTTTGACGTCCTTCCTGGATAGGCAGAGGTTTTCTTACAGAAGGGAGATATTATGACACAGAAAGAACGGCGTGTTTTCTTAATCAACTATTTGAAAAACGAAGAAGAATCTTTCAAAGGAATTGTCATCCCCCATGATACAGAGGCACAAAAACATCTCCTTCGCGCTTTGATGAACGTGCGTCCGCCCATGCCTGTCTCAAAGGATTTTACGGACATACAGGACGAATATTTACAACAGGAGAACAGGCAGCGTGGGATTGTATCCCTTGGTGATTTATCTCAGGAACAGCCGGAGATCTATCTCTGGCAAGGGGATATTACCCGCCTTTCTGTTGATGCAATCGTAAACGCTGCCAATTCTGCCATGTTAGGCTGCTTTGTTCCCTGTCATGGTTGCATTGACAATGCCATCCATTCCGCTGCAGGCGTGCAGCTTCGTCTGGAATGTGCCCGCATCATGGATAAGCAGGGAAAACCAGAAGAAACGGGAAGGGCAAAAATCACAAAAGGCTATAATCTGCCTTGTCAGTATGTTCTTCACACCGTTGGTCCAACGGTCCATGAAGCCGTCACAGAGAAAGACTGCGAACAGCTTCGAAGCTGCTACCGCTCCTGTTTGGAACTGGCGGCAACGTATCATCTGAAAAGCATCGCTTTTTGCTGTATCTCCACAGGAGAATTTCATTTTCCTCACGCGCTTGCCGCAGAAATTGCAACGCAGACCATACTGCACTACCAGCAGACACACCAAAACCGCCTGAAGGTGATTTTTAATGTTTTTAAGGACAAGGACTATGAACTCTACAAACGCAAACTGGAAAGACATTGCCCGTCTAAGGGAAACGATACAAACTGCTGAGGCCATCATCATCGGCGCGGGGGCAGGACTTTCCACTTCCGCCGGTTTTTCCTATTCCGGCAGGCGTTTTAAGGAGAACTTTCCAGATTTTATTGCAAAATATGGCTTTTCAGATATGTATTCTGCCGGTTTCTATCCCTACGAAACCTTAGAAGAACACTGGGCTTATTGGAGCCGGTATATTTTTATCAATCGCTATCAAAATCCACCAAAACCAGTGTATCAAAACCTATTTCATCTGGTACAGAGCAAGGATTACTTCGTGCTGACAACAAATGTAGACCATTGTTTTCAGAAAGCTGGATTTGACAAGCAGAGACTGTTTTATACGCAAGGAGATTATGGTTTGTGGCAATGCTCAAAGCCCTGCCATAACCGCACGTATGACAACGAAACGGTTGTCAAAAGAATGGTGCGGGAACAGAAAGCGATGCGGGTTCCGTCGGAATTGGTGCCATATTGCCCGCTCTGCGGCGCACCCATGTCCATGAATCTCCGCGCCGACAGCACCTTTGTGGAAGATGCAGGCTGGGACAAAGCGGCAAACAGGTATCAAAATTTTTTAAGGCAGCACAAGGGGCAGCACATTCTATACTTGGAACTGGGCGTTGGCGAAAATACACCAGGAATCATCAAGTATCCCTTCTGGAACATGACACATCAGAATGCAAATGCGACATACGCCTGTGTCAATTTGTCAGAGGCAGATATTCCTGCAGAAATCAAACCGCAATCCATCGGTGTCTATGGCGATATCGGCGACGTGTTGCGAGAAATTGTGCCGCAGCGGCAAACACCATTGCGCCGGCCAACGGCAGGATAACCCCCTTTCCGCACTGCCGCGCGCTTCCGTTGCCAGCGCATCTGTAAGAAGAACACCACTGTCTGCAAAACCCAATGGTCCACAGCCGCAAGCCATCGTTTGAATGGCCTGCGGCTGTGGTTTTGGCGCCCTATCCTACTCTGTCAACAATTCCCGCACGGTATCCACAATCTCCAACACGCTGTCCCGGTCCACCAGCAGGCGCGTCTCTCCGTTGAGGCCCACCAGACAGCTGCTGCTGTCATACTGGTAGAACGCCAGCTCCACTGCAGGGTAGCTCGCATTGTCCTGCTGGAAGGTGAAGACGATCTCCGTCTTATTTCCCGCCGCATTGGCATCACTGCCCGTGGGCTCCAGTTCCTGAAGGCGGTCCAGCGCGTCTGTAATCTCCACGGTCTTCCCGTCCCGCTGGTAGACATAGGTCTCCGTCGTCGCACCGTCCTCGTCTGTTGTCTCCTGCACCGTCTTTTCCAGGGTGTAGGCCTCCCCATCTAACTGGATCTCCACCCCCGTCACCTGGCTCCAGTCCAGCAAAATAACATCTTGGGGCAGCAGATCCGTCCCATTGGCGGCCAGAATAGCGTCACACAGGGTTCCATCCACCTGGTACACCATGGAGGAACCGCCCAGACGAGCATAGCAGGTGTCCCCATCATAGTCCCCCAGCTCCAGAACAAAGGTCTTGTCTGTCTGCTGGGTCTCATAAACCGGCTCGCCGTTCTCATCGGTCTCGTTGGTCTCCACTTGGCTGGTCTCGGTGTAGCGGACGGTGACCGTGGCCGCCGGTTTGTCCAGGCCGTAGCGCCCCAGATCGTCCGCCGACGCCTGGTATTCCACACAGCTGTTCCAGGTCAGACCGGTGATGTTCTGGACCAGGGATTCCGCCAGGTCCGTGTCCAGTGCCGTGTAACCCCCGTCAGTCTTCCAGAACCAGGTATACTGGTCACTGTATGCCAGGCCGCTGTCCTCCTGGTATTCCATCTCCAGCGTGCCCGCGTTGGTGGTGATCTGTACCCCGCGCAGGTCTGTCATGGAGGGAATGGTCTCTTTTTCCACAATGTCATACAGCCCCAGGGCAAAGGTATCCAGCAAGGAGGCGTCCACCAGGTAAACATTGCCGTCCCCAATAGAAAGATACCGCTGTCCCCCTAACCCGGTTTCCTCGCCAATGGCCAACTGGTATTCCTTCTCTCCCTGGACTGTAATGGAGCAGACAGCATTCTCCAGGCCATACTCGCTCAGGTCCTCCACATTCTCAATGGTCTTGGCCGCCTGAATCTCCTTCAGGGCCTGCACCATCGCATCCGGATAGGACTGGTCCAGGGGAAACGCCGCGTCCGCCGGATAGGTCCAGTTGTTCTCCTGGTCCTTCTCCAGGGAAATGGTCTCCTCCTCATATTGCCAGGTCAGAGACGTCACCTGGTCCGGGTCCAGGGTAAAAATTGTAACGGCAGTCGCTTCCTCTGTCCCCTCGCCGTCCGGGGCCAGCTCCATAACCACAATGGTCAAAACCAGCAGCGCCGCCAGGGCCAGCAGCAGCAACCCTAACTTTCTTCCTCGTGTCATTGACGTTTCCTCCTGATCCAGATTCGAAGGCCAAAGGCTAAATAGCCCGCAGGCAACACTGCCACAACCAGCAGCGTCAGCAGGGAGGCGGTGGAGGCGCTCATGGTGAGGTATTCCGTGGTCATGGTCTTGGCATGAATGGAGATTCCCTCCTCCTTTTCACAGGTCCACCCCATACAGTTGAGGAAAAAATCCTGATTCGCGCCGGAGACCTGCTGGTTGTATTGATCATTGAGCAGAGACGTGGAGGCAATCCAAACCACATGGCTCTCTGTGCCGTCCGCCAGGGTTTCCGTGGCCGCCGCGGCCAAGGCAAAGGGCCCCGCCTCATCCCCCTCTTCCTTTTGGTACGTCTCCATGCCATATCCGGCCAGCTTGGAATAGGCCTCGTCGGAGGTGGTCAGCAGCGGGCTCACCGATAAGCCCTCCCGGGGGAATTCCTCCAGCTTCAGTCCCTGGGCCAGCGCCATGAGAATATAGTACCCGCCCTCCTGGAGGGGCGAGGTGATGGTATGGCTCTCCAGATTGGGTAAAAGATATACTGGGCTCCCCAAAGCGTAGTGGGAGGGGTCTCCTTCCACCACCACCCCTTGGGCCGACGACATGCCATACTCCGCCATTAGCTCCTCCAAATTGGGCCGCTCCTCCCCCGTCTGGGCCGGGTCCGTGAGCAGGATCAAATCCCCGCCCTCCTGGAGGTAGGCCAGAATGGCCTCCTTCTCCTCCTGGGAGAGGTCACTCTCCGGCCCACAGATCAGCAGGCAGTCCGCGTCTTCGGGCACCTCTTCCGCCGTGAGCAGGGAGAGCTCCTCCAGTTCCATATTCTGCTTTTCCACCGCGGACTGGAAGCTGGCGCTGAGGGCGGACTCCCCATGCCCTGTGAGCGTGTACAGTTTGGGCAGGGTGTCACGGATCACATAGTCAATGGCACTGGTCAGGGCGCTCTCCCCCGCGAAGTTCATGTAGTAAGAGGCCCCGTCATCCCCGTACTCATAGGTATAGATGTCCTCATAGCTTACGTAGGTGTACCGGGCCTCAGACTCCACAATCAGGCTGTTGTTGTAAACCGTCCCCGTCACATACTCCTGGACAAAATTGGGGTCCACGTCCGGGTCCCGTTTTTCCAGGGTCACACGGTCGCTGCGGGACGTATATCGGTCCAGCAAAGTTCCCAGGGTCTCATCCTCCTGGCCGCTCTGCACCAGCCAATAGACGGTGATGTCCTGGTCCAGTCCATCCAGCAGCTGCTCTGTCTCCTGAGACATGGTGAACATAGACCCGGCGGAGATGTCAAACTGCGTCGCCCCGGCAGGCAGCGCGTTGACCAGCAGATTGGCCACCACGGCGATCACCACCACAATGGCCGCCGCCGCCACACTGTATCCCCCCACCCGGAAGGAGCGGGTCCGCAAAGATGCCTTCCAGGCGTCCTTGCTGGTTTTTTTCCCGTTCCACTGGGGCAGTTTCCCCCTCCACGTCGGCAGCTTCATTCGCTCCACCTCCTCTTCTCCAGGGACTGCACGGTCAGGAACAGAAAGACCCCGATCACCGTCAGAAAGTAGACCAGCGACGTCAGGTCAAATACCCCATCTACAAACTGATAAAACCGTTCAAACAGGGACAGCCCTTCCACCATACTGGGAAACAGTCCGGCAAAGTCCTCTCCGCCCAGGACAGAGCCCAAGATCAAAAGGCCCTCTAAAATACCCACCAGGACCAGGGAGACCCCGTTGTTCCGGGTCATTAGACGGAAAATTCCTCCCACCAGAAGAATCAAAACCGTAAAGGCCCAAAAAGACGCCATCGCCGAGGCGGAAAAGTAGGACGCCAAATCAGAAATGAAGTAGTTCACCAGCATCACCACAAAGCACAGCCCGGCAGCCACCCCCTGGCTCTCTGTAATGGAGGAGAGAAACATGCCAATGGCCAGCAGCGCCGCGCCCAGGAAGAAAAAGCCCACCGCCGTCCCGAAGGCCAGCGGCAGATAGACCGAGCCAAAGGCCGACAGGACCAGGGGATACAGGCAGATGATCCCCGTGGGAACCAGGAAAACCACCAAAAGGGCGGCATATTTTCCCAGTGCCACCCCGGTCATGGACAGCGGGAGGGAGTAGAGCAGCTGGTCTGTCCGCTGCCGGCGCTCCTCGGCAATGACCCGCATGGTGAGAATGGGCACAATGATCAGAAAAATAAAAGACAGATTGCTCAGCACATATTCAAAGTTCGACAGCCCTGCGTTCAAATTGACCGCCATGGTATAAATCCCCGCGAAAAGCAGGAGAAAGGCCCCGAACACATACCCTGTCATCCCGGTAAAATAGGACGACAGCTCGTGGCGAAAGACCGCTTTCATCCTTCTGCCTCCTCTCCGTCCTGCCGCTGCCCTTCCCCGGGCAGCTGGACCACGGGGGCTTCCGCAGTCAGCTCCAAGAAGATTTCCTCCAGGCTGGTTTGGGCCGTGGTCATCCGCAGCAGGGCCTTCTGCGCCCGGCTGAACGCGAAGAAAATTTCCCGGCACAGGGCGTCCTCTCCATCGGTCTCCAGCACCACCCCGCAGCGTCCCCGGGGCTCCTCCCGCGTTGTCACCTCCAGAATGTGGTCCAGCGGCGCCAGAATGGCACGGACCTCTTCCGCCGTGGCCTCCGCGGTCAGCTCCACGGTGGTGGTGCCGGCAAACCGTTTCTCCAGGTTCTCCGGCGTGTCACAGGCCACCAGCCGTCCCTTGGAGAGGATGAGGATGGTCTGACACACCGCCTGCACCTCGGATAGAATATGGCTGCTGAGGATCACTGTGTGGTCTTTGCCCAGGGACTGGATAAGGGCCCGGATTTCCATGATCTGCTTGGGGTCCAGCCCCACCGTGGGCTCATCCAGGATCACCACCTCCGGGTCCCCCAGCAGGGCCTGGGCAATGCCCACCCGCTGCTGGTATCCCTTGGAGAGGTTCTTGATGAGCCGGTTGGATACCGACTCGATCTGGGTAACCGCCATGACCCGGCGCATCTGTTCCTCCAGGGCGCTCCCCGTCAGGCCCTTGGCCTGTCCCACAAAGGCGAGGTATTCCAAAGGCGTCCGGTCCAGGTAGAGGGGAGGCCGCTCGGGCAGGTAGCCAATGCGCCGCTTGGCCTGGGCCGCATCCTCAAAGATATCGTATCCCCCCACCGTGACCTCCCCCTCCGTGGCCGCCAGGCAGCCTGTCATAATGTTCATGGTGGTGGATTTCCCCGCGCCATTGGGGCCGAGAAAGCCATAGATCTGTCCTGTTTCAATGTGAAACGACAGATTGGACACGGCGGTATGGGAGCCATACCGCTTGGTGAGATTTTTCACTTCAATCAAAAAGGTTCCTCCTTTTCCCGTTCACTGGGTCCGGAGACCCGTCGCCTCTTACGGTAGCGGAGGAAGCTTAACTGAACCTAAAAATTTCCATGAACAAGATGTGAAGGATGTCCTTGACCTCACCGTTATACCATTGTATAATATTATCATCCAAGATAATTTTGTCCGGAGGTGATCCCATGCCCTCTCGTCACAGCAAGCGCCTGGGGGAGGCGGAGCTGGAGATCATGCAGATTCTTTGGTCCGCCCAGGCCCCGCTGACCGCCCGCCAGATTCTCCAGCAGCTGGGGGACCATCGAACCTGGGCCTTGTCCACCCTGATGACCGCCCTGTCCCGCTTGGGAGAAAAGGGCTTCGTCCGCTGCGACCGAAGCACCCGCACCAATCTCTACACCCCAACCCTCTCTGCCCAGACCTACCAGGCCCAGGAGGGCCAATCCTTTCTGGCACGGCTGTACGGCAATTCCCTGCCCAGCCTGGTGGCCAGCCTCTACGACAGTCGTGCCATCGGCAAAGCGGAGCTGCAGGAATTAAGAGACTACCTGGATCATCTGGAGGAGGATGCGCGTGCTTAATCTCCTGTTCACCAGCGTGCTGGAACTCTCCCTCTCCACAGGTCTGGTCGTGGCGGTTTTCCTGGCCCTTTCCCCCGTTTTAGGCAAAACCGTCTGGCCCCGCTGGCGCTGCCTGCTCTGGACTCTGCTGGCCCTTCGGCTGCTGCTGCCGTTCTCCCTGCCCGGCCAGGACGCCCCGGTTCACCTCTCCCTGCCCACCCAGGCGGTCTCCGCACCGGTTGTTTCCACCCCCTCCGCACCTGCCAGTGATCAAACCTCCTCTGAGGCGGCAGCTGCGGCGTCTCCCACCTGGCTGGACCTCTCGGCACTGGCTTGGGCCGCCGGCGGGACGGGCTTTCTGGCCTGGCAGGGGATCGCCTATATCCGGTTCCGGCGGCGTATCCTTCGGCGGCAACACCGGGAAGCAGACCCGCAGCTCCAAGCACTGTTCCAAGACCTGGCCATCCAAATGGGCCTGGCTCGCCCCGTGTCCCTGGTGGTGAGCGAAAATGCCCCCTCCCCTATAACGCTGGGCCTTCTCCATCCTCTGGTCATCCTGCCTCCCCTGGACGCTGACCAGGAAAAGCTAATCTGGATTCTTCGCCACGAGCTGGCCCACCAGGCCGGGGGGCATCTGTGGTGCAAGCTTCTGCTCCTTCTGGCCCGGGCCGTCCACTGGTTCAACCCCCTGGTCCATCAAATGGCCCGGCAGGCCGCCCGGGATTTGGAGCTGGCCTGCGACAATCGGGTGGTGGCAGGCGCCTCCCCGGTCCAGCGGCGCGCCTACGCCCGGACCCTTCTGGCCGCCCTGGAAACTGCGTCCGCCTCCACTACGTCCCTGTCCACCCCATGGCAAGGAGGAAGTTCCATGATGAAACAACGATTCCACAATCTTTTCTCCCCCATTCCCCGTCGGCGGGGACGCATGTTGCCCGCCATTGCGCTGGCGGCGGTGCTGTGCCTGGGCGGGCTGGTATCCTGTTCCTCCGGACCCCAGACCACGCTGCCCCAGGAACCCACAGACCTCCAAGCTCTGCCCCATCTCCAATACACGGCCCGCCCTGGCATGCTCATCAAAGACGCCCAGCTCACCACGCCCTTTTGTCTCTCCCCCACCGACACCGCAGACGCCTCCGGTGCGCCCGCAGAACAGATGATCCCCCTGGCGGACGCGCAGCCCCTGAAACAAGGGGACGTTGTGCTGATCGTGGGCAGCATAGGCAGCCACTACCAAGTTATCCTGCCCGCATTGGACCCGCCTTTCCTGGAGGGAACCCTCCCGCAATCCGCTGTCAGCACAGACCCCGGGCAGTTTGCCCAGGCAAACCTGGGAACCGTCGGCGCGGACACGCCCTGTTATCTCACCCCAGAGGATACCTCGGCTGTCTCCGTCTTCTCAGACCCCTGCCTGGTATCCGTGTCCTCCCGCGCAGGCGGCTGGGCCAAAGTACAGGCCCCTGGCGGCGGGGCCCCGGTCTGGGTCCGCTCCCAGGACCTCTCCTACGATTTCACCTGGACCGGACGCACCGTGGACCTCTCCCAACTGACGGTTTGACCGCAAACCAAAAAAGCTGCCGGAGCGAAGTTTCGCTCCGGCAGCTTTTACGTCTCTGGCTTCTCCTCCTCTGCCTGGGCCAAAAGAGATTCCAGCAGGGCCACATACTGGGTAAATTGCTCCCGCCCATAGGGGAGCAGACGATAGGTGGTATTGGGCCGGCGGCCCACGAACTCCTTTTTGCTGTCCAGGTATCCCTCTTCCTCCAGCTGTTCCAGCTGTTTGCCCAGGTTACCGGCGGTGGCCCCGGTAAGGTCCTGGAGGGTCCGGAACTTTTTGGGCCCAGACAGCAGCGCCGCAATCACCGACAGCCGCAGACGGGATTGCAGGGCAGCAGGAATCTGCGACAGTTCCATGGTCTCAAGCCCCCTCCGGCCGCCGCTTCAGACGGCGGGCCAGCAGAAGCAGCGCCGCGGGCTGGAAGAAATACTGCAGCAGCCCCAGCGCCCCTATGGAAAGCAGCACCTGCCGCGACGCCGGCTGGGGATAGCCCGTCAGCAGAATCCCGCCCAAGGAGAGAATTCCTCCCAAGACGGCCATCCCCACGCCCAACCACCACAGTCCCCTCTCCCGCAGCAGGATTCCTGTGATTATCAGGGGCATCCCCGGAAAAATCACCGGCAGAAACCACTGGAAGGCCATGCACACCGTCATGATGTCAAAGACACCCATCTCCATGCCCAGGTTGGGTACAAAACGAAGCCCCGCCTCTACCACGCCAAACAGCAGAAGGTACAGCACCAAGAACAGCTGCCAAATCCCCAGCAGCTGCCCGCTCAGAGCCGCAAAGCCCCCTTTTCTCCTCTGCCACAGCACACACTGCACCAGCAGATAGACCACCAGCACCACCTTGGCCCAGGTGAGGAGCCCATACAAGCTGAGGGGCAGCGCAAGAGGAGGAAAATAATAGCCTATAAAATCCGAGGTGTTTACAAAAAACGCCAGAACCCCATAGAGCAGCCACACCAGCCCCATCCGCCAAAAGACAGGCGCCAGGGTCTGAAACGAGGTGGCCGTCTGGTCCAGCACCTGACGGATAAGATGCAGGTCCTCCATGGCCATGGTTCGGGTGGTCTGGTTATTTTCCATTTTTACCTCTCCTTTCAAGATTACTCTATAAAATAGAGTATATGAGAAAAGGAATTTTGTCAAGCTTTCTTTGGCCCTATTCTCTCCCCTCCTCCCCTGTCAGCCGATTCCCTTGGGCGCATTTCCTGAAATTTTTTCAAAAAGGCCTCTGCCGCCTGGGAAAAGACCGGGTCCTTTTTCCAAACCAGATTGAGACGGCTCTCCAGCTTCGGCGTCAGTGGCCGGAAACAAAGCTCTGTCCCGGCGGTGTTCACCAGCTTGTCCAGGGCCAGGGCACAGCCAACGCCCTCTTCCACCATACGTGCCGCATTATAGATAAGGTTGTAGGTGCCCACCTGCCTCAGGCACCGGACACTCTGGCCCAGCCACCCGGAGAAAGTGTTGTCCACCATCCGCTGGCGGGACACCAGCAGGGGAACCCCCAGCAGGTCCCCCGGGCAAATGACCTGCTTCCGGGCCAGGGGATGGTCCCGGCGCATCAGAAGCCCCCAGGTATCCGCAGCGGGCAGCTGAATATAATCGTACCGCTCCAGGCTGACCGGTTCAATCAGAATGCCAAAGTCCAGCAGTCCCTTGTCCAGCCGCTCCGTGACATCCTCGGCGTTGCCGCTGTACAGGTGATAGCGAATGTTAGGGTGTTCCCGGGTCAAGGCCCGGGCGGCCCGGGCAACCAGACGCATGGCGTCTGTCTCCCCGCCGCCGATGGCGATCTCTCCGCTGATCTCCTTCTGGGGCGCCTGAAAGGAACGCAACGTCTTGTCTGCCAGGGCCACAATCTCCTCCGCCTGCCGGTGCAGACGTTTGCCCGCCTCTGTCAGGGCAACCCGCCGGTTCTTCCTCCCCCGGTCAAAGAGCTTTGCCCCCAATTCCTCCTCCAACTCCATCAGCTGCCGGGACAAAGTCGGCTGGGTGATGTGAAGCTCTTCCGCAGCAGCGGAAATGCTCTGCATGCGGGCCACCGCCAAAAAATAGCGCAGAACCCGTAGTTCCACAGGCTTGTCCTCCTCTCTGTTCTGGGTCAGCGTATCACCTTTTTCCATGCTTATCAAGCATATCTTACTATTTTTTATGGGTATTTGCTATTTTTTCTTCCCTCTGCTATCCTACTGACAAACCACCAGAAAGGAACCTATCCATGGATTTACCAGCGTTTTTAGATCATCTCAACCGGGGTCTCCCCGTGGAGGGAGGCTCTCCCGTTCATCAGTTCATGCACCAGCTCAGCCAGGAGGCCCTGGCCATCACCGGCATGCTGAACACTGGGTACCATCCTCCCGAGGAGATCCGCGCCCTGTTCTCCCAGCTCATCGGCAAACCGGTGGACGAAAGCTTCACCTTGTTCCCCCCTTTTACCACCGACTGCGGGAAGAACCTCTCCCTTGGGAAAGAGGTCTTTCTCAACGCCGGCTGTCGGTTCCAGGACCAAGGGGGCATTACCATCGGCAACGGCGTCCTCATCGGACATAACGTGGTGCTGTCCACCCTGAATCACGACCCCGCGCCCGCCCGGCGCGCCTGGCTCCACCCAGCTCCCATCGTCATCGGTGATCGGGTCTGGATCGGCTCCAACGCCACGGTGCTCCCTGGGGTCACCATCGGTGACGGTGCCATTGTAGCCGCCGGCGCCGTTGTCACCAAGGACGTCGCCCCCAACACCGTGGTGGCCGGGGTCCCCGCCCGTCTGCTGCGTCCGCTGACAGAGGAGGAACTCCAATGAAAAAACGCGTGCTGATTCTCTCTACCAGCCCCCGCCAGGGCGGCAACTCCGATGCCTTGGCGGCGTCTTTTGCCGAAGGGGCCCGCTCTGCCGGGCATACGGTAAGCCACTGTTCTCTTCGGGACAAATCCCTTCACTTCTGCCTGGGCTGCCTCTCCTGTCAAGAGACGCCAGGCTGTGTTCTCCAGGATGATATGGCAGAAATTCTATCGCAAATGCGTACCGCCGATGTGCTGGTCTTTGCCACCCCCATCTATTTCTACGAAATGTCTGGACAGATGAAAACCCTTCTGGACCGGACCAATCCTCTTTTTTCTGGAGAATACGCCTTCCGGGCAGTTTATCTTTTGGCCGCAGCTGCAGAGGCAGCTCCCCAGGCTGTGGATGGTGCGCTCCACGGTCTGGAGGGCTGGCTTGCCTGTTTTCCCAAGGCCACCCTGCAAGGGGTTGTCTGCGGCTGCGGCGTCACCGGGGCTGGAGAGATACAGGATTCTCCCGCCCTGTCCCAGGCCCGCGCCATGGGGGCCGCTCTATGAGATGGGCGTTCTTCCTGGCGGCCCTGTTCCTCTGTCTGTCCGGCTGCAGCGGGCCGGCTGCACATGCGGAACTGCCAGAAACATTTCCAACCATGGAGGGCTCTCCTATGCCTACCCTATGCCTCGCCGTCCACGGCGCAGAGTATCCTGTCACCCTGCGGGACAGCCCAAGTACACGCGCCTTGGTCCGCCAGCTGCCCATGACCCTTACACTGGCGGAACTCAATGGAAACGAGAAATACGCCCGCCTGCCGGAGGCACTCCCCACTGACGCCATACAACCTGGCGCCCTTCAGACCGGAGACCTCATGCTCTACGGCGCAAACTGCCTTGTTTTATTCTACCAAAGTTTCCCCTCTTCCTATTCCTATACTCCGCTGGGACAAATAGAGCATCCAGATGGACTGGCTTCCGTTTTAGGCGCTGGCTCTGTTACTGTAACCCTTTCCATTCTGCCATAAAGGTCCCCCGCCCCCTGGCAAAGGCCAGGGGGCGGGGGATTTTACAGCTGATCCAAATACGCCGTCACGGGAAAATCCCGGACCTTTTCCTCTTTTCGCAGATACAGCGGGTGGTGAGGATGCCCCTTCTTGGAACACTTCCCCGCGCAAAGCCACCGGGCGCCGTATTCCTCCCCGATGGCGACCATGTCCCGGACACAGTCCCGGAGATAGGGGCGTTTTTCTATGATGGTGCCCCAAGCCGCCCAAACCGCAGGGGTAAAACCCGCCCCCACCTGGGAGAGGACATACCGAAACGCCGTCATATTCTCCCGGTGGAGGGCCTGGTTGCATTGGGCATCCATGTCCTCCGGTCGGGTGGCTCGCTGGGCATAGACATTGAACATCAAAAAGCTGTCGTAGCCGTTGCCCGCCGCGATCCGTTCCACCGATTTCAGCGTATTGTCCAGGTCCCCCGGCACCGCGGTGGAGGGGTTGATCCCGATACAGATCAGGGGATTCTCTCCCCGGGTCCCCAGCAGGTACCGGTACTCCGCGTAGTGATCGGGAATATACAACCACTTCTCCCGGTCAAAATCCCATTGGGTCGGGACCAGGGCCTGCTCAAAGGTCAAAATCTCCAGTTCCTGGGTCTGGCAAGTGGGAATATGCATCTCACGTCCCCCTTTGTTTCCGTTTTTTTCCGCATGTTTTTTGTATCTTACCACAAAGGCCCCGCTGTGTCGAGGGTTTGCGTCTCCGCCCCCTCTTGTATTTGTTCCGGCGGCAAGCTATAATGAAAAAACAAAGTACAGGGACCCATCCCACAGCGATGTCCCCCGCCCCGGCCAAACGCCGCCGGTGGCCGGCAGTACGCCCCCTTTCTCCCGGAGGGAATTGCCATGCTCCACACAGCCCCATCCATTCTGTGCGTCACCGACCGCACCTTATGTCCTGAACACTTTCTGTCACAGATTTCCCGCATCGCCGCGGCAGGTCCTGCCGGGGTGATCCTGCGGGAAAAGGATCTGTGTGAATCCGCCTATCGGTCTCTGGCTGCCCAGGTTCTCTCCCTCTGCCGGCAACATCAGGTCCCCTGCATCCTCCACACCTTCCCCTCCGCCGCCCGGGCCCTGGGGGCCACGGCCCTTCACCTTCCCCTGCCCCTTCTGCGCGCCATGCCCAAGGAGGAACGCGCTGCCTTCTCCTCCCTGGGTACCTCCTGCCATTCCATTGCGGAGGCCTTGGAGGCCCAGGCACTGGGGGCCACCTATCTTCTGGCCGGACATATTTTTGACACCAGCTGCAAGCCGGGCCTGCCCGGGCGGGGATTGGATTTCCTGGCCCAGGTCTGCGCCGCTGTCCCCCTGCCTGTTTACGCCATTGGCGGCATCACGGCGGAAACTCTCCCCGGGGTACGCCGGGCCGGGGCCCGGGGCGCCTGTTTTCGGAGCGGCTTTATGACCTGTCCCGACCCCGCATCCTACCTGCACACATTGGAAAGGAGCTTTTCCCATGCCATTTCACCCTGATCAGCTTCTCCTTTACGCTGTCACCGACCGGGCCTGGACCGGGCGGCAAACCCTGTTGGAACAGCTGGAGGCCGCCCTCCAGGGCGGTGTCACCCTGGTCCAGCTCCGGGAAAAAGACCTGGACCCAGCCGCCTTCCTGGCAGAGGCCCTGGAAGTCAAGGCCCTGTGCCGCCGGTATCACGTCCCCCTGATCCTCAACGACCAGGTGGACCTGGCCCTGGCCTGCGGGGCAGATGGCGTCCACGTGGGCAGTGAGGACCTGCCTGTGGCGCATATCCGCCGGCGGGCGGGCCCGGACTTTATCATTGGGGCCACGGCCAAAACCGTCCAGCAGGCCCAGGCCGCCCAGGCCGCCGGGGCCAACTACCTGGGGGTGGGGGCCGTTTTCCCCTCCCCCACCAAGCCCGGCGCCCAGCGCCTTACGCCAGAGGAGCTGGGGGGCATCTGCGCCTCGGTCTCCATCCCCGCGGTGGCCATCGGCGGCATCGGCCCAAGCAACCTGGCCCAGTTAAAGGGGTCCGGCGCGGCGGGCATCGCCGTGGTCTCCAGCCTCTTTGGGGCAGAGGATATCCAGGCCGCCGCCCAGGCCCTGGCCCGCCAGGCCCGGCAAGTTTTGTTCCCCCATCCCATTCCTTAGTCCCTCCCTCACAGCCTGCGGCCTCTGTGCCGCCGGGTTTTGATCTCTGTACCAACGCAGCAAAGGAGACACCTCCATGAAAACAGCATTGTCGATCGCCGGCAGTGATTCCAGCGGCGGCGCCGGCATCCAGGCGGATCTGAAAACCATGACCATGAACGGGGTCTACGCCATGAGCGCCATCACCGCCCTGACCGCCCAAAACACCACCGGGGTGTCGGCCATTCTGGACGTCACCCCCCATTTTTTACAGCAGCAAATTGACGCGGTGTTCACTGACATTCCCCCGGACGCGGTGAAGATCGGTATGGTCTCCTCCGCCCCTCTCATCCAGACCATCGCCCGCTGCCTTCGGACCTATCAGGCGGCCAACATCGTAGTGGACCCTGTGATGGTCGCCACCAGTGGGGCCCGTCTCCTGGATGAGGACGCGGTGGAAACCTTGACCCAGACCTTGCTCCCCCTGGCAGACCTTCTCACCCCCAACCTGCCTGAGGCGGAGGTTCTGTCCGGGTGCTCCATTCAGACAGAAGCCGACATGGTAACTGCCGCCCGGCGGATCAGCCAGACCTATCACTGCGCCGTGCTGTGCAAAGGCGGGCACAGTGTCAACGACGCCAATGACCTGCTCTACGCCGACGGCACCCTCCAGTGGTTTCGGGGCCGCCGGATCGCCAACTCCAACACCCACGGCACCGGCTGTACCCTCTCCAGCGCCATCGCGGCCAACCTGGCCAAAGGGTTTTCCCTGCCCCAGGCGGTACAGCGGGCCAAGGACTACGTCTCCCAGGCCCTGGCCGCTATGCTGGACCTGGGACAGGGTTCCGGTCCCCTGCACCACGGTTTTGCCCTCTCCGGCACATGGGCCCAGGAGGCTCCGCCGCCTGTCCGTTAACCCGTTTCCCCCTTTGTTTCTTTCCGTTGCTTGCCGCAACGGGGCAAATTCACTATGCTGAGAGAAGAAATACAAGGAGGCTTCTGTCTATGTTCCAAGAAAATCTCAAAAACTACCGGAAGGCCAAGGGCCTAACCCAGGAAGATCTGGCCGTCCGTCTGCATGTGGTCCGGCAGACCATTTCCAAGTGGGAGAAGGGCCTGTCCGTCCCGGACGCCGCCCTGCTGGTCCGCCTGTCCGAGGTATTGGAGGTCCCCGTCAGCCAGCTGCTGGGCGCCCCCCTGCCGCCGGAGTCCTCCACGGATCAGGTGGCCGAACAACTGGCCCGGATCAACGAGCAGCTGGCCCAAAAGAACCGCCGGGCCAGGCGGATTTGGCAGGTGGTGGTGGGCATCCTGTTGGCCTTCGTCCTTCTATGGGGGATTCTTTGCCTGCTCTCCTACCACTCCTATACCCAGTACGTCTCCCCACCAAAAATTCAGGTGGAGCCGCTCTCCTCCATTCCGGTAGAAAGAAGGTGCTCCGATGCAGTGGCTTGAACTCTCCTTTCAGGACCGCTCCCCCGCGTGGATCGCCCGGCTGGAGGCCCTCTGGACCGCCACTGTCCAGGCTGACCACAGTGCCCTCCCCCGCCACACCGTACAGGACCTGGCCGCCGGGGTGGTCCAGGTCCTCCGCACCGTGGCCCATCTGACGGTGGCCTTGGATGACACCGGCGCCCCGGTGGGCGTTCTGGGCGTCAGCGGCCATAGCCTGGAGCTGTTTTTTCTTCCCCCTGACCAGCAGGGCACGGGGCTGGGAAGCCGCCTGTTTCAGCATGCCATGGCCAAGCACTACCTCGCCCAGATCACTGTCTGGGAGGCCAACACTCGGGCACTGGGCTTTTTCCTGCGGCGCAGCTACCGGATCCACCACCGCACCCCCGCTGATCCCCAGGGGTACCCCTTCCCCACCCTATACCTCACCCTCTCCTGCTATTGAGAAACCCGCAGCCTGTGTTCTCTACAACACAGGCTGCGGGTCATTTTCTCCCCGGCACCGGGCGTACATCTTCATATCCAGTACTCGTCCGTCCTTGACTGCGTTCTGCCGCAAGACCCCCTCCAGCTGGAATCCCGCTTTCTCCAGCACCCGGCAGGAGGCGTGGTTCTCTGCGAAGGGTTCCGCAAAGATTCGCAGCAGGTCTGTCCGGGCAAAGACCCATTGAACCGCCTCCCGCACCGCCCAGGTGCCGATTCCCTGACCCCAGTGGTCCGGCCCCAGATAATACCCCAGTTCCGCCGTGCGGCGGTGGATATTTCCCTGCCGGAACATGCCCAAACTGCCCACGGGAATATCCTCCTGGGCAATGGCAAAGGCAAACACCTCTTCCGGGTCCGATGCCAGCGTCTCCGCCAGAAAGGCCCGGGCATCCGCCTCCGTATAGGGATAGGGCAAACCATCCCGGAGCATGCGCCGCACCCGTCCATCCTGGAGCAACGCGGCCAGGGCCCCGGCGTCAGACATCCGCCAGGGACGCAGCGTCCATGTCATGCTGTCATACCTCCTCCTTCTCCGCCCGGGCCAAAACCGCCAGAAAGGCCGCGCCATACTTCCGGGCCTTGACCTCGCCCACACCGGACACTGACAGGAATTCCTCCATGGTCTGCGGCCGGCGGCGGGCCATGTCCGCCAACGTGGCATTGGAAAAAATCACGTACAAAGGGACCTCCTCCTGCCGGGCCAGCTGGAGCCGGGTGGCCTTCAGCGCCGCCATCAGTTCCTGGTCCTCCGGCTGCTGTCCCGACCGCTCCAGTCCCTCTTCCCTGGGACGGAACACCGCCGGCGCCGCCCGCTGAGTTAAGAATACCTTGCTCCCCCGGAAAAGGACCTCCCCCGCCTGGGGAGTGGGCCGGAGGGTCTTGTGAACAGGCTCTGTAACCAGATACCCCGCCTCCTCCAGCGCCTCCAGATAGCGGCGTGTCAAGGCCTCCGAGGTGTCCCGCAGCAGGCCATAGGTGGTCAGCCCATCCAATCCCAGCGTGAGCACCCGCTGGCTCCGGCTCCCCCGGAGCACTTTGCTCAGCAGGTCCGCGCCCACATAGTACCCCAGCTTTCCCTGGACCCGCTTGACGCAGGAGAGGATCATCTGCGCCTGCCGGGTGATGTCCACCTGGACAAATTGGCTCCGGCAGTTTCCACAGTTGCCGCAGGTGGGATCGTGGGCCTGGCCAAAATAGTCCAGAAGGTGCCCTCGGAGGCAGTGGGTGGTCTTGCAGTAGTTCACCATGGCCTCCAGGCGCCGGGCGTCCCGCGCCTGAACCTCCGCCCGTTCCTCTGGGGAGAGGTCCTCGTTCTCTCCCGCCTGTTGCAGGAAAAACTGGGCAGTGGCCACATCCCCCGGCCCGTAGAGGAGGATGCACTCCGCCGCCTCCCCGTCCCGGCCCGCCCGGCCGGCCTCCTGATAATAGGCCTCTAAACTCTTGGGCATGTTGTAATGGATAACAAAGCTCACATTGGATTTGTCGATGCCCATGCCAAAGGCGTTGGTGGCCACCATCACTGTCTTGCGGTCAAACTGAAAATCGTCCTGATTCCGCTGCCGTTCCTCCTCTGACAGCCCCGCGTGGTAACGGGTGGCGGGGATGCCCCGCTGGCACAGCAGATCACAGATCTTCTCCACCCCAGACCGGGTGGCACAGTAGACAATGCCGCTCCGGTCCCGCCGCGCCTCCACCAGGGCGGTGAGGACCGGCTGCTTCCGCTTGGGCTGCTGCACCGCAAAATAGAGGTTGGGCCGGTTAAAGCCCGTCACCACCTTCACCGGGTCCCGCAGCTCCAGCTGGGTCAGAATGTCCGCCTGGACCTCCGCCGTGGCGGTGGCGGTAAAGGCCGACAGCACAGGCCGCCGGGGCAGCCGGGCCACAAACTCCGTGATCTTCCGATAGCTGGGCCGGAAATCCTGGCCCCACTGGGAGATGCAGTGGGCCTCGTCCACCGCCACCTGGGCAATCTTCTGCTCCTGCATCAGCGCCAGAAACCCCTCCTGGAGCAGCCGCTCCGGGGCGACGTAAATCAGTTTGTGCATCCCCTGCCGAATCTCCCGGCAAACCGCCTGGAATGCCTGGGCATCCAAGGCACTGTTCAGGAAAGCCGCGGGAATCCCCACGCCGTTGAGGGCCGCCACCTGATCCTTCATCAGGGAGATCAGCGGGGACACCACCAGGGTCAGCCCCGGCAGCAGCAGTGCCGGGACCTGATAGCACAGGGACTTGCCGCCGCCGGTGGGCATGATCCCCAGGGCGTCCCGGCCCGCCAGGATGCCGTCAATCAGGGCCTCCTGGCCCGGCCGAAAGCTGCTGTGCCCAAAATACTGCCGAAGAACCTCGCGCTTTGCCATGGTGCCCCTCCTTTCCTCTGTACTTCTGTCAGCAATCCCACTGGTCCCGGGCCAAATCCACACAACCTCTCTGGTTCAGGAAGACCCCCTCCGCCGCGAGCAGGGCCGCCTGCTCCGGCCAGCCGGGGGCCAGGCGGCCTGCGTGGTTTACCACCCGGTGACAGGGATAGCTCCCATACTGCTCGGCCCCCCGGAGAATCCGCCCCACCAGGCGGGCGTTCCTGGGCCGGCCGATGAGCCGGGCAATCTGCCCATAGGTGGCCACTTTCCCCGCCGGAATCTCCTCCACCACAGAGAGCACCTCATAGGCCAGCGTTTCCTGCAGCATGAACCCACCTTCTCTCCGGCCTGTTGGCCTGTTTCTCTGGATTACAGGAATAGTATACCAAACATTGCCCGGCATGGACAGCCCCATTTTCCGCTCCCTAAAGCACAATAGGAACCTGCCCCGAAACAGGGCAGGTTCCTATTGTGTTTGGGGATTCAGCCGCCGCTGCCCTCCGCCTCAATGGGTTCCACCACCGACGCAAAGAGGGCCGTGAGCTTTGCCATCCCCTCCGCCGGGGGCTGCTGAGAGGCCCGGGCAAAAATGTCGTACTTGGCCGACTGATCTGTGGTTCGGGTATTCTCATGGGACGTGGTCACCTTCCCGGTCACGCTGGAGCTGAACCCCCAAGCAGAGAATTTTGCCATTGTGTCCAGGGAGGAGGCGCTGCCGCTCTTGTCGGTTTTGATGTCTTTGACCTCCATGGTAAACTGCACCGTGGCCTCGTCCATGGTAAACGCCGGCACAGGCACCAGGGACAGCAGCGGGGCCTCCACCTCCAGTTCCACTGTCTTGGTGTCGCCCTCAGGGGTCACGATCTGGCGGGGCAGCTTAAATTTTACGCTGTTAATCCCCTTTTCCGGGTCGCCCTCCCGAAACGCCAGTTCAAATAAGTAGTCCAAATACACCCTGCACAGCTCAGACTGTCCCTGGGCCACCGCGATGATCGGCCCGCAGATCAGCTGCCCCATAGGGAGCGTGGCAAAACTTCTCCCAAACTCTTCTGCCATGGTCAATATCTCCTTTTCTTATAATGATTTGTTCATCTCGGTGGTGACCCGCGCGGTTCCTTCCGGCGGGTCATCACAGCGAAAACACAGCTCCATTTCCGTCAGCAGCGGGGGTTCTCCGCTGGCTCTCCCCGGCGGGGAGAAATCCAGCAGCAGTTTCTCCTCCTCGTCCACCGCGGCCGCCGCACACAGCTTAATGCGGACGCTGTCCAGACCCACGGCGTTGTGGTGGGCCAGGGTCACCAAGGGCACCGCAACCCGTGCCCCCTCCTCTCCGCCGGTGGATGGGGGGAACAGGATCGAGGTCGTGTTGGGTGTATAGCCCGCGCCCCCGTCCTGGTCGGCGGGCCCGCGCCGGAAGTAGGCCAGATAGTTTCCAATCGCGTGGGCCGCCACCGCCCGCTGTGCCTCCGAGACCGCCTGCCCCAGGGCCGTGACCAGGCGGCCGAACTCAACCTGCATCGCTCTGCCTCCTTTTTACGCCAGGACACACACCCGGCTGTCGGGAATCTGGTATTTCTCCACCAGGGCCTGCAAATCGCAGCCCACCTCCACAATCTGGTGGCGGCTGGCGTTTCGGATGGGGGACCACACCGCGTACCGGCCCACCACGGTGTCCACGCCGTTGATCTCAGCGTGCCGCTCCTCACCCAGGTCGGTGATAAACGTCTTGCCGCCCATCATTGCTTCCCATTGTTCCATGGTTCTGCCTCCTATCGGGAAAATTGAATCCAGTGTGCCTGCCCGCCCCCTGAGACCACGCCCCTGTCCTGCACATGGGGGAGGTGGGCCGACAAACTCTGGTACCACCTGACCGCCTCCTCCAGCTTTGCCTGGGCAGACATGCCCTCCACCCGGGGCTTTGGGCGGGCCAGATACGCCGCCGCCCCAGGCCGTCCCAGGTTGGCAGGGCGCCTCCCCGGGCGCACCAGAACCGGCTGGGGACGACGGGCCCTCTGCCCCGCTTGGACCTGCCGCTGGATTCTGTCCAGGGAAAAGGGAAACACACACCAGGCGCTGTCAAGGTCCTCCATGGAGACCGGGCCATAGATGCCAACCTCCGCATTGCCCCGCCCTGTCCAGTCCATGGCCAGAAGGGTCTCCAGCGTCTGCCGCTGCTTTGTCTGGGAGAAGGGGGTCCCGTTGATGTTCCCCATGCCGTCCCGGTCACTGACATACCCGCCTCTGCTGGCGGTCCATATCCTGGGCCGGAACAGCATCCGCGCCTTGTACTCCATCCGGGAGGAGCCCACGCTGCCAAAGGCCATGCGAATGGGCGTCTCTCCCCGTTTCATCACCCGGAAATACACGTAGCACGCGCCCGGCTTGTTTCGGTCCCGCACGCTGGCATCCACCATACTGCCGATGGGCCGAAGATGCCCGTCGCCCAGGGCTTTGAGCAGTACGCTGCAATGCTCCCCTTCCACAAACCCCGCCACGCTGTCTGGAAGCAGACAGTTCTCCACGCCGCTCCCACACTGCGACATCAGCCGCCGAAAGGCCCCGGGGGTTCGTTCCGTGGTGCTGCGCCAGGCCTCTTCCTGCGCCGGGCATTCTGTCTGTGGCATCCCGCATCCCTCCTTCCCCTTACCCTATGCGGCAGGGTCACGGGATCATGCCCACAAAAAAAGGAACAGACGAGGGGTTCTCGTCTGTTCCTTTTGGCTGTGTTGTCCGGGAAGGGGACGCAGCGGTTATCCCGCCACGTCGCCGGGATTCTCGGAGGAGTTGGCGTCCGACCACTCCTTTTCCAGGGCCTCCCAGTCCCGAATGGGCAGGATCTTGGTCCACACCTCATACTCGTTGCCCTGGGCGTCCTTCTTCATCTGGTACTCGTGGGAGTTGGTGGCCTCCTGCATGTCGGCATAGTACCACGCCTCGGTGTCCAGGTTGTCCGGCCAGACCAGCATGTCCTTCAGGAAATGGTCCGGGTCGGGGTGCCGGTCCAGGGTGCGGTTGACCATGGTCACCGCCTCGGCCCGGGTGATCTGCTTCTGGGGGCCGAAGGTCCCGTCGGGATAGCCCTCGATGATCCCCGCGTCCGCGGCCTGGTTGATGTAGTCCTGGGCCCAGTGGCCGTCAATGTCCGGGAAGAGGTCCTCGCCCTGGTAGCTCAGGTCGAAGAACCGCACCGCGATGGTGGCAAACTCCGCCCGGGTGATATACCCGTTGGGGTGGAAGCTGCCGTCCTCATAGCCGTCCAGGATGCCCGCGTTGGCCATGGTGGAGATGGCGTTGTTGTACCAGGCGTCCGCCGCCACGTCGGTGAAGCTGTTGCTCTGGCTCCAGTACGCGTTCCGGCTCTCGTCGGTGAGCATCCGGAAGAAGATGGTGGCCACCTCGGCCCGGGTGATCTTCCCCTGGGGCTTCACGGGCTTTCTGGCCTGGTCGTCGGTGGGCTCACCTGTCTCATAGTCCACGGGATAGCCCACGATGTAGCCGTAGTGGTCCTCGGTGTTCAGGCTGGGCTTGTTGCCGCCGCCTCCTCCGCCGCCGCTGCTGTTGGAAACCTCGTCCCAAACCAGCACAAAGGGAGAGAACTCCTGCGTCGCAAACTTCAGATACTGTTCCCCGTCCAGGGTGACGATCTCCAGCCCGCCATTGGAGGTAGTGTACGCCTCTACTTCGTACCCCTCCTGGCCAATCAGGTCTGCTGTATCACCGTCATACTGCCGGTCCAGCCCGGTGAAATGGACAAGCTTAAAGTCATCGTTGCTGTCAGAGCCCTTGGGCAGTTTCCAGTAGACATCCACCAGCCGATCCGCGGTGACCCAGGCCCGGCCGTTGGTCTCATCCACCAGGTCCAAATACTGATAGATGTAGTGGTCGTCGGTCTCCGCCTGGTCATTCTTCACCAGATAGTTCTTCAGAATCTGCTGGCTTTCATTGGCCGCATCGCCTTCTGCGGTATCCCCCTGGGACAGCTCATCCACCAGCAGGTGAACATTCTCTGCCTCCACTGTGACATGGGAGTCGTTGATCACGTACTGGGTGTCCGCATCCGCAACCGCTGTGATGGTACAACCCGTTGTCTCATCAATGGTTTTTGTGTTTTTCGTCACGTCATCGGTTGTGGTGGCAACCTTCGTTGTCACCTCCCCATTGGTGGTGCCGCGGACTGTGAGGGTCCCATTGCCCACCTTAACGGGTAAGGTTTCCGTATCATCCTCACCGTTTAACTTAACTTGTGCTTCCACCAAATCCTGCTCCAGCAGGCCGGGATAGATGGTCATGTCATACTGCTGATACAGCGTCCCCAGGTCCAGCGTGAAGTCATCGCTGAGTGTGGGAATGCCACCTTCTTCACCCTTGGGGGTAAACTGCACTCTGACCGGGATTTTCTCCCCGCCAACTACCGCCGGGTTCATACGGTAAACATAACGGTTCCGTGTTACGTCTCCAACCGTCGTCTCCTCGTAGCTGGTGCCGTCCTCGTCATCGTAGTACAGAGCAAGGGACCACTCTCGCGTCTGCTCCTCATCCGCATACGTGAAAGTTAAAATCTTAGACAGATCGGTTGCTCCCTCCTGGGTGGGATCCTCTTGGATATTCAGTTGGTCGTTGAGCCAATCGGGCAGCGTGATATAGTAGCCAGGCTCAGGCAGGCCGTTGCTCTGCTCACCCGTTTCCTCATCCTCTCCCGCCCGGGCTGCTCCAGATTGGTTGCCAACCACACTCTCGTACCCAGTGCCGCCGGTGTACACAATGATGTCCGCGGGGGTGATGATAATGGACCGCTCGCTCTCGTCAATTTCGGTGGATTCCGTGTTGGTGCTCACCGTCGGGCCGTCCTCGCCAATCTGGACCGAAGCAGTGTTTTCCACGGTGGTTTCCGCGCCGGAGACTACTTTAACGGTCATAGTGACCTCACCGGTGGCGCCTGGTTGCACCTCGTTCAGCGTCCAGGTCACTATACCCGATTCTTCGTCTAATGCACCGCCATTGTCCGCCGATACAAATTCTGTTCCCGTGGGAACCTTGTCCGTGATGGTCACCGTTGACGCTGTGTCCTCGGTGTTCTTGTAGGAGATGGTGTAGGTCAGCTGGTCGCCCACTTTGAGGCCGGTTTGCGGCACTTCCGTGGTGGCATCTCCGTCCTTCGGCTGATACTTTGTGATAGACTTTTCGGGGACGTAGGTCTCTGTCGTCGTGGTTTGTTTTGGATCATTGTTCCCCACCTTGACATCTGCCTGATTAACAATCGTGTTGTTTTCGTCGTCCTTCACCGCCGCTTCTGTCACCTTCACCCGGAAGGAAACTTCGCCGGTGGCGTTGGCGGCGGCATTGTCGATTGTCCAGGTCAGGGTTTTGGCAGTGTCGTCATAGTTCGCGCCCCCATCTGCCACACACTCGGTTCCCTCGGGAATGGTATCCGTCACAATCACCGTAGCCGCTGTCGCGTTCCCATTCTTATCCACCGCGTCGTTGACCCACTGGATGGTATAGGTCAGGATGTCGCCCACGCCGGCCACTTTGCCGTCGGGGTCAATCCCGTCAGGGTCCTCTGTTGTGCCTGTTGTGACCGACTTGGTGTTTCCTTTTTCCGCAACGGTGTTGGTGAATTGGAGCGTTGTCGCGCCGACTTCGGATACTGCGTCTCCCTTGTCATTGGTTGTCTGTGTCACGGTAACTTCCGGCTTAGCTAAGGTTCCATCCTCGTTCTCATCCACCTGCACCGTCACCGTGTACTTTGCCTGAGAGTACGTAACACCTTCGATAGCACCTTCGCCGGGTTTCATCTCCGTAACGGTAAAGGTATACTTTCCCGTCTCATAGAAGGTGATGTCCCCAAACGAACCCGTCTTGGTGTTGCTGATGACGCTGTTCCCCGCCTGGATGGTCTTAGACTCTGGAATCGTTGTCACCATTGCATCCCCCAAGGCGTTCTCAAGCTTCACTATCCCATCCTCAAGCGCCTTGCTCGTATCATCATCTCCTGCCGCAAGCTGGAAAGCAAACTGATCCGTCGGCAGCCAGCCGCGCCCGGTGAGGGTCTTGTTCACGGTGAGCGCCGTGCTTCCGTCTCCACCCAAGGTAGCTTCCTTCTTGACGTTGCGGAAGGTCAGGGATGCATTCTTTTCAGTTACTGTCCCATCACCAGCATCCACAGACACGATTGCATTCAGGCCCTTGTCCTCATCATAGGTCACCGTGACTGTGACAACCTTTTCTTCCTCGTCATAGACCATGCCGGGTTCTTTGTCTTCCGGGACAACTTCCTGGAAGTAATACTTGTAGGTTCCTGCATCCTGCACATCGTAAGTAATGGTGCCGAAGAAAATATTGCTCGGGTCACTCTCTATAGAACCGTTGGTCACCGTCCCTCCGATTTCCAAATCTCCAGGCAGAGGAATGTCTCCAACATCATTCTGATCTTGAATGACCTCTCCATTGTCTTTCTTTACCCCGGTCAGTTGAAACTGGAAATCTTTCGCTTCAAGGATTTCCCCTTTCAGCTCTTTGCTCCCGGAAATACGAACTGTCTGTTTGCTTGTATCATACTGATTGGTAAATAAGAGTTTATTTATATTGTATTCAGTATAGTCGCTACTCTTATCCCCTTGCTGTACCTGATACGTCACTTCCGGCACAAGCGTACCATTTTGAACTGTCACCTGAACATTTACGATGTAAACCTTCGTGTCACTGCTCATACCCGGAATATCCGAATGTCCCTCTCGAATGCTATACTGATAGGTACCCGGTTGTTTATAAATAATATTCCCGAAGGAGGCAGTATGACCTTCAGTACTATTGCTGATGGTTATAATTTCCTCGTCAGGCATTGGCACTCCCGTATCTGCAGAGATGCTAAAGGTAAAGGAATCGTCCTCTCCCCAGGTATAGGTTTCACCCTCTGCTTGGATTTCCTTTTTTACTGTCAGATAGGTTTCTCCTGGAAGGATGAGAGGTCCAACGCTATATTTATTGGTAAATTCAGCGTTGTTCCCTTCCCCGGAAATAGTTCCATTGATGGATTCTTGCTCTGCCTCAAACCCCGTCGGGATTTCTGTCTCTGTCACGGTATAGGTCGTTCCCACAGGAAGTCCCGTAATGGTGGCAGTTTCTCCCGCCTTTAGTGTTATCGTTGCACCGTCGGTAACGTTGCCGTTCCCAGTCTCCGATCCCGATACAGTGTAGGGGAACTCACCTTTAAGAACATCCTTTCCGTTAAAATCAACCGTAAAGGTAAATTCTTGATCGCTATCCGCCTCCAGTCCACTCTCTGCCGTGACCGTTTTGGAAATAGCCAAACTCCCCGTTGCCACCGGGTCAATCAACGTGCCGTCAGTAATCTCCTTCGCAGTCACCTCGCCGTACGACACTGTAACGTCAATCGGCTTTACTGCTACGTACCCCCCCGGTACTTTAGTTTCCGCCAAAGTATAGACATGGCCGGACGGGATATCTGTAAAGGAGATTTTGCCGCTCTTATCAGATGTAGCTTCCCGCTTCCAATTCCCATTGTCCTGACAGGTCAGCGTAAATTGGGCTCCTTCAAGTATTTTTCCGTCCGATCCCTTTTTGGTGAAAATCAGATCTCCGGCAAAGCCCTTCACCATAGGAACTAAAAGTTCTGTCTTATATAATTGGGGTTGAAGTTCCCCATCCTCTGTCAACATATAAGTCAGAACCGTATTTCCATTAGTTGCATACTGGTTTTCCTTGGAAAACCCGCTTTTTAGCGTGTCTAATGTAACAGAATACGTTAATTTATAAGTATACCAACCATCGACTGGCCCTGTTCTTGAGGTATCGTTTCTCAGATTCCAAACCAACGTATTCGTACTTGTATTGAACGCTACAGTGTAGTCCCCTTCCTCACCTTTTTCCGTAACACGTGGAATCTCCGTATTATCCCCAAAATCAATATACTCTCCCATCGGATCAGTTAAAATCCAGGCTTGGGCCTGATTAACAATAATCTCCGCAATATTTTCCAGTCCTTCAAAAATATCATCGCCAGCCTTGATCAGTTGAGTAGAAAATGCGGAAAGCCAGCTTCCGATATCCATACTGCCTACTGTACCCCAATTGTTTTTATAAAATACTGTATATAGTTTTGCTTTCTTTTTAATTGACTTGGGGACAGTATCACCTTTTTCTGGCTGGTAGGGATCATAAATGTCGCAATAATCGTTATCCGTTGCCCAATTACCTCCTCCTCTCTTCCCATACATAATATCAATGCTGTCCGTTTCTTCATCTTCTTCTACATGATATGTAGGTACGCCATCCGTCATAAGAACAACATATTTGTTTTTTATATTTGTGACTTGATCATTACTTAGCAAATTGTCTGCCAAACGAAGGCCACCTTCAATGTTTGTTCCTCCTGAATCTTTTTCCCATTTTCCCCAGTATGAAAAACCATTTTCAACCGCTGTAATACCATTCTCAATTTTATTTTTCCCCTGTGAACTATTTGCTTCCGTCCAACCTACCACCGTCTTCGCATTGCTTCCGAATTCAACAATGGCAACCTTTCGTTGGGCATTTTCGCTTGCGTCATCGGTTAGTTTCTCTACAAAATTCCTTGCCGCTTCTTTTACACTTTGAATATCTTTCTTATCCATGCTATTAGACACGTCTAAGACCAGGACAACTGCGGCATCTTCAGAAACCACTTGTTCTTCAATGGTTTCTTTCGTCTGAACAGTCAACGTAATATCAAACGTATTTTCATCGGTTTGTTCTATTCTTTTAGAATGCTTAACTTTCTTATCTTTGGTTGTTTTTTCTTCTCCCTGCTTCGCAATCTGATTCGCAGCTTCCTGGTCTCCACCGCCATCGCCCGGCGCCGCCATCGCGCTCATAGGCAGAATGGAGAGGGCCATGGACAAGACCATCAGCATGGCCAATAATCGTTTCTTCATATTTTTTGTCTCCTCCTCTGGTTGCATTGCTTCGGCTTCCACCCCCGGGAAGCCCGCTGTTGATTTACTCCGGCGCTTTCTCCGCCCCGCCCGGAACAAGGGGAACCTGGTACCGCCCCAGATTCTTCTGGCTGACCTTCCCGGCACACACCGGACAGCCGCAGCGTTTGTCGCTGGTGCGGGAGTAGACCACGGCTTTCCACACGTGGTTCTCCGGGCACCGCCACCACACCTTCTTGTGGCTTCCCGGGGTGACCATGGCCGGGGTCAAGGCTCCGTTCAGGACAGGGTCCCACGTCTGGGCCAGCTCGGGGTACCGGGTCGCCAGGTCGTTGAACCCCGCCAGGACCTTCCGCCCGGCGCAGTAGGGGCAGTCGCTCCCCCAGGCCCGGGTGCTGATGGCCGCGTGCCAGCTGTGCCCCAGGCCGCACCGCCACCAGACGGCGCGGTTGCTATACGGTGAAACCTGCTGGGGGGTCAAGGCCCCGTTCCTCTCCTGGTCCCATTGCCGGGCCAGCTGGGGAAACACTGTGGCCAGGTCGTTTTCCCCCGGCAGCACCGTCCTGCCCGTGCACACCGGGCAATCGGCGCCCTGGCTCCGGGAGAACACCGCCGCCTGCCATGTGTGCCCTTGGGGACACTGCCACCACACCCGCCGCCGGCTGCCGGGGGCCACCGCCGCCGGGGTCAGCCCCCCATTTTTGGTGGGGTGCCATTGCCGGGCCAGAGCGGGATACAGGGTGGCCAAATCATTTTCCCCGGGACTGATCCGCCGGCCGGTACAATAGGGGCAGCCGGCGCCCGCCGCCCGGGACTTCACCGACGCGGCCCAGACGTGCCCACTGCCGCACTGCCACCACACCCGCCGGGTGCTCCCACAGACCACCTGGTCCGGGGTGAGCGGGCCGTTCCTCTCCGGGTGCCACTGGGCGGCCAGCGCCGGCTCCTGGGAGGCCAGGTCATTAAATCCCGGCCAGGGCCGCTTCCCCGCGCAGTACGGGCAGCCGCTCTCCGCTCCCGTCCGGGTGTAGACCGCCGCCTGCCACCGGTGCCCCGCCCCGCAGCGCCACCAAACCTTCTGGCGGCTGCCATGGGAAAGGGCCAACGGCGTCAGTGCCCCGTTGCCTTCCACATCCCACTCTTCCAGCAGTGCTTGCCGGCGGGTTCGTGTGCAGTAGTCATACAAGCTCTCTCGCATCCTCCACCCCCTTTGTGGGCGCTTCCCCACAGACGCACTACCACAAAATTCTGA
>NZ_QQRQ01000023.1 GCF_003425665.1 Evtepia gabavorous
CGTCCACAAAGGACAGATAGGTTCCCCGGGCCTGAGCCATGCCCAGGTTCCGGGCCGAGCTCACCCCGCCGTTCTCCTTGTGGAAAACCCGTACCCGGCTGTCCTCCCCGGCAATCTGGTCGCAGAGCGCGCCGCTTCCGTCTGGGGAGCCATCGTCGATCAGCAAGACCTCCAGCTCCCCCATCGTCTGTGCCAGGATGGATTCTGTGCACTTACGCAGAAATGCCTCGGCACGATAAACGGGTACAATCACCGAAATTTCCGGCATACACGCCCCTCCTTTTCGGTCATATCCTTCCGGCGCCACCCTGGGGGCCGGCCCGGCAGGCCATGGAATCCATGCCGGCCGAACCCCTTCGGGCATGCTCCGGTTTTGTTACTGGCAGGCGGCCTTCAGCTGCTCTGCCCGGTCGGTTTTCTCCCACAGGACCCCCAGGTCCTCCCGGCCCATGTGGCCATAGGCGGCCAGCTGCCGGTAAATGGGCTTTTGGAGCCCCAGATCCCGGATGATGGCTGTGGGCCGG
This sequence comes from Evtepia gabavorous, assembly GCF_003425665.1. Classification (GTDB taxonomy): domain Bacteria; phylum Bacillota; class Clostridia; order Oscillospirales; family Oscillospiraceae; genus Evtepia; species Evtepia gabavorous. Next base: position 525 of record NZ_QQRQ01000023.1, read on the forward strand.
AGATCAAAGGTCTTCCGGACCGCCTTCTCCAGCACCTCATCCGCCACGGTGCCGGTGCCGAAGGTCTCCACCAGGATGGAAACCGGCTGGGCCACACCGATGGCGTAGGCCAGCTGAATCTGGCACCGCTTGGCCAGCCCGGCGGCCACCACGGTTTTGGCCACCCACCGGGCGGCGTAGGCCGCGGAGCGGTCCACCTTGGTGGGGTCCTTTCCGGAGAACGCGCCGCCGCCGTGGGGGGCGGACCCGCCGTAAGTATCCACAATGATCTTCCGTCCGGTGAGACCCGTGTCCCCCTGGGGCCCGCCGATGACAAAGCGCCCGGTGGGGTTGACATAGATCTTCGTGTTCTCGTCCATTAAGTGGGCCGGCACCGTGGGCCGGATCACCCGTTCAATCATATCCTTGCGGATCTGATCCAGCTCTGCCTTGGGGCTGTGCTGGGTGGACAGAACCACCGTATCCACCCGGACCGGCTGGTTGTTCTCATCGTACTCCACCGTCACCTGGGTTTTGCCGTCGGGACGGAGGTAATCCACCTGCCCCTCCTTGCGGACCTGGGTGAGGCGCTGGGCCATTTTATGGGCCAGGGAAATGGCCAGGGGCATGCACTCCGGGGTCTCGTCACAGGCGTAGCCAAACATCATGCCCTGATCCCCCGCGCCGTTGTCCAGCTGGCTGTCGCCCTCGGCCTTGGCCTCCAGCGACTGGTCCACCCCCAGGGCGATGTCGGCACTCTGCTCGTCGATGTTGGTGATGATGCCGCAGGTGTCACAGTCAAAGCCATACTTGGCCCGGTCATAGCCGATCTCCCGGATCACCTGCCGGGCAATCTTAGGAATGTCCACATAGCAGCTGGTGCTGATCTCCCCCATAATGTGGATGAGACCCGTGGACGCCGTGGTCTCACAGGCCACCCGGCCCGTGGGGTCCTGGGCCAGGATGGCGTCCAGCACCGCGTCGGAGATCTGGTCGCAAATTTTGTCGGGATGTCCTTCTGTTACGGACTCGGATGTAAAAAATCTGTGGCTCATTGGGAAAGAGTCCTCCTTCATATAAATAATCTATCTTTCATTCCGTGTTTCTCAATCGAGTTACTGGCACGGGTTGATCTGATCCAAACCCGTCTTGGCGGGAAGAGGTCCGCCCTCACTCCACCGACCAGCTGCTCAGGTAAGCCTCCTGTTCCGGGGTCAGCGCGTCAATGGACAGACCCTGGGCGGCCAGTTTGGCCCGGCCAATGGCGTCGTCAATGGTGTCCGGGACCGGGTAGACCTTCTTCTCCAGACCGGTCTGTTTGGTCAGCCACTCCGCTGCCAAGGCCTGGACCGCGAAGGACATATCCATGATCTCCGCGGGATGTCCGTTTCCGGCGGCCAGATTTACCAGGCGGCCCTCCGCCAACACATTCAGGGTATGCCCGTTGGATAGGGTATAGCCCACAATGTTCTCCCGGCGCACCTCAGACTGTACCGCCATCTCCCGCAGGGCAGCCACCGCCACCTCGCAGTCAAAATGGCCAGCGTTGGCCAAGAGCACATTGTTCTTCATGGCCGCAAAGTGACGGCCCACAATCACGTCCCGACAGCCAGTCACTGTGACAAAGACATCCCCCAGAGGGGCAGCCTGGTCCATGGTCATCACCTGGAAGCCGTTCATGGTGGCATCAAGGGCCTTGAATGGGTCAATCTCTGTGACAATCACTCGGGCACCCATACCGGCTGCCCGCATAGCCACACCCTTCCCACACCAGCCGTAACCGGCCACCACTACAGTCTTACCCGCCACCACCAGGTTGGTAGTGTGCATAATGCCATCCCAGGCTGACTGCCCGGTACCGTATTTGTTATCATAGTAATGCTTAGCCTTGGCGTCGTTAACTGCTACCATAGGGCAGGGCAGGATGCCTTCTTTTTCCCGGGCCTTCAGGCGAAGAATACCGGTGGTGGTTTCCTCACAGCCGCCGATCAGGCAGTCTGCATACGCCTGGCACTTGCCCCCCAGTAGATCGATTAGATCTCCACCATCATCAATGACAATGTGAGGATGGCACTTCAGGGTCTCCGTAAGGTGCCGCTGGTACTCCTCCGGGCTGGCCCCGTGGATGCCAAAGGTCTCCACCCCCATGGACGCCAGGCCGGCGGCCACGTCATCCTGGGTGGACAGGGGGTTGGAACCGGTCAAATAGACTTCCGCGCCCCCCTGCTGGAGCACATAGCCCAGGTTGGCGGTCTTTGCCTCCAGATGGACCGACACCGCCACACGGAGCCCCTGAAAGGGTTTCTCCCGCAGAAACCGGGCCTCAATCTGAGACAGCGCGGGCATAAAGTCCCGGACCCATTGAATCTTTTTCCGGCCGGCTTCCGCCAGCGCGGGATCTTTAACAATGCTCATCTTCTTCCGCTCCTTTCTTCACATTCTATGTGAAAATATAGGCGCTGACCGGCCGCCCACAAAAAAAGGCTTCCGTCAGGAAGCCTTGGTCGCTGGACGCGGCGCCTCCTTATCGCTGTTAGCAGAACCACCTTGCCCGCAGGCAGGTTGGTGTGAGGTCATCAAGCTAACTCTCTCGCCCACTCTCGATAATGCGCTCCTATTCAATTCACGCGAAAAACATTTACGCTATATTATACACCATCCGCCGGAAAAGGCAAGAAAAATTTTTCAGGATGCGGACAATTTGAAAAGAGAGGCAATTGTTTACAGTTTATTGTAGACTTCCCGCCGGAAAGCGGGTAGAATAAGGTAGACAATCTATCCCATTTCACAAGGAGGTCATTTCTTTGCGCGCCATGCAACAGTGGCTGGACCGTTTCTGCTACAAGCACCCCCGTCTGAGCATCCCGGGTCTCATGCGGTATATCGTCATCGGCAATGTGCTGGTTTTTCTGCTGGACCTGTTCAGCACCGGCGGCTATCCCATTGCCACCAGCCTGCTCAGTTTCAGTTCTGATGCGATCTTACAGGGGCAAATCTGGCGGATCATTACCTTTGTCTTTGTCCCCGCCACCAGCCGAAACATTTTCCTGTTTGCCATCACCCTCTACTTCTACTACTTCATCGGCAACGCCCTGGAGCGGGAGTGGGGTTCCAACAAGTTCACCATTTTCTATTTCTTCGGCATTCTGCTGAACATTCTGGTGGGCTTTCTGGTGGGCACCGCGTCCATGTACTATGTCAATATGTCCATGTTCTTCGCCTTTGCCACCCTCTATCCCAACTTGCAGTTCCTGCTCTTCTTCATCATCCCGGTCAAGGCCAAGTGGCTGGCCTGGATTGACGCGGCCTACTTTGCCCTGGCGGTCCTCCAGTATCTGCTGACGGGGCACTTCCTGTACGCGCTGATTCCCATTGTGGCTGTGCTCAACTACCTTCTGTTCTTCGCCGCGGACATCGGCAGCCAGTTCTCCTACTGGAAAGGCCGGGCCAAGAACCGGGCAAGGCAGAACCAGTACCGGCAGGCCTACAACCATCCCGGCAGCGGCCCCAAGGTGGTCAACTTCCACGACGCCAAAACCAAGACCAAAACCCAATACCTGCACAAGTGCGCCGTGTGCGGCAAGACCGACCTGACCGACCCGCAAATGGAGTTCCGCTACTGCTCCCGGTGCAACGGCTACTACTGCTACTGCGCCGACCACATCAACAACCATATTCACATCCAATGAGAGCCCGAACGGGCTCCTCTCCAGGAGGCGATATTCTATGACCGATCAGGCTCTGGTGGAGCTGGCCTTCACCATGCTGGAAAAATCCTATGTTCCTTACTCCCGCTTCCCCGTGGGCGCCGCGCTGGAGGGGACGGACGGGACCGTATATACCGGCTGCAATGTGGAAAACGCCGCTTACGGCTCCACCCTCTGCGCCGAGCGCACCGCCCTGGTCAAGGCCGTCAGTGAGGGCTGCCGGTCCTTTACCCGTCTGGCAGTGGTGGGCAACAGCGCCGATTACTGCTGGCCCTGCGGCGCCTGCCGGCAGATGCTCTATGAGTTTGCCCCCGACCTGGAGGTGCTGGTGGCCCGGCAGGATCACACCTTTGTCAAATACACCCTGCGCCAGCTTCTCCCCCAGGGCTTCGGGCCGGACTCCCTGGCCTGACCCCGTCCCTATAACGACGCCCCCGCCCCGGCGGAGACGCCGCTCCGCCCCCGCGTCTCAAAGGAGGTATCCTGATGGATCTGCAAGAATATCTGGCCCGTATGAATTCCGGCGAACCCGTGGAGGGCGGCGGCGAGATGCACCGCTTTATGCGGGAAATCAATGAGGTCACCATGCGCCTGACCTGTGAGCTCAACGCCAAGTACCACACCGGGGAGGAAATCCGGGAGATTTTCTCCAAAATCATTGGCAAGCCCGTGGATAAGAGCTTCCGCCTCTTTCCCCCCTTCTACACCAACTGCGGCAAGAACACCACGGTGGGCAAAGGGGTCTTTATCAACACCGGCTGCCACTTCCAGGACCAGGGCGGCATCACCCTGGGTGACGGTACCTTTTTGGGCAACAACGTGGTGCTGACCACCATGAACCACGACTTTGACCCAGAGAAGCGCTCCACCACCTACCCCGCCCCCATCGTCACCGGGAAGAACGTCTGGATCGGCTCCAGCGTTACGGTGGTTCCGGGGGTACATATCGGGGACGGCGCCATCATCGGGGCCGGGTCCGTGGTCACCAAGGACATCCCCCCCTACACCATCGCGGCAGGCGTCCCCGCCCGGGTGATTCGGAAGATTGACCCCAAAACGGATCATTACCCCTCCACCTATAAAAATCGAAAAAAATAAGGCCTCTCTAAACAGGGAGACGGCGGGTTTGCCACCCTGCCGTCTCCCTGTTTGCATCATTCTGCCTGTGCAGATTGCTTCTCACTGGCTTGCCCCGCCTCGTCGTTCATGTTTTGGTTCTGCTCCAGAAGCGCCAAAATGCGCCGGAGCAAGGAAATACACCAAACCCCCGTAATGGCAATGGCCATAACGATCATCATTGCCCCTACAAGATAGAGCTCGACGAAAAAGGCCAGTATCATCGTCCAAAAGCAGGATACCAAAACAATCCAAAAGGTTGACCAGTTAAATTTCACCATATCATCTCACCTCTCCATACGTGCAAGACACAAATGCTTCTCTCTTTCCTCTCTTTGCGTATGTACAGTTTACCATAATTTCTCATTCTCTGTCAAACTTATTTGTATAGTTTGTTTTTTCTTTTGCGCGAGAACAGAAAACAGAGGAACGATGTTTTGAAACACCGTTCCTCTGTTTGTTCTCTCCTGGATGGCAGAGCTAACATAAGCGTTTTCTGTTTCTCCGCCGATCAAGGGGTTGGGTTGGATTTTACGCATTCCCGCGCGCTGTCCGCTCCACGCGATCCTCTCGGAAAAAGAGAGTGATGCACCAAATGGCAGACAGGCAAACCAGGATATACACCAGCCGGCTCAGACCGCTGGCGGAGCCGCCAAAGAGGGCCGCCACGATGTCCAGGCCGAAAATCCCGATGCTGCCCCAGTTTAAGCCACCAATGATGACCAAGACCAGGGCGATTCTGTCGATCACCTTCATAGGGAACCTCCTGGAACCACAACTGCGTGGTCCATTGGATTTTCGAAGCCCGGCAAGAGGCATTGCCCCTTCCGGTCTCCGTAAGGTAGTATGTCCCGCCCCTCCGGCCGCCATGCTGGAACATTTTTCTTTTTTTCAGCCGGGATAGTAATTGATCACCAAACCGGTGACCCGCTCGTCCCCGGCGTTTCGATAGGTATGGTCCGCCGTGGAGTCAAAGCCCAGCGCATCCCCCGGCCCCAGCCGGTAGGACTTCCCCCCGGTCTCCACTGTCAGCTCCCCCTCCAAAACCGTGATATATTCCTGTGCCTGGGCCAAGTGGCCTGGGGAGGTGTTGGCGGTATGGGGGTCCAATTCCATGTAAAACAGCTCAAAGGACCGCTCCGGCCCCCCCTGAAAATAGCAGTACACCCGATAGTGGCCGTTCCCCTCGGTCTGGGGAGAGAGCTCCTCCCGCCGGACCAGGGTGGGGCCGGGCTCACTTCCCTCCAGCAGCCGGGTATAGGGCACCTTCAGTCCATTGGCAATTTTCCAAATGGTGTTGATGGTGGGATTTCCCATCCCCTTCTCCATCTCCGAGAGCATCGCCTTGCTGATCCCCGCCAGGCCCGACAGCTGGCCCAACGTGAGATTGCGTTCTGTTCGCATCTGCTTTAGGTTTGCCCCAATGCGCTTGCCCCAATCCATGCAAAATCCTCCTTCGGCCTCTTGACAAAAAAATCGAACAGTTGTAAGATATAGCAGTCTTTTGTTCGATGTTTTGGATTTTTGTACAGTATAATAATTTTATTATACCGGACCCGCCGCAAAAAAGCAAGCAGGATTGGAGGTATGTCCCATGAAAACCAAGGCCTTCCGGGCCGCGCTCCCCTACACCTTACCCATCTGTGTGGGATTTCTCTTTCTGGGCATGTCCTATGGATTTCTCATGCGCAGCCAGGGCTTTTCCTTTGTCTATCCCATGCTGATGAGCCTGTTCATCTTCGCCGGCTCCATGGAATTCGTGACGGCCAACCTCCTGCTCATGCCCACCTTCCAGCCGCTCCACGCCTTCCTGCTGACCTTGATGGTCAACGCCCGTCATCTGTTCTATGGCCTGTCCATGCTGGACAAATTCCAGAACCTGGGCTGGAAGAAGCCCTATCTGATCTTCGGGCTGTGCGACGAGACCTTTTCCATCCACTGCGCGGTCCCTCCCCCGGAGGGGGTGGACCGGGGCTGGTTTATGTTTTTTGTCACTGTACTCAATCAGCTCTACTGGGTGGCCGGGGCCACCCTGGGCGCCCTGCTGGGGTACTTGATCCACTTTAACACCACAGGCATTGAATTCGTGATGACCGCCCTGTTCGTGGTCATGTTTCTCAACCAGTGGGAGGAGCGGAAAGACCACCGCCCCGCCCTGATCGGGGTGGGCTGTACCCTGCTGTGTCTGCTGGTCCTGGGCAGTGACCATTTTCTCCTACCGGCCATGGGCCTGATCATCCTCTGCTTTCTCTGGCTGCGCAGAAGATCCCCCCAGGAGGTGTCCCCATGACAATTTTACAGCAGGTTCTCACTGTGGCGGCCGTGGTGCTGGGTACCATGACCACCCGCTTTCTCCCCTTCCTTCTCTTCCCTGAAGGCAAACAGCCCCCGGCGTTTATCCGTTACCTGGGCACAGTGCTTCCCAGCGCAGTCATCGGCCTGCTGGTGGTCTTTTGTCTGAAAGACGCGGTCTTCACCAGCTGGCATGGCCTGCCGGAGCTTTTGGGCATTCTGGTCGTCGCTTTGCTGCACCGGTGGAAGAAAAATATTCTCCTGAGCATTGCCGGAGGAACCATTTTTTATATGGTCCTGGTTCAGATGGTTTTTTGATCCCCGCCCCCACCAAACATGCCGCACGGCCTGCCGCGGTTCCTTTGAGAACTGCGGCAGGCCGTGCGGCGTATCATTTTTTATAGTGTATTTTGAAAGAGCGTCCAGGGCTCCGTCGCCGGCGGGGAAAGACGAAAGTCCATGGCCTCCCCGGTTTCCGGATGGGTAAAGGCCAGATGGCTGGACCAGAGGGCAATCTGCCACGATGGGGGGTCGGGGTATTTACTGTACTTCCGGTCCCCAGCCAGGGGCATTCCCCGGGCGGAAAACTGGGCTCGAATCTGGTGGGTTCGCCCGGTCTCCAGGCGGATCTCCACCAGGGAAAATCCCTGCCGGTTGTCCAGCAGCCGGTAGTGAAGCACCGCCTGCTGAATCCCCTTGCCGGGGACCTTGGCCACATAGGTTTTCCGGGTCTTTTCATTCCGGCCCAACAGATCAATATAGGTTCCCGCATCGTACTGGGGACGCCAGTGGACCACCGCCTGGTATTCTTTTTGGAACTGATCCTCCCGAATCTGCCGGGAGAGCTCCGAGGCCGCGTGGCCTGTCAGTCCGTAGACCATCAGTCCCCCCACCACCTGATCCAGGCGGTGGACCGTCCGCACCTTGGCCTGGGGCTGCCCGATGGCCTGTCGGATCAGGTCGGGCATCCCCCCGGGCTCGTCGGTGGAGAGCACCCGAAAGGGCTTGACGCAGACCACCAGGGCCTGGTCCTGATACAGGATTTCAAGCATACTATTTCTCCTCTTTTTGCGGCAGTGTCTGCCCCGCATTTTTGGGGGACTGCGGCGCCCCCCGGACGGACAGCACATTATACAGCATCACGCTGACAAAGACAATCCCGCCCCCCAGAAGAGAGAGCCTGGTCAAGGTCTCCCCCAGCACCAGTGCCACCAAAATGGGATTAAGCACCGGTTCAATGCCCGTAATCAGGGAGGCCGTCACAGGCGGAATGTACCGGATTCCCGTGGTAAGCAGGGCATAGGCCAGCCCCAGCTGAAACACCCCCAGCAGAATCCCAAAGCACAGCGTGGTCCCATCAAACTGAGTCTCCCGCACCAACCAGGGCAGACCGATTACCGCCCCCATGCTCTGTCCCAGGATGGTAGACCACAGAGGGTCTCCCCCCGGAATCTTGTTGAGCAGAAAGACCCAGGCATAGCATATCCCCGCCAGCACGGCGATCACATCCCCCAGGAAGCGCCCGCTTCCCAAGCTGTCCAGGAAAAAGCAAAACACCCCGCCGAACACACAGACGCAGGCCGCCAGGTCCAGCCGCTTGGGCCGCTCCCGAAAGACCGCCCAGCTGCACAGAATGACAAAGATGGGCGCGGTAAACTGGAGCAGCACCGCGTTGCCCGCCGTGGTCAGTTTGGTGGCAACGGTATACAGGGCCGTGGCTCCGCACACGGCCAGCCCCCCTAAAACCACTCCCCCGGTCAACCGGAGTCTGCGCCGGGTTAACCGGGCAAACACCAGCAGAATTCCCACCGAGATAAAGCTCCGAAAGGAATTGATAGACAGGGGCTGCCAGGGAATCATCTTCACACAGAGACCGCCGATGCTGAGCAGCAGGGCAGCGGCCACCACCATAGCTACGCCTTTTTTGGACACCATTGCAATCGCTCCTATCCATAAAATGAGAAGCGTGGGACAAGCAAACTCACACCTGGTCCAGGGCCTGCTCCAAATCTGCCAGAATGTCCGTGATATCCTCAATGCCCACAGACAGGCGAATGAGGTCGGCGGAGACGCCGGCGGCCGCCAGTTCCGCCTCGGACAGCTGCCGGTGGGTGGAGGAGGCCGGGTGGAGCACACAGGTCTTGGCGTCCGCCACATGGGTGGCGATGGAGGCCAGCTTCAGCCCCGCCATAAAGGTCTCCGCCGCCTTGCGGCCCCCCTTGACGCCAAAGGTCACCACACCGCAGGTCCCCTTGGGCATATACTTCTGGGCCAGGTCATGGTATTTGTCCCCCTCCAGACCGGGGTAATTGACCCAGGCGATCTTGGGGTGCTTCTGCACGAATTTCGCCACCGCCAAAGCGTTGGCACAGTGCTGGGGCATCCGCAGGTGCAGGGTCTCCAGACCCACGTTGAGCAGGTAGGCGTTCATGGGTGCGGGGGTGGCGCCGAAGTCCCGCATGAGCTGGACCGTGGCCTTGGTGATGTAGGCCCCGCCCAGACCAAACCGTTCGGTATAAGTCACACCGTGGTAGCTCTCATCCGGGGTGCACAGGCCGGGGTAGCGGTCCGGGTATCGGGTCCAGTCAAAGTTCCCGCTGTCCACAATGGCGCCCCCCACGCAGTTGGCGTGCCCGTCCATGTATTTGGTGGTGGAGTGGGTGACAATGTCCGCCCCCCACTGGAAGGGCCGGCAGCCCACCGGGGTGGCAAAGGTATTGTCCACGATGAGAGGCACCCCATGGGCGTGGGCGGCGCGGGCAAACTTCTCAATGTCCAGAACAATGAGGGCGGGGTTGGCGATGGTCTCCCCAAACACCGCCTTGGTGTTGGGCTGGAAAGCGGCGTTCAGCTCCTCTTCAGAGCAATTGGGGTCCACGAAAGTGAAGTCAATGCCCATCCGCTTCATGGTAACGGCAAAGAGGTTGAAGGTCCCCCCGTAGATGGCCGCGGAGGCCACCACGTGATCCCCGGCGGAACAGATGTTGAACACGGCAAAGAAGTTGGCCGCCTGACCGGAGGAGGTCAGCATCGCCGCCGTGCCCCCCTCCAGGGCACAGATCTTCGCGGCCACCCGGTCTGAGGTGGGGTTCTGGAGCCGGGTGTAGAAATAGCCCTCCGCCTCCAGGTCAAACAGCGCCCCCATGGCCTCGCTGCTGCCGTAACGGAAGGTGGTGCTCTGCACAATGGGGATGTTTCGCGGCTCCCCGCTCTCGGGCACATAGCCGGCGTGGAGACACTGGGTCCCCTTTTGATACTCCTGCATAATTTTGCTCCTCCTTATCAGCTGGTTCCGCCGGAGTGATTCGACGGGTGATTGACAACGGGTAATTGATTAAGAACGACGTATTATACCGCTTTTTTCCCGCCACGGTCAATCCCTTCCGGCAAACCTGCTGGTCAGAGATCGCTGGAGAACAGGGCCTGCGGGCCCCTTGCCTGTATTGTAGGCCGGCAGCCCCGGGATTTCCATGCTCTCTTTTTGTGAAAAATCTTCCCCGCCGATGCTATTTCTACTCATTTTATCCCCTCTATACGGATTTTTGAGCAATTCTTTTTCTGGTTTCTTCCTTTTTGTTGCTTTCCTCTCTCTTTTTCCACAAAAATGGTAAGGTTAAAATTTTCTATTGCATTTTTCGTCATTTCCGATTATGATATACGCCGTATAACCGAATTCTACCTTGTTTTTTCCCGATATTTTGGACTTTTGGGACAAAAATAATCGGTTTCCAATCAAACGCGCTATCCCACCCAAAGGAAAGGAGACCACTGATTTTGAGCAGACTGCGTATCACCCCATGGGAGAATTCCCAGCGCACAGTGGACGATCTCTACGCCGACATGGAGCGCCGCATCTCTGCGGCCCCCTGCGGAAACTGTCCCGTAGAGCTCACCAGCGCCTTTTTGAAACTCTGCCTGGCCCAGAGCTGCGGCAAATGTGTGCCCTGCCGCATCGGCCTGGACCGGCTGGCCGCCCTGCTGGACCAGCTGCTGGACGGTCAGGGCAGCCAGGCCGATCTGGACACCATCCTGCGCACCGCGCAGTCCATTGTGGACAGCGCCGACTGCGCCATCGGATTCGAGGCCGCCCAAATGGTCCTGGACGGGTATGTGGCCTTCCAGGACGATTACCTGGCCCACGTGACCCAGGGCAGCTGCACCGCCAACTTTAAGAGCGTCCCCTGTGTGGAGCTATGTCCCGCCCACGTGGACGTCCCCGGGTACATCTCCCTGGTGGGAGAGGAGCGGTACGACGACGCCATCCGTCTGATCCGAAAGGACAACCCCTTTCCCTCGGTCTGCGGCCTGGTGTGCGAGCACCCCTGTGAGACCCACTGCCGCCGGACCATTGTGGACTCTCCCCTGAACATCCGCGGCATCAAACGCTTCGCCGTGGACCACGCCGGAGAGGTGCCCGCCCCGCCCCGGGCCCCCAGCTCGGGCAAAACCGTGGCCATTGTGGGCGGCGGCCCCTCGGGACTCACCGCGGCCTATTTCCTCTCCCTCATGGGCCACACCGTCACGGTATTCGAGCGCAAGCCCAAGCTGGGCGGCATGCTCCGCTACGGCATCCCCAGCTACCGCCTGCCCGGCTCCTACCTGGACCGGGACATTGACACCATCCTCTCCACCGGCGTGTCGGTGCGGGTAAACTGCGAAGTGGGGACCGATGTCACCTTAGAGGAGCTCCGCCGGGACTATGACAGTCTCTATCTGGCCATCGGCGCCTCCCTGCACAAGGGCCTCGGCATCCCCGGAGAGGACGCCAAGGGGGTTCTCTCCGCCATCGAGATGCTGGACATCACCATCCGCTCGGTAAAACCCGACTTTACCGGCAAGCACGTGGTGGTGGTGGGCGGCGGCAACGTGGCCATGGACGCCACCCGCACGGCAGTCCGCCTGGGAGCCGCGTCGGTCAAGTGCGTCTACCGCCGCCGGATCTCTGACATGACCGCCCTGCCGGAGGAGATCGAGGGGGCCATGGCGGAGGGCTGCGAAGTGCTTCCCCTGAAAGCCCCCGTACGGATTGAGACTGATGACGATGGCGCTGTCACCGCCCTTGTGGTACAGCCCCAGGTCATCGGCGAGGTCCGGGGAGGCCGTCCGGCCCCCAGAAAGGCCGACCAGCCGGAGGAGCGAATTGCCTGCGACGTGGTTCTCATGGCGGTGGGGCAGGTGGTGGACTCCAAGAGCTTTGCCCAAGCAGGGGTCCCCACAGATCACAACAACATCGTCACCGCCGACGACGGCAGCGTTCCCGGGCTGGAAGGGGTCTTTTCCGGGGGCGACTGCGTCTCCGGCCCCGCCACGGTGATCCTGGCCATTGAGGCCGGCAAGGTGGCCGCGGCCAGTATTGATGAATACTTGGGCTTCCATACCGATATTTCGGCCAATCTGGACATTCCCCCCGCCCCCTTCCGCCTCAAACACGCCACCGGCCGGGTGGACCTCACCGAGCGGGAGGCCAACTGGCGGAAAAACGACTTTGAGCTCATGGAAAACTGCATGTCCGAGCAGGAGATGGCCCAGGAGTGCAGCCGATGTCTCCGCTGTGACCACTACGGTCACGCGGGCTTCAAAGGAGGGAGGCTGATCAAATGGTGACCCTGACCATCGACAACAAGCAGGTCTCCGTCCCCGCCGGCACCACCATTCTGGACGCCGCCCGGGCCGTGGACATCCATATCCCCACCCTGTGCTACCTGCGGGAGATCAATGAGGTGGCCTCCTGCCGGGTGTGCGCCGTGGAGGTGGAGGGGGTGGACAAGCTGGCCACCGCCTGCAACACCCTGGTGGAAGAGGGCATGGTGGTCCACACCAATACCCAGCGGGTCCGTCTGACCCGGAAGACCAATGTGGAGCTCATCCTGTCCCAGCACGTGGACCACTGCGTCACCTGCGTGCGCAGCGGCAACTGCTCCCTCCAGGCCCTGTCCAAGGCCATGAACATCCAGTCTGTCCCCTTCCGAAAAGAGGCCACTGAACGCCCCTGGGACCCTGCCCTTCCCATTCTGCGGGACAGTTCCAAATGCATCAAATGTCTTCGGTGCGTCTCGGTCTGTGACCGGGTCCAGTCCCTGGGCGTTTGGGAGGTCACCGGCTCCGGCGCCCATACCACGGTGCGCATCCGGGGCGGGCTGCGGATGAACGAGGCCAGCTGCGCCCTGTGCGGCCAGTGCGTGGTCCACTGTCCCGTGGGGGCTCTGCGGGAGCGGGACGACACGGAGACCGTCTTCTCCGCCCTCAGCGATCCCACCAAAGAGGTGGTTTTCCAGATTGCGCCTGCGGTCCGGGCCGCCTGGGGAGAGAGCTTGGGGCTTTCCCCGGAACAGGCCACGGAAAAGCGCCTGGCCGCGGCAGTCCGGGCCCTGGGGGTCAAGCATGTGTTTGACACCACCTTCTCCGCAGACCTCACCATTTTGGAGGAGAGCAGCGAGTTCGTGGAGCGGCTGTCCCACCCAGAGTCCAGCAAGCTCCCCCAGTTCACCTCCTGCTGCCCCGGCTGGGTCCGCTTTGTCCGCACGGAATATCCCGAGCTGGCCGGTCACCTCTCCACCGCCAAAAGCCCCCAGCAGATGTTTGGCGCCATCGCCAAAAGCTATTACGCCCAGAAGCTGGGCAAGAGCGCCAAGGATATCTTCTGCGTCTCCGTGATGCCCTGCGTGGCCAAGAAATACGAGGCCGCCACCCCCGAGGTCAGCGACGTGGCCGACCAGGATGTGGATGTGGTCCTCACCACCCGGGAGCTGGACCGGATGCTCCGGGCCATGCAGATTAACGTGGCTGCCCTGCCGGAGGAGGACTTTGACAGTCCCCTGGGCCGGGGGTCTGGCGCCGGGGTGATCTTTGGGGTCACCGGCGGGGTGATGGAGGCCGCCCTCCGCACCGCCTATTGGAAGCTCACCGGCTCCAATCCCCCTGCCGATGCCTTTCAGGACATCCGGGGGCAAAAGCCCTGGCGGGAGGCCTCCTTCTCCATTGGGGAGACCACCCTCCGCCTGGCGGTGGCCTCCGGCCTGGGCAGTGCCCGGGCTTTGATGGACGCCCTCCGGGCCGGACAGGTCTCCTACGATTTTGTAGAGGTCATGGCCTGTCCCGGCGGATGTTCCGGCGGCGGCGGTCAGCCCATCCACGACGGGGAGGACCACGCCGCCCAGCGAGGGCAGCGTCTGTACGCCCTGGACCAGGAGAGCCCCATCCGCTTCTCCCATGAAAATCCCACCATCCAGACCCTCTACCAGGAATACCTGGGCCATCCCCTGTCGGAGACCGCCCATCACCTGCTCCATACAGACCAGCGCAAGTGGACGCTGTAATCCCATCACAGCAAACGCGGCAAAGGAACTGGTTCCTTTGCCGCGTTTGCTGTTCTTTACCGGGCGCCCACCTGGCACCGGCGGTATAAACGCCGTCCCCCCAAGGCCAGCAGAGCCGTGAGAAGGAGGTAAACCACCGGCGTAACCTGCCAAGTGGTCAGGGAAAGGCCCCCCACTGAGAGCAGATCATAGCGAAACGCCCCCTGCAGTGAGACAAAATTGCTGGGCAGAAGATACCACAGCACGGAGAGCAGCCTGGGGCTTTCTGGCACCGCGGTGATGAGCGTGGTCAGCAGGAGAATCCCCACCAAGATTCCCATGGTAGCCACACTGTTCCGGGTCACTTGGGAGAGCACCATCGCGGCCAGGCTGGTGACCGCCGCCGCGGCCAAAAAGGCGCCGAACAAAATCAGCGTCACCTGCCCGATGGATGCTCCCAAGGGCATCAGCAGGGTAAAGAGCGCGGAGACCCCGAAGCCCTCCAGCCCATAGACCAGCCCGGTGACCCCCAGCAGAGTGGCCAGAAGAAGCAGGCCAAAGCCCACCCCCACTGTCAGGCCCGCCAAGAGCTTCCCGGTGTACAGGGCCGTTCTGCCCCGGCGGCTGGACAGGATCAGCTGATCAGTCCGGTGCTGCGCCTCTTGGGGAAACATACCGGAAAGGGCCACCGACAGAAAGAGAACTTCCAGGAACGTCATCACCTTCATCAGGGAGGCCATCTGGCTCCACCCCTCATGATACCCTCCATAGACCAGCGGCTGGGAGAGCTGCTGCTGGACCTTGCTCTGCCAGTAAGAGGCCGCCTGCTCCGTGGCGCTTCCCTTTTCCGCCTCTGTGCGCAGCTTATCTTCCAGCCGGTCATACAGCATCTGCTGATCCACGGCCAGAATCTCCGCGCTGGCCGCAGTGTCCAGCACATGGCCCAAAAACTCATAAATGTCGATGCAGCCCATCAGCTCCCTGGCGTCCCCTGCAAAAACCATTTTTTCATAGGCCGGCCGAAATTGGTCCAGCATATCCTGGTCCACGGTCTCACCGGCCAGCGCGGCGCCGCCCTCTCGGTGAAGACGGATGATCTCCTCGCCCCGCAGCCCGCTGTCCGTGGTCTGCAGGCAGGCTGCCGCCCCCCACAGACACAGGCACAACAGCAAAATTCCCCCTGTGATCCAGAGCACCTTCTGCTGCAAACATTTTTTCAGCTCAAAGCGATACAGTTCCGCCATGCTCTCCCTCCTCTCCAAACGCTTCCAGGTAGAATCCTTCCAGGTCCGCGATCTCCGATGCCGGGCCCTGGTGAATGATCCGTCCGTCTTTCATCAGCAGGATCACATCCGCAATGTGCGCCAGGTCAGAGACAATGTGGGTGGACACCAGGACAATGCTCTGCTTCCCCAGGGATGCAATCAGCCCACGAAAGCGCACCCGCTCCTTTGGGTCCAGCCCCGCTGTGGGCTCGTCCAGAACAAGCAGCTTCGGGTGGCCCAGCAGAGCCTGGGCAATGCCCAATCTCTGTTTCATGCCGCCGGAGTAGGTCTTGATCTTCCCTTTCGCCGCCTGGGACAGCCCCACCAGCTCCAGCAGTTCTTTGGCCCGGCGCCTGGCCTGGGCCTTGGGCAGCCCCTTCAGCGCCCCCATGTACCATAGAAATTCCTCCCCTGTGAACCCCGGGTAATAGCCGAAGTCCTGGGGAAGATAGCCCAGGCACGCCCGGTACTCCTCCTGTGCAACCCCCAGGCCGTCCAGGGAAATCTCCCCCCCTGTGGGATGCAAAATGCCACAGAGCATTCGCATCAGGGTGGTCTTCCCCGCGCCATTGGCGCCCAAAAGTCCGTAAATCCCCGGCGTCAGGGTCAGGCTAACCCGGTCCACCGCCAATTTATGGGGGTATTGTTTGCTCAGCGCTCGAATGACAAGTTCCATGCTTCCTCCACTCCTTTCTTGGTTAGGGCCAGTTCCCTGGCCAGAGCCGCCGACAGCACTGCCGCCGCCAAAAGCCATCCTGGAAAATTCCACGGCGCAAACAGTGTCTGCATCCACCCCACCGCCAAAAGATAGCCGCCGCTTACCAGTACTGCCAGCACCGCCGCCCCATAGACCATCTCCCGCCCCCGCAGCCGGCGGGACAGCCACAGCCCGCCATAGGCGGTGAGAAGGTAGGGGACCAAAAGATACACCACGGTCCGTCCAAAGGAGGCCGCCCCAGTCCCCCGGCACAGGAGGGTCAGGCAGAGCAGCAGGACGGCGTGCAGGCTCCCCACCAGGCAAAGCCGGGCCAGCAGGACACTTTTCAGAGAAAACCGGGTGGCCAGTTCCAGCTCCTCCATGCCGTATACCGCAGACCTGGTCCCCTCTGTCACCGCCAGCAGCGCCACAAAGGGCAGCAGCGCAGCAGTGATCCAGAGAACATTGGGATTCATACAGCTCCCGCCCCAAACCGCCGGAAGCAGCACCCCGCAGGACAGCAGCCAAGTCCGCTTCCGCAGATAGGGGATCTGGTTCCAAAGAAAGGTCCCCAGGGAGAGGTCCGGCTGGGGCAGGGTCCTGAGAAAAACCGTTTTTCTCTGGGGGGGCGGCGGGGAAAAGGATGCAGCAAGGGCACGCTTCAGTCTTCGGTTCATGTTCTCTCCTCCTCTCGCAATGCCTCTCTGAGTTGGGTCAGCAGCCTGCCGCACCTTCGATAGATGGCAAACCGGGACAGCCCCGTCAGCCGGCTCAGCGCCTGCAGGGGCACCTGGTTGGCATAGCGCAGGAGCAGCAGTTCCTGGTCCTGGGGGGTGAGCGTCTCCAGGGCCCGTTCCAAGTCCCATCGCTCCACCAGCGTGCCCGCGGGGTCCGCGGCAACCTGGTCGGTCTCCTGCAGCGGGAGGGTTTCCCTTTGCCGGGTCACGTCCACACACAGGTTCCGGGCAATGGTGTACAGGGTGGGCAGCGCCTCCCGCTCCCGCTGGCCGGGATAATGGTCCAGCCAGCGAAGGAAGGTCTCCTGCACCAGGTCCTCGGCGGTCTGGACGTCCCTGACCCGAAAATAGCAATACCGGTATAGCTTATCATATTGATCTTCCAAGTCCATGGCAGGGTCTCCCTCCTTCCACTTTGTATAACGGCCGTCCCCGGCAAAATGTGCGGCCTAAACGGTATTTTTTTATTTTTCACAAAAAAAGCCCCCCTGAAACAGGGGGGCGGCACAAGGGGCCAACTATCGCAAGTCTAATTGTAGTTCGTCTCCTCAAAAATTAGGACACATCCTGGGCTGTTTCCTCCGACATACCTGACTGGAGCGCCGACCAGGCCTCCTCCGCGGTCAAGCGCTGGTGATCCCGGAAGGAAAGCATCTCTCCCTCGGCGGTAATCATCACCGCCTCCACCCCCTCCAGCTGGGTCAGAGTGAGCACCACACTGTAATCGGCCAAAGTCAGGTCAATGCCGGAGAGCACCCCATATCCACTGGAAAAATCCACCGTCAACAGTCCGTTGTACAGGGTCCACTTCCGCAGCGTCACCCCGCTGGGAATGGCCATCGTCAGATTCTCGCTCTGGGGCGGGCTCAGCAGCAGGTTCAGAAGCCCCTCCACCGGCTCGGTGTCCGGGGGAAGCACCCGCTTCTCCGCCACCAGGGCGGCCTCCTCCCCCGCGGCCTGGTTGCAGTAGTACACCGCGTATTCGGTTCCCTTCGCATTTCCCCCGCAGCCCGCCAGCGCGAAGAGGCAGAGGGCCAAGAGCAGGGCCCC
Organism: Evtepia gabavorous; assembly: GCF_003425665.1. GTDB lineage: Bacteria > Bacillota > Clostridia > Oscillospirales > Oscillospiraceae > Evtepia > Evtepia gabavorous. The sequence continues at coordinate 18,663 of NZ_QQRQ01000023.1, forward strand.
GGCGCATCTTTCTTTCATCCCCCGCTCTCCTCCTCTCTCCACGCCGGAAGAATCACCGTAAAGACCACGCCGGCCGGCTGCCTGGCCTGGACCGTGATGGTGCCGCCATGGTGGCGCACCGCGTCCCGGACAATGGACAAGCCCAACCCCGTGCCGCCGGCCGCCCGGGAGCGGGCCTTGTCCACCCGATAAAACCGCTCGAAAATCCGCGGCATGTCCGCCTCGGGAATGCCCACGCCTGTGTCGGCCACGGACAGCAGCACCCGCGCTCCTTGGCGGCGTGTGGTCACCAAAACTTCTCCGCCGGTGACGTTGTACTTAATGGCGTTCTCCATCAGATTCCGCAGGATCTGACTGGCGTCCTCCTGGTTACACCGGACAATACAGTCCTCCCCCAGGTCGGTCTCCAGCGTAATCCGGTCCTCCTCCGCCAGCGGCGCCAGCATCCGCCCGATCTTCTCCACCTGCTCCGTCCAGTCCACCGGCTCCTGGGCCATGTCCCGCCCCTCGTCCAGGCGGTTGAGCTCCAATAATTCCTGACTGATGTGGATGAGACGGTCCGCCGCCTCCCCGATGTCCGCCACAAACTCCCGGGCGGTGTCCCGGTCAATGGAGGCATCCTGTAAAATGGAATCGGTGAGCAGCCGAATGGACGCCAGGGGGGTCTTCAGCTCATGAGACGCATCGGAGACAAACCGCCGGCGCTCCTCCTCCGTGACCTGGAGCCGTCCCGTCAGCTGGTTAAACTCCTCAGCCAACTGCGCCAGCTCATCGTGTCCATCCATGGAGATCCGATGGGTGTACTCCCCGGCCCGCACCGTGCGGATTCCCCCCAAGAGGGTCCTGACCCGCCGGGAAAGGAACGTGGAAAAGGCCCCAAACAGAACCAGTACCGCCAGGCAGACCACCACGGAGATCAGCCGCAGGTTCCGCTGCAGCTCCTCCAGCAATGCCCCCTGGTCACTGTCCTGGTCATACAGACAGACCGCCCCCACCACCTGGTTTCGATTCATCACCGGGGAGGCGGCCCGACTGGAGAAGGCCCCGTCCTGGTACTCACTGGAAAAGGCGTCGTTGCCCCGGAGGGCGGAGACCACCTCTCCAATGAGGGCATATTTCCCCAGGGCGGAGGGCTCCCCGGTATCGTAGAGAACCCGTCCCGCCCCGTCCGTGACCAGAACCCGCCGGACCTCCAGCTCCTCCAGCTGGCCAATGGCCTGCTCCACCGTCTCCGGCGTGAGCTCGTCGGCGGTGGTGAGGGTGTTGGTGATCAAAACCAGCTGGTTGGCCAGGGCGGTCTGCTGGGAACGAAACATCAGATTCTGTCCCATAATCAGGGGATAGGTATTCATCAGAACCAGCAAAACAGCAATGAGACAGGAATACCCCAGGGCAAGACGCATTTGCAGGGAGTGGCTGATGTTCCACTTTCCCCCCATGGGGCCCCCTTTTTTTCCGCGCCGTCCCATCACGCCTCCTTAAAATAGTACCCCACCCCCCATTTGGTGCACAGGTGGGCGGGGTGGGCAGGGTCTTGCTCCACCTTTTCCCGCAGACGGCGGATATGGACGTCCACCGTGCGGTACTCCCCGGTATACTCGTAGCCCCATACCAGGTTCAGCAACTGTTCCCGGCTGTAAACCCGGTTGGGGTTTTTCATCAGCAGCTCCAGCAGATCAAACTCCCGGGCGGTGAGCTCCACGGGGTTGCCGTCCTTCCAGGTGGTCCGGGCCGCACTGTCCAGGGTCAGTCCCCCCAAGGTCAGCCGCTGGTCCGAGCCCGCCTGCCGCCGGGTGGCGGCGGACCGGCGCAGCAGCGCCTTGACCCGGGCCTTAACCTCCAAAATATTAAAGGGCTTTGTGATGTAGTCATCCGCCCCGTACTCAAACCCCAGAAGCTTGTCCGTGTCCTCCCCCCGGGCGGTGAGCATAATGATGGGGACGGTGGAGAATGCCCGGATCTCCATACAGGCCTGCAGCCCGTCCAGCTCCGGCATCATCAGGTCCAGAATAATCAGGTCGTACTCGTTGGCCCGGGCCAGCTCCACCGCCTGACGGCCATTGTACCCCACATCCACGGTATATCCCTCGTTCTCCAAGTTAAACCGGATGCCTTTCACCATCACCTTTTCATCGTCAACCACCAGAATCCGTGCCATGGTCTCCTCCTTTCTCCACCGCCGGAACCCCAACGGTCACATAGGGGCGCAGCCGCTCCAGGGTGGCCTCCCCAATGCCCTTGACCTCCAGCAGCTCTTCCACCGCGGAAAATCCGCCCTTCTCCTGGCGCCAGGCCAGAATGGCGCTCCCCTTCTTCTCCCCAATGCCCGGCAGGCGCATCAGGTCGGAGAGGGTCGCCGTGTTCAGGTCCAGGACCTCTCCCTCCAGCATTCCCGGCGCCTCTGGTTCCTCCGCCGGCTGGCTGGTCTGGGCGGTCGGATTCTTCGTCACCTGGACTTCCTCCGGCTGCACCGTATGGAACCAGAGGAGGGTCCCCGCCGCAAAACATGCGGTCAGAAGAAGGACTGCTCCCTCCAACCATGAAATTTTCGCAAATTTTCCGGCCATTGTTCCCCTCCCCCATTGCGTCTTGTGTCGAGCTTTGTTATGATAATGAGTGAATTTCCTTTCAATTTCATTCCATTCCCCGGTCCTTGGCCTGGAATGTGAAGATACAAAATGATTATAACACGGGATGTGGATGTTTCCTATGAAAAAAACGCTGATTCGCGCCATTTCTTTTTTCCTGACCTTGTCACTGCTCACGGGCTTGCTGATCCCTTTTGCCAGCGCCATCGAGTACGAAGGGGTGGAGTCCATGACGGTGGACGCCACCGCCGCGCTTCTCATCGACCTGGACACCGATCAGGTGCTTTACGAGCAGGCTGCCGATGAACAGCGTTATCCCGCCAGTATCACCAAAATTATGACCGCCCTGCTAACCTTGGAGGCCATTGGACGGGGGGAGCTGGACCTGAACACCGAGATCACCGTGGACGCCGCCGCCCTGGCGGACATCACGGAGGACTCCTCCACCGCCAATCTTCAGGCCGGCGAGAAAATCACGGTGAAGAATCTACTTTACTGCCTGCTGCTGGCCTCCGCCAATGAGGCGGCCAATGTATTGGCCATGGCCGTCAGTGGAGATATCCCCACGTTTGTGGAGCTGATGAACCAGCGTGCCCAGGAGTTGGGGATGGCGGGCACCCACTTTGTCAATCCCCATGGCCTGCACAACGCCGACCACTACTCCACAGCCCGGGACATCTACCGCATGTCCAAGCAGGCCATGACCCACGCGACGTTCCGGGAGATCGTCTCCACCGGCCGCTATACCGTCCCCGCCACCAACCTGTCCAAGGCCCGCAGTCTGCTCAACACCAACGGTCTGCTGACCTCCGCCAAGCATTACGGCTACACCATGGACGGCACCATCGGCATCAAAACCGGCAGCACCGGAGAGGCGGGCTACTGCCTGGTGGCCGCGGTCCAGAAAAAGGGGCACACACTGGTCTCCGTGGTTTTGGGGGCCCAAAACCCCACGGACAGCCGGGGCAATGTCCAGCGCAAGCAGTTCACCGAGAGCAAGCGGCTGCTCAACTGGGGCTTTACCAATTTCTCCGACGCCACCCTGCTGGATGCGGAGACCTACCTGCAGGAGCTCCCTGTCCGCTTCTCTTCGGAGGCCAGCCACGTGGTGGTGCGGCCCACCCGGTCGGTTCAGGTCATGGTCCCCGGGACCTATGACCCGGAGCGGCTGGAGCTCCGCCTTCGCTTCCACCGGGATGTGGCCTCCGCCCCCATTGAAGCGGGGGATGTCCTGGGCACCGTCACCGTGATTTACGCCGGGGAGGAATACGCCACGGTGGACATGGCCGCGGTGAGCGACGTGTCCTTCTCCCCTTTTATGGCCTTTGTCTCCAGTGTGAACACCGTTCTGGGAAACATCTATGTCCGGCTGCTGCTGCTGATCGCCTTGGCCCTGGTTGTCGTGGGACTTGTCCGCCGGTTCCAGGAGCGGACCAAGGAGGAGCGGCGGGCCAAACGGCAGCTGCGCCAGCAGGAAAAGATCGCCTTCCGCCAGCGGGAGGCCGAGGCCCGGCAGCAGGATGAGGCCCAGGCCAAACTGGAAAAAGAGGCCCGGGAGCAGCAGCGCAAGGAAGAGCTGCTCCGCCGCCAGCAGGAGGCCCAGGAGCGACAGGCCAAGCGGGCCCAGGAAGCCCAGGAACGGCAGGTCAAGCGGGAGCAGGAGCGACTGGAGCGGGAGGAGCGAAACCGCCAGCTCCGGGCAGAGCGGGAAGCCCGGCAGGCCGAGGAACGCCAGCGCCGGCAAGCCGAACGGGAGGAGCGCCAGCGCCAGGCCGAGGTCCGCCGCCGACAGGAAGAGGAAGCCCGTCGCCAGCGGGAGGAGCGAGAGCGCCGGCAGCGCCAGGAACGGGAAGCCAGACGCCAGGAAGAACTGGCCCGCCGCAGGCAGGAGGAACGGCAGGCCCGGCAGCGGGAGGAACGGCGCCGGCAGGAACAGGCCGACCGGGAACGCCGCCGGCAGGCCGAATGGGAACGCCGGGCCCGGC
>NZ_QQRQ01000024.1 GCF_003425665.1 Evtepia gabavorous
GGCGGAGATAAAACCGCCGTTGGCGGCCCGGCGCATGTTGGCCCGGTTGACCGTGAGGGTGTCGATCATGGCGGTGAAGACGGGCAGGCAGAGCTCTACGGTGTCAATGGTGTCAAACACCGGCTCCTTGTCCTCCTGCATGTCCTTATTATAGGCCAGGGGAATGCCTTTCATCACCGTGAGCAGGGTGATGAGGGCGCCGTATACCCGCCCGGTTTTTCCCCGGACCAGCTCGGCCACGTCGGGGTTTTTCTTCTGGGGCATGATGGAGGAGCCGGTGGCGTAGGCGTCGTCCAGCGTGATGAACTGAAACTCCCAGCTGCACCAGAGAATGAGCTCCTCCGAGAACCGGGACAGGTGCATCATCAGGATGGAGCAGGCGGAGAGGAACTCAATGGCAAAGTCCCGGTCGGACACCCCGTCCAGGGAGTTGTCCATGGGTTTTGAAAAGCCCAGCAGCTCTGCCGTGCGGAACCGGTCTACGGGATGGGTGGAGGTGGCCAGGGCCCCGGACCCCAGGGGGGACTCATCCAGCCGGGCCCGGCAGTCCTCCAGCCGGGTGATGTCCCGGCGGAACATGTTGGCATAGGCCATCATGGCGTGGGCGAAGGTGATGGGCTGGGCCCGCTGGAGGTGGGTGTAGCCGGGCATGATGGCGTCTAGGTTGCTCTCGGCCTGGCGGAGAAGGGCTTTCTCCAGGTCCAGCAGCATCCCCACAATGACGGGAATCTCATCCTTGACAAAGAGGCGGAAGTCCAGGGCCACCTGATCATTCCGGCTGCGGGCGGTGTGCAGCCGCTTGCCTGTGGCTCCGATTCGCTGGGTCAGCAGGACCTCCATGTTCATGTGGATATCCTCGCTGTCCTTGGTGAATTCCACCTTGCCTTCCTTGATCTCCTCCAGGAGAGTCTTTAAGGTGGTTACGATCTTCTCCGCCTCCTCCTTGGCAATGATGCCCTGTTCCCCCAGCATGGTGGCGTGGGCGATGGACCCGGTGATGTCCTGCCGGTACAGCCGGGCGTCAAAGGAAATGGAGGAGTTAAAGTCGTTGACCTTGTCATCGGTCTCCTTCTGAAACCGTCCAGCCCATAATTTCATAGCAAACGAATCCTTTCCATAGAACGGCGCAGAGCAGGACCTGCAGATCCTGCCCCCGCCATGGTTTTCCTGTCATACTGGCCTCGGACTTGCCTCCAACCGGGGCACAGCCCGAAAAGCCTCGCAGAGTTTCCCGCCCCGCAGGGCGGGAAATCCAATTGCAATCTATTTTTTCGCCGGCTCCGCCGGGGAAAATCCGGATCAGTCCGGGCGTGCCTGGCCCCGCCAGGCGCGGTTCGGACTGCAACGCGCAAATTTTGAAGCCCAGCGAAGCGGGTTCAAAATTTCCCCGTCTCAAAGTTTACCAAGCTCCCGCAGCGCCTGCACCGTGTCCGGCAGGCCCCAGAGGTTGATGAAGCCGGTGGCGTCATCCTGGTTGTAGTCGCTCTCCTCGAAGGTGACCAGTTTCTCCGAGTACAGGCTCTCAGGAGAGGTGACGGAGGAGGTGATGATGTTGCCCTTATAGAGCTTCAGCTTCACCGTGCCGGTGACGTGCTTCTGGGTGTCCACGGCGAAAGCCTGGAGGGCCTCCCGCAGGGGGGTAAACCACTTGCCGTTGTACAGCAGGTCGGCAAAGTCGATGGCCAGCTTCTGCTTCATGTGTTTGGTGTCTTTATCCAGGGTGATCATCTCCAGCACCTCGTGGGCCCGATAGAGGATGGTGCCGCCGGGGGTCTCGTAAACCCCCCGGTCCTTCATGCCCACCAGCCGGTTTTCCACAATATCCAGCAGGCCGATGCCGTTGGCGCCGCCCAGCTGATTGAGCCCCTCGATGATCTTGGAGGCCTTCATCTTCTCGCCGTTGAGGGCCACCGGTACCCCCTTTTCAAAGTCCAAGGTAACGTAGGTGGCCTGGTCGGGGGCCTGCATGGGGGACACGCCCATCTCCAGGAAGCCGGGCTTGTCGTACTGAGGCTCGTTGGCGGGGTCCTCCAGGTCCAGGCCCTCATGGCTCAGGTGCCACAGGTTCTTGTCCTTGGAGTAGTTGGTCTCCCGGCTGATCTTCAGGGGGACGTTGTGGGCCTCGGCATAGTCGATCTCCTCGTCCCGGCCCTTGATGTCCCACTCCCGCCAGGGGGCAATGATCTTCATGGTGGGGGCAAAGCGTTTGATGGCCAGCTCAAACCGAACCTGGTCGTTGCCCTTGCCGGTGCAGCCGTGGCAGACGGCGTCGGCCCCCTCAGCCAGGGCGATCTCCACCAGCTTCTTGCCGATGATGGGCCGGGCGAAGGCGGTGCCCAGCAGATAGTCCTCGTACTTGGCCCCCATCATCATGGAGGGGATGATGACGTCGTCCACCATCTCGTCCACCAGGTCGGCCACAATGAGCTTGGAGGCGCCGGTTTTCAGGGCCTTCTCCTCCAGCCCTTCCAGCTCGTCGGCCTGTCCCACGTTGCCGGAGACGGCGATGATCTCGGGGTTGTTGTAGTTCTCTTTCAGCCAGGGGATGATGATGGATGTATCCAGCCCGCCGGAATAGGCGAGGACGACTTTCTTAATTTCAGACATGGTGATGACCTCCCAAAAAAGTTTCCGTGGAATTCTCATTGGGGAAAGCATAGCACGAATCCATGCAAATTGCAAGAGAATTATGCATAATCATTCGAAAAAGAAGGGAAAAACCCCAGGCAACTTTCCACAAAAATGAATATTTAGGGGGAGTATTCGCATATATATACTGAAAAATACGGAAGGAGAAGAGAATTGACTTTTTTCCGGAAGGCTGGTAAGATGACAGCACAGCACCAGACGGAAGAGAAGGCAGATGTACAAAGGGTTTGCAGTGTGCGCTTACAAATGAATTAATATATTATGATTTCTCATGTCATTATGAAGGTTGAGTAAAAGACATTGTCCTCTGGATTGATAGAATGATTATTTCAACCTGATTCGACAAGAACAGGTTCCAACTGATTTTATAAATGCGGACCAAGAGGGATGCTCCGCCTCGGGCATCCCCTTCCCGTGTAAAAATAGAGGGAAATTGAATATGCGGGTATGGCGGAATTGGTAGACGTGCAGGATTTAGGTTCCTGTGGAGCAGTCCGTGTGGGTTCGAGTCCCACTGCCCGCACCAAAGGCGGTGGGTTCGAAGAGGGCCTGCCGTCTTTTTCCATATGACCACTTATTGCATAGAGGAACAAGGCCCGCAGACGTATGATAGTGGGATGTCCCCAGTGAAAAAGGAGAAGATTGTATGCTTTATAGAAAATGCCTGAGACATTACGGCGCGGCCCTCCTCCTGGGCCTTCTGCTGGCAGCTGGCGTGAGCGGCTGCGGAGAGACAGAACCGGCCCCCGAGGCCACGGAGCTTCCGCCGGCGGAAGAGGCGGAGGAGCCCCAGGCATCTGCCGAGCGGGAGATTTCATGGGAACCGGTGACGGTAACCACCAGCGGCCGGGGGGAGGTTTGCTTTGACCTGCGGCCGGAACACTTCATAAGGCGGTACAACCAGCTCTACCGGCAGGACTGGGGGGAGGACCTGCTCCAGCCCCTGGACCAGTGGATGGACTATGGAGTGGGCTTTCTCTCCCGGTCAGGCGGGGCGGAGGGACATCAGTATGTCTCCCAGGTGGACGAGAGCAACTACGCTGAGCCCTTCCTCTCCCTCTGTGTGACCCAGGACGGCGCCCGGGTGATGGAGACGGTGACGGGCTTGTCTCAGAAAAACTATGACGGCGGCCCCATCGAATTCTTTCAGGCCAAGGCCTTTTACAGCCTGCGGGTGTTCTTCCCTGCAATGGAGCGCGCCGACTTTGACCGCCTGTACGAGGCCCTGTTCGCCGGGGGAAGTTATGCGGAGACGTATGAGACCCCGCTGCCCAACCGGGTGTTCTACCAGGATGGGGTGGCCTGCTATGCTACCCTTCAGATTGGAGAGTGCGACCAGATCCACGTCATGGCGGTGACCCAGGCCCAGCTGGACCAGTGGCGGGCTGCCGGGGTGGAGGTGACAGAGGGATTTCCCGCAGGGGAGCCATGAGCTGCCCAGGTTTGGGTTGACAAGGTCTGGGGCGGAGAGTAACCTTACTATATAAGGAATATGCCACAGGCGATTCGTCTTGTATGAAAAAAGGAGTGTGATCCCATGCTCACCCAGCGTATCGAAGCCATTCGGCAAAATTATGTCAATACAAAGCCCCAAATCTCCTGCGAGCGGGCCAAAATCTGGACGGATTCCCACCGAGAGACCGAGGGACAGCCGGTGGCCATCCGCCGGGCCCGGGCCTTCTATGACTGCTGTGACCGGCTGGGCGTCCATATCTTTGCGGGCGAGCTGGTGGTGGGGGCCATCGGGGAGTTTCGGAAGTGTGGTATCCTCACCCCGGAGTTCTCCTGGATGTGGGTGGACCGGGAGATGGACACCTTTGACACCCGGCCCCAGGACCCCTATCGGATGACCGATGACCAGCGGGCATTTGTCCGCCGGGAGATTTTCCCCTATTGGAAAGGAAAGTCGCTGGAGGAGGCCTTCCTGGCCCGCCTGCCGGAGGATACCTACCGGATTGGGGTGGACACAGGGGTTCTGGACAACGACTCCAAGTGGCGCCAGGCGGTGGGGGAGATCACCCCGGACTACCAGGATGTACTGTTCAAGAAGGGGTTCGGCGGGATTCTGCGGGAGGCGGAGGACCATCTGGCGGCTTTGGACCCCACCAATCCAGAGGACCTGTCCAAGCGGGAGTTTTACACCTCCGTCTGCTGGACCTCCCGGGGGATTATCCGCTACGCCAATCGGTATGCCCAGGCGGCGGAGGCCATGGCGGACCAGGAGAAGGACCCTGTCCGAGCCCAGGAGCTGCGCCGGATCGCCCGCAACTGCCGGCGGGTCCCGGAGCATCCCCCGGAGAGTTTTTACGAGGCCATTCAGTTCCTGTGGTTTGTCCAGGTGGGGGGCATTTTGTCAGAAAATCCCCTGTCGCTGAATCCCGGGCGGTTTGATCAGTACATGGCCCCATACTATGAGGCGGACCTGGCCCAGGGGACCCTGGACGAGGCCTTTGCCCAGGAGCTGGTGGATGCCCTGTGGCTGAAATACTCGGAGTGGGTGTGGACCATCTCCGCCAATACGGCGGATTATTTTGCCGGGTATAACCAGTTCCAAAACCTCACCGTGGGCGGCAAGCGGCGGGACGGAAAGGACGGGACCAATCCGGTGACCTACCTGGCGCTCAAGGCCACAGAAGAGGTCAAGACCCACCAGCCCGGCCTGTCCGTCCGGGTGCAGGCGGACTGTCCCAAGGAATTTCTGGACGCGGTGACCCACCTGGTGTCCAAAGGCACTGGGTTTCCCGCCATTCACAGCGACAGCGTGGGCTATCAGATGCTTCTCAACGCCGGCTATGCCCCGGAGGACGCCCGGGACTGGAACAACTGCGGCTGCGTGGTGCCCCACTACCGGAAGACGGGGGAGTGGACTGCGGCGGTGAACATGAACTTTGGCTCTGCCTTGGAGTATGCGCTGAATGAGGGGAAGAGTCTGATGACAGGCCGTCAGATGGGGTTGGCGGAGCGGCCTGCGGAGACCTTCCGCACCTTTGAGGAGGTGGAGGCGGCCTTTTACCGCCAGTTCGATTTCCTCTGCCGCCACGCGGTGATTATGACTTTGGAGGCCCAGCGGCTTCACCAGGAGATGGTGCCCCGTCCCTTCCTGTCCTCCTGCATCGAGCACTGCATGGAATCGGGGAAGGACTTGTCCCAGGGGGGCGCCAAGTATACCATTGGTCCGGTGATCACCGGCATTGGGCTGGCGGTGGTGGCCAATTCCCTGGCCGCGGTGAAAAAACTGGTGTTTGAGGACGGGGTCTGTACCATGGCCGAACTGGCCGCCGCCCTGCGGGCCAACTGGGAGGGGTATGAGGACCTCCAGGCCCGCGCCAAGGCATGCCCCAAGTATGGCAACGACGAGGACGCGGTGGACGACTTGGCCATTCGTCTGGCCAACCATTTCTATGAGGAAATCCATCCGTACCACGATATATTTGGCGCCCCCTTCCTCACCGCGTTCATGGGGATCTCCAATTACATCCCCATGGGCCGGGTGCTGGGGGCCACCCCGGACGGCCGAAAGCACGGGGAACCCTCCAGCGAGGGGGTCTCCCCTTATGTGGGGACCGACCAATCCACCCCCCTGGCCGCGATGCGCTCCAGCGCCAAGCTCAACCAGGAGGTCCATTCCGGGGGAACCCTGCTGAACCTGCGGCTGAGCCCCGAGTTGGTGGCCACCAAGCGGGGGCAGGCCAATTTGGGGGGCATGATTCAGACCCTTTTTGCCCTGGGAGGCTTTCATGTGCAGTTTAACTGCATCTCCTCCGAAACCCTGCGGGACGCCCAAGCCCATCCAGAGAACTACCGGGATCTGCTGGTCCGGGTGGCTGGGTATTCCACCCAGTTTGTCAATCTCTCCCGGGCCATGCAGGACGCCATCATCGCCCGGACGGAGCACAGAGGCTGAGGGGGGGCTTATGGGCGGCTACATCACCCAAATCCAGCACTGTTCGGTCAACGACGGAGAGGGCATTCGCACGCTGATTTTTCTGGCTGGCTGCCCCCTCCGTTGTGCCTGGTGCGCCAACCCGGAGGGGCAGACCCGGGAGAATCCCATGACCCGGTGGATGGAGACGAGGGAAGTCCTCCAAGCGGTCCGGCGGCAGGCCATTTTCTACCGCTTTTCCGGGGGTGGCGTCACCTTTTCCGGCGGGGAGGCCACGGCCCAGGGGGAATTCTTTCAGGAACTGACACAGCGGCTCTATGACGAGGGATATGACCTGGCGTTGGAGACCTGCGGCGTGTTTGACTTTGACCGGATGGCGCCGGCCTTAGGGAAAATGAATCAAATTTTTATGGACCTGAAGCACCCGGACCCGATGGCCCATCGACGGTTCACCGGGCTGGACAACCGGCTTGTGCTGGAGAACCTCCGGCGGACCGCCCAGCTGGGCCCGCCGCTGGTGGTTCGGATTCCCGTGATTTTGGGGGTCAATGGAACCGATGAGACCATGGCCGCCTGTTTTCGCCTGTTGGGACAGCTGGCGCCGGGGGCGGCCCTGGAGCTGCTGCCGTATCACCGGCTGGGGGAGGAAAAATACCGCCAGCTGGGACGTCCGGTGCCCAGCCCGGCCTTTGGCATTCCCTCCCAGGACCAGTTGGACCACTGGCGGGCGATGGCCCAGGCCATGGGGCGTCGGGTGGTGTCCTATCGATAAGGAGGAAATTCCATGAAAGAATATCAGCTGCATGGACTGCGGGCCCTGGCGCAGTCGCCAAAGGGGACGGTTCCCGCCTTTTTGCAGGCCCCGGCCACCCAGGGGGCCTGGCGGTTTCACCACGCCCTGGAGGACTATGGGCCGACGCCTCTGGTCCGGTTAAATGGCCTGGCGGAGGAGCTGGGCCTGGGCGGCGTCTTTGTCAAGGATGAGTCTCACCGGTTTGGTTTGAACGCCTTTAAGGGGCTGGGCGGCATCTATGCTCTCTCCCGGGCGGTGGCCCGGGAGCTGGGTCTGCCGGCGGAGGTGACCTTGGAGGAATTACAGGCTCCGTCGGTGCAGAAAGAGGTCAGGAATATGGTGTTTGTGACCACCACCGACGGAAACCACGGGCGGGGGGTGGCCTGGGCGGCCCGGAAGCTGGGCTGTGAGGCCCATGTCTATCTCCCGGCGGGCTCCGCCCCTGCCCGGGCGCAGGCCATTCTGGACGCAGGCGCGGTGGAGGCACGGGTTCTGCCTCTGGGCTATGACGACGCGGTGCGCTATGCGGCCCAACAGGCCCAGGAGAAGGGGTGGACTCTTATCCAGGACACCAGCTGGCCCGGCTATGAGGAGATTCCCACTTGGATTGTCCAGGGATACACCACCCTGGCCCGGGAAGCGGCGGACCAACTGGCCGAGGCGGGGGTTGACCGGCCCACCCACGTCTTTTTGCAGGCCGGTGTCGGGGCCATGGCCGGCGGCGTGCTGGGATACTTGGCGGACCGGTATGGGGCCCAGGCGCCGGTCTTTGCCGTGGTGGAGCCGGAGAACGTCGCAGGCATCTATGCCTCTGCCCAAGCCGGTGACGGTCAGCCCCATCCGGCCCAGGGCCCGGGGGAGACCATCATGGCGGGCCTTAACTGTGCAGAGCCCTGTACCCTGACCTGGCCGGTGCTGCGGGACCTGGCCAGTTGGTACATCGCCTGCCCGGACCAAGTGGCGGAGCGGGGTATGCGACGTCTGGGGCGCCCTGCGGCGGGGGACCCGGCGGTGATCTCCGGCGAGAGCGGCGGCGTGACCATGGGGCTGCTGGACCTGCTGATGACGGCGCCGGATTTGGCACCCCTCCGCAGGGACATGGGGCTGAACCGGCAGTCTGTGGTCCTGTTGATCAGCACGGAGGGGGACACCGACCCGGTGCATTACCAGAAGGTGATGACACATGATTGACAAATGAAAAAAACGTGGTATCGTATAGGCAGTACATTCCGATATCCAATCGGACAGGAGGGACTACCATGGCAAAGAAACGGAAATGGGGCCGGGTGCTGGCCTTTGGCGCCATCACGGCCGCCCTGGGCGGCATCGCGGCGTATAAGCACCGGAAGGAAATCGAGCGGACGCTCCAGGAGATCGCGGACCAGATGGACGCCTGGGAGGAGAGCAGCGAGTTTTTTACGGACCAGGACACCGTTGTTCACACGGTAAATCCCGCCCCTGAGGGGGTCGAGGAGGCACCCGCAGCGGAAAATGAGCCCGCCGAGAGCGACTTTGTGGACGCGGCCCCGGCGGAGACGGAAGAAAAGCCCTCTACGGCAGAGTGATTCCTTGCACACAGACAGCCCGCCCTCCGTCCCAAAAGGCGGGGGGCGGCGGTATTTTCATTCCAGGGAGGAGAAAGGACCCCAGTGGAGATCACCATCCAACCGGCCTACCAGGAACCGGAGGCCATTCGAGAACTGCTTGTGGAATACACCGGCATGCTGCTGGAGCAAAATCCCGCCTTTGCCGGCTACCTGAAGCAGCAAAACTTCGCGGCAGAGCTGGACAACCTGCAGGAAAAGTATGGGGTGCCAGAGGGGCGGCTGTATCTGGTCCGGGCAGATGGGGCGCCCGCCGGCTGCGTGGCGATGAAAAAGCTGGATGCCCAGCGGTGTGAGTTGAAGCGGCTGTATATCCGCCCCGCGTTCCGCGGCCAGGGCCTGGCCCGGCGGCTGGTGGAGCGTCTGCTCACCGACGCCCGTTCCGAGGGCTACCAGGCTATGCTGCTGGACACCTTTCCCTTCCTCTCCGGGGCGATCCGCCTTTACCGGACCTTGGGGTTCTATGAGATCCCCAGCTACAACAACAGTCCCTTGGACAGTCTCATTTATATGAGAAAGGACCTATGTCCTGCCTGCTCTTTTTGCGGTTAGGCGTCATCATGGGACAGAAAAGCGAAACAGACTTTTGTATACACAGAATTGCAAGCGAGTTGGTCCGCGGACCAACTCGCTTGTTTTAGAGTAATGCTTCTTGCAGACTTAGCCAGCAAATCTGATTGTTTCAGAAAAACAAAAAGATGAGCCCGATAAGGGCTCATCTTTGGTCGGAGTGTGGGGATTCGAACCCCAGGCCTCTTGGACCCGAACCAAGCGCGATACCAAACTTCGCCACACCCCGATAAGCCTTTCTATTATACTTGTATTGTGGGGAAATGTCAAGTGGGAAAACGGGAAAAAGTGAGGTATATTCCGTGGAGGGATGCCATAGAGATAGAGTAGCCAAGCAAAGAAAGGGGGCGGGATGATGGCCGGGGAAGGGACAAGGAAAAAGAGCCGGAAGAAGGAGAGCCTCTCCCCAGGGGAGAAGCGGCGGCTGCGGCAGCTGCTCATTTGTCTGGTCCTCTTCGGCGTTGTCTTCGTGGGCCGGGGGATGGACTTGGGGCCGGTGTCCCAGCTCTCCGCCACGGTGGGGGAACTGGTCCGGGCGGACACGGATTTTCAGGCGGTTTTCGCGCGGATGGGGGAGTCCTTCTCCAAGGGAGAACCAGCGGTGGAAACCTTCCGTTCCCTCTGGAGCGGGATGTTTTCCCAGGAGGAAACACCGGCCCAGACGCCGGAGAAGGGGGCGGCGCCGGAACAGCCGGCGGCCCAGGAGGAGCAGGCAGAGGGAGGCGCGGATGGCGCGGAAAACAATTCATAGCACCGGTGGATTCTGGCTGATCCTGGGGGCGCTGCTGTTGGCGGCGTCCCTTCGGCTTCTGTTCTGGGCGGCGGTGGCGGCGGCAGTGCATGAGCTGGGGCACGTGGCAGCGGTGCGGGCCCTGGGCGGCCGGGTGGGCAGCTTTCGGCTGACGGGGGTGGGCGCGGTGATCCAGCCCCGGCGGGAGCGGATGTTTTCCTATGGAGAGGAGTGCCTGGTGGCGTTGGCGGGCCCCGCCGCCAGCGTTTTGCTGGCCATAGGGGCTGCGGCGTGGGGCAGGCATTTTGGCGGCGCGGATGCCTATCTGCTGACGGGGGTAAGTCTGGCGCTGGGGGTGTTTAATCTGCTGCCCATAGGTCCTCTGGATGGAGGCCGCATTCTCCGGGCGGTGGCCTCCCGGTGGGCGGGACCGGATGCGGGGGACCGTGTGTGCGGTCTGCTGACAAAGGTTCTGGCCGCGGGCCTGGCCGCCCTGGGCGTATGGGTGTTGGGGAAGAGCGGAAATTTTACCCTTCTGCTCTGCGCCGGTTGGCTGCTGTGGCGGCGGGAAGGGAGCCGGTGAAAAACCGGGAGCCATCTGAACCCTTTTTGGGGACGGATGACTCCCGGTTTCGTTTGGCGGGAAGCCCAGGGCAAACCGATTTGGTCAGCGTGTTTTCTCCATAATGTAGTTGGTTAGAAGAATCCCCCGGCGTTCCACCTGCTGAGCCCGGAGGACCTGATATCCTCTTTTTTCAAAGAAAGGCCGCGCGGTGATGGAGGCGTGGGTGACAAGGAGGCCGGCGGCGGAGGCCTCCAGACGATCACAGAGGGCGGTGGCGATTCCCATGCCCTGGTGGTCCTTGTGGACATACAGACGGTCCAGATACCCTGTGTTGCTGTCTATGTCCCCAAAGCCCACGGCGCAGCCGTCCTCTACCGCCACGAGGGTGTGGTGGACCTGAAGAGACCGGTCCCATGCCCCCAGGTCGATGTCCTTTGGCGCCCATGCGTCCAACTGCTTTTCTGTGTAGTCTCTTCGGTTGACGGTGTGGACCGTCTGATAGAACAACGCTGCCAATGGGACCGCGTCGAACGGCTGGTAGGCTCGGATCACCATGCGCCTCCCCCTCTCTTTTTTGGATGTTCTTTTACTCTACCACATTCGATGCCCTGGGGCAACTGGGGCTGTGGGTTGCCAGATGGGCTTTTTTTTGCTATAATTTACTATCAATTCCCAAGACAACAGCCCGCATGGGTTAAGGAAGGCCATTTTTTGGCATACTGGTGGAAGGAGACAGCGTATGGGTATGTTTTCTCAGTTGGCCCAGGGGGTGGACTGGTCCAGCATGGGCGCGATGGCGCTGCGGATCGTGGCGGTGCTGCTGTGCCTGGTGGTCCATGAGGTCTGCCATGGCCTGGCGGCCTACTGGCTGGGGGACCCCACCGCGAAGCAGAGTCACCGGCTGTCCCTCAATCCCATTCACCATCTGGACCCCTTTGGCCTGCTCATGATGGTGGTGGTGGGGTTTGGCTGGGCCAAGCCCGTGCCGGTGGACCCCCGCTACTTCCGCAAGCCCAAGCAGGGCATGGCCATCACCGCGCTGGCCGGACCGGTTTCCAACTTCCTGTTGGCCTATGTGTCGGCGATCCTTTACAGTGGATTGTACGCGGTGCTGGTGGTGCGGGGGGAGACCACGGGGCTGGCCTTGGCACTGGAGTTTTTCGGCGTACTGATGACCCTGAACATCGGCCTGGGTATTTTCAACTTGATTCCCTTCCCGCCCCTGGACGGTTCCAAGGTTGTGGCCATGTTCCTGTCGGACCGGCAATACGTGCAGTGGATGCGTCTGGAGCGGTATGGGATGATTGTGCTGATGGCCGCCCTCTGGTTCGGGCTGCTGGACGGCTTTCTGGGGACGGCCCGCTCCTGGATGCTGGACTGGATGCTCCGGGGGGCCTCCTTCGCCTACACCGGGGTGCTCTCCCTGCTGATGTGACGGCCATGGAACGCCCGGTCTATTACATTAAAGGTGTGGTGCGGGACGGCGCGGAGGCCACCCAGGACTTTGTGGGCCCGCTGGATTTGATCCTCCATCTGCTGCAAAAGAATCGGATTGCCGTTCGGGACATCCCCCTTGCGGGCATTCTGGCCCAGTTTTTGACCTGGATGTCCTCCCGGCGGGCGCTGGACCTGGAGGTGGCGGGGGAGTTTATCTCCATGGCCTCCCACCTGATGCTTTTGAAGACCAGAATGCTGCTGTCCGAGCAGGACCAAGAGGCCCAATCGGAGATGGAGGAACTCATTGCCTCCTTGGAGGCCCGCCAGCGCCATGAGAACTATGCCCGGATTTTGGCGGTGCTGCCCCAGCTTTCGGAGGGGTACCAGCAAGGGAGAGCGGCCTTTCCCAAGGGCCCGGAGCCCCAATTTGCCCGCCGGGTGTACCGGTATGTCCACAGTGGGGAGGACCTGCGCGCTGCCGTGGCGGCCTGGCAGGCCCGCCAACGCCGGGCGGCGCCCCCCTCCCTGGAGGAATTCCGAGGGGTTGTGCGGCCGGCGCCCTACCGAGTGGAAGAAAAGGCGGCGGAGCTCCTCTCCCTTCTGCGGGCGGAGGGACCCCGGCGGCTGACGGACCTGATCCGCCGCAGCGGGAGCCGCTCAGAGGCCACGGCCACCTTTCTGGCGCTGTTAGAGCTTTGCCGGGAGGGAAAGATTCACTTGGCCGGGGAGATGGACAACCCGGAGGTCTCCTGGCGATCGGGGACCTGAGGCTCTGGGGAGAAGGGCGGACAAGGGGAGGAGGGGATGGCAATGGAGCGAAATCAATGGGAGAGCGCCGCGGAGGCAATCCTTTTCGCGCTGGGGGAGCCGGTGGAGGAAACCCGGCTGGCCCAGGCCATGGGCTGCCCCCGGGAGGCGGCGGCCCGGGCCTGCCAGTCCCTGGCCCAAGGCTATGAGGCGGAACAGGCGGGGGTCCGTCTGGTTCGGCTGGAGGAGAGCTGGCAGCTGGTCTCCGCCCCCCAGTGGGGGGAGACCATCCGGGGCCTGCTGTCCCGGCGCAAGCCGGACAAGCTCTCGCCGGCGGCCTTGGAGACCCTGGCGGTGGTGGCGTATTTTCAGCCGGTGACCCGGGTGGTCATTGACCAGGTGCGGGGGGTGGACAGCGCCCATTCCCTGGCCCTGCTGCTGGACCGGGAGCTGGTGGCGCCCTGCGGCAGCTTGGACGCGCCGGGCCGCCCCATCCTCTACCGGACGACCCCGGTGTTTCTGCGGAGCTTTGGCCTGTCCTCCCTGGAGGAGCTGCCGCCGCTGCCGGAGTCCGGCCTGAACCGGGAGGAGGGACAGCCATGGTAGGATGGATTCTGCTGCTGGTGGTCCTGGCGCTGGTATTGCTGGCCTGTGTGCTCCGGCTGGGGGTGGCGGCAGGCTATGAGGAGGGGGGCGGCTGGGTTAAGGTACACCTTGGCCCCAAATGGGTCTCGCTTTACCCAGTCCCCCAGGCGCGGACCGCCCGGCGCCGAAAAAAACAGCGGCGGAAGGAAGCAAAGGCCGAAGCGACAGAGGATCAGAAGGACCGGGAAAAATTCTCCTTGGGGGGGGCGCTTGACCTGGCGCTGGAACTGCTGCCCCAGGTCAAGGCGGCGGCGGGCAAATTCCGCCGGGCGCTGCGGGTGGACGAGCTCTGTCTGCGGCTGACGTGGGGAGAGCCTGACCCGGCGGACGCGGCGATTCACTACGGCCGGGCCTGGGGGATTGTGGAGGCGCTGCTGGCTTTTTTGGAGGCAAACTTTGTGCTGAAACACCGGGAAGTCTCCCTGCATTTGGACTACCAGATCGAGCGCCCCCGGCTCTTTGTCCGGGCCAGCCTGTCCCTGACAGCGGCCCAGCTGCTGGGCATCGTCCTCCCTTTGGGGTGGGCGGCGCTGAAGACTTTGTGGAAGCATCGAAAACAAACGGCCGCGGCGGGGGCCGCCGCCCATGGAAGGAAAGGGGAGCCAAGCAATGGAAAAGAATCATCCTGTCAGTGAACTCATGGCGGAGACCATTGAGAAGATCAAAGAGGCCGTGGACGCCAACACCGTGGTGGGGGAGCCTATTGTGGCGGGGGAGATTACCCTCATTCCCGTCTCAAAGATCTCCCTGGGATTTGGCACTGGCGGCTCGGAGATGGGGGGGAAAACCCCGAAGGTCATGGGGGAGAATCCCTTTGGCGGCGGCGGCGGCGCTGGATTGAAGGTCACACCGGTGTGTTTCCTGGTGATCAACGCCGGTATGGTGAAAGTTCTGCCGGTGGACACCAGCCATGAGACCAGTCTGGACCGGGTGGTGGACCTGATCCCTGACGTGGTCAATCGGATTGCCGGCCTGGTGGAGGAGAAGAAAGCCAAGAAACCGGCGTCGGAAGAACCGGACGGTCCGGCGGGAAATCCTTGAAACATTCGTATAAAATCCCTTTCCCGCTCCATACTAAAGGGGAGCGATCTTGTTTGGATGGAGGGATTTTGTGCGAAGACAACTGATTGCCCTGGGGATGCTCTGTGGGCTCCTGCCGGGGTTTGTGGTCCATACCCACGCGGCGGAGGCGCCTGCGGTTTCCGCGGCCTCCGCTGTTTTGATGGATGCGGAGACCGGCCGGGTGCTCTATGCCCATAACGAGCAGGAACCCCGGGCCATTGCCAGCACCACGAAGCTGATGACCGCGCTGGTGGCGGCGGAGTATCTGGGGGGAGACCTGTCGGAAACCGTGGAGATCAAGCGGGAATGGACGGGGATTGAGGGGACCTCTCTCTATCTCAAGCCGGGGGAAACGATCACCTTGAAAACCCTGCTCTACGGGCTGCTCCTCCACTCGGGCAACGACGCAGCGGTGGCCCTGGCAGGAATCTGCGGGGGAGAGGTGGAGACCTTTGTGGGGTGGATGAACCAGCGGGCCCAGGACCTGGGCATGACCAACACCCACTTTTCCGACCCCAACGGCCTGGGCGATGAAAATCATTACGCCTCGGCCCTGGATATGGCCAAGCTGGGGGTGGCCTGCCTGCAAAATCCCACGGTGGCGGAGATTCTCTCCACCCGGACCATTACCCTGGAGGGGCGGCAGCTCACCAACCACAATAAGCTCCTGTGGCAGTATGAGGGCTGCACCGGCATGAAGACGGGCTATACCCGGCAGGCGGGGCGCACCCTGGTGTCCAGCGCGGAGCGAAATGGGCAGACCTTGGTCTGCGTCACCCTGAACGACCGGGATGACTGGAACGACCACAAGGCTCTGCTGGACTATGGATTTTCTGCGTTTCCCCGACAGGTGCTGGCGGAGGAAGGAGAGGAGCTGGGGCGGGTCCCCTTACAGGGAAGCCTGCTCCACATGGCCTCAGTGGAAGCCCGGGAGACGGTGGCCTATCCCCTCAAGCAGGGGGAGGAGGTCACCATGGAGGTAGACCTGCCGGACCAGGCGGAGGCGCCGGTGGTGCAGGGGGAGATCGCCGGTTCTGTCCGGTTTTTGGTGGGCAGCCGCCAGGTGGGGCAGACCTATCTGGTCTGGTCGGGCAGCGCCCGCCGGGATGTGGTGAAGGAACGGCCGGTGGACTCTCCCCTGGATTTTCTGCCCCAGAGCACACCCCCCACCTATGAGGAGATGCTGTCCCTCTTTTCCAAGGCAGGCACAGTGAGCGAGTAAAACGGGAGGGCGCGATGGAAGATCGTCTGCAAAAGATACTCTCCGCGGCGGGAGTGTGCTCCCGCCGCCGGGCGGAAACCTACATACAACAGGGCCGGGTCACAGTGAACGGCCGGCCCGGAGTCCTGGGGGAACGGGCGGACCCGGACCGGGACCAAATTGCCCTGGACGGCGTGCCGGTGGGCCGGCGGGGGGACCACCAGGTGCTGATGCTGTACAAGCCCCGAGGGGTGGTGACCACCCTGTCCGATGAGAAGGGCCGGCCCACTGTGGCGGACCTGGTCCGGGATTGCGGGGAACGGGTGTGGCCGGTGGGGCGGCTGGACATGGACTCTGAGGGCCTGCTCCTGCTGACCGGCGACGGCGCCCTGACCCATGGGCTGCTCCACCCCCGGCATCAGGTGGAAAAGGAGTATCTGGTCTGGGTGGAGGGATTTCACCCAGGCGCGGTGGAGGCCCTGACCCGGCCCATGACCCTAAATGGGCAGAGACTGCGGCCGGCCCGGGTCCGGCTGGTCCGCCCGGGTCCGGGGAGCGTCCTGCTCTCTGTGGTGATCCATGAGGGGAAAAACCGCCAGATCCGACGGATGTGCGCCCACTGCGGCCTGACGGTGAAGCGGCTCAAGCGGATTCGGGAGGGGCGCCTCCTGCTGGACCGCGATCTGCGGCCCGGCCAGTGGCGGCCTCTGACCCAGGCGGAGGTCAAGGTACTGCGGGAGGAATCTTTTCTGCAAGAATAAGAATTTTTTCTTGCAAAAAGGGAGAAGTCGCGCTATAATATCCCCGAAAGAACGGCACAAATGGGGCCAACTGGCGGCGCTGTGACAGAATTTCCCCGGGTCAGCGGGCCAGGCTGGGCTGGCGGTGCCGGACCGACGCGGAACAGGAGGGCGATTTCATGTCAAAGGATATTCTATCTCTCATCAGCAGTAAAATGAACACCTTTTCCAAGGGGCAGAAGCTCATTGCCAACTACATCCTGTCCTCCTACGACAAGGCGGCGTTTATGACGGCCAGCAAGCTGGGCAAGACCGTTCACGTCAGTGAATCCACCGTGGTGCGCTTTGCCTCGGAGCTGAAGTACGACGGGTATCCCGCCATGCAGAAGGCCCTGCAAGAAATGATTCGGAATAAACTCACCTCTATCCAGCGCATTGAGGTGACCAATGACATCATCGGCAACCAGGACGTGGTCTCCACGGTGATGCAGTCGGACATGGAAAAGATCCGGCTGACCATGGAGGAGATTGACCGGGACAGCTTCCAGGCGGCGGTGGATGCCATTGTCAACGCCAAAAAGATTTACATTTTGGGCACCCGGTCCTCGGGCTCTCTGGCCGGGTTCATGTCCTTTTACTTTGGCCTCATGTTTGACAACGTGGTCCATGTGGGGGAGAGTGCCAACCAGGAAATTTTTGACCAGATCGTCCAAGTGGGCCACGGGGACGTAACCATCGGACTGTCCTTTCCCCGGTATTCCCGGCGGACGGTCCGGGCCATCAACTTTGCCCACGAGCGGGGCTCCAAGGTCATCGCCATCACCGACAGCGCCTCCAACAGCATGGCCAAGGCGGCGGACTATGTGCTGCTGGCCAAGAGCGACATGGCCTCCTTTGTGGACTCCCTGGTGGCTCCCCTGAGCCTGATTAACTCCCTGCTGGTGGCCATTGCCCGGAGTAAGTCCGACGTGGTGGACCACTTTGAGCGGCTGGAGCACATCTGGGAGGAGTACGGCGTATTCGTCAGCATGGAGGAAGAGAACCAATGACGCAGACCCCTGTGGTGGTGGTGGGCGGCGGCGCGGCGGGAATGATGGCCGCGCTGGCGGCCCGCCGGGCCGGTGCGGCGGTGGTGCTCCTGGAGCCCAACGAGAAGCTGGGCCGCAAGCTGTACATCACCGGCAAAGGCCGGTGCAACCTGACCAACAACACGACCCCCGAGGGCGTGCTGGCGCACGTGACCCGAAACGGGCGCTTTCTGTACAGCGCGGTGACCCGGTTTCCGCCGGCGGCCGTGATGGAATATTTTGAAGCCTTGGGCGTCCCCCTGAAGACAGAGCGAGGGGGGCGTGTTTTTCCCTGTTCAGACCGGGCGGCCGACGTGATCGACGCCTTGTTTTTTGCCCTGAAAAAGGAGGGCGTGGTCCTGCGCCGGGGCAAGGCGGAGGAACTGCGGCTGGCCCAGGGGCGGGTGGTTGGCGTGTCCCTGGGGGAGGAGAGCCTTCCCGCCGGGGCGGTGATCCTGGCCACCGGCGGGCTGTCCTACCCCGCCACCGGCTCCACGGGGGACGGGTACCGGCTGGCCCAGTCGGCCGGGCATACCATCGTCCCCCCCACGCCCTCTCTGGTTCCACTGGAGGAGGCGGGGGACACCTGCGCGCAGATGCAGGGACTTTCCTTGAAAAATGTGACCCTGACCCTGAAAAATCAAAAGAAAAAAGTGGTCTTTCAGGAGCAGGGAGAGATGCTTTTCACCCACTTCGGCCTCTCCGGGCCGCTGGTGCTCAGTGCCAGCGCCCATGCCAACTGGAGCAGGGATACCTACACCGCAGTGCTTGACCTGAAGCCCGCCCTGGAGGAGGAGAAGCTGGAGGCCCGGATACTCCGGGACATCGCCCAGGCCCCCAATAAGGCCTTCCACAATTTTTTGGAGGGTCTGCTGCCCCGGCGGATGGTGCCGGTGATGGGCGCGCGGGTGGACATTGCCCCGGACCTGCCGGTGAACGCCCTGACCAAGGCCCAGCGCCGGCGGCTGGTGGAGGCCATGAAGCACTTTGCCCTCCCCCTGGCGGGGCCCCGGCCCATCCGGGAGGCCATTGTAACCGCCGGCGGCGTCAAAACGGGCGAGGTGGACCCGGGGACCATGATGTCCAAAAAGACGGCGGGGCTTTTCTTCGCGGGAGAGATTTTGGATCTGGACGCCTATACAGGGGGCTTCAACCTCCAGATTGCCTGGTGCACCGGCCGGGCAGCGGGAGAGGGCGCGGCCCGATACAGCAAGGAGGAACGGGAATGAGACCCTTTCGCAGCATTGCCATTGACGGCCCCTCCGGGGCAGGGAAAAGCACGCTGGCCAAGGCACTGGCGGCCCGTCTGGGCTTTTTGTATGTGGATACCGGCGCCATTTACCGGACGGTGGGGCTGTATGTGGCCCGACAGGGAGGGGACTGCGGGGACCCCCAGCAGGTGCTGCCCCGGCTGCCGGAGCTTCAACTCTCCCTGACCTATGGAGCCGACGGCCTTCAGCACATGCTGCTGGCGGGGGAGGACGTGACCCAGGCGATTCGGGAGAACCAAGTCTCCCGGTATGCCTCCCAGGTTTCCGCCTACCCTGCGGTCCGTGCCTTCCTGCTGGAGATGCAGCGCAACCTGGCCAGAACCCATGATGTCATCATGGATGGCCGGGACATCGGCACCGTGGTCCTGCCCCAGGCGGACCTGAAAATTTTTCTCACCGCTTCCGTGGAGGAGCGGGCCCGCCGCCGCTGCCGGGAGCTGCAGCCCCGGGGGGCCCAGGTGGACCTGGCGACCATCCAGGCGGAGATCGCCCAGCGGGACTACGCGGACAGCCACCGGTCCGCAGCACCCCTTCGGAAAGCGGCGGACGCGGTGGTGGTGGACACCTCCCAGATGGATCGGGAGGAGAGCCTTGCGGCCCTGATTACCCTGGCGAAAGAGAGGTTAGGCCTGTGACCCTTTACGAATTTGCCTATATTGTCAGCAAGATGATTTTCAGCATTGTCACCTTCCGCACGCCACTGAAGGCCTACGGAAAGGAAAATATTCCGGCCGGGGGCGCGGTGATCTGTTCCAACCATGTGCATAATTCCGATCCCTTTTACATCGTCTACTCCTTTCACCGAAAGGACAAGATATGGATTATGGCCAAGGAGGAGATCCGTCATTACCCCGTGGTGGGGCGGCTGCTCAACTGGCTGGGCTTTGTCATCTGGGTCCGGCGGGGGAAGTCGGATGTGGGGGCCATCAAGTCTGCCCTGAAAGCCCTCAAGGGGAAGGAGAAGCTCCTGATTTTCCCCGAGGGTACCCGCCATGAGGAGATCGGGGAGGGGAAGACCGGAGCGGCTATGATGGCCATTCGCACTGGGGTCCCCGTGCTGCCGGTGTACATTGCCCCGGAACGGACCCCGTTCCACCGGACCAAGGTGTACATTGGGGAGCCCTATCAGCCCTTTACAGAGAACCGCCGGGCCACAGCGGAGGACTATGAGGCGGTGACGGAGGAGATCATGGACCACATCCGGGCGGTCCGGGACCGCCGGGCGGAAATGGAGGCCCGGGGATGAGGAAGGTCCTTTTGGCCAAGTCCGCCGGCTTTTGCTTCGGGGTCCGCCGGGCGGTGAAGCTGGCCCAGGAGATTGCCGAGAGCGGCGCACCCTATGTGATGCTGGGGCCGGTGATCCACAATGACCATGTCATTGCCCAGCTGGCGGCCCAGGGGGTGGGCTGCGTGTCCAGCCTGGAGGAGGTGCCCCCGGGCTGCGGCGTCATCATCCGCTCCCACGGGGAGGGGAAGGAAGTCTATGACAGACTGGCGGCCATGGGCTGTCCCGTGGCGGATGCCACCTGTGTGAAGGTGGCCAAAATCCATGAGATTGTGAAGGACGCCAGCGACCGGGGGCGGCAGGTCATCATCATCGGCGCCCCGGAGCACCCCGAGGTCCGGGCCATCGCAGGCTGGTGTATTGGTGCGAAAATCTTCCGAAATGAGGCGGAATTGACGGTTTTTCTGGAGGAATGGAAAGAAAATCCACAAAAACCTGTGACCTTGGTTTCACAAACTACATCAACGGATAGAATTTGGACTCCATGCAGAGAAAAAGTAAAAAAAGAGTGTACAAACGCCGAAATCTTTGATACAATATGTAATGCTACGTGTATGCGGCAATCAGAAGCGCAGAGTTTGGCGGAGCAATGCGAGGCGATGATCGTCATCGGTGATCGGAAAAGCTCCAACACGACCCGTCTTGCTGAGTTATGCCGGGCACACTGCCCGTTGGTTTACCACATCAGCCGGGCTGAGGAGCTCGACCGGAGGAAGGTGAGCGGGGTAGCTTCTGTGGGAATCACCGCTGGCGCGTCGACGCCGGGGTGGATAATAAAGGAGGTCAAAGACAAAATGAGCGAGGAAATGAACAACGCTATGGAGATCGAAGAGTCCTTCGCTGATATGCTGGAGAAGTCGATCAAAACTTTAAATACGGGAGACAAGGTCACTGGTGTCGTCACCGGCATCACCGCCACCGAGGTCAACGTGGACCTGGGCACCAAGCACGCCGGTTACATCCCCATGTCGGAGCTGAGCGACGATCCCGCCGTAAAGCCCGAGGACATCGTGAAGGTGGGCGACGAGATCGAGACCTATGTCATGCGGGTCAACGATGTGGAAGGGGTTGCCACCCTGTCCAAGAAGCGCCTGGACAGCGTGAAAAACTGGGACACCATTGAGGCTGCCGTAGAGGACAAGACCATCCTGGAGGGTACCGTGACCGAGGTCAACAAGGGCGGTATCGTGGTCAATGTCAAGGGCATCCGTGTCTTCGTGCCCGCCTCTCAGACCGGAATGCCCAGAGGGGCCGACCTGTCCGAGATGATCAAGGACCGCGTGAAGCTGCGTATCACCGAGGTCAACCGTTCCCGCCGCCGTGTGGTGGGCTCCATCCGCGCTGTTCAGGCAGAGGAGCGCGCTGCCAAGGCCGCTGAGGTCTGGGCAAACATCGAAGAGGGCAAGAAGTATGAGGGCACGGTGAAGTCTCTGACTTCCTATGGTGCCTTTGTGGACATCGGCGGTGTGGACGGCATGGTCCACGTGTCCGAGCTGTCCTGGAGCCGCATCAAGAACCCCGCTGAGGTGGTCTCCGTGGGCGACAAGGTCAACGTGTATGTCATCTCCTTCGACCCGGAGAAGAAGAAGATCTCCCTGGGTATGAAGGACCACAACGAGGACCCCTGGGAGAAGTTTACCTCCACCTATGAGGTTGGCTCCGTGGCCAGCGTCCGGGTGGTGAAGCTGATGACCTTCGGTGCCTTCGCGGAAATCGTGCCCGGTGTGGACGGCCTGATCCACATCTCTCAGATTGCCGACCACCGCATTGAGAAGCCCGGAGACGAGCTGGCGGAAGGTCAGATCGTGGACGTGAAGATCACGGATATTGATTATGACCGCAAGAAGGTCTCCCTGTCCATCCGCGCCCTGCTCAACGACGCCCGCGCCGCTGAGGAAGGGGAAGACGGCGAGGACGCCTGAGACAGCAGAGAACCGGCAGAAACAAAACAAAGAAGGGGGAACTGCCGCAATGGGTGGGTTCCCCTTTTTTGATAAAACAAAAAGAGCGGGAAGATGCCTTTTTGGGGCATACTATCCTCGCCAAAACAAAGAATGGAGGACGTCATTATGGCAACCATTACCAAAGATACCATCGTGGGCGATATCCTGGATATCGCACCCGAGACCGCGCCGGCGTTCATTGACATCGGTATGCACTGCCTGGGCTGCCCCGCCTCCCGGAACGAGACTGTGGAGCAGGCCTGCCTGGTCCACGACCAGCCCGTGGAAGAGCTGGTGGAAAAGCTCAACGCGATCATCGTGGCAAACCGGAAGTGAAACCAAAAAACGGGAGCGGGTTCCGCTCCCGTTTTTTTGTGGAAGGGAGAATGGAATGAGACGATTGGAGCTGTCGCCGCGCCTGGCCGCCATAGCCGAACAGGTTCCCCAAGGGGCCCGGCTGGCTGACGTGGGGACCGACCATGCCTATCTGCCTGCTTGGCTCCTGCTGGCGGGGCGCATTTCAGGGGCGGTGGCCACGGACGTGCGGGAGGGGCCCCTCCAGCGGGGCCGGGAGACCGCCCGGCTCTATAAGGTGGAGGACCGAATGGTCTTCCGCTGCTGTGACGGTCTGGCGGCGGTGGAGCCCCAGGAGGCGGACACCGTGGTCATTGCCGGCATGGGGGGAGAGCTGATGGCCCGGATCGTAGAACGTGCCCCCTGGACCCGGGGGTGCACCCTTCTGCTCCAGCCCATGAGCGCCCAGGAGGTGCTCCGCCAGTGGCTGGTGACCCATGGGTACTGCATTCAGCGGGAGACCCTGGTCCGGGAGGGAGAGAAGTTCTACGGGATTCTCACGGCCACAGGGGGGGAGAGCCCGGCGTATACCCTGGCAGAGCTCTGGGCAGGCCGTCAGAGACGGGGAGAAGTGTCCCCGCACCGGCTGGCCTATTTGGAGGAGCAGATCCGCCGGCGGGAACGGGCGCTGGC
>NZ_QQRQ01000025.1 GCF_003425665.1 Evtepia gabavorous
AAACCCCCGCCGCAAGGGGAGATGGAAACAGAGCGGAAGCGGCTGGAAGAGCTGCGGCAGATGAGGGAGGAGTGGAGCCAATGGCAACAGTAAAAGATGTGTGGAACCTGCTGGACCGGAAAGCGCCGTTCCGCACGCAGATGGACTTTGACAACGCGGGCTTTCTGGTGGGCCGCGGGGACCAGCAGGTCACCCGAGTCCTGGTGGCTTTGGACATCACCCCAGAGGTGATTCGGGAGGCGGCGGAGAAGGGATGCCAGCTGATCCTGGCCCACCACCCGGTGATCTGGGGAAAGGTGGGGCAGATCACCGATGAGACCGCCACCGGGCGGAAGGTGCTGGCCTTGATTGAGCAGGGCATCGCGGCCATCTGCGCCCACACCAACTTGGATGCGGCGGAGGGAGGCGTCAACACGGCGCTGGCCCTGCGGCTGGGCCTGAGGGACCAGGTTCCGCTGGCGGTGGACGGCACCGACGAAGCGGGCAGACCCTACGGCGTGGGCCGGGTGGGGCAGCTGGAAGGCGGCCCGATGACTGTGGACCACTTTGCCCGTCGGGCCAAGGAGACCCTGGGGCTGTCGGGCATTCGTGTTTTGGATGCCGGGGTTCCCGTCCAACGGGTGGCAGTGGGCGGCGGCGCCTGCGGCAGTATGCTGCCCCAGGTCCGGGCCATGGGGTGTGACACCTTCCTGACTGCGGACCTGAAGCATGACCTCTACCTGGAGGCCCGGGAGGCGGGGATGAACCTGCTGGATGCAGGACACTACTCCACCGAGGCGGTGGTCTGCCCGGTGATTGCCCAGTGGGTGCGGGAGGCGTTTCCCGACCTTTGGGTGGAAGTGGCGGAAAATCAGGGAGAGGTTTTCGAATATTTCTAAGGAGAAGCCTTGTCAAGTGGGGGCTTTCTGTGATAGAATTGCTACGTTAAAAATATAAAGATGGGAACCGCTTCGGCTCCCATCATTCTTATGATAAGAAGGGAACGATACCTATGTCAGGACATTCCAAATGGCATAATATTCAGAAGACCAAGGGGGCTGCGGATGCCAAGCGCAGCGCCGCCTTTACGAAGATCGCCAAGGAGATCATCGTGGCGGTGAAGACCGGTGGGTCCGGGGACCCCAACAACAACTCCCGCCTGGCCACGGTAATCGCCAAGGCCAAGGCGGTGAACATGCCCAACGACAACATCAAGCGCACCATCGACAAGGCCCTGGGCGCAGGGAACACGGACAACTATGAGAGCGTGGTCTATGAGGGCTATGGCCCCAACGGCGTGGCTGTTATTGTGGAGGCTCTCACCGACAACCGCCAGCGCACCGCCCCTGAGGTCCGGCACCTGCTGGACAAATTCGGCAAGGGCTTGGGGGCCACCGGCTGTGTTTCCTGGTCCTTTGACCGCAAGGGCGTGATCATCCTGGACAATGAGGATGGGGACTTGGACGAGGACACCGTGATGATGGATGCCCTGGACTGCGGCGCAGCGGACTTTGAGCCGGAGGAGGACTGCTTCACCATCTATACCGAGCCCGATGACTGCGGCAAGGTGGCCTCCGCCTTAGAGGGGAAGGGCTATGTCTTTGCCTCCGCCCAGGTGGAAATGGTACCCCAGAACTATGTGAAGCTCACTGACGCAGGGGACATTAAAAATATGGAGAAGCTCATTGACGCGCTGGAGGACAATGACGATGTCCAGAACGTCTACCATAACTGGGAGCAGGAATGATTCCTCCTGGGAAATAACCAAATGACAAGAAAACCCCCGGCCCATGGGCCGGGGGTTTACGTTTTATTTTTCTCGCTGCGTTTTTTCCATAAAAGGTAGGACTCATATTTTTTGAGGTCCGTAAGTTCCTCAGGGGAAAATTGCTCCAGTCTGCGCCGCTGTTCGTAGACCGGGTCTATGTTGGACAGGCCCAAGAGGTAATCGGATGAGACCTGATAAAGTCGGCAGACGCGCACCAACATCTCATGGGAAGGGGCGCTTTTTTCCTGTTCCCAGCTTCGAATGGCAAACACGGAGACATTGAGCTTACGGGCCAGGTCATCCTGGTTGTCTCCGTGATCTTTTCGAATTTCAGCTAAGCGTTCTCCAATCATATTTATCACCTCACCCGAACAGTATAGAGAAAGAAAACATTTTTTCTGGATAAATCATATTATTCTTGCTAATATAATAATTGAGTGGTATGATTGCTATCATAAGGAAATGAGGGAAAAAAGTCCCCGTTTTCTGCGATTCTATTTAAGAAAGCAACGGCTGGCGGCCCCCAGAAGAAACCCCATCCTTTTGCCGGGAGAGGGAGGACTATGGGGCGGTATCCCGTTCTGTGAAATAACCGTACATGGCGTAGAGCAACTGTTTTTCCTGCTCGGTCAGGCCATCCAGGTAGATGGCCTGGCTATTTTGCAGACCCAGCAGATAGTCGGTGGAGATATGAAAGAGCTGAGCCATGGCAACAATATATTGGGCGGTGGGAATGGACAGCCCCATTTCCCAGGCGTTGACCGCAGAACGGGTGACACCAATTTTCTTGGCCAGCGCGGACTGAGATAGTCCGCAGGTATCTCGTAAGGTTCGAATTTTATCGCAAATCACAGTGTTCACCCCTTTGGTGATATTATAATTTGCGCCGTTCGATATGAAATTATCAAGAAAAGTATAGTTTTATTGACGCCGAAAGACCTGTATGCCATAATAGAAAAACATGTGAAAGGGGATTCCTGAAAGCACCGAGGTGATTTGTGGGAAAAGTCTCCAGCAATGTTTGGTAGTTTCTGCCAATATGGGTGGATTGGTTGTGAGAGCCCTCTGCCCGTGGTAGACTATTGCCACGTAGTAAAGAGGTGTTTGATATGATTGTTGGCTATATTCGCATGTGTACGCAGGCGGAGGACCGGGACCGGGAGAAAGCCCTCCATCAGTGGGGGGCGGAGAAACTCTATTGGGAAAAGGACAGCAGCCGAAGCTGGGTCCGCCCGGCCTATGAGGAGATGGCCGCCACCCTCCAGCCGGGGGACACCGTGGTGGTCAGTGAGTTTCGGCAGTTGGCCGGCAGCGCCCGGGATGTTTTGATACTGCTCCATCGGCTGTACAGTGCCAAGGTGGAGTTTGCCAGCCTGCGGGAGAATTTCCATACAGCCACAGGGCAGGGGCGGGAAACCCTTCGGGTCTTGTCCGCCCTGGCAGAAATGGAGGAGGAGCGGATGCTCCGCCGCCAGAAAAATGTGGAAAAGGCCAAGGCGGCCGGCCGCTATAAAGGCCGGACGCCCCTGGCCATTGACGAGGAGAAGTTTCGGGCGGTCTGTACCCGGTGGCGGGCGGGAGAGATGACCGCTGTGGCGGCGATGAGGCTGCTGGGGCTCAAGCCGAATACGTTTTACCGACGGGTCAAGGATTTGGGCCTGTAAGCCGCCGAAAAGATGTTACACGAAAAAAAGCTGGACGATCCATAGGATCGTCCAGCTTTTTGATGGAACGAAGGGAGAACTTAGTCCAGAGAGAAGAGGATTCGGGTGTTGGGGTCGGCCATACGGACCAGCACGGAAGCGACCTCCGCCCGGGTGATGGGGGCATTGGGCCGGAAGGTGCCGGCGTCGTCATTGCCCGAGAGAACCCCTGCCCGGTAGAGTTGATAGATCCCTTTGTCGGACTTGTACACGTCGGGAATGGAGCCGTCGGGTACGTCGTTGACCGAGGGGAGAGCGGAGCTGGGAAGGGCCTTGGCCAGGATGGAGGCGAACTCCTGCCGGGTGAGCGGGGCATTCATATCACTGGGAAGGGAGGAGATGATTCCCTGGCTGATGGCATAGTCGGAGTAGGCCTTGTACCATGGACTGCTGTTGGCGAAGGTGCCATTGCCCGTCAAGTACAGCTTGCGCAGCCGGGCGGCCAGGGTAATGGTCTGGGCGGCGGAAATTTGCTTGTCGGGTTTGAATTTGTTGGTTTCAATCCCATCCATCAGACCATAGGAGTAGGCCGCGGTCACATAGGGATAATACCAGGCGCGGGAGGAGACATCCTTAAAATTGTTTTGATAGGTCTTGCTCTTGACAAAGCTGTGGCCGCTGGTGTCCCATTTGGCCACCAGCGTTTGTCCATAGGTGCTTTTGAGCTTGGTGCCATTGGTGACCAGTTCCTTTCCCACAGCGGTGTACCAGCCCAGGAAGGCGGCATTTTTCCGGGTGGGGGTGGGCAGGTCGTAGGTGCTGTTCTTGCTGACCAGTTCCGCGCCGGGGGAGACGCTGCCGCCGTTGGCGTTGTAGGTGATGGTGAGGTGGTTTTCCTTTACCGTAAAGGTCTGATAGGCGGAGTTGGCATAGGACCAGTTATTGGCGTTGGTGGATTGGACTTTGATCCGGTAGGTCCCCGCCGGCAGCCGCTCCATGGAGTAAGGGGATTTCGTATAGAAGTAGTATCGATAGTTTTCCTGCCAGGAGCCATCGCTGTTTTTCCGGTCCACATAGATATTATAATGGGTGGCGAGGCTGACCGGAGACCAGGAGACGGAGATCAGGTCCCCATCCCCATAGACGGAGGAGAGCTTCCCCACTTGGGGCGCAGCGGGCTTGGCAGGGGAGCTGGGGAGGATGGTATCCTTGCCGGAGAGATTGGCCTTGAAATAGATCAGGCCCCCGATGGTTCCGTCGTACTCCGACAGGAGCTTTTTGGAGGCGGCGCCTGGATCGTAGAGCTGGGCATCCCCGCCCACCGTCCGGGCGATGGGAACGAAATGGCCGCTGTTTTTCACCCGGGCGATGACATAGTAGCCGCTGTTGAGAAGATCGTTGATCTTGGTGACCACGTCGGCCAGCGGCGTGGAGACGGAGAAAAAGGTTTGATTGACAAAGTAGAACCGGGGAGAAGAAGTGGAGGTGATGCGCCCAAAGGAGAGCAATGCGTCTTTGGAGCGGTCTGAACTGTGACTGATGTAGCCTTTGGAATCCAGCCAGTCCCGGAACACACCGGGGTTAAAGGTGGACGGATCATAGGCCCCGGAGTGGCACATGAGGATGGCGATGGAGGTGACCAGACAGCCGGAGCCGGCCATGGTGTGCAGGTCCCCGAGAGCGGTGTTCCCCCAGGCGGAATCTCCCTGCCGCCAGGTGGTATAATCGGTGCTGTATGTTTTGCCGTTGTAGGTTGCCGTCCCAGCCGCCCGGGCCAGGGGGGCGGGGAGAAGGCTCAACGCCAGAACCAGGGCCAGGACACCGGAAAGGGCTCGTTTTTGTTTCACGGTGGAGTACCTCCTTTGCACGAAGTCGGGAGAGGGAATCTTTCCCATCAGTATTACATAGATTTGCCAAAATGTCCAGACAATCCAGGGATTTTCCAGAATTTAGCGTCAAAAGGACAGAAAACACCCCGGATCAGCCCCAAAGACTGATCCGGGGTGGAGAAGAGGCGGGGGGATTACTTTAAGTTGAAGAATGCGTCTTTCCCCAGATACTGGGCCACGTCATCCAGTTCTTCCTCAATGCGGAGCAGCTGGTTGTATTTGGCCACCCGGTCGGTGCGGCTGGGGGCCCCGGTTTTGATCTGGCCGGCGTTGAGGGCCACGGCCAGGTCGGCGATGGTGGTGTCCTCGGTCTCGCCGGAGCGGTGGGAGACCACGGCGGTATAGCCGGCCCGGTTGGCCATCTGGATGGCGTCCAGGGTTTCGGTGAGGGTGCCGATTTGGTTGACCTTGATGAGAATGGCATTGGCCACACCTTTCTCAATGCCGGTCTTCAGGCGCTGGGTGTTGGTGACAAAGAGGTCGTCTCCCACCAGCTGAACCCGGGAACCCAGCGTCTTGGTGAGCAGGGCCCAGCCCTCCCAGTCGTTTTCCCCCATGCCGTCTTCCAGGGAGATAATGGGGTAGGTGTCAGCGAACTTTTTCCACATGTTCACCAGCTGCTGGCGGGTCATGGTTTTCTTGGCTTTGGGCAGGTCATAGCAGCCGGTTTCCTCGTTGTACCACTCGGAGGTGGCGGCGTCAATGGCGATCATAAAATCCTCATAGGGGCGGTAGCCGGCGGCTTCCACGGCGGCCACAATGGCCTTCAGGGCATCCTCGTCCTTTTTCAGGTTGGGGGCGTAACCGCCCTCGTCTCCCACGCCGGCGGCGGGGGTGCCGTTCTCCTTCAGCACCGTTTTCAGGGTATGGAATACCTCCGCGCACATGCGCAGGGCGTCCTTCCAGCTCTTGGCCCCCACAGGCATGACCATGAACTCCTGGATGTCCACATTGTTGGTGGCGTGGGCACCGCCGTTGAGGATGTTCATCATGGGGACGGGCAGGGTCTTGGCGTTGACTCCGCCCAGATAGGTATACAGGGGCAGGCCCAGACTCTCACTGGCGGCCTTGGCGCAGGCCAGGGAGGCCCCCAGAATGGCGTTGGCGCCCAGGCGGCTCTTGTTGGGGGTGCCGTCCAGCGCAATCAGGAGCTTGTCGATGGAGGGCTGATCCAAGACGTTCAGGCCGATGAGAGCCTCGGCAATGTCTTTGTTTACATGCTCCACTGCCTGGGACACGCCTTTGCCCAGATAGCGTCCGGCGTCGCCGTCCCGCAGCTCACAGGCCTCATAGATGCCGGTGGAGGCGCCGGAGGGTACTGCGGCCCGGCCCATGGTGCCGTCGTCCAGGTAGACCTCTACCTCCACGGTGGGGTTGCCCCGGGAGTCCAGGATCTCCCGGCCCAGAACGTCAACGATTTCGATCATCTGCTTCATGTTCATACGCTCCTTTTGCTGTGTTTCCCATAACCCGCCCCTGTGGGGCGGTTAGTTGATAATAAGAGTTTTGCCGTCCATCTCTTCCGGCTGGTTCAGCCCCATCAGGTCCAGCATGGTGGGGGCGATGTCTGCCAGCCGGCCGTCCCGCAGGCGGACCGCGGCGCCCACAATGCAGAAGGGGACCGGGTTGGTGGTGTGGGCGGTGAAGGGCTGGCCGTTCTCATCCAGCATCTGGTCCGCGTTGCCGTGGTCGGCGGTGATGAGGGCCACGCCGCCCAGGTCCGTGGTGGCATTGACCACCCGGGCCACGCAGGTGTCCACGGTTTCCACGGCCTCCACGGCGGCCTCAAAGACACCGGTATGACCCACCATGTCACAGTTGGCGAAATTTAGGATAATCACGTCATACTTGCCGCTCTCGATTCGCCGGATGGCCTCCTCCGTGATGGCGGGGGCGCTCATCTCCGGCTTGAGGTCATAGGTGGCTACCTTGGGGGAGGGGATGAGGCAACGGTCCTCCCCGGGGAAGACCTCCTCCTGACCGCCATTGAAGAAGAAGGTCACATGGGCATATTTTTCCGTCTCCGCAATGCGAAGCTGGGTCAGGCCCAGTTTGCTGAGATACTCGCCGAAGATATTTTTCAGCTTCTCGTGGGGGAAGGCCACGGAGACGTTGGGCATGGTGGCGTCGTACTCTGTGGTGCAGACGAAATGCAGGGGGAGAAACCCACGCTTGCGCTTGAGCTTATCAAAGTCGGGGTCCACCAGGGCGCGGGTCAGCTCCCGGGCCCGGTCGGGGCGGAAATTGTAGAAGATGACCCCGTCCCCGGCGTTGAGGCGGCCCTCCCGGGTGCAGATCACCGGCTCCATGAACTCGTCGGTGATTCCCTCGTCGTAGGAGGACTGAATGGCCTCCAGAGGATCATCGAAAAAGTGCCCCGTGCCATTGACCATGGCGTCATAGGCCCGCTGGAGCCGGTTCCAGCGGCTGTCCCGGTCCATGGCGTAGTACCGTCCCATCACATCGGCGATCTGTCCAATGCCCAGGGCCTGTATTTTCTCCTGGAGTTGGCGGACATAGTCCCGCCCCGAGGTGGGGGAGACATCCCGTCCATCCAAAAAGACGTGAATATAGAGCTGTTCCAAACCGTGACGTTTGGCCAGCTCCAGCAGGGCATACAGATGGGTGATGTGGCTGTGGACCCCGCCGTCGGAGAGCAGACCCATGAGATGCAGGGCGCTGCCTGTTTCCTTGCAGGCCTGAATGGCCTCCAGGTAGGCGGAATTCTCGAAAAAGGTACCGTCCTCAATGGCGTGGCTGATTTTGGGCAGGTCCTGGAACACCACGCGGCCGGCACCGATGTTGGTGTGTCCCACCTCGCTGTTTCCCATCTGCCCGTCGGGCAGCCCCACGTCAAGGCCGGAGGCCTCCAGCTGGCAGAAGGGATACTGGGAAAACAGGTAATCCAGCTGGGGGGTGGCGGCGGCCAGAACCGCGTTGCCTGGGATTTCCTCGCCCAAGGCGAAACCGTCCATGATGATAAGTGTCGTCGGAGTTTTCATAAAACCTTTCCCTCGCTGCCCGGAGCCGGAGCTCCGGGCCAGTGTCTTGTCAGTCTTGGTTGGCGGTCTGAATGATTTGGAGGAATTTTTCCGGGTCCAGGGCGGCGGTGCCGATGAGACCGCCATCCACATCCTCCTGGTGGAGAAGGGCTTCCGCATTGGTCTCGTTCATGGAGCCGCCGTACTGAATGGTGGTGGACCGGGCGATCCGGGCGCCATAGAGCTTGCGCAGCACGCCCCGGATGGCGGCGCAGACCTCTCCGGCCTGCTCGGGCGTGGCGGTGTTGCCTGTGCCGATGGCCCAAATGGGCTCATAAGCAATGACCACCCGGCGCATGGCCTCAGGGCTGACCCCGGCCAGGGCGGCCTTCAGCTGGTAGGTGATGAACTCCAGGGTGACACCCAGCTGCCGCTGCGCCAGGTCTTCCCCCACGCAGAGAATGGGCCGCAGGCCTGCGGCCAGGGCGGCGTGAATTTTTTTGTTGATGATGAGGTCGCTCTCTCCGAAGTGGGCCCGGCGCTCGCTGTGGCCGATGATCACGTACTTCACGTCCAGGTCGGCCAACATGGCGGCGGAGATCTCTCCGGTAAAGGGGCCGCTGGCCTCCCAGTGGAGGTTCTGGGCTCCCACCGCCACCCGGCTGTCCTTGAGGAGCTTGACGGCGGCGGGAATGTCCACATAGGGGACGCACAGGACGATGCTGCACCGCTTGGACCGGGGCAGGGCGCCCTTCAGACGCTCGGCAAAGCGTTTGGTCTCCGTGGCGGTTTTGTGCATCTTCCAGTTGCCCGCGATGATGGTCTTGCGATATTTTCTGTTCATGAATCCGCGTTCCCTCCGGCCTGTTCCTTGTCTGCCAGGCAGGCGATGCCGGGGAGGACGAGGCCTTCCAGGAATTCCAGAGAAGCGCCGCCGCCGGTGGAGATGTGGGAGAGCTGATGGGCCAGACCCGTCTGTTCCACCGCGGAGGCGGAGTCCCCCCCGCCCACGATGGTGACAGCGTCGGCTTGCTGGGCCATGGCGGCGGCCACGGCGCGGGTGCCCTGGGCAAAGGCGGGGAACTCAAACACGCCCATGGGGCCGTTCCAGATGACCGTGCCGGCCCCCCGGATGGCGTCGGTGAACAGTTGGATGGTTTTGGGGCCAATGTCCATGCCCATCAGGTCTTCGGGGAAGTTCTGGGCGTCCACCAGCACAGGCGCGGCGTCGGGGGAGAATTCCTTGGCGGCCAGGTTATCCAGGGGCAGCAGAAGGTTCACCCCCAGCTGGGATGCCTGGTCCAGCATCTGCCGGGCGTAGTCCACGTGGTCAGCGTCCAGCAGAGAGGTGCCGATGGGGCGGCCCTGGGCGGCCAGAAAGGTGTAGGACATGCCGCCGCCGATGAGAATGGTATCTGCCTTCTGAAGCAGATTTTTGATGACGCCGATCTTGTCGGCCACCTTGGCCCCGCCCAGGATGGCCACCAGGGGGCGCTTGGGGGCTTCCAAGGCAGCGCCCATGAACTGGAGCTCCTTCTCCACCAGCAGGCCGGCCACCGAGGGCAGATAGTGGGACACCCCTTCTGTGGAGGCGTGGGCCCGGTGGGCGGCCCCGAACGCGTCGAAGACAAACAGATCAGCCAGCGAGGCCAGTTCCCGGGAGAAATCGGGGTCGTTCTGCTCCTCCTCCAGGCGGAAACGGAGGTTCTCTACCAGTACCACCTGACCAGGCTGGAGAGCGGCGCACTTTTCCTTGGTGTCTGGTCCCAGCACGTCTTGGGTCAGAGGGACGGGAATGCCCAGCAGCTTTTCCAGGTGGTCCCGGGCGGAGAACAGGGAGAGCTCCTTTTTCCACTGGCCGTGGGGGCGGCCCATGTGGGAGAGAAGAATGACCGCGGCATTGTGCTCCAGCAGATAGCGGATGGTGGGCAGTGTGGACACGATGCGGGTGTCATCGTGAATGATCCCGGTGGTTTTGTCGTGGGGAACGTTGAAATCACAGCGCAGGAGGATCTTTTTCCCGGATACATCAATGTCCCGGATGGTCTTCTTGTCATAATTCATCAGAAAAAAGCCCCTTCTTTTCATTTTTGTCGGCGGGTCGTCCGGGTTCCACTCCGGTCCGGCGGCGGTTCCGCGGTGTCGGGTCAGAACCCTGCAAGAGAGGACGGCGCTGCCTTCCGATCTCCTTCCCCGCACAGTTGGGGGAAGCCCAGCTGGCGGAGTGCCTCATAGGTGAGAACAGCGACAGAGTTGGCCAGGTTCAGGCTGCGGGCCTCCGGCCGCATGGGGATGCGGAGGCACCGGTCTGGATGGGCCTGCCGGAACCACAGGGGCAGGCCGGCGGTTTCCTTGCCGAAAAAGAGCCAGCATCCGTCCCGAAACTGGGCCTGGGCGTAATCCCGCGGTGCCTTGGTGGTGGCCAGCCAAAGGTCCGTAATCTCGTTTTTGTGAAAGAGGTCCTCTATGCTATCATAGACGCGCAGGTCCACCATGTGCCAATAATCCAGCCCCGCCCGCTTCACTGCCCGGTCGCTGATGTCAAAGCCCAGGGGGCGGACCAGATGCAGACGGCTGCGGGTGGCGGCGCAGGTGCGGGCGATATTTCCCGTGTTCATGGGGATTTCCGGTTCCACAAGAACGATATTCAGCATGATATCCTTCGCCTCGATCCTGACAAACTGTCGTGATGATACAGCCTGCATTTTACTGCAATACGGGAAAAAATTCAATATAATCCCGCAATAAACCGATAAAAAGGGAAAAATTAAGCGGTTTCCTCAAAATGGAGGGAGCGTTTCTGGTAAATTCAGCTTGTCGCACAAAAGGGAAGGGGGAAAGAAATGCAGGAATCCCTTCTTTTTTGGGAAAATGACGGAAAGCGGCCGGGTGGGGAGAGGGCCTTGTGTTTTCGCGCGGTTTCCACTATAATGGAGCGGAAAAAAGACAGGCGGTCCGGGGGCGGAACAGGCCCGGCCGGGCGAACCTGATCCGGGTGTAAGCCCGAAAGAAAGGAATGGTCAACACCATGAAATTAGGCATCGTGGGCCTGCCCAACGTGGGCAAGAGCACCCTTTTCAACGCCATCACCAACGCGGGGGCGGAGTCTGCCAACTACCCCTTCTGTACCATTGACCCCAATGTGGGCATGGTCACGGTCCCTGACACCCGGCTGGACAAGCTGGCCGAGATCTACCAGCCCAAGAAGAAGACCCCGGCGGTCATCGAGTTTGTGGACATCGCCGGCCTGGTGAAGGGGGCCTCCAAGGGGGAGGGCCTGGGCAACAAGTTCCTGGCCAACATCCGGGAGACCGACGCCATTGTCCACGTGGTGCGCTGCTTTGACAACGACAACATCATCCACGTGGAGGGCAGCTGTGACCCCGCCCGGGATATTGCCATCATCGACCTGGAGCTGGTCATGGCCGACCTGGAGATGGTGGAGCGCCGGATTGACAAGGACACCAAAGCGGGCAAGGGGGACAAGAAGTTCCTCCACTCGGCGGAGGTCTTCAAGGGCCTGCGGGACTGGCTCAACGAAGGGAAATCCGCCCGCAGCTACCCCTGTGATGAAGAGACCCGGGAAATCCTCCACACGGCCGACCTGCTCACCCTGAAGCCGGTGATCTTCGCCGCCAACATGGACGAGGAGGGGTTCAAGCACCACGACGGGAACCCCTATTACCAGGCGGTGGTCCAGGCAGCCCAGACGGAAGAGGCCCAGGTCATCCCCATCTGCGCCAATGTGGAGGCGGACATTGCCGCCATGGACCCGGAGGACCGGGCGCTGTTTTTGGCGGATTTGGGGGTGGAGCAGTCCGGCCTGGACCGGCTGATCCAGGCCAGCTATACCCTGCTGGGTCTCATTTCCTACCTGACCTGCGGGGAGGATGAGTGCCGGGCCTGGACCATCACCCGGGGGACCAAAGCCCCCAAGGCCGCCGGAAAAATCCACACTGATTTTGAGCGGGGCTTTATCCGGGCCGAGGTGGTCTCCTTTGCCGACCTGGAGGCCTGCGGGGGCTCCATGACCGCGGCCAAGGAGAAGGGCCTGGTCCGGTCTGAGGGGAAGGAATACGTGATGCAGGACG
This sequence comes from Evtepia gabavorous, assembly GCF_003425665.1. Classification (GTDB taxonomy): domain Bacteria; phylum Bacillota; class Clostridia; order Oscillospirales; family Oscillospiraceae; genus Evtepia; species Evtepia gabavorous. Next base: position 12,352 of record NZ_QQRQ01000025.1, read on the forward strand.
GGGACGTGGTCCTGTTCCGGTTCAATGTCTGAGAGAAAATCCGTGCTCATCACCGGAGCCTCCCGGGGCATCGGGGCGGCCACTGCCCGTCTGTTTGCCCGGCAGGGTTATGGGGTGGGAATCCACTACCACACTGCCCAGGCCAGGGCCCAGGCCCTGGCGGAGGAGCTCAGGGAGCTGGGGGTCCCGGTGGGCCTGTACCCCTGCGACGTGTCCCGACCGGGGGAAGTGAGGGAGATGACGGCGGCCTTTCTCCGGGATTTTGACACCTTGGATGTACTGGTATGCAACGCGGGCATTGCCCGGCAGGAACTGTTCACGGACATCACCCAGGCAGGCTGGCGGGAGATGCTGGGGGTCAACCTGGACGGGGTGTTTCACTGCTGCCAGGCGGCCCTGCCCCACATGATCCATCGGAAGCAGGGAAAGATCATCACCCTCTCCTCCATGTGGGGGCAGGTGGGGGCCTCCTGTGAGGTGGCTTACTCCGCCGCCAAGGCGGGGGTGATCGGCCTGACCCGGGCCTTGGCCAAGGAGCTGGGCCCCTCGGGGATCACCGTCAACTGCGTGGCGCCGGGGGTCATTGACACGGAGATGAACCGTCAGCTCTCCCAAGAGACCAAGGCCGCCCTGGCGGAGGAGACCCCTCTGGAACGCCTGGGCACCCCGGAGGATGTGGCCCAGGCCATTTGGTTTCTGGCCTCCCCGGCAGGGGATTTTTTCACCGGGCAGGTGCTCTCGCCCAATGGCGGGTATTTGATCTGAGGACAAGAATTTAGAAATTGTTCATATTTTCCAGTAGATTCTGACGGGACATCAGCGTATGCTAAAGGGGAATGGAGGTGGTATGGTTGGCCAATCACAACGCCCATACTTACTTCGGCCTCCAGGTGCTGGGGCAGCTGCCTCCAGACCTGCGAGAACTCTGCACCGAGGATCTACCGGTGTTCCACCTGGGCCTCTATGGTCCGGACCCGCTGATTTTCTCCCTTTGGACCAAGAAAATCTCTGATCGTCTCCACAAGCGGTGGCGGGAGGAGTCTCTGCCTGACTTGACCGATGCCATTCAGACGGGAAGCCCCACGGCCCGCAGCTTTGCTGCCGGCTATATCCTGCACCACATGCTGGACGACACGGTTCACCCGGTGATCTATGGCTGGATGGAGGAGGGCTCCTCCCATTTCCGGCTGGAGATCGCTTTGGATTTGCTTCTCCTGGAAGAAAAGCGCCGGGCCAATTCCCCCAAGCTGCACACCGAGGGAAAGGGGCGCACCGCGGCCACGGCGGAATCTGTGCTCAAGCCCATGGGGGCCCGGCAGTATCTGGCCGGTCTCTGGCGCATGGCCGCACTCAGCAACTGTTTCTGCGGGCCCGGCCGGCCCGCGACAGGCGGCATCCGCGCCCGGGAAAAGGTACAGGCCCGTGAGCTTCGGGACCGGATGGAGGCGCAGATTGCCCCGGCGGCCCAGGAGCTGGCGGGAATTTTGGTACGGACGACAAGTAGATAAGGGCAAGAAAAACCACGCCGGTTCTGGAGGACAAACCAGAACCGGCGTGATTCTTTTCGTGGAAGGGGGGAGCCATCCCATTAAGAGGGGCGCATGGGCAGGCGCAGCTGGCAGAGGAAGGTTTCCCCCTGGAAAAAGGTGGCTTGCCCGCCGTGGGCCGCGGCGATCTGGGCCACCAATTTTAACCCGGTTCCGTGGGCTGGGCCACCGTCCTCCTCCTGGTACAGTGGTGGGGCAGGGGCATCGGGGGTGGTGTTTTCCACCCAGAGCAGGCATGCCTTGCCTGTCTGCCGGGCCCCCAGGCGGATGACAGCCCCCGGGGGGTTGTGCCGGACGCAGTTGATGAGCAGGTTGTTGAGGGCCCGGCGAAGGAGAAACTCGTCGGCTTCCAGGCTGGGCAGGGGCTGGTCCGGCAGGTCCAGCGCCAGGGAGAAACCCTCCGCCAAACCGCTGTTGAGAAAATCCGCGGCGGTTTGGCGCAGGAAGGGGGCCAGGTCCAGCTTGGTTTTCCGAAGGGCCTGCATCTGGCAGTCCAGACGCATGGTGAGGTTCAGGTCGTTGACCAGGTCTCGGATGGTCTGGCTCTGCCGGCGGATGATGGCGGCCTGGTCCCGGCGGGCCGGGGGCAGGGCGGAGTCGGCCTCCAGCTGTCCCGCATAGCCCATGACCATACTCAAGGGGGTACGGATGTCGTGGGAGATGCCGTTAATCCAGTCAGACCGGGCTTCATCCCGGGCCTGCTGGTCCTGCCGGAACCAGCGGCGCAGCAGAAGGGCGGCCAGGGCCAGCACGCAGATCAGGGAGAGAAAGAACAGGAGCACCCCCCAGACAGGCAGCAGGTGGAGGATTTGCTCCGAGAGGGAGATGGTGAGCTTCCAGGTGCTTCCCTTGGGCGCGCCTGCCACCAGCAGACCGTCTGGACGGATGCGGGTCTGGACGGGGTAATCCTCCAGGTACCACCGGGTAAAGGCGGCGACATCCAGCAGGTCGTACTGGTCAGGGACCTCCGCCGGCTTGTTGTACTGCCACAGGACCTGACCGTCCCGTCCGACCAGCATGAGCCAGAGGTCCTGCTGTGCCAAAAGGTCCTCTCCTGTGAAGTGATAGCGGCCCTCCTCCAGAACCAGGGACTGGGAGAGCTTTGTCAGAGGGGCGTTCCAGAACTGGGTGATCTGGGCGGAGCGGAGGACCAGGGCCAGGAGACCGGCCAGGCAGAGGGTCAGAATCAGGATGGCGGAGAGGGCCACCAATCCGGCGGCCTTCCAGAGGTGCTTTAACTTCATGGGGCTGCCTCCCGCACCAGACGGTAGCCCAGGCCCCGGACGGTGAGCAGGTGCTTGGGGTGAGAGGGGTCGGCCTCCAGCTTCTCCCGTAGGCGGCGGATGTGGACCATGAGGGTGTTCTCATAGCCCACCATGGGCCCCTCCCACAGGGCCTGACAGAGGGCGTCGATGGTGACAATGTTGCCGTGGTTCTCCCAGAGCTTTTTCAGCAGGGCAAACTCCTTGGCGGTGAGGGGGACCTCCCGGCCATCCCGCCGGAGGGTTCCCGTCCCCCAATGGACCTCCGTGCCGCCCAGCCGGGCGGGCTCCTCCTCGGAGGCGGCGCGGTACACCCGGCGGAGCACTGCATGCAGCCGCAGCAGCAGCTCCTGGGCCAGAAAGGGTTTGGTGATGTAGTCGTCGGCGCCCAGTCCCAGGCCCCGGAGCCGGGCCTCGTCCTCATCCCGGGCGGAGAGAAAGAGCACCGGGACGTCCCCCTGCTGCCGCAGCTGGCCCAGCAGAGAGAACCCATCGCCGTCGGGGAGCATCACGTCCAGGAGAATGGCGTCGGGATGGACCTGGGCCCGCTGGGTTAGGGCCTCCCTGCAGCTGCCGGCCAGGCAGACGGCGTAGCCGGCCTGGGTCAGGATTTCCTGCACCATCATCCGGAGGGCGGGTTCATCGTCCACCACCAAAATCTGATAAGCCATTGAAATACACCTCCTATTGTTCTTAATAGTATAACGGATTTCCGGGGTATTTCCAGCCACCTTGGGAAAAAAGTAAGGAAATCGTAAGGTGGCCTTCATGGGGCTGTAAGGCGGGCGCGGTATTCTTTGCCCTGTAAGGAGGTTTGCGCTATGCCGATCATTGAAACCAGAAACCTGTGCAAACGCTATGGCACGGTCATGCGGGTGACCAACCTGGCCCTTCAGGTGCCGGAGGGGAGCATTTACGGCTTCCTGGGGCCCAACGGCGCGGGGAAGTCCACCACGCTGAAGATGATCCTGGGGTTGGTCCGCCCCACCCAGGGGGAGATTCAGGTGTTTGGCCAGCCCATGAACCGGGGCAACCGGATTGCCGTGCTGCGCCAGGTGGGCAGTCTCATTGAGAGCCCCAGCTATTACGGACACCTCACCGGGGAGGAGAACCTGCGGATTGTGCAGACCCTCCGGGGCCTTCCCCCAAAAGCCATCCGGGAGGTGCTGGAGATCGTCCGGCTGGAGGGGCAGCGGGGGAAAAAGGTCTGCCACTATTCCCTGGGGATGAAGCAGCGGCTGGGCATTGCCACGGCCCTGCTGGGCTATCCCAAGCTGCTGATTTTGGACGAGCCCACCAACGGCCTGGACCCTGCGGGCATCCAGGAGATGCGGGAGCTGATCCGAGACCTGCCCAGCCGGTTTGGCATGACGGTGGTGGTCTCCAGCCACCTGCTCAGTGAGATCGACCAGATGGCCGACACCGTGGGCATCATCCGGGAGGGGGTGCTGGTGTTCCAGGACACCCTGGCCGCCCTCCATGGGCGCAGCCGCCACCATTTGGCCCTGCGAACCACCAACAATGCGCTGGCCGCCCAGGTGCTCAGGGAGAAGGGCATCGGCTGGACGGAGGAGGGGGACTATCTGGTCCTGCCCATTCTCCCGGACGAGCAGGCGGCCGGGCTGTGCCGGGCTCTGGTGGAGGGACGCCTGGGGCTGGTCCGCCTGGAGGAGCGGCAGAAGAGCCTGGAGGACATCTTCCTGGAGCTCACAGGGGGAAAGGAAGTGAGCCTATGAAGCTGCTGCGGATGGAGTTTTTCAAATGCCGCCGGAGAAAGATTGCCCTGATCTGTCTGGCCTTTGTGGCGGTGCAGCTGGCGTGGATGGGCCGCACCTTGACCCAGATGGAGCCGGGGGAATTGGCCCAGGGCTGGATGTCCCTGCTGTATAACCTGGCGGTCATCGACGCGGTGATGCTGCCCCTCACCATCAGTGCCCTGGCCAGCCGGAACTGTGAGCTGGAGCACAAGGGGAGCACCTGGAAGCTCTGGGAGACCGTGACCACGCCGCAGCGGCTGTTTGGGGCCAAGCTGGCCTGGGGAGCGATTCTGGTGGGCGGCATGCTGCTGCTGCGCACGGTGCTCCTGAGCCTGTTGGGGCTGGCCGTGGGGTTTCCGACCCAGATCCCCTGGGGAAAGCTGCTGCTTTCCTTTGCCCTCTGCTTTGGGGTGAGTTTTGTGATCTATGCCTTGCAGCAGGGCCTGTCCCTTTGGTTTGTCAACCAGGCGGTGCCGCTGGCGGTGGGGATTTTCGGCAGCTTTGTGGGGCTGTTTGCCCTGTTTTTTCCCCAGTGGGTCCAGCGGTGCGTCATCTGGGGGTACTATGGGGTGCTGATCCAGGCGGGCATGAACTGGGACCCGGTCACCCGGGCCACGGAGTTTTACTGGGTCCAGACCCGGCCCCTGGAATTCGGCCTGCTGGCTCTCTGGATGATCGTCGTGCTGGCGGTGGGCCGGGGCCTGTTTGTTCGGAAGGAGGTATGAAAGGTGCTGCTTCGTGCATTGCGCAGTGAGGGAATGAAATGCCGCCGGAGCCCGGTGTGGGCGGTCTTTCTGGTCCTGCCGTTGTTTCCTGCGATTATGGGAACCCTGAACTATCTGGGAAACCTGGAGATTCTGGACAATGGATGGTACAGTCTGTGGAGCCAGCATACCATATTTTCCGCCAGTTTTTTCATGCCGGCGCAATTTGGTGTGTTTTGTGCCTGGCAGTGGCGGCTGGAGCACACGGATCACAACTGGAACAGCCTGATGACCGCCCCGGTGCCGGTGCGGGACCTCTACTGGAGCAAGTTTCTCCTGGCCGCCGGTGTGGCGGTGCTGGGGCAGGTCTGCATTGGGGTACTGTATCTGCTTAGCGGCCAGCTGGCAGGGGTGTCCGGCGGGCTGCCCCTTCAGCTGGCGGGCTGGATGTTCTTCGGGGCCTTGGGGGGCATGGCGGTGTGTGCGGTGCAGCTTTTCCTCAGCTTGGTGATCCGCTCCTTCGCCCCGCCGGTGGCCCTGGGGCTGGTGGGGGGTATTGCCGGCCTGGTGATGACCAGCCAGGGGGCCGGACTGTATTGCCCATATTCCCTGCTCTGCTTGGGCATGCGGGCCAATAACCCCAACCTCTCCCTGGAGGTGGGACCCTTTGTGCTGGCCTGCGGGGTCTGCATCGCCCTCTTTTCCTTCCTGACCATCCGCTGCATGGCCGGGCGGGATGTGACCACGGGATAACGGCAAGCGCCCCTCTGATCCAGAGGGGCGCTTGCACGCTGTGATGTTAAAATGTGACGCCGGTATAGAGCCAATCCACGCAGATGGAGGTTCTGGCCCCCAGCTTAGAGGAGAAGGTGCGGACCTCACACATGGACCAAAGGCTGGTGCTGGGGTCCTGCTGCCGGAGCCGGATCCAGTGCATTTCTTCGGACTGATCGTACACGATGTCGTCTATCACAGTCCTGGTGGAGATTTTGGTGTTGTCGAGGGTCTGTACCTCCACTGCGCCCAGACCGCCGTAAATGCTGGTCCGTCGGACATCTGCCAGCACGGGGGCGGCGGTGTCTTTGGGCCGGAGGGAGAGCCGAATGGTTCCCACCCCGGAGTATTCCGCCGTGAGGATCAGATTTTCCAGGGGAACCTCCAGGGAACTGCCGGCAACCGAGAGGTTTTTATTATAGACCTTCAGGTTGGAGCGGAGGTTTGGGCTGACGATCTCCTGGGTGTCGTCGGTGAACTTTACCTTATAGGTGGTGGGGGTGTCCTCTTCCACAGTGATTTTGGGGGAGGTGCCGGGGTCGCCTTTTGGACCGGATTCCCCTTGGGGACCTACATCACCTTTCTCCCCCTGGGGGCCGATCCCACCGGTCTCGCCCTGGGGACCTGCCTCGCCTTTCTCGCCCTGGGGGCCGGTTTCTCCCTGGGGCCCTGTGGGCCCCACGGGGACCACGAAGGCCAGAGAGATGCCGGTCTCTGTGGGGGTAGCGGTGACCTGGGGAATGTCACCGGCGGTGACGCTGCCCACGGACACCGTGGGCGTGGCGCCGGTCAGACCCTGGGGTCCGGTGGCGCCCACCGCGCCCTGGGGGCCGGGTTCACCCTGTTCTCCTTGGGGGCCTGCTTCTCCCTGGGGCCCTGTGGGCCCCACGGGGACCACGAAATCCAGGGAGATTCCCGTCTCTGTGGGGACGGCGGTCACCTGGGGATCTGCCCCGGCGGTGACGCTGCCTACCGCCACTGTGGGCGTGCCGCCGGCGGGGCCTTGGGGACCGGTGGCCCCGGGTTCACCCTGGGGACCGCGTGCGCCGGTTTCTCCTTGGGGGCCGGTCTCGCCCTGGGGCCCCGTGGGGCCAATGGGGACCACGAAGCTCAGGGAAACGCCGGTCTCTGTGGGGACGGCGGTGATCTGGGGGTCCTCGCCGGCGGTGACGGTGCCCACCGAAACCGTGGGGGAAGCGCCTGTGGGGCCCTGGGGACCGGTTTCCCCCTGTGCGCCCTGGGGACCCTGGATGCCTTGCGGACCTACTTCCCCTTGGGGGCCGGTGGGGCCGAGCGGGACCACAAAGTCCAGGGAAATGCCGGTCTCCGTGGGGTTGGCGATGACCTGTGGGAGGTCGCCCAGCTGCACGGTGCCGACTGCCACCGTAGGGGTCTCCCCCCGTTCCCCTTGGGGACCGGTCTCACCGCGCTCCCCTTGGATTCCCCGTTCTCCTTGGGGCCCCTGTTCGCCCTGGGGGCCGGGGCAGCCCATTTCCCCCTGGGGTCCCTGGGGCCCCCGCACACCGGCATAGCCCTGCTCGCCCTGGGGTCCCTGTTCCCCGGCGGGGCCCCGTTCTCCCTGCTCACCGCGCTCTCCTCTCGGACCGGTGGGGCCCATGGGGCCTGCATCCCCTTTGGGCCCTACGGGTCCTCGGTCTCCTTGGGGGCCCATGGGCCCGGGGTCACCTCGGGGTCCCTGCGGTCCTACGGCGCCAGGGTCTCCCTTCGGTCCCATGTCGCCCCTGACCCCTTGGGGTCCCCGGGGGCCCTGCGGGCCTGCCATTCCCCGGGGACCGATGGGGCCGGGGCACCCGGTGTCTCCCTTGATGCCCTGTTCTCCCTGGGGACCTTGTTCTCCCCGGGGACCTTGCGGTCCCTGGAGACCGGAGACCACTTGCTCCTCCGGGAGAGGGTTGGGGTAGCAGTTTTTGTAATAGTTGTATCCATAACAATTCATATGAGCTTCCTCCCGCGCAAAAGAATGAGGGCTGCAAGGCCAAGGCTACGATTTCCCTTTGGAGGTGGTGTCATTGTCATAGAGCCGTTGACTTTGCGTTCCAAAATAGAAAGCAATGACCACCGAGAATATCGTAAGAAAATCCTGACCGGAGACCCGATTGGTGATGGTCAGGTATCCAAAGACCAGGGTGAGCAGAATGGTGACAATGCTTTTGACGCAGAGCAGATTGCTCAGACGAGTGAGAAACAAATCCTATCTTGCCTCCTTTTGGCATGCCATGGATCGTGGAGATCACAGAGGAATCTCGAACCGCTGCCATTCTATGCCTGGAGAGCGGGCTTGGTGCGTGGACTGGGGGAGAGAGGACGGCTTTCCCGCTCTTTGCAGGGGAAAATAAAAAAACAGTGTGTTCTTGTAAAATAAGAACACACTGTTTTTTTGGCACGCCAGGAGGGACTCGAACCCCCAACCCTCAGAACCGGAATCTGATGCGCTATCCATTACGCTACTGGCGCATAGCAATCTTAACTTGCCAAGTTATTATAGCAGGGGAGACGGGAATTGTAAAGGAAAATTTTGACGAATTTCAAAAGAAATTTTTAGGGAGAAATTTTGGAAAAAAGACAGAAGGGGACTTGCTCCCGGCAGGGTTCCGTGATAGAGTGAACTGGTAAAATTGGCGTTTTGGCGCCCATGGAAAACCGAAAGGAGAATTGAACCGTGAGCTTTTCGTTCCACGTTCCCACCAACCTGGTCTTTGGCCAGGGCGCGATCCAGAAGCTGCACAAGCAGCGTCTGCCGGGCAAGCATGCCCTGATCGTCATTTCCAGCGGCAAATCCACCCGGGCCAACGGCTACCTGGACATTGTGCAGGACCAGCTGACCCAGGCCGGGGTGACCTACACCGTGTTTGACAAGATTTTGGCCAACCCCGTCCTGGACAATGTGATGGACGGCGCGGCCTGCGCCCGGGCCAACGGCTGTGACTTTGTCCTGGGCCTGGGCGGCGGCAGCAGCATCGACGCGGCCAAGGCCATTGCCATGATGGCCCCCAATGAGGGCAATTACTGGGACTACATGTACGGCGGCACCGGCGGCGGCAAAAAGATGAAGAACAAGCCCCTGCCCATTGTGGCCATTCCCACCACCGCCGGCACCGGGACGGAGCTGGATGCCTGGACCGTGGTGACCAACGAGGAAACCAAGGAGAAGATGAGCGGCGGCAACAAGAACACCTTCCCTGTCCTCTCCATCGTGGACCCTGACTTTATGCTCTCCGTGCCCCCCAAGTTTACCGCTTACCAGGGGTTTGACGCCCTCTTCCACTCCACGGAGTCCTACATCAACAACACCAATAACCTGATGCGGGACATGCTGGCCCTGCGGGCCATTGAGGCCGTGGGCCGGAACCTGGCCACCGCCTGCCAGGACGGGAAGAACGTACAGGCCCGGGAGCAGGTGGCTTTCGGCAGCAGCCTGTCCGGCATGGTGATGAGCGTGGACAATCTGTGCTCCGAGCACGCCATGGAGCATCCTCTGTCCGCCTATTACCACGAGATCGCCCACGGGGCCGGGCTCATCATGCTCAGCCGGGCCTACTATACGCACTTTGTGGAGCACTGCCCGGAGCTTCACGACCGGTTTATCGACATGGCCAAGGCCATGGGCAAGACCGACGCCAAGGAGCCCATGGACTTTGTGACCGCCCTGGTGGACCTGCAGAAGGCCTGTGGCGTGGACGAGCTGAAGATGTCCGACTACGGCATTACGCCGGAGGAGTTCCCCAAATTTGTGGACAACGCCCGGAGCACCATGGGCATCCTGTTCAAGCTGGACCGTCTGAAGCTCACAGATGAGGACCTGGTGAAAATTTACACCGAATCCTATCGGTAAACCAGCTGGGGCGCATCTGTACTCCCGGTAAAAACCGCCCCTTCCGCCGCAGTTGTGCGCGGCGGAAGGGGCGGTTTTGGTTATTCTGGCCGGGGGACCAGGTCTTCCATCCCCAGGGTGGCCAGGACAGCCTGGGCCCGGGCCACGCCCTCCTGAGGCAGCCGCAGGGGAATGCGGCCTTGGGTATCCTGGAGCAGCCCCTGGGCTTTCAGGTCCTCCAGAACCTGAAAGTCATACCCCTTCCAGCACCGGCGGCCGGCGGGGTCGTCATGGTCCTGGAGGGAGGTGAGATAGAGCAAAGCCAGGGTCAGTTCCTGGAGCTGCTTTGGGGATCTGTCCATGGGAAGCCTCCTTTCTTCTGGAGAAAAGGG
>NZ_QQRQ01000026.1 GCF_003425665.1 Evtepia gabavorous
GGTACCCTTTGGGAGAAGGCAGAGAGGAACCGTTTGGTTTCCCGCTTTCTCCTCCCGTCAACAAACCACTTCTCCCGCCCGCCCGAGCTGGTGGGCGGGCCATGAGGCGTTGGTCTTGGAGGCCGCAGGCCAGGTAGGCCGACAGAAAACCCACGCCGCTTCTACAACAGTCCAGAGAAAAGGGGTGTGGGGGAAAGAAACTCTTTCCCCCGCGGGGTCCAGGGGCACAGCCCCTGGTGCTCTTTTCCCCATTTCTCCAGAGAAATGGGGCCCCGCCCGGGAGGGCCAAGTTCCCGCCTGTTCCAACGGCGTGAGGAAAGCCCCCCGCAGCGTCGCCGGAAAAGCCAAAAACCATCCCCGCCGAGCGCCCTCACAGGCCCCCGCAGGGATGGTTTCCGCAGAAAAACAAGGGGGATCAGTACCCCAGGTCCTCCCCCACCAGGCACACCAGGGTCTCTCCCACCCCGCCCAGAGGCCGCCACAGCACCGACAGCCCGTTGCAGATGCGCTCGGGGCTGCGGCAGTCGTAACATCGCAGCGTCTCCCCCTGGGCGCAGGGGGTCTTGCGGTGCAGCCGCCGGGCGTTCAGGGGGGCGGCGATGTTCCGGGCCCGCCAGAGGGCCTGCTGGAAGGTGGGGGCGATTTTGTTGCGCCCCACCAGGTAGCACACCGTCTCGTGGGCGCCGGCGGCGGCGGAGATTCGGTTGCCGGTGCCGTCGATGTTCACCAGCTGACCGGTCTCGGCCAGGGCGTTGACGCTGGTGAGGTAGACCTGGGCCTTGGCGGCCTGGGCCAGGGTCTCCGGGCCGGGCTGCTGCCAGTGCCAGTAGACCGTGCCGCGCTGGGACAGGGCCTCATACAGGCCCAGGTCCCGCAGGGTCACGCTGCCGCCCATGCCGATGGTTTTGCCGGCAAACCGCGCCACCAGCGCCTCCTTGGCCGCCTGGGCCGTGGGAAACCACTGGACGGTGAAGCCGGCGGCTTCCAGGGTCTTTTGTAAACGGGGGATATCCATAGAAGGGTTTCTCCTTTCCAAGGTAACGTCTGCCCTGATGATACCATGGGAGCGGGCAGAAGGGCAAGGGGCCTCACACCTCGGGGAGGGAGAACTTCTTGCGGTAGTCCTCATAGTATTGGTCAAAGCTGTGGGAGCGGACCTTCTTCAAGCTGATGAGGTACTCGTGGGTGTCAAAGGAGTCCGACTCCAGCTCGATCATGGCCACGGCGAGGTTGGAGCAGTGGTCGGCCACCCGCTCATAGTTGGTCAGAAGGTCGTTGAAGACGAAGCCCTGGGTGAGCTGGCAGATCCCCCGCTGGAGCCGGTCCACGTGGTGGAGCTTCATCTCGTCGCACAGGGAGTCGATGAGCTCCTCCAGGGGCTCGATCCGGTAGGCCAGCTCCAGGTCCCCGGTGGTGAAGGCGGTGATGGCGTTGTAGGTGATCTCCTGGACGGCGGCGAACATGGTGTTCAGCTCCCGGGTGGCCTCCTCGGAGAAGACGATGTTCTTTTCCGCGATCTCCTTGGCACACTCGGCGATGTTCATGGCGTGGTCCCCGATGCGCTCCACGTCCCCGATGGCGTGGAGGAACTTGGTCACGTCCTTGTTCTGCTGCTCGGAGAGCTCCTTGCCGGTGAGCTTAATCAGATAGCTGCCCAGCTTGTCCTCATACTTGTCGATGATGTCCTCCCGCTGGGCGATGAAGTGAAACTGTTTCTCCTGGTAATTTCCAATCAGGTAGTAGGCGTCCTCCAGGTTGGCCTTGGCCTCCAGGGCCATGTTGCACAGGGCCTGGCGGCACTGCTCAATGGCCACGGCGGGGTGCTCGATGAAGCGGGCCTCCAGCCGGGCAAAGTCCTCCTTCTCCGGGCCGGCGGGCTCGGTGTCCCGGAACAGCCGGCAGATCTGCCGCTCCAGCATGCCGATGAAGGGGGTGAGGATGAGCACCGTGGCAAAGCGGAAGAGGGTGTTGAGGAAGGCGATGCTCACCGCGCTCATGGTCATGTCCAGGAAGGAGAAATGGAGCAGGGCGTTGGCCCCATAGAACAGGACACCCCAGATCACCGCCCCCAGCACGTCGATGAGCAGGTAGACAAAGGCCGTGCGCTTGCCGTTGACGTTGGCCCCCAGGGAGGACAGGAGCACCGGCATGGCCGCCCCCACGGCGATGCCCATGACAAGGGGATAGGCCACCGAGAAGGTGATGACCCCCGTGGCGGCCAGGGCCTGCAGAATGCCCACGGCGGCGGAGGCGCTCTGGAGCACGCAGGTGAAGACCAGGCCCACCAGAATGCCCAGAATGGGGTTGGAGAAGGTGGTCAGCAGGCCCAAAAAGGTCTCGCTCTCCTGGAGGGGGGCCACGGAGGAGCTCATGGCCTGCATGCCGAACATGAGCACGGCAAAGCCCAGGAGGATGTCCCCCACATGGCGCTTGGTTTGGTGCTTGCAGAACATCCGCAGGATGATGCCCGCCACCGCCACAATCCCCGTGAGGGTGGAGGTGGACAGCAGGGAGACCCAGCCCGCCCCGCCCTCCAGAGAGGACAGGCAGATGATCCACCCGGTGACACTGGTGCCCAGGATGGCCCCCATGACGATGCCGATGGCCTGCTTGACCTGCATCATGCCGGAGTTGACAAAGCCCACCACCATCACCGAGGTGGCCGAGGAGGACTGGATGATGGCGGTGACGCCGGTGCCCAGAAGCACCCCCTTGAGGGGGCTGCCGGAGAGCTTGTAGAGGACCAGCTCCAATTTGTTGCCCGCCACCTTCTTCAGCCCGTCCCCCATGAGGGTCATGCCGAAGAGGAAGAGGGCCACGCCGCTGAGCAGCGCGATGAGGTTGGAAATGCCCATTCGCCTCACGCTCCTTTTGTCGCATAGGATCGGATGATATCTCCATGATAAAAAAGAAAGGTTAAATCTAATCTATGGTTTCTGTTAAATCTGTGTAAAACGACAGGGTTTTGTGGGATTTGACAAAAGGGGGAAGGTCCGCTGCCGGGGGGTCTGGGGCTTTTTCCGTCCCCGCCGGTCTATCCCGGGCCGAAGGAACATAGACATAGAACCACCGAAATCAGAAACACCCAGACGGAGGAGACATACTATGAATACCCTGACAAGCATTTACCAGGACATCGCCAAGCGCACGGCGGGGGACATCTACATCGGCGTGGTGGGGCCCGCCCGAACGGGGAAGTCCACCTTCATCAAGCGGTTTATGGAGACCATGGTTCTGCCCAACATCACCGACGAATACCGCCGGGAGCGGGCCCGGGACGAACTGCCCCAGAGCGGCTCTGGCCGGACGGTGATGACCGCCGAGCCCAAGTTTGTCCCCGAGGAGGCGGTGGAGATCGCCATGGAGGGGGGCGGGGCCTTTTCCGTCCGGCTCATCGACTGCGTGGGCTACCTGGTCCCCGGGGCGGTGGGCCAGCTGGAGGACGACCTGCCCCGGATGGTCCACACCCCCTGGTTCCCCGAGGAGATCCCCATGGCGGAGGCCGCGGAGATCGGCACCCGGAAGGTCATTGCCGAGCACTCCACCATTGGCATCGTGGTCACCACCGACGGCACCGTCACCGACCTGCCCCGGGAGGCCTACCTGGAGGCGGAGGCCCGGGTGATCTCCGAGCTCAAGGAGCTGGGCAAGCCCTTCCTCATCCTCCTCAACTCCGCCCGGCCGGACTCCGACGGGGCCCAGGCCCTCCGGGCCCAGCTGGCGGAGGAGTACGACGTGACCTGCCTGGCGGTGAGCTGCCTGGACCTGAGCCAGCGGGCGGTGACGGAGATCATCCAGTCGGTGCTCTTTGAGTTCCCTGTGGAGGAGCTCCAGCTCTTCCTGCCGGACTGGGTGGACGCCCTGGCCCCGGACCACCCCATCAAGGGCACGGTGTTCGAGGCCATCCGGGGGGCCATGGGGGACCTCCACCGCATCCGGGATGTGCGCCCGGTGGTGGAGAAAATGGCCCAGTGCGAGCTGGTCACCGGGGCGGATGTCACCGCCATGCGCCTGGGCAGCGGCAGCTGTGAGGCCCGGCTGGAGCTCCCCCGCAGTCTGTTCTATGAGACCATGTCCCAGCAGACGGGCTTCCCCATCCGCAACGACGGGGAGCTGCTGAGCCTGCTGCGGGAGCTGGCGGGGGTGCAGGCGGCCTACAAAAAGGTGGCCGCCGCCATGGAGGAGGTCCGGGCCACCGGCTACGGCATTGTCATCCCCGATGCCGGGGAGCTGGAGCTGGAGGAGCCGGAGATCATCAAGCAGGGGGGCCGCTACGGGGTCCGCCTCCGGGCCAAGGCCCCCAGCATCCACATGATCCGGGCGGATATCCAGGCGGAGGTCTCCCCCATTGTGGGCAGTGAGAAGCAGTCGGAGGATATGCTGGGCTTCCTCCTCCAGGAGTTCGAGGGGGAGCCGGAGCGGATCTGGCAGTCCAACATCTTCGGCCGGTCCTTCCATGAGCTCATCAACGAGGACCTGGCCTCCAAGCTCAAGCACATGCCCGAGGACGCCCGGGAGAAGATGCGTCAGACCCTGGAGAAGATCATCAACGAGGGGTCGGGCGGGCTGATCTGCATTATTCTGTGACAAGGTAGCCGCGCCTCCTGCCCGGTGGGTGGGGGGCGCGGTTTTTGCTGGGGGTAGGAGGCGTTGTGGGGTTCTGCCCCTGCGCCGTTGGAACGGGCGGGAACGGAGCCCTCCCGGGCGGGGCCCTATTTCTTTGAAGAAATAGGGGAAAGAACACCAAGGGGAAGGAGATTCCTTCCCCTTGGAACCCCATTCTCTGGTGGGAGGAATGAGGGAAGGTGGTTGGTCAGGTAGGGGCCTGGCCTGCGGCCTCTAAAACCAACGCCTCATGGCCCGCCCACCGGCTCGGGCGGGCGGGAGAAGTGGTTTGTTGACGGGAGGAGAAAGCGGGAAACCGAAAAGGTTACTCTCCGCCTTTTCCCAAAGGGTATCCATCCACGTCCCCAGCCCGCCCAGCCGGTGGGCGGGCCGTTACGGGCCTTTCGCTGGGAGGGCCGCAGGCCAGGTACTAAGATAGAAGTACAGCCTCCCCCTCCACAACCCCACCAGAGAAGGGGGTCCCGGGGGAGGAACCTCCTCCCCCGGGGGTTCTTTCCCCCATTTCTTCCCAAGAAATGGGGCCCCGGCTGGGCAAGCCAAGGTTCCCGCCCGTTCCAACGGCGCCGGGGAAGAACCCCACAACACCCCCCGAGCACATCCCCCCCCCGGAATGGGCATTGATTTTTCCGACCACAACCTTTATAATGTATCCCAGCCAAACTCATGCTGCGGACGGGGGGAACCAAGATGATTCTAACGGTTGACATCGGCAACACCACCATGACCATGGGTCTGTACACCCCGGAGGGCGTGCTCCAGTTCCGGGGTTCCATCAAGACCGATAAGAATAAAACCCGGGATCAGATTGCCATTGACCTGCTGGACATGTTCCAGCTGTATCAGGCGGACATTCGGGATGTGACGGGGGCGGTGGTCTCCAGCGTGGTCCCTCCCATGACCGGGGCCATGGCCGACGCCATCCGCCAACTCAGCGGGGTGCGGCCCATGATCGTGGGGCCGGGGGTGAAGACCGGGATGAATATCCTGGCCGAGGTCCACAACCAGCTGGGGGCGGACATTGTGGCCTCCTCCGTGGCGGCCCTGCAAAAGTATCCCCAGCCCATCATCGTCATCGACATGGGCACCGCCACCACCCTGTCCTACCTGGGGGAGAGCACGTATAAAGGGTGCGTCATCATCCCCGGGGTGCGCATCGCCGTGGAGGCTCTCTCCGGCCGGGCCGCGGAGCTGCCCCACATCTCCCTGGAGGAGCCCCCCTCCATCTTTGGCCGCTCCACCATCGACGCCATGCGCTCCGGGGTCCTCTACGGCAACGCCGGGATGATTGACAGCATGATCCAGCGGATGGAGGAGGCCGCCCGGCCGGTGGCCACGGTGGTGATGACCGGGGGCAACGCCGCCCTCATCCAGAAATACTGCAAGCGGGAGATCCTCATTGACGAGAATCTGCTGCTGGACGGGCTGTACTATCTCTACCAGAAGAACCTGGACCGCCGGCGGAAGCGGGGGGAATAAAAGGCTGCGGCCTGTCCCGTGAGGGAAGCGGAAAGAAACAGCCACGATGCGTCGCAGCCGTTGTCTCAGCCGCCATGGAAAGGAGGCGTTTTATGGAACGGTTTCAGAAGATTTACAGTCAAGGCATAGTTTCCGTCATGGAAATCTGGGTGGATACGGAAACAGGGGTCCATTATCTGTTTCACCGGGACGGAAACGGGGCGGGGTTTACACCGCTGCTGGATCGGGAAGGAAAACCTGTGGTAAGACCATAGCGCCCCAAATCCGTGGGAAATGGGACCCAAGGAAGGCAAGCAGGGGAACCGTGTCATACGTCCCCACATATAAATAAATGAGAGGACGTCTTGGAACCAAGATGGCCTCTTCTTGCGGATTGTCCTGCCCTCGGTTTCCCCAGTGCACGCCGGGAATTCAAGGGGCGCCGGGCGGGTCCTGCGGGCGGGCCGCTCACATCTCCTGCCCGCCTGGCCGGTGAGGTCTGGCCCCGGGTTCCTAAAAAATAGAGGCAAAATTTGCAACAGGACAAGAAAACATTTTCAAAAATCGAAAATTTTCTCCTTTTCCTATTGCAAATATGCAGGATTCTAACTATAATGTGTCACCGAGAAATGAAAATCTATGGAATTTACATTATTGGGAGGCCTGCTGTTTATGAAAGCATTATCCACACTTGCCCAGTCTGTCCGGGCATCCACCACCATGGCCATCGACACGCAGTTTAAGAAAATGCGCGCCGAGGGCATCGACGTCATCGGCTTCAGCGTGGGAGAGCCGGATTTCCCCACCCCGGAGCACATCAAGCAGGCCGGCATCCGTGCCATTGAGAACGACCAGACCAAATACACCCCCACCCCCGGCACCCTGGCCCTGCGCCAGGCGGTGCGCAAGCGGCTGCAGGAGGACTGGGGGCTGGACTATACCACCGAGGAGATTGTGGTCAGCGGGGGCGGCAAGCCCATTCTCTATGTGGCCCTGAAGACCCTCCTGAACCCAGGGGACGAGGTCATCCTCCCCGCGCCCTACTGGGTGAGCTATTACGAGCTGATTAAGATGGCTGGCGGCGTCCCTGTGGTGGTGGAGACCACCGAGGCCTCCGGCTTCAACCTGACCCCCCAGCAGCTCCGCCAGGCCATCACCCCCAAGACCAAGGCCCTCATCCTCAACAGTCCCTCCAACCCCACCGGTATGATTTACAGCCGGGCGCACCTGGAGGCCATTGCCCAGGTGTGCGTGGAGGCCGACCTCTATGTCATCGCCGATGAGATGTACAGCAAGCTGGTCTTTGACGGCAAGGAGTTTGTCTCCTTCCCCTCCCTGTCCCAGGCGGTGAAGGAGCGGACCATTCTGGTGAGCGGTGCCTCCAAGACCTACGCCATGACCGGCTGGCGGATCGGATTCGCCGCGGCCGGGCGGGAGATTGTCCAGGTGATGAGCAACTACCTCAGCCACAGCCTGTCGGGGACCTGCTCCATCGCCCAAGCCGCCGCGGAGGAGGCCTTTGGGGGCTCCCAGGCGGAGATTGAGGCCATGCGGCGGGCGTTTGAGGTCCGCCGGGACTACCTCTACCAGCGCATGTCCGCCATCCCCGGGGTGCATCCGGTCCGGTCCGAGGCCACCTTCTACATGCTGATGAACCTGGAGGAGCTCATCGGCAGGACCCTCTACGGGGTGGAGATCCGTGACGCCGACGACTTTGCCAACGTCTTTCTCCGGGAGGGACTGGTGGCGGTGGTGCCCTGCACCGGGTTCGGCGCGCCCCACTATGTCCGGTGGTCCTTTGCCGTGTCCATGGAGAACATCAAGGAGGGACTGGACCGGCTGGAGAAATTCCTGACCAACGCCTGAGCGGAGATTCCATGACAGAATGTGACAGCGGGCTTCCCGAGGGGGAAGCCCGCTGTTTGGCGGTCTGGGGCGGTTTGTCCCGGCACTGTCGAAATGGACGGGAGCGGCTGGCGCCCGGGCGGGGGGCTTGTGGGGTCTCCCGGCGCCGTTGGAACGGCAGGAACTTGGCCCTCCCGGGCGGGGCCCCATTTCTCTGGAGAAATGGGGGAAAGAGCACCAGGGGCTGTGCCCCTGGACCCCGTGGGGGAAAGAGTTTCTTTCCCCCACACCCCTTTTCTCTGGACTGTTGTAGAAGCGGCGTGGGTTTTCTGTCGGCCTACCTGGCCTGCGGCCTCCAAGACCAACGCCTCATGGCCCGCCCACCAGCTCGGGCGGGCGGGAGAAGTGGTTTGTTGACGGGAGGAGAAAGCGGGAAACCAAACGGTTCCTCTCTGCCTTCTCCCAAAGGGTACCTACCCACGTCCCCAGCCCGCCCAGCCGGTGGGCGGGCCGTTACGGGCCTTTCAATGTGAGGGCCGCAGGCCAGGTAACCAGCGAGAAGTACAACTTCCCCCCACACAACCCCACCAGAGAAGGGAGTCCAGAGGGAAGAACCTCTTCCCTCTGGGGTTCTTTCCCCCATTTCTTCCCAAGAAATGGGGCCCCGGCCGGGCAGGCCCCCGTTCCCGCCCGTTCCAACGGCGTGGGGAAGCCCCCCAAAAGAACGCTGCCCAGCGCGGCCCCACGCCAACCGCGGCAGGCCCGCCCTCAAAAAGCCAGCCGCATCTGGTACCACACCGCCCCGCCATGCACCGAGGCGGACACCCCCTCGCTGACAAACCCGAACTTGGCATAGTAGGGCAGCAGCCGCTCCTTGCAGGTGAGCACCACCCCCGCCCGCCCCTGGTCCCGGGCGGCCTGGATGGCGTGACGGAGCAGCCGCCCGGCGTATCCCCGGCGGCGGTGGTCCGGGTGGGTGTCCACGCCAAAGATCATCAACCAGGGCCCGGCGGGGTCGTGGAGGGCGGTGGTCTCATACATGGCGTCGGTGAGGTCCGGGGTCTGGACGGTCATGCCGTTGACCATGGCCAGCAGAGTGTCCCCCTCCCACAGCAGCCAGCAGGTCTGGGGGCAGGCGGCCAGGCGGTCCCGGAAGGCCGCTTTCGGGGCGGCCTCCGCCGGGGGGAAGCAGAGGGCCTCCAGCCGGGTCACGGCGGGCAGGTCTTGGGGGGCGGCGGTTCTGATTTCCATTGATAAAATCCTCCTGACAGGTGTTTTTTTCAGTATAGCACAGCCGCAGGGCGGGGGAAAGGGGATTGTTTCCCTGCCTGTTTTGTGATAAAATAACCGGGTTCTAATGATCCGTTGCAACAGTCCACACAAAGGAAAGAGGAGTGGTCCCCATGAAAGACACCTATGAAAGCCCCTTGGCCTCCCGCTACGCCAGCCGGGAGATGCTGTATATTTTTTCTCCCGATAAAAAATTCACCACCTGGCGCCGGCTGTGGATTGCCCTGGCCCGGGCGGAGAAGGAGCTGGGCCTGCCCATCACCCAGGGGCAGATCGACGAGCTGGAGCGGGAGAAGGACCACATCAACTATGACCTGGCCCAGGAGAAGGAGCGGGAGCTCCGCCATGACGTGATGGCCCACATCCACGCCTACGGCGCCCAGTGCCCCAGTGCCATGCCCATCCTCCACCTGGGGGCCACCAGCTGCTACGTGGGGGACAACACCGATATCATTTTAATGAAAGAGGGCCTGACCCTCCTCCGGGACAAACTGGTACGGGTCCTGGCAGCCCTGGGCCGGTTTGCCCGCCAGTACAAGGCCATGCCCACCCTGGGCTATACCCACTATCAGGCCGCCCAGCTGGTCACCGTGGGCAAGCGGGCCACCTTGTGGATGTATGAGCTCCTCCAGGACCTGGAGGAGCTGGAGTACCGCCTGTCCCATCTGCGGCTTTTGGGCTGTAAGGGCACCACCGGCACCCAGGCCAGCTTCCTGGAGCTGTTTGAGGGGGACCAGGAGAAGGTGTGGCAGCTGGACCGGCGGATTGCCCGGGAAATGGGCTTTGCCCCCGACCAGGTTCAGCCCGTCTCCGGCCAGACCTATACCCGCAAAGTGGACGCGGCCGTTCTGTCCACCCTGGCGGGGATTGCCCAGTCGGCCCATAAATTTGCCACCGACCTGCGGCTGCTGTGCCACATGAAGGAGGTGGAGGAGCCTTTTGAGGCCCACCAGGTGGGGTCCTCCGCCATGCCCTACAAGCGCAACCCCATGCGCAGCGAGCGCATCTGCGCCCTGGCCCGGTACGTCATCGCCGACGGGCTCAACCCGGCCATGACCGCCTGCCTGCAGTGGTTTGAGCGCACCCTGGACGACTCGGCCAACAAGCGCATCGCCGTGTCGGAGGCTTTCCTGGCCACCGACGCCATTTTGAACCTCTATGAGAACGTGGCCGCCAACCTGGTGGTCCACCCCAAGGTCATTGAAAAGCACGTGCTGGAGGAGCTCCCCTTCATGGCCACGGAGAACATCCTCATGGATGCGGTGAAGCGGGGGGGAGACCGTCAGGCCCTCCATGAGCGCATCCGCACCCACGCCCTGGCCGCCGGCCAGCGGGTGAAGGGGGAGGGGAAGGACAACGACCTGCTGGAGCGCATCGCCGCTGACCCTGCCTTTGGCCTGAGCCGGCAGGAGGTTTTCCGCCATCTGGACCCCGCCGCCTACATCGGCTGCTGCCCCCAGCAGGTGGAGCGGTTCCTGGACCAGCAGGTCCGGCCGGTGCTGGACCGCTATCCCGACGCCCTCCAGGGCACAGGGGCGGAGATCACCGTGTGATGCCCGGGGCAGTTCCCCGTGGGAACGTGAGATAGAACCCAAAATCCCTCTCCAGGGCCTGGCCCCGGGGAGGGATTCCTGTGGAAAAGAGAAGAAAACAGAGAAAGTGAGTGTGATATACCATGGCCGGATGGGTCGCCCTGGAAAAAATGGTGATGCTGGTCCTCCTCATGCTGGTGGGCTTCGCCGCCGCCAAGGCCCAGTGGGTGGACAGCGCCTTCAGCCAAAAAACCAGCCGGTTGGTGGCCAACGTCTTCATTGTGGCCACCATTCTCTCCTCGGTGGTGGGGGTGCAGCCCCTGCTCACCGGCGGGGAGATGGCGGTGGTGGTGGCGGCGGTGTTTGTCCTCTTTGCCATCGCGGGGGTGCTGGGCTGGGTCTGCGCCCGGCTGCTGCCCCTCTCCCAGGGGGACCGGACGGCGGCCTGGCTGTCGGTGTTCTTTATGAACAACGTCTTTGTGGGCTTCCCGGTGGTGGAGGCCCTGTTTGGGGAGAGCGCCGTTTTCTGCGCCTCCCTGACCACCCTGCCCTTTAACCTGCTCCTGTTCTCCTTAGGGGTCAGCCGGCTGCGGGCGGGCCAAGGCCAGGGACGGGTGACCCTGCGGGAGGTCTTTTCCCCCGCCCTGGTGGGCACCCTGGCGGCCATGGTGATCTTCCTGCTCCACATCCCCCTGCCTGCCCTGGTGGGGGACACCATCAAAACCCTCAGCGGCGCCACGGTCCCCCTGTCCATGATCGTCATTGGCATCTCCCTGAGCCGGGTCCCCATGGGCCAGGCCCTGCGGGACGGGAAGGCCTATGTGGTGAGCCTGGTGCGGCTGCTGCTGTGCCCGCTGCTGGTCTGGCTGGTGCTGGGGCTGTTCCTGGAGGGCACCACCCTGGGGGTGCTCACGGTCATCGCCGCCTGCCCCAGCGGGGCGATGGTCTCCATCCTCAGCATCCGCTATGGGGTGGATGACACCTTTGCCTCCCGGGTGAACTTTCTCAGCACCATTCTCTGCGCGGTGACGCTGCCGGTGGTGACCTCCTTTCTGCTGTGAGGAAGGGGGCGTCCCGCGCCAGTGTGGGTTTTCTCCTGTGCCGTTGGAACGGGCAGGAACTTGGCCCTCCCGGGCGGGGCCCTATTTCTTGGAAGAAATAGGGGAAAGAACACCAAGGGGAAGGAGGTTCCTTCCCCTTGGAACCCCATTTTCTGGTGGGAGGAACGGGGGAAGGTGGTTCCGTCAGGTAGGGGCCTGGCCTGCGGCCTCCAAGACCAACGCCTCATGGCCCGCCCACCAGCTTGGGCGGACGGGAGAAGTGGTTTGTTGACGGAAGGAAAAAACGGGAACCCGAACGGTTCCTCTCTGCCTTTTCCCAAAGGATACCTGTCCACGTCCCCAGCCCGCCCAGCCGGTGGGCGGGCCGTTACGGGCCTTCCATTGTGAGGGCCGCAGGCCGGGTATCCCATAAGAAGTACAGCCTCCCCCCACCCAATCCCACCAGAGAAGGGAGTCCAGAGGGAAGAACCTCTTCCCTCTGGGGTTCTTTCCCCCATTTCTTCCCAAGAAATGGGGCCCCGGCTGGGTAAGCCAAGATTCCCCGCCGTTCCAACGGCGTAGGGAGAAACCCACAAGGGCCCCCGCCCGGGCGGCCCCCGCTCCCGCCTGTTCCAACGGCGCAGGAGAAAAACCATCCTTTTGCCCATCCAGCCACAACCACACCGTCCCCCACAGGGACCCAAAGGAGGAATCCCCTATGCTGCTCTCCGCAGAACACATCAGCCTCAACTTCGGCCTCAAGCCACTGCTGGACGACGTGACCCTCTACCTCAGCCAGGGCGACAAGGTGGGCCTGATCGGCATCAACGGCACGGGAAAGAGTAGCTTTCTCCGGGTCCTGGCCGGCCAGCAGCCCCCCGACCAGGGCAGCGTCACCCGAGACCCCAATGTTCAGGTGTGCTTTTTGCCCCAGAATCCCCCCATGGAGGCGGGGGCCACGGTGCTGGAGCAGGTCTTTGCCGGGTTTTCCCCAGACACCCGGGCCCTTCTGGACTATGAGGCCAAGGCCATGCTCACCCGGCTGGGCTTGACGGACTTTGCCCAGCCGGTGGGGACCCTCTCCGGCGGCCAGCGCAAGCGGGTGGCCCTGGCGGCGGTCCTCCTCCACCCGGCGGATGTGCTCATTTTGGACGAGCCCACCAACCACCTGGACAGCGACATGGTCCTCTGGCTGGAGGACCGTCTGCGGAAGTTCAACGGGGGACTGATCATGGTCACCCACGACCGCTACTTTTTAGAGCGGGTGTGCAACCGGATCACGGAGCTCTCCCACTGCCACATCCGCCACTATGAGGCCAATTACTCCAAATACCTGGCCATCAAAACCCAGCAGGAGGAGCGGGAGCAGGCCGCCCAGCGCAAGCGGCAGTCCATCCTCCGGGTGGAGTACCAGTGGATCATGCGGGGAGCCCAGGCCCGGCGGACCAAGAACAAGGACCGCATTGCCCGGTACGAGGCCCTCAAGGCCCAGACCGGCCCGGAGACCGACGGGGCGGTGCAGATGGCCACTCTCTCCAGCCGCCTGGGACGGAAGACGGTGGAGCTGCATGGGGTCTCCAAGGCCTTTGGGGACCGGGTGGTTCTCCAGTCCTTCTCCTACGGGGTGGGCCGGGAGGACCGGGTGGGCATCGTGGGGCGCAACGGGGCGGGAAAGTCCACCCTGCTGAACCTCCTTGCCGGGAAGCTCGCCCCGGACAGCGGCACCATCGACTGGGGCGAGACGGTGCGTATCGGCTACTTCTCCCAGGAGGGCCGGGAGCTGGACCCGGATCAGCGGGTATACGACTTTATCCACAGCATCGCCGGGGAGGTAAAGACCCGGGAGGGGAACTTCTCCGCCGCCCAGATGATGGAACGGTTCCTCTTTCCCACCCAGCTCCAGGGGCAGCCCATCGGCAAGCTCTCCGGCGGGGAGCGCCGGCGGCTGTACCTGCTGTCGGTGCTCATGGAGGCCCCCAACATCCTGCTGCTGGACGAGCCCACCAACGACCTGGACGTGACCACCCTGGCCATTCTGGAGTCCTATCTGGAGACCTTCCCCGGGGCGGTGATCGCCGTGTCCCACGACCGGTACTTCCTGGACAAGATGGCCCGGGAAATTTTCGAGGTAGGGGAGGGGGGCGTGGTCCGGCGGTACACCGGCAACTACACCGACTACCTGGAAAAGCGGACCCAGGTGGCCGCCAGCCGGGAGAAGGCCCCCAAAAAGCCCGCCCCGGGCAGACCCCAGCGGCCCAAGAAGCTGAAATTCACCTTCAAGGAGCAGCGGGAGTTTGACACCATTGAGGACGACATTGCCGCCCTGGAGACCAGCATCGGGGCGCTGGAGGCCCAGATGGCCGCCTGCGGCAGCGACTATGTGAAGCTCCAGGAGCTTACGGAGGAGCAGGCGCGGGAGAAGGCTGCCCTGGAGGAGAAGATGGAGCGGTGGGTGTATCTCACCGAGCTGGCGGAGAAGATCGCGGCACAGGAGGGGTGAGGGGGGACGCCCTTGGGCCTGTCTGGGTAGGGACCGTGGTGGGGGCCTTTCCCTACGCCGTTGGAACGGCGGGGAACGGGGCCTGCCCGGCCGGGGCCCCATTTCTTGGGAAGAAATGGGGGAAAGAACCCCCGGGGGAGGAGGTTCCTCCCCCGGGACCCCCTTCTCTGGTGGGGTGGTGTGGGGGAGGCTGTACTTCTCACTTATTACCTGGCCTGCGGCCCTCCCAGCGAAAGGCCCGTAACGGCCCGCCCACCGGCTGGGCGGGCTGGGGACGCAGATGGGTACCCTTTGGGAAAAGGCGGAGAATGGCCTTTTCGGTTTTTCTCTTTCTCCTCCCGTCAATAAACCACTTCTCCCGCCCGCCCAAGCTGGTGGGCGGGCCATGAGGCGTTGGTCTTAGAGGCCGCAGGCCAGGTAGGCCAACAGGAAACCCACGCTGCTTCTACAACAGTCCAGAGAAAAGGGGTGTGGGGGAAAGAAACTCTTTCCCCTGCGGGGGTCCAGGGGGCAAAGCCCCTTGGTGTTCTTTCCCCTATTTCTTCAAAGAAATAGGGCCCCGGCTGGGAAGCCAAGGTTCTCGCCCGTTCCAACGGTGTGAGAAAACCTTGCACCCCCATCCAGGCAGGCTGCCCCCCCAACCCCCTGCCCAAACCAAAAACACCGCCGTGCCCCACAGGCTCCGGCGGTGTTTTTTTTCAGCGCGGCGGAAAAGGCCCCCTCAGTCCCCAATCTCCCGCAGCAGGTTCACCATCTCCACGGCGCTCAGGGCGCAGTCATAGCCCTTGTTGCCCGCCTTGGTGCCGGCCCGCTCAATGGCCTGCTCGATGGTGTCGGTGGTGAGGACGCCGAAGAGCACGGGAATCTGGCTCTGGAGGGAGACCGTGGCGATGCCCTTGGAGACCTCCGCGCAGACGTAGTCATAGTGGCTGGTGCTCCCCCGGATCACCGCCCCCAGGCAGATCACGGCGTCGTACTTTCCGCTGTTTGCCAGCTTGCTGGCCACCAGGGGGATCTCAAAGGCGCCGGGGACCCAGGCCAGGTGGATGGCCTCTTCCGGGACCCCATGGCGCTTGAGTCCGTCCAGGGCCCCGCCGATGAGCTTGGCGGTGATGAACTCGTTGAACCGGGCGGCCACAAGGGCCACCTTCATGTTTTGCGCGACCAGCGCGCCTTCCAAAGTTTTCATGGCAGTGTCTCTCCTTCATCTGTGGTTGGGATGGTTCCGCCCCTTGGGGCGGGGAACTCAGTAACTGAGGATGTGGCCCATTTTCTTCTGCTTGGTCTGGAGGTAGAACAGATCGTGGGCGGTGGCGGCCATCTGAATGGGGACCCGTTCCTGAATCGCCATGCCGAAGTCCGCCAGCTGGTAGACCTTGTCCGGGTTGTTGGTGAGCAGGCGGAGGGTTTTGGCCCCCAGGTCCCGGAGAATCTGGGCCCCGATGTAATACTCCCGCAGGTCCCCGGCAAAGCCCAGGGCCAGGTTGGCCTCCAGGGTGTCCATGCCCTCGTCCTGGAGGGCATAGGCCCGGAGCTTGTTGATCAGGCCAATCCCCCGGCCCTCCTGGCGCATGTAGAGGAGGACCCCCCGGCCCTCGGCCTCGATCTGGGCCAGGGCGGCGGCCAGCTGCTGGCCGCAGTCACAGCGCAGGGAGCCGAAGGTGTCCCCGGTGAGGCACTCGGAGTGGACCCGGCACAGCAGGTTTTGGCCGTCGCCGATCTCCCCCTTCACCAGGGCCACATGGTGCTGGCCGTTGAGCTTGTTGACATAGCCGTAGGCCAGGAAGTCCCCGTACCGGGTGGGCATTTTGGTGACGGTGACCCGGTCCACCAGGACCTCGTGGCGCTTGCGGTAGTTCTGCAGGTCCCGGATGGTGATGAACTTCAGCCCCCACTGCTTGGCCTTCTCCTGGAGGGCCGGGGAGCGCAGCATGGTGCCATCCTCCCCCATGATCTCACAGCACAGGCCCACCTCCCGCAGGCCGGCCAGGCGCATGAGGTCCACGGTGGCTTCGGTGTGGCCGTTGCGCTCCAGGACCCCGTTGTCCTTGGCCAGCAGGGGGAACATGTGGCCGGGGCGGCGGAAGTCCTGGGGTTTGGCGTCGGGGTCCACGCACTTTCTGGCGGTGAGGGCCCGCTCGGCGGCGGAGATGCCCGTGGTGGTGTCCACGTGGTCGATGGAGACGGTGAAAGCGGTCTCGTGGTTGTCGGTGTTCCGGGTGACCATCTGGGGGAACTGGAGCTTCTGGACGTACCCATAGGACATGGGCATGCAGATGAGGCCCTTGCCGTGGGTGGCCATGAAGTTGACGTTCTCCGTGGTGGCAAACTCTGCCGCGCAGATGAGGTCCCCCTCGTTCTCCCGGTCGGGGTCGTCGGTGCAGAGGATCATCTTGCCCTGGCGCAGGTCCTCCAGGGCCTCTTCAATGGTGTTGTACTGAAACATGGGGTCATTCCTTTCCCGGCTCAAAAGCCGCAGCGGGTTAAAAAATCTCGGGTGATCCCGGAAGGGGGCGGGGCCTCCGCCTGAAGGGGCTGGAGGAGCTTTTCCACATACTTTCCCAGGACATCGGTTTCCAAATTCACAGGGTCCCCCACCCGCCGGTGGGCCAGGGTGGTGACCGAGACGGTGTGGGGAATGGCGGAGATGGCGAAGGACTGGCCGTCCACCCTGGCCACCGTCAGGCTGATGCCATCGATGGCGATGGAGCCCTTCTCCACCACGTAGCGCAGAATCTCCGGGCCGGCGGCGATGGTATACCAGACGGCGTTGTCGTCCCGGGTGATCCGCTGGACGGTGCCCACCCCGTCCACATGGCCGGCCACGATGTGGCCGCCGAAGCGGCCGCCGGCGGCCAGGGCCCGCTCCAGATTCACCCGGCTGCCCGGCCGGAGGAGCGCCAGGGCGGAGCGGTTCAAGGTCTCATGCATCACGTCGGCGGTGAAGCCGGCGGGGGAGAAGGCGGTGGCGGTGAGGCACACCCCGTTGACAGCGATGCTGTCGCCGATGTGGAGGTCCTCCAGCACCACCTGGGCCTGAATCTCCACCACGGCGCTGTGGGGCCCCTTGCGGATGGCCTTTACGGTGCCCATTTCCTCCACGATACCGGTAAACATTTACCCGGTCACCTCGCTTTCCAAGAGAATGTCCTCCCCCAGACGGGTGAGGGTAGGGGAGGAGAGGGAGAGGGCCTGGTCCGGGTGGGGAAAGCCCTGGCCCCCCACCGGGGACTTGGCCCCCTGCCCCCCCAGGAGCTTGGGAGCCAGATAGGCCTGGACCCTGTTCACCAGCCCCGCCTGCACCAGCCCCCAGTGGAGCTGGGCGCCTCCCTCGGCCAGGACGCTGTCCACCCCCATCTTCCCCAGCAGGGTGACCAGGGCGGCCAGGTCCACGCGGCCGTCGGCCCCCTGGGGCAGGGGGAGAATCTGGACCCCCAGGTCCCGGTAGGGGGCCAGCCGCCCCTCCTGGGTGACGCAGGTGGCCAGGCAGGTGGGGATCTCCCCGGCGGTCTTTACCACCTGGGCGGTGAGAGGGGTGCGCAGGTGGGTGTCACAGACCAGGCGCAGGGGGTTCCGCCCCCCCTCCATCCGGCAGGTGAGCTGGGGGTCGTCGGCCAGCACCGTGCCCACCCCCACCAGAATGGACCGGTAGCGGCCGCGCTGGGTGTGGACGTGGCGGCGGGCGGCCTCCCCGGTGATCCACTGGGAGGCCCCGGTGTAGGCCGCCAGCTTGCCATCCAGGGTCATGGCGTACTTGAGCACCACATAGGGCCGGCCGGTCTGGATGTAGTGAAAGAACACGTGGTTCAGGGCCCGGCATTCCTCCGCCAGCACCCCCACGGTCACCTGGACCCCCTGGGCCCGAAGCTGGGCCAGGCCCTGGCCGGCCACCAGGGGGTTGGGGTCCCCGGAGCCCACCACCACCCGGGTGATGCCGGCCTCCAGAATGGCCTGGGTGCAGGGGGGCTGCTTTCCCTGGTGGCAGCAGGGCTCCAGGGTGACGTAGAGGGTGGAGCCGGCGGGGTCCTCCCGGCAGGCGGCCAGCGCCGCCCGCTCGGCGTGGAGGTCTCCCCACCGGGCGTGGTACCCCTGGCCGATGATCCGCCCCTGCTTCACCAGCACAGCCCCCACCATGGGGTTGGGGCTGGTCCAGCCGGCCCCCTTTTGGGCCAGGTCCAAAGCCAGGGCCATATAGTCCTGATCTGTCATCTTGATCACCTCCGCGCAAGAAAAAACGCTCTGAAGCCAATCTTCAGAGCGCACAAAACCAGCACAGCGATCTCCTCTCTCTGTCCATCAAAAAACTCTGGAATGAGGCATCATCCCAGAGCAATCCACGACGAACAGACGCGGAGACCCCGCGTATGTCATCCATCTTCTTCCATCCAGACTATACTGTCGGTTTTGGAATCACACCAAATCCTGCCGCTGCGCGGCTCGCGGACTATACCGCCGATCGGGAATTTCACCCTGCCCTGAAGATCGCTATTTCATTGTCTGTTTAACACGTTACTCTCTGGCGGGGGAATTGTCAAGAGGGGGAGAGAGAAAAGAGAAAAATTAGAAGATATTACAGGAGAAAGGAGTTAAATTCCAGAAAATTTTATGGAAACGATGAAATTTGAAGGGAGAATTCCCCAAAACTGGTTTCAAGGCTGATATAGATGGCATCGTTTCACATGGTCGTTTACCATGCCGACTGCCTGCATATAGGCATATATGATCGTACTGCCTACGAACTTAAAACCACGTTTTTTCAAATCTTTGCTGATTCTGTCCGAGAGAGGGGTCCTTGCGGGAACCTCCTCTTCCGAAGTGAAATGGTTGCGGATGGGCTTCCCATCCACATAGGACCATATAAATGCATCAAAGCTGCCATATTCCGCTTGTATTTTGAGGAACTGCTGGGCATTTGTGACCGCTGATTTAAGCTTTAAGCGATTGCGGACAATTTTTTCATTTTGCATCAGTTCCTCAATTTTTGCGTCGTCATAGCAGGCGACTTTTCTGCAGTCAAACTGATCGAAGGCCTCTCGGAAGGCCTCTCTTTTGTTCAGTATGGTCAGCCACGATAACCCCGCCTGCATCCCTTCCAGGATCAGCATTTCAAACAATTTATCGTCCGCATGGACCGGGTTTCCCCATTCCTTGTCGTGGTACGCCCGGTACAGGTCCGTTGTTGCCCACGCGCACCGTTCTACCTTCTCGTTTGGCATCCCAGCTTACCTCCCCAACGTAAAGTGCAGTGTTCTCTGTCACGCTATCATCTATTATAGATGATAAAGCATTCCCCCGCTCCGCCGCAATAGGAATCGGCGCGGCGAAGGCACAAAAAAACGGCCCTTTCCCAGAGGAAAGCGCCGCGGGAGCGGACCCGAACAGCCAGGGATGACGGCGGAGGAAATCGCAGGGGGGCACAGGCACCGGCAAACAGGAAGACGTGCGTTGAGAGAGCATACGCGGCGCCCCGCCCCACGCTGCCAACCGGGTCCGCTCCGTGGTCAGCGTGTTCTGAAAAGAACGGTCCTCATTGTAGGAGACAGCCGGGAGAAAGTCAATGGAACCCGGAGAAAAAGACGACGAAAATAGACAGATTACAGCCCAGTGAAATTGTGGGATTTCACGCAAGCGATTTCTCCCGCAAGCTTCTCGGGGAAAAGAGACCAGACCGGGCCCTGTCCGCCGGGGATTTTCGGGCTTTTTTCCAAAAAGTTGGGCAAACCCCCTATGCAAACCAGCGCAGTTATAGTAAAATAGCCACAACAGAATGCCGCTCCGTCCCCCGGGCCGGGGCGGTCAGGAAGCAGACCCGCTCCCCCTGGGGCGGGCAAGGGAGGTACCTATGGAGAAACCAACGTATCAGCGCGTTCTGCTGAAGATCAGCGGCGAGGCTCTGGCCGGCGCGCCGGGCCGGGGCATTGATTTCGCCTTTGCCCGGCAGGTATGCCAGGTGGTGCAGGACTGTGTCCGCCACGGGGTCCAGGTGGGCCTGGTGGTGGGCGGCGGCAACTTCTGGCGGGGGGTCAAGGACGGGGGCGGCCGGATGGAGCGGGCCCGGGCCGACCAAATGGGCATGCTGGCCACCGTCATCAACAGCCTGGCCCTCCAGGACGTGCTGGAGCAGCTGGGGCAGCCCGCCCGGGTTCTCACCTCCATTCCCATGGGCCCGGTGGGGGAGATCCATTCCCAGCCGGCGGCTGACCGGTACCTGCGGGAGGGGAAGGTGGTTCTCTTCGCCGGGGGCACCGGCAACCCCTATTTCTCCACCGACACGGCGGCGGTTCTCCGGGCGGCGGAGATCCAGGCGGACATGATCCTCCTGGCCAAAAACATCGACGGGGTGTACAGTGCCGACCCCAAGAAGGACCCCGGCGCCGTGAAGTACGACGCCATCAGCTATGACCAGGTCCTGGCCGACCACCTGCAGGTGATGGACCTGACGGCCACGTCCCTGGCCCTGGAGAACCATATCCCTGTGATGATCTTCGCCCTGGCGGACCCTCAGAACATCCTCCGGGCGGTGATGGGAGAGAGAATTGGAACCATTGTAGAGGAGGAGACAAAGTCATGAAGGAACTGTATCAGGAATACGACGTGAAAATGCAGAAGACCATCGAGGTGGTGGTCAGCGACTTCGCCGGGGTGCGGGCCGGCCGGGCCAACGCCGCGGTGCTGGACAAGATCACCGTGGAATATTACGGTACGGAGACCCCCATCCAGCAGGTGGCCTCCATCTCCACCCCCGACGCCCGGACCCTGGTGATCCAGCCCTGGGACGGAACCCTGCTCAAGGCGGTGGAGAAGGCTCTGCTGGCCTCCGAGCTGGGCATCAACCCCCAGAACGACGGCAAGGTGATCCGCCTGATCTTCCCCCAGCTCACCGAGGAGCGCCGGAAGGAACTGACCAAGCAGGTGAAGAAGTACGGCGAGGGGGGCAAGGTGGCCATCCGCAACATCCGCCGGGATGCCATGGAGAAGTTCAAGGCCATGAAGAAAAAGTCCGAGCTCACCGAGGACGACCTGAAGGAGCTGGAGGAGGCCATGCAGAAGCTCACCGACAAGCGTTGTAAAGAGATCGACGACCTCACCGCCAAGAAGGAAGCCGAACTCATGGCCGTGTAAGGTGGGCCATGGCGTTTTGGCATAGAAAAAAACGGCCAGCGGCCGGGGCGGAGCCTGATCTGACCAGGCTGCCCCGGCACATCGGCATCATCATGGACGGCAACGGCCGCTGGGCCAAGAAGCGGGGGCTGCCCCGCACCGCCGGCCACGCCGCCGGGGCGGAGACCTTCCGCACCATCGCCTACCGGTGCCGGGACCTGGGGATTCCCTACCTCACCGTCTACGCCTTCTCCACCGAGAACTGGAAACGTCCGGTGGAGGAGGTTTCCGCTATCATGGACCTGCTGCGCAAGTACCTGCTGGAGGCCCTGGAGAAGATGGAGAAGGACGGGTTCCGCATCCGGTTTTTCGGGGACCTGGAGGCCCTGCCCCCGGAGCTGCGCACCCTCTGCCTGGAGACGGAGGAGACCGGCGCGGCGGTGGCGGGGGCCAAGTATCAGATCAACGTCTGCCTGAATTACGGCGGACGGGATGAGATCCTCCGGGCCGCCCGGGCCTGGGGGCGGGACGTGCTGGCGGGCCGCCAGGGGGTGGAGGACCTCACCGACGAGGTCTTCTCCCGGTACCTGGACAGCCGGGCCGTGCCCGACCCCGACCTCATCATCCGGCCCAGCGGCGAGCTGCGGCTGTCCAATTTCCTGCCCTGGCAGTCGGCTTACGCCGAGTTCTATTTTACCGATGTGCTCTGGCCCGATTTCAGTCCCGCGGTCCTGGACGCGGCCCTGGTGGACTTCCAGCGGCGTCAGCGCAGATTTGGAGGCGTATAACGTGAGAAATCGTATTCTGGTGGCCTGTGTGGGCGTGCCTGTGATCCTGGTGGTCCTGTACGTTCTGCCCGCGCCCTTTACCCCCGCCCTCATCGCCGTGCTCTCCGCGGTGGGCACCTATGAGGCCCTCCATGCCATTGGCATGAACCACCCCCGCATCGCCCTGTACACCGCCATCGTGGCCCTGGCCATCCCCTTCTGGGTCTACTTTGGGGAGCCCCGCCAGTGGGGCCTGCTGGTGCTGCTGGTCTACCTGCTGGCGGTCTTTCTGGAGGCCTTCGCCAGCCATCTGCGGGTGAAGATGGACCGGGTGGGTGCGGGCTTCTTCTTTGCCTTTGTCATCTCCTACTGCCTGTCCTCCGTGGTGCGGGTGGGGGCTCTGGAGCTGCGGACCAGCTACATCTTCCTGCCCATCCTCATCCCCTTCGTGGTGGATGCCGGGGCCATGCTGGTGGGCATGTTTCTGGGCAAACATCCCCTCACCCCCCATCTCTCCCCCAAAAAGACGGTGGAGGGGTCTGTGGGCGGCCTGGTGGTGGGGGTGGTCATCGCCATCCTGTACGGGGTGGTCTTCCACTTTATTACCAAGGTAGAGGTCAATTACTACTTCCTGGCGGTCTACGGCATCCTGGGCGGCGTCATCACCCAGGTGGGGGACCTGGCTTTCTCCTACGTCAAGCGCAACCGGAAAATCAAGGACTTCGGCCATGTCTTTCCCGGCCACGGGGGGGTGCTGGACCGCTTTGACAGCGTGATCTTCTGCGCCCCGCTCATGGAGCTGCTGATCCTCTGGCTGCCGGCTTTCAGCAAGGGGGCGGGGGCATGAGGGCGCTGTCTGTTCTGGGCTCCACCGGCTCCATCGGCCGGCAGACCCTGGAGGTGGCGGCCGCCTGCGGCCACCGGGTGCTGGCCCTCACCGCCCACCACAACATTGCCCTGCTGGAGCAGCAGGCCCGGACCTTTCATCCCATCCTCGCAGCGGCAGCGGACCCAACCGCCGCCGCTGCTTTGGCTATGCGCCTGTCGGACACGGACATTCGTGTGCTGGCAGGGGAGGAGGGGGTCCTGGCCGCCGCCCGTCTGCCCCAGGCGGACACGGCGGTGACCGCCCTGGTGGGCATTGCCGGCCTGGCCCCCACCCTGGCCGCCATCGACAGCGGCAAGCGCATCGCCCTGGCCAACAAGGAGACCCTGGTGTGTGCCGGCCCCCTGGTCATGGCCCGGGCCCGGGAGAAGGGGGCGGAGATCGTCCCGGTGGACTCGGAGCACTCGGCTATTTTTCAGAGCCTCCAGGGCAGCTCCCCCAAGGAGATCCGGCGCATCCTCCTCACCGCCTCCGGCGGACCCTTCTTCGGCTGGAGCCGGGAGGCACTGGAGGGGGTTACCCCGGCCCGGGCCCTGCAGCACCCCAACTGGTCCATGGGGGCCAAGGTGACCATTGACTCGGCCACCCTGATGAACAAGGGCCTGGAGCTGCTGGAGGCCATGTCTCTGTTTGATGTGCCCCCGGAGAAGATTCAAATTTTGATTCACCGGGAGAGCATACTCCATTCGGCGGTGGAATACTGTGACAACAGCGTGATTGCCCAGCTGGGGGACCCGGATATGCGCCTGCCCATCCAGTACGCCCTGTCCTGGCCGGACCGGACCCCCGGCCCCGCCCGGCCCCTGGACCTGCTGTCGGTGGGAAAGCTCACCTTTGCCCAGCCGGACCTGGAGACCTTCCGCTGTCTGGCGCTGGCCATCCGGGCGGCCCGGGAGGGGGGAACGGCCCCCGCGATTCTCAACGGTGCCAATGAGGTGGCCGTGGAGAGGTTCCTGGCGGGGAAGATTGGTTTTTTGCAGATTCCCCAGGTGGTGGAGGCTGCCCTGGACACCGTTCCCCGGGCGGCCGCGCTGACCCTGGAGAGTATTCAGGCCGCGGATCAGGCGGCCCGGCGGGCGGCGGCCCGGGCGGCGGAGGGCTGAGCCGGACCCGGTGGGGGATGGGATGCGGTTCCTTTGCCGTGGGAAGGGCGGGGAACGGGGTCCTTCCGAGCGGGGCCCATTGTGGGTTTTTCCTTACGCCGTTGGAACGGCAGGGAACCTTGGCCTGCCCGGCCGGGGCCCCATTTCTTGGGAAGAAATGGGGGAAAGAACCCCCGGGGGAGGAGGTTCCTCCCCCGGGACCCCCTTCTCTGGTGGGGTTGTGGAGGGGGAGGCTGTACTTCTTACGGGATACCCGGCCTGCGGCCCTCTCTTTGTCACGCTGGTAACGGCCCGCCCACCGGCTGGGCGGGCTGGGGACGTGGATGGGTACCCTTTGGGAGAAGGCAGAAAGTAACCGTTCGGGTTCCCACTTTTTCCTCTCGACAATAAACCACTTCTCCCGCCCGCCCGAGCCGGTGGGCGGGCCATGAGGCGTTGGTCTTTGAGGCCGCAGGCCAGGTAGGCCGACAGAAAACCCACGCCGCTTCTACAACAGTCCAGAGAAAAGGGGTGTGGGGGAAAGAAACTCTTTCCCCCGCGGGGTCCAGGGGCACAGCCCCTGGTGCTCTTTCCCCCATTTCTCCAGAGAAATGGGGCCCCGGCTGGGAAGCCAAAGTTCCTGCCCGTTCCAACGGCGCCGAGAAAAAACCACAACGCCCCCCAGGGGGCAAGTCTATCTCTGAGGTGAACAATTTGCTTGTCTATATCATCGTCGGCATCCTCCTCTTCGGCCTGCTCATCGCGGTCCACGAGGGAGGACACTTCCTCACCGCCAAGCTCCTGGGGGTCCAGGTCAATGAGTTTGCCATTGGCATGGGTCCCGCCCTGGTCTCCTTCCAGCGGGGGGAGACCCAGTATTCCCTCCGGGCCTTTCCCATCGGGGGCTACTGCGCCATGGAGGGGGAGGATGAGGAGAACGACAACCCCCGCTCCTTTTCCAACAAATCCCCCTGGCGGAAGCTCATCATTCTGGCCGCGGGGTCGGTGATGAACTTCATTGCCGGCTTTGTGCTGGTGGCCATCCTGTTCGGCACCGCCGGTAGCTATGTGGTGCCGGTGGTCCGGGACTTCATGGACGGCTTCTCCTGCGCCGGGGCGGAGGGACTCCAGGCGGGGGACCGGATTGTCTCGGTGAACGGCCACCGGATTTTTGTCTACTCCGACCTGTCCACCCAGCTCAGCACCGCCACCGGGGAGACCATGGACCTGGTGGTGGAGCGGAACGGGGAGAAGGTGGTCCTGGATGACCTCCCCCTCCAGCCCCAGGATTACACCGTGGACGGCCAGACGGTGAAGATGTACGGCATTTATTTTGACGTGGAGGAGGTCACCTTCCCGGGCCTTATGAAGCAGAGCTGGAACACCTGCTGGTACTTTGCCCGGGCGGTCTGGTCGGGGCTGGTGATGCTGGTCTCCGGGCAGGTGGGCCTGGACGATATGTCGGGCCCGGTGGGCATTGTCTCCTATCTGGGGGAGGCGGGCAGCCAGGGGGGCAGCATTGTGGCCGGGCTGGAGAATGTGTGCTACATCATCGCCTTGATCGCGGTGAACCTGGCCATTATGAACCTGCTGCCCATCCCCGCCCTGGACGGCGGGCGGATCTTCCTGCTGCTGGTGGGGGAGCTCTGGTTTCTCCTGTCGGGCAGAAAGCTCAACCCCAAGTATGAGGCCTGGCTCCACGGCATCTTCTTTGCCTTGCTGATTCTGCTGATGGTGGTGGTCACCTTCAGTGACATTTGGAAGCTGGTGAAATAAGCATGGGAAAACAAATTCAGGTGGGCGGCCTGCCGGTGGGGGGCGGGGCCCCGGTGTCCATCCAGTCCATGACCAACACCCCCACCCACGATGTGGAGGCCACCGTGGCCCAGATCCGCCGGCTGGCGGCGGCCGGGTGCCAGATTGTCCGGGTGGCGGTGCCCAACCTGGCCGCGGCCAAGGCGGTGGGAAAGATCAAGGAGGCCATTGACCTGCCCCTGGTGGTGGACATTCACTTTGACTACCGCCTGGCCCTGGAGTGCGTGGAGGCGGGGGCCGACAAGGTGCGCATCAACCCCGGCAACATCGGCGGAGCCGACCGGGTGAAGGCGGTGGCCCGGGCCTGCGCCCGGAGAAACATCCCCATCCGCATCGGGGTCAACGGGGGCTCCCTGGAAAAGCCCATTCTGGCCAAGTACGGCGGGGTCACGCCCCAGGCCATGGTGGACTCCGCCTTTGGCCACATCGCCCTGCTCAACCGGTACGACTTTGACGACATCTGTGTCTCCCTCAAATCCTCCTCGGTCCCCATCACCATGGGGGCCTATGAGCTGATGCACCAGCAGGCGGACTATCCCCTCCACCTGGGGGTCACCGAGGCGGGGACCACCCGGATGGGAACCCTGAAGTCTGCCGCCGGCATCGGGGGGCTGCTGGCCCTGGGGATTGGGGACACCTTCCGGGTGACCCTCACCGCCGACCCGGTGGAGGAGGTCTACGCCGCCCGGGACATCCTCAAGGCCATCGGCCTGCGCCGGGAGGGGCCGGACCTCATCGCCTGCCCCACCTGCGGACGGACCAAAATTGACCTGATCCCCCTGGCCCAGGCGGTGGAGGAGCGGCTGAAAACCGTCACCAAGCCCATCACCGTGGCGGTGATGGGGTGCCCGGTGAACGGCCCCGGGGAGGCCGCCGCCGCCGACGTGGGCATTGCCGGGGGGAATGGGAAGGGAATCCTGTTCCGCCATGGGGAAGTGGTGCGGCAGGTGCCCCAGGAGGAGCTGCTGGATGCGCTGATGGCGCTGATTGAAGAGCTTTGAACCCCATCGCCGTTGGGATGGGGGCGGTGTGGGGTTCTTCCCCTACGCCGTTGGAACGGCGGGGAACGGTGGTTTCCCAGCCGGGGCCCTATTTCTTGGAAGAAATAGGGGAAAGAACACCAAGGGGAAGGAGGTTCCTCCCCCTTGGAACCCCATTCTCTGGTGGAGGAACGGGGGAAGGTGGTTGGGTCGGTATGGGCCTGGCCTGCGGCCTCCAAGACCAACGCCTCATGGCCCGCCCACCGGCTCGGGCGGGCGGGAGAAGTGGTTTGTTGACGGGAGGAGAAAGCGGGAAACCAAACGGTTCCTCTCTGCCTTCTCCCAAAGGGTACCGCCCCACGTTCCCAGCCCGCCCAGCCGGTGGGCGGGCCGTTACGGGCCTTTCGCTGTGAGGGCCGCAGGCCAGGTATCCCGTAAGAGGTACAGCCTCCCCCCACACAACCCCACCAGAGAAGGGAGTCCAGAGGGAAGAACCTCTTCCCTCTGGGGTTCTTTCCCCCATTTCTTCCCAAGAAATGGGGCCCCGGCTGGGAAACCACCGTTCCCCGCCGTTCCAACGGCGTAGGGGAAGAA